>JANNYB010000093.1:0-8538 GCA_031409875.1 Acidobacteriota bacterium | reverse complement strand
AGCAACAATCGCCGCGCTTTTTTGTTCGTCGCTTTCAGCGACGGAAAATGTGGTCAAACTGACCTAGCGATTCTCGCTAGGCTATAATGTCAGTCGCTTTCAGCGACAAAAAACACAAGCCTTCAAGTCAATTTGGACTTGTGTAGAAACTAATGCTTAAAAGACACGGCTAAATTCATTTTATCGCTACGCGATATTTTTATTGGAAAACTCTGATAATGCAAGGAACTACGAACTTTTTTTCACAAAGCAGTTTTGTCTTTCGTTCGCTGTTTGTGGTATTCTTTCTCCTTTGTTATTTAATCGTTTTTCTTTTCTTTTTACAGGAGTAATTTATAAAAATGGCTAATGAAAGTAGCGAGCAAATCGGGCGAGTCGTGCAGATTATCGGTCCGGTTGTTGACGTAGAATTTTCAAATAATTATTTACCGCCGATTTATCAGGCGTTACGCATTTCGAGCGAAGGTTTCGATGTTGAAACGACGGTTGATGTCGTGGCGGAAGTTCAACAGCATTTGGGCGAAGGTCGCGTGCGTGCGGTTTCGATGCTTCCGACGGACGGAATGGTTCGCGGAATGAAGGTTATTGATTTAGGCGGACAGATTAGCGTTCCGGTCGGCGAAGCAACACTCGGTCGCGTGATGAACGTCATTGGCGATCCGGTTGATGAACTCGGTCCGGTTAATTCGGAAACGAAATCTTCGATTCACCGCCACGCTCCGAGTTTTGATGAACAGGCGACATCGCTCGAAATGTTTGAAACGGGAATCAAGGTTATTGACTTGATTCAGCCGTTTTTGCGCGGTGGAAAAATCGGTCTGTTTGGCGGCGCGGGCGTTGGTAAAACCGTTCTGATTATGGAACTTATCAACAATGTGGCAATCGGAAGCGACGGCTTTTCGGTGTTCGCGGGCGTTGGTGAAAGAACTCGTGAAGGCAACGATTTGTTACGCGAAATGGTCGAATCAAAAGTTATTCGTTACGGCGACGCTTTCAATGAACATATGGAAGAAACCGGCGAATTCGATTTGACCAAAGTTGACAAGGACGCAATCAAAGGCTCGAAAGTTGCGCTCGTTTATGGGCAGATGACCGAACCTCCGGGAGCAAGGTTAAGAGTTGCGCTTTCAGGTTTGACGGTTGCCGAATATTTCCGCGATCAAGGAAACGACGTGCTTTTCTTCGTTGATAATATTTTTAGATTTACGCAAGCAGGTTCGGAAGTTTCGGCGTTGCTTGGTCGTATGCCGTCGGCGGTTGGTTATCAGCCGACACTCGCTTCGGAAATGGGCGAAATGCAAGAGCGCATTACGTCAACGAAAACGGGCGCGATTACTTCGATTCAAGCGGTTTATGTTCCGGCGGACGATTATACCGATCCGGCTCCGGCAACAACTTTCGCGCATTTGGACGCGGTTACTGCGCTTTCGCGTCAAATTGTGGAACTCGGAATTTATCCGGCAGTTGATCCGCTTGCGTCAAACTCGCGTATTCTCGATCCGCAAATTGTTGGTGATTTACACTACGACACGGCGCAAGAAGTTAAACGAATTTTGCAACGCTACAAAGATTTGCAAGATATTATTGCGATTCTCGGACTTGATGAATTGAGCGAAGACGACAAACAAACCGTGGCTCGTGCGCGTAAAATTCAGCGTTTCTTCTCGCAACCGTTTTTCGTCGGCGAACAATTTACAGGTTTGAAAGGCGAATACGTCAAAATTGAAGACACGATTAAAGGTTTCCGCGAAATTCTTGACGGAAACTGCGACGATATGCCCGAACAGGCTTTTTATATGGTCGGCACAATCGAACAAGCGCGTGAGAAAGCGAAGAAAATGGCAGCAGCCGCTTAAAGTAATAGGTAATAGGTAATTGGTAATAAGTAAAAACCAGTTACCTATTACCTATTACCTATTACTTATTTTATGATTAAGTTAGAAATAGTAACACCTGAAAAAAAGGTTTTTGATGAAGAAGTTGACAGCGTAACCGTGCCGACGGCTTCGGGTGAAATCGGGATTATGCCGAATCACGCGCCGTTGATTTCTTCGTTGAAATCGGGAATTTTGTCTTACACACGCGGCGGCGCAACGGAAAGAATGGTGATTTCGGGCGGCTTTGTCGAAGTTTCGGCAAACAGAGCGTCTGTGCTGGCGAATGTTGCCGAAACAGCCGAAGATTTTGACACGGCTTTGGTCAAACAAGAACGCGATGCCGCCGAAAAAATCGTCAATAGCTGGAAAGGCACGGAAGAAGAATTGGAATCCGAACTCGAAAAACTCGAACGCGCCAATGCTCGTTTGCAATTAGTCGGTCGTTAAGAAAGCGGAAAATTTAAAATATTGAAACGGGGTGAATGAATTGTTACATTCACCCCGTTTCCTTTTTCGGCGTTACTTATACCGTTTCCAGTTAGAAAGTGTGCAATGTCAGAACCCCGAACGGTAGTGAGTGGGCGAAGTTTGAGCGAGTCGCTACCGCTCCCCGTTCTGACACGCTTGATTCGCACTAATGCATATTTTCTAACCGAAAATGGTATTACTACATTGACGGTTTCGGATAAGCAACGCACGTTTGCAAATCCGAGCCGCGTGATTAATTTGCAGGAAAATGCAACCGATATTGATTTTGTATCGGAAAATTAATCGTTAAAAAAATGCAAAAAACTCCGGCTGAAAATTGATTTCAGCCGGAGTTTTTTTTATTTGCTTGGCGTGTTTTATTTTTTATACCAAAACGGATAAAGATGCATGTGTTGAAGAATTCCACCGTTTTTATCAATCAGGTCAACGTCCATAACCAATTCGTGTCTGCCGCTCGGCACGTTGAATTCGGAATAGGGCATAAAAACGGAAGCGTCTTCATAGAGCGCATTGTCAAAGCCCGGACTGATGTCATAATAGGCAACGACTTGACCTTCGCGGTCAGGATCGTTACTGCGATAAGTTTGATTGCTCGTAAAAAGTTTGCTGTTGTCTTTCTTTTGGAAATAAAAAGCAATGTGTCCTGTTTTGCCTTTCATATCGAAAACATTAGCTTTGATATGTGCCACCATTCCAAGTTTTCCACCTTGGCGCACGTCGTAATCAACCCACATAGTGTCGAAGGTTGCCGACGGTTTTTTGTTGGTAGTCGTGGTGTTTGAAGAATTATTGTAATCGAAATCGTAATATTTCAAACGGGTAATCAAGCCGCCTTGTTTGTAGATGATGCTCGCATCAATCCGCAATTCATATTTTCCCGAATCCAAATCCAATTCATCATACGGCATAAAGAGAGCTTCATCTTCAAACTCCGCAACCTGATAACCCGGATTAATTTCACGATAAACGGCAACGGTATCGTCTGCGCTGTTAAATTTGCCGTTGCGGTCTTTCATTGCTGTGCCGTTGCGGTATTGGAAATAAAGTGCAAGATAGCCTGCAATACCTTTCATATTAAAGGTTTTGAAAGCCGTATGAATCAGCATACCTTTTTGTCCGTCTTGAGTTACGTTGTAATCAATCCATAAATTTTGAAACGTCGCAGATGGCGCGAAATTATTATTCGTAACTTGCGAATCTTCGTTGGTCTGCGTGCCTTGAACAGGCGTTTTTGCCGTTGCCGCTGTAACTAAAAAAACCGAGCAGAGCAAAACGGGGAGTATGTTTCGCTTTGCATTTTTAAAAAACTGTTGAAATTTTGTTGCTATTTTCATCTTATGCTCCTTATTTTTCACAAATAAAATGTTTAATTCAAATTGAAATTAAAGTGTTTGTCGGTCAATTAACTCGTTCTTCTTAAATATAGTTAAAACCGTGCTGTCGAAATTGATGACGAAAAAATATTGAGGGTTTGCTGAATAAATTTTTTAATAAACTTTTTCCGTCTGAATGTCATCTGAAATTCCGCTTCAACTCGTTTAAAGCAAAATAAATATAACGATTTTTTAAAAAAAAATAAAGAGAAAATTAAAACTTTTTCAAAAAAAATTAATGAATTTCTGAATATTTGCTATATTAGCAATATCATACAAAAGCTAAAGATTTTTTGTAGTAAAACGCGCGGAATTCAAATCGTATAGATAATTCGCGTCTTTCAAGAATTAAAATAGTAAAAAAGGTATTTATGGAAAAAATGACTTGCACTACCCAAAACATTAACGGCAAAAGAAAGGCTACTTTTTTTGCGTTAGTAATATGTTTAATTTTGCTGACCGGAAACGGATTTCAGGTTTCGGCAAAATCGTTTTTTAACAATGTTTCGTGGTTTTTGGGACCAAGCGATCCGTTTGTTCAAAATTGGTCAGACACGGGATTGATCACGACAAACAACGATTGGACGAATGTTCATTCGATTAACGGTTATTCGGGCGACGGTTTGACGGCAACGCCGGGCGTTAATCCGCAAACGATTTTGGCGGACGGCGCGGGAACGCCTTTGATGGTTATTGCCAATCAATCAGACCCGAACGCATTGCTGACGGGCGGCGTTGCCGAATTTGACGGAATCGCCAATCCGACGATTGCGCTTCAAGGTTCAGACATCGCAAGTGCGCCACATCTTGCTATCAGACTTAATTTCGGCGGCTGTCCAATCAACAAATTTATCACCGTCGGCTACAAAATCCGCGATATTGAAAGTTCAGCCGACAATGCTTTAACACAAGTTGCGCTGCAATATCGGCGCGGAATTTCGGGTGATTATACGAATGTTCCGGCGGCATTTGTCGCAGATGCAACGGACGGCAACGCGGCGACAAAAGTTTCGACAATTGTTACGACTTTGCCGCATTTCACGGTTGATCCGAATCCCGACAATAACATTCTTTATCTTCGCATCATCACGGCAAACGCCGCCGGCAATGACGAATGGATCGGCATTGACGACATCAACGTCGGATGTTTTGCACCGCTCAACGCAACATCTTCGGTCAGCGGTCGCGTGGCAATGCCGGACGGTCGCGCCGTGAAAGGCGCAATCGTTACGATGACCGATGAATACGGTCAAATAAGAACGGCACGCACCGGCGCATTCGGTTATTATTCGTTCAATAACATAGACATCGGCGGCATCGTCGTGCTAAATGTCGCTTCAAAAAGATTTAATTTTGAACCGCGAGTTCTTTCGGTTACGGACAATATCGAAAATATTGATTTTGAAGGACAATTTTAGAAAGTAATAAATTAATAAGTAAAAAGCACTCGTCAGAAATGTCGGGTGCTTTTTACTTTTTGCCGTAAGGTTAATTGTTTTAATAATTACCTTGTGTGCAACTAAATATTCCTTCCCGAAATCTGACGTGAAAAATATAAAAATGTTGGAAAATTATATTTAATGGCTTTGAAATTAAAACAAACCAAACTATACTTCCTAGCATTAGCTTACTAATATCCGACTAAAGCGTTGACCTATTAAAAATATGGTGCCAAACAAAATCTTAAGGCTTTGCGGCGGACAAACAACATCGAAGGCGGATTAAACCCCTATTAGATCGCGTAAAGGCGTTTGCGCTAATAATATTGAATAGAATTTATCAAAGGAGAGAAAAATGAGACTTTTTAGAAATTTAATAATGTTGACGTTTGTAACGCTGGCATTAAGCACCGGCATTTTGGCACAGGTTAGCGGATATGTATTCGCAGAATCGGCGGGAACATACACAGCATTAGTCGGAACGAATTCGACCGCCACGGGCGACGACGGAACTCAAAACGGGATTCCGATCGGATTTAATTTCAACTTGGGCGGCACCGTCTATACGCATTTTTGCATAGACGCAAACGGCTGGATAAAACTCGGTAATGCGGCGACTACGATTGGCGGATCAAATTGGGTTAATTCACTCGGTAATGCTGCGACACATCGTCCATTGATTGCCGCCCTTTGGGATGACAATAATCGAAATACGGGAGCTATTACTTATTCAACCACCGGTGCCGCGGGCAGCCAAGTATTAACGGTTGATTGGAATGCGGTAAGCATCGGCGGCGGCGGCTCAACAGGAGGCAATGCCTCATTCCAAATTAAAATTTACGAAACAACCAATGTTGTCGAAATAATTTACGGTGGAACGCTGGCGATTGATCCGGGCGGTCTTTCGGCTTCGGTTGGTTTGAATGATTCAACTTCTTTCATAAGCGTAACGCCGGGATCACCGGGAACCGCTTCGGGCGTAACGGCTAACAACGGTATCGCGGCAACCACCTTAATGGTTTCAAAAATGTATACATTTACCCCGCCGCCGCCATCAGTATTTTTCAGCACAACATCTTATTCTGTGGCAGAAAACGGTGTAAATGCGGTAGTTACAGTTAATAGAGCAGGTTCAACGGCGGCGATTGCATCAGTTGATGTTGTAACTTCTGATGGTTCTGCGACAACTCCCGGAGACTATACAGGCGGCACTTATTCAGCAAGTTTTGGTATTGGTATTTCTTCAACGACCGTAAATATTCCAATTACAGATGATGCAGTATTTGAATTCGGCGAGAGTTTTAATGTTACGTTGATGAATCCTATTGGCGTGCCGCTTGGAACACCAGTAGCTGCTGTTGTCGGTATTTCCGATAATGAACAAATACCCGCCGGTTCATACACGGTTGGTTCAGGCGGAAACTACGCCTCATTAACTAATGGCGGCGGTGTTTTTGAGGCTATTAACGCGGCTGGTGTAGCTGGAGCGGTAACCGTCAATATTGTATCTAATTTAACCGGTGAAACGGGAGTCGTTACTTTGAATCCGATTGCGGGAAATCCGGCAGTTTTAATAAAACCGAGCGGTGCGCCGCGAACAATTTCGGGTATTGCGCCAATCGCGGTGATTCGTATCAACGGTGCGGACAATATCAGAATTGACGGTTCAACCGCCGCCGCAATTGTTGGCGGTAATCCGGCATTGCGTGAATTAACCGTGAACAACTTAAGCACTTCAACGAGTTCGGGTGTTATCGCTATTGGTTCGGCAACCGAAAGCTCAACCGGTAATACGATTCAAAATGTAAATGTTTCGGGTAACGACCCGGTGCAAACCTTGCTTGGTATTTCAATCGGTGGAGCAACGCCGGGAACGGCAGGACTTTTTACTAATAACAATAGCCGTGTGGAAAACTGTAGCGTCAGGCGTGCCGTTTTCGGTATTTTCTCGTCAGGTGTTGCCGCAACTCCTAATACGGGAACGGTTATCACTCAAAATGATTTAACCGGAACTACAACCGAACGTATTCGCAGAGCCGGTATCATCGTCTTTAATGACAATGGTGTTCAAATTACTGAAAACAGCGTCGGCGGAATTGACAACACCGGCGAAAGTGCTGATGCCATTGGAATTGGTGTCGGAACACAAGGAGTTTTATCCACCGGAACTACGAGCGGTGGAGTTTCAAATGCCATCGTCAATAGAAATAAGGTCAATGGCGTAAGCCAAGACGCAACTTTCTCGGCGGCGGGCATTGCCGTTGCCGGCGGAACACTCGGAGCAAATATTATTTCCAACAATATGATTTCGGGCGTTATTGCCGATGCCAATGCCGGAGACATTGTCGCCGGCATTTGGGTAGCTGGCGTGGCTGGTTCGGTTACGAGACTGTTCTACAATTCGGTTTCAATGACCGGCAATAGAAGTGCTTTATTAACTCCGGGAACGGCACAATTTCCAAGTTATGGAGTGGCGATTACCGGAACTGATCCGACCGTTGAATTGAAGAACAACATCTTCTATACAACGCAGACGGTGGATTTAGTTGCAAATCCGGCGGCGTTTAGCTACGCAATCGGTATGCAGTCAACCACATTCGCTAACCTTGATTCGAATTACAATGACTTTTTCTCGACCGGAGCAAATGATATGGGTTTCCGAACGACTTCTTTAAGCAATACCGGCGGAGTGAATATTGCAACCGTTGCGCTTTGGGGCGCGGCTGTTGCGGATGACGCTAATTCGGTAATACTTGGCGAAGTTGATCCGGCATTCACATCACCTTTGAATGATCTGCATTTGACGGGTGCTACTTTAAATCCGCTTTATGATAAAGGAATCGCGGTTTCGGTGCTTGACGACCACGACGGCTCTATCAGATCAGTCGTGGGCTTTGCCGGCGGTGTTCCTGATATTGGCGCAGACGAGTTTGTGGCACCTGTCGCGGCAAATGCTTCGATTAGCGGACGGGTTGCGGCTTCGGACGGCAGAGGTATTCGCAATGTGGTTGTAACGCTGGCAGGCGGAAACTTGTCGCAACCGCGTGTCATTCGTTCATCAACCTTCGGATACTATACGTTTGAAGATTTGGAAGTCGGCGAAACGTATGTTTTGACGGTCAATTCCAAACGCTTTACGTTTAGCGTTCCGAGCCGTGTCATCACGCTCAATGAAAACGTCGAAGATGCTGATTTTACTGCCGATGCGCCGTAATCGTTTTTTCCGTGTCTTTCGTGTGTTCCGTGGATAAAAAAGAAACTATCCACGGAAAGCACGGAAAGCACGGAAAAGAAGATAAAAAAAATCCGTGTCTGCGCGTGTGTTTCGTGGACAGAAAAAAATCTATCCACTGATTACAC
>JANNYB010000092.1:0-11345 GCA_031409875.1 Acidobacteriota bacterium | reverse complement strand
TGCGGGATTGACTGCCGCGAATTTTCTGCATAAGCAAAATGTGCCATTTATTTTGTATGAAGCGGGCGCAAAAATTGCCGGACTTGCGGCGAGTTTTAAAGATGAAGAAGGTTTTTCTTACGATTTCGGGGCGCATTTTATTACGAATCGTCTGGCATCGGCAATTGGTGTGTTTGATGAATGTTTGACCGTAAAGCATTACGGCGAAAGAGTTTATTTGAACGGGAAAATTTATTCTTATCCGTTCGGATTGATTAAAATTCCGCGAATGACCGTTGGCGGCGTAAAAGCGAAATTAGCGCGGAACGGACACGCGCCCGCGTCTGCCGCCGAATGGTTTCGCGCTCAATACGGCGCGGCACTTGCAAATGAAGTTGCGTTGCCTTTGATTGAAGCGTGGTCGGGCGCGAAAAGCGAAGATTTGTCGGCGGAAGTTGGCGCGAGTTTGCCGGGAAGCATCGGAAAAACTTTGTATCTGAAAGCCGCGAGTTTGCTCACGCGCCGCGCCGTCGCTTGTGGTTACAACCGCGAAATGCCTGAAAAAGCTAGTGTCTATCACGTTTATCCCCAAAAAGGTATTTCGACTTTGTGCGAGAAATTGGCGGAAAATTTGCAGGATAAAATTTTGCTCGAATCGCCGGTTGAAGAAATAATAATCGAAAATGAAAGCGCAGTTGCGGTAAAATCGAAAGGCGAAATACGCGAAGTTTCGGCGGTTATCAGCACTGCACCGGCGAATATTTTGGCGAAATTGGTGCGCGGCACAAATGCGCTCGAAAGTTTCGCAAAATTTCGCTTTCGTCCGATGATTTTTGTAAATTTGAAGTTTGAAGGACGCGGGCTTTTGCCCGACACGGTTTTGTGGTTTCCCGAACGCGAATTTCCGTTTTTTCGTCTGACCGAAGCGACACTTTCGATGCCGTGGCTTGCGCCGGAAGGCAAAACAATCATCACCGTTGACATCGGTTGCGAACGCAGCGACGAATTTTGGGAAATGGCGGACGATGATTTAATCGAACTTTGTTTGGAAAATTTGACGAAAATTATTCCCGAAGTGCGCGAAAAATTCTTAGGCGCAAAAATCTTGAAAACGCCGATTGCGTATCCGGTTTTTTTGAACGAATATGAAGCCGAACGGCAGAAATTTGCACGCTCAACAAACATCGAAAACCTTCTGAGCATCGGGCGCAACGGCGAATTTTCACATATTTTTATGGAAGATGTTTATTGGCGAACGCGAAAAAAAGTTGGAAAATTGATTGAAAACTATTGATGCTGAAATTTGACGCGAAAAAAATCATTCCAATCTTAATTTTTCTGCATCTCGCGGTTGCGTTGCCTCTTGCGTTAAAACTCAATATTTGGGTTGATGAAGCCTCGACGCTTTACACGACGAAACACGGATTTTTTCAAGCGTTTCAGAATATTTTCACAGACGAAAAACAAGCTCCGCTTTATTTTTTGATTCTGAGTTTGTGGCGGAAAATAAACGATTCGATATTTTTCGCGCAACTTTTTTCGATGATTTTCAGCGCGGCGGCGATTTTCGCGTTTTCGCGGCTTGCAAGAAGAATTTGGGAAGAAAAAACGGCAATTTTTATCACGGTGATTTTTGCGTTTCACCCGTTTTTGATTTGGGCAAGTTTTGAAATCCGCGTTTATTCTTTGTTGATTTTTTTGAGTTGTTTGCTTTTCGTGTTTTTTTACGACGCTTTTTTGGATGATGAAATTATTTCCCGCAAAGGCGCAAAGGCGCAAAAACGAGCGCAACTTTTTTATGTTTTGACGGCGATTTTTGCGCTTTATACTCATTATTATTTAGGTTTCGTGCTTGTTGGCGCATTTTTCGCGCTTTTGATTTTGCGGCGTTTTGCGGCGGCAAAAACTTATTTTATGCTGATGCTTGGTGTCGGCGTGGCGATTTTGCCGCTTTTTTATATTGTTAATCTGCAATTTTCCGACCGCATCGCCACTTTCCAAGAAGAAAAATCTTTTATTGAAGGTGTGAAAACCGTCTGGCATCATTTTTTGACATTTGTTTTGCCGACGGAAATTTACGCAGACGAAGAAATCACCGTATTTTCTATTTTTCGTTTGTGGATTGTGCGCGTTGCTTTGCTTGCGGCGTTGATAATTTTCGTCAAAAACAAATTCAAAGATATTGATAAAATCGTTGTTTCTTTCGGCACGATTTTCGCCGTTTGCGCGGCTTTTTTTCTGTTCGTTTATTTCCAACTCGGCATCGGTTATGTCGAAACGCGCCACGCGGCTGTTTTTTTTGTCGTGGTTTTTGTTTTTACTGCGGCAATTTTCGTAAAGATTTTGCCGCGAAAATCTTGGATATTTATTGCGGTTTTGTATTGTATCTTTGCTGTTTACGGCATTTACGCGATTTATCCGAATATGACAAAACGCGGCGATTGGGCGCGTGTTGCCGCATTTATCGAACAAAACGAACTTTCAAATCAGCCGATTGTGATGTTTCAGATTTATGACGCAATTGCTTTGCCGGTTTATTACAAAGGCAAAAACCAAATCTTGCCGGACGAGAAATTTTTCTCGTTTTTTATCGAAGCGCAAGCCGGAAGCGTTGAAAGCTATCGCAATCAACTCGAATTCATTATCAAAAAAATTCCGCCCGAAGCGCGTGAAATTTGGCTTTTGACGAATGACAAATGCGAAGTCAAAAGAACGTGCGAGCCTTTGGAAAAATTCATCGAAGCGAATTACACTATTATCGAAGAAAAAGATTTTTACAAAGAAAAAGTCCGACTGTTGAGAAAAAAGTAAAATGATTGAAGAAAAAGACCCGAAAATAATCCAAAAAACGCCCGTCCGATGCGCCGAATGCGACCGCGAAATGGATCATTACAACACCTTCGTTTCGCCGACAAACGAAGAACGAAACATCTGTTGGCAATGTCTGCAACGCGAAGAAAAAGGTTTCAATGCCAAACGCGATTTTCAGCGGCGTTCGCGTTCGGGCATAATTCCTAGATAATTCCAAATTCCAAATTCCAAATTCCAGATTCCAGATTCGGACAATTTGGAATTTGGAATCTGAAATCTGAAATTTTTATGAGTATCAGAAAAATCACCGAATATCCCGAAAAAGTTCTTGGCGAGATTGGAAAACCTGTCGAAAATTTCGATGAAGATTTGGCAAAACTTTGCGAAGATATGTTTGAAACGATGTATGCCGCAGAAGGCGTAGGGCTTGCCGCGCCGCAAATCGGTTTGAATTTGCGCCTGTTCGTGATGGATTGCGAAGGCATCAAACTCATCGCCGCTAATCCCGAAATCATCGAAACGGAAGGCAAACAATCTTCGCAAGAAGGCTGTCTCTCAGTTGGCAAAGTTCCGGCTGTTGTCGTGCGCCCGATGAACGCAACACTCCGCGCCCAAGACGAAAAAGGCGAATGGTTCGAGCGCGAAGCCGAAGGTTACGCCGCCCGCGCTTTTATGCACGAAACCGACCATTGCAACGGCAAACTTTTCATTGATCATCTACCCAAAATGCGGCGCGAAATGATTGTTAAAAGATTCAAAAAAGAGAAAAATTGGAAGTAAAATCCGCAAATTTGTTTCGACCTTTTACAAACACAAAGCAATCAAGGCTAAACTTTTCAAAGAAAATGTTGACCTTGCTTTCTTCGGTTATGACGACGATTCGCGTGAATTATTTGAAATTGACGAAGTTCGAGATTTTGTCTTCAAGCTAGATGACCAATTTCCATATTGGTTATTCTTCCTGACAAAGTTCGGCACAGGACTGCAATGTTTGTTTTTTTCAATGATGCCGCCATCTCTGACTAAAGAAGCACAGGCGAAGATTTTCCCGCAAAGGTTGAGCGACCTTTTGATGAACCGTTGGTTTCCAGCGATGAATCATATTTGTAGTTATGTTGAAATGTCCGAAAAGGAAGTTGAACCGCTTACGGAACGCGCTGTAAGTTATTTTATGGAAGGCGCGTTTAAATTATAACGGAAAGCCGAACAAGTTATTGGACGTAAAGCCGAAACAGCTACTTTGTTATTTGGCTTGTCTTTTAACTCGAACGGGCTTGGTTGCGGTTTCGCGCCACGTCAACGCCGTTGTTCGGCGCTTTCTTGGTGTCCTAAACTTTTCGCTGTTTGAAATGCAAATTCGGGCGGTTCATTATAAAATTAAAATCAGCAGGAGATTAGTTTATGTCTGTTAATTTACAACAAGCTATTCAAGAACGAGCGCAAGTTTTGTCTGAAGACGAAATGCGTCAAGTTTTGAACTTTATGAATCGCTTACGGAAGAAAGAAACAAAGCCGCAAACGCTCGGCGAGTTGATTGACGAATGTTTCAAAAATGTGCCGTCCGAAGTGATGGACAAACTGCCCGAAGATGCTTCGCTTAATTTAGACCATTATCTTTATGGTGCGCCGAAAAAATGAACGATAATCTTTTTGTTGACACGCTTTATTTGGTTGCGCGTTTGAATCCGAAAGACCAATGGCACAAGGCAACATTGGACATTGACCCGCTAATTAAAGGCAGGCATCTCGTTACAACTGAAACGGTTTTGATTGAATTACTGAATTATTTGGCGGAGTTTCCACCAGAAATGCGCGAAGCTGTCGCCAAATTCGTCAAACTAGCGTTAAACGGTTTTCTTGTGGAAGTTGTTTTTCATACGCACGACGCATTTTTGCAAGGTTTGGAACTCTACGAAAATCGGCTTGATAAAGGTTACAGTTTGACCGATTGTATTTCGATGCTGATAATGCGCGAGCGCGGCATTCAAGAAATTCTCACGCACGACCATCATTTTGAACAAGAAGGTTTTACAATTCTGCTTTAAGTTGTGTAGAAAATAACGCCGCACCGAACAAGTTATTGGACGTGAGGGCGAAACAACGACTTCTTTATCACATTGCGTGGTTACTTTCGGCTTGCGTGTATTCGGTTTCGCCCCACGTCAACGCCGCCGTTAGAATAAATTCCTTTCATTAACTATTGTTTTAGTTTGCACACTCAAAAGCAAAATTGCGGCGCAAATCGAGATGATTGCGCTGATTAAAAATGCGGTGCTTGCGCCGTAATATGTCCAAAGTGCGCCGAAGATTATTGATGCGGGCAAGACTGTGATTGAGAATGCGAGATTGTAAAATCCGTAAGCTGTGCCGCGTTTTTCTTTTGATACAAGGTCTGCGACGAGAGCTTTTTCTACGCCTTCGGTTAAACCGAAATAGATGCCGTAAATGATGAATAATGCCCAGACTTGCCACGATGCGTTGACGAAAGCGAATCCGGCATAAACTAAAGCATAAACAATCCAGCCCGTAAAAATCAGCGTTTTGCGTCCGAATTTGTCCGACAAATCGCCGCCGATGAGCGAGAAAATTACTTTGCTGAAATGAAGTGTCATCCACAAAAGCGGCAAAACGGCGGGCGTGATTCCAGATTGTTCAGCGCGGAGAAGCAAAAATGCGTCGGTCGAATTTGATAAAGTGAACAGCGCAATGACAACTAAAAATCGTTTGAAATTGCCGTCGAATTCTTTGAGCGAAAGTTTTATCGGTGTCAGATTTGCATCATCCAAAGTCTTTTCGCGCTTTTCTTCTTTGACGAAAAAGACAATGACGAATAAACCTAAAACAACCGGAATTGAGGCAAAAAGAAAGACCTGTTGATATTCTTTGATAGTCGGATTGGCAGTATCAGCGGCAAAATAAGACAGCAAAATAAATGCGACAACCGGACCGATAACTGCGCCGAGATGATCTGCTGCGCGATTGAACCCGAAAGCTAATCCGCGTTTTTCGGGCGCGACTGAATCAGCCAAAATCGCATCACGCGGCGCACCTCGAATGCCTTTGCCGACGCGATCAGTTACGCGCACGACTAAAACTTGTTGCCAACTCGTAACGAATGCGAGAAACGGACGAACGATGCTTGCCAGCGCGTAACCGAGAAAAACGGGAAATTTGCGTTTGTCGAATTTATCGCTCAAATAACCCGAAAAAAGTTTCAAAACGGCGGCAACCGATTCGGCAAAACCTTCGATTAAACCAATATAAAAAGGTGATGCGCCGAGCGTTAGAAATAAAAATGCGGGAAGAAGCGGATAAATTATCTCGCTCGAAGTGTCGTTGAGCAGCGATACGAGGCTTAAAGCAAAGACGTTGCCCGGCAGACTTCGGTAACGGGCAAAGAATTTTTTGAGTTTCAAAAGCATTAATAATTCACCATATACGATTTAATTTTAGCCAGATTCTTCGGGCTTTCCGCGTTTCGCGGCACTTAGCCACGTTGCACAAGCCGCGTGGTCAAAGATTGAGAATCTCGAAAAAGGGCGTTTTAACGTCCTTTTTGTTAAACGCGCTTAGAAATCAATCTTCAATTCAAACCACGCCATAAATAGCGTGGCTAAAATCCGCGAAACGCGGAAAGCCTGTTGAAACAGGCTAAAATCAAAAATCGCGTCAGGTGAGGTATTAATTTATCGCGTCTTGCTCGGTGTCGTATAAATTCTTTCAGGTCGTTTGGGTGTGCCTCCGCCAATTACGAAAAAGGCAATCGTGCCAATGAGCGCGGCAATCAAAATCGCGGCAACAATCGCCATTCTAACCGCCATTTTAACAGTTTTTTTCAGCATTTTGAAGGCAATTACAGCGACTGCCAAACCAATAAAAAGAATTGCAATTCCGACAAAAATAAAAGCCGGACTTGAAATCGGCGACACATCAAAAAGTAGTAAATTCATAAATTTTCTTTCTCCTTCAAAGCACGTTCGATTATCTCGAAATCTTCTTCGCTCAAATCGGTTTCTTCGGTCGGCAAGGCAAAATCTTCATTCGCCCACGCACCGAAATCGAGCAATTTACAACGCTCCGTGCAAAACGGACGAAATTCGTTTTCGGTGTTGTATTCGGTTTCTTTTCCGCAAGTCGGACATTTCACTTTCGCCATAATCAGACAAACAGATTATCACAAATTGTGCGAGAAAGTGAGAAAGTGAGAAAGTGAGAAAGCGAGAAAGTGAGATTTTCTTTCTCCACTTCTCGCTTTCTCACTTTCTCACTTTCTGCTTTTCTTCCGAATTAGAAGCTGAACTTCACGCGGAATTGTCCGACACGCGAACCGCCGACAGTGTTGGTGATTCTGCCGAAATCCGAAGTGTCTTGCAAATCGCTGGTCGGATTTGCAAAATTCGTTGTGTTGAACAGATTGAAAATGTCGAAGCCGACATCAAAATTCATTCGTTCGTTGATTCGCGTAGATTTCACGAAACTGATGTCAAATCGTTTCTGTATCGGACCGCGGAAAGTGTTTCTTCCGAGATTACCGAAACCGCCGTTTGGCGACGAGAAGCAACTGCGGTCAATGACTGCCGAATTTCCGCTGAAACCGAGAAGTGCTTGATCGCTCGTGCAGTTGGTATTCGGACGACCGAAACCGAGACGATACAAACCGCCCGAACCGCGCACTAAATCGCCATATTGCGAAGCGTTGGCAATTTCCGGTTCAGCCGCAAAAACCGTGAACGGCGTTCCTGATTGAACTTGAGCAAAGCCCGAAACCTGCCAACCGTTCACAAGACGGTTGTTTGAACCGAAATTCGGGATTTCATAGAGAAAACTCAAACTGAACCGATGCGTGCGGTCAAAATCCGACAAAGCGCGATTGTTTTCTACGTTTCTCGAATCGCCCTGAGCGATAAATCCGGTGTTTGGAACGTCGGGTTTGCCGCTGCCCGCCGTGCTTCCCGGGTCAGATGACATTACATCAATAGATTTCGAGAAGGTGTAGGCAACATTGTATTGCAAACCACTCGAAAGCCGTTTCGTCAAACTGAATTGTGCGCCGTTGTAGTCAGAATAACCGTTTGAGCGCAACATCAGAGCTTCGGGAACATTGAAACCGAGAATCGGCACTCGCGCTTCAAAACCGATGACTGAGCCGCCCGCATTAGACAAGTTTAAATCAAATCGTCCGGTTACCGGATTCAAAAATCCGAAGGCTTTTCCTGTTCCGCGTTCACGCGCCGTGCTTCCGGCGTTTAATGCGCCATTCGGCGCACCGGCGGCGACATAAGCGAGATTAAAACGCTCGTAAATATGATCGGGCGTGTTCGGGTCGTTTAAATCAAAACCTTGATTAAGCGCGGTTGCCATCAAAAGATTTCTTCCCGCCGTTCCGATATAACGGGCTTCAAAAACGAAATTTTTCAAAATTTCGTATTGAAAACCGATATTCCATTGATAAACGTAAGGCGTTTTGATGTTACGGTCAACAGCGCGAAATTCAAAGGTTTCGGCGATGTTTCCAAAAATTCCGGTGGCAAACGGCGTGTTGCGCGAATCAACCGTAATCGGCGTGTTGTCGCGGATTTGATAAGTTCCGGTTGCGCCCGAAGCACGGACAATTCTAAACGGAAGCCATTGATTCAGCGGAATATTTGTCGGCGTATTTGAAAACGCCGTCGTAATCGGCACGTTGCCACTCGGCACGGTAATTTCGACTTCGCGCAAAAACGGATAATTCGAGAAAACCGTATTGATAAAAGCCGCTGAAGGTCTGTCGTAAAACATTCCGACACCGCCGCGAACGACTAATTTATTACTGACTTGATAAGCGAAACCGAAACGCGGTGCGAAATTGTTCAAATCCTGCCCGTTGAGCGTGTGTTTGTTGTCTGCAACATTTGTCGCATTTATCGCGCCGTCAACCACCGGATTTCCAGTCAAATTTACGTTGTTCGGAATAATAAAACCGTTCGTCGGATTATTGCACAAAGTTTGTGTTCCGCCGGTTTGCGTGAAACACGGCTCATATGATGATAAATCGAAATTGCCGATGCGTCCGTTTTTTTCGGTCGGGCGCATAAAAACTTCATAGCGCAATCCGGCATTGACGGTTAATTTATTCGTCAATTTCCAATCAGTCGTAAAATACAAACCGATGTCTTGAAAACGAAAACTCTTGTCCGTTACGCCGTATTGCGTATCGGCTTCGGTTGCATTTCCTGTCAAAAGCTGTGTAAAACTGTCGAATTTTTCAAATTCCGTCGCTTGCTCTTCGGGCAAATTCGTGTCGTATTGATGCCGTTTGAAGTCGAAACCGAATTTGAAAGTATTTCTGCCGCGTGTCCAAACGGCGTTATCGGCAATGCTGAAAGTTGTTTGTTGACGGCGGTTAAATGAATCATTCGGACCGCCGAAAGAAAAATTGGCAATGTTGTTTCTGCCGATGTAATGACCGAGCCGAAGTGTTGACGGCGAACTATCGAAAATTGTCGCCGGATTGAAAACACCGATGCTTTCATTTGTTAAAGCAAGAAACGGGTCATCAAGAGCGCGTGTGTTGTTCAGAAAGTAATAGCCGAAACGAATTTCGTTGACAAAATTCGATGTAAAAATATGCGTGTCGCCGATTGATAACGTGCGGTTTTGGTCATTGCGTTTCAGAGTGAACGGCGAAGCCAAACTGTTCGGGTCAGGGAAAGAATCAAAACCCGGAAACTTCGAGTAGAAAAATGTTCCGTTCAAACTGTTTTTGGACGTTAATTGTCCGTCCATCCGCAGAGTGAATTGATTTTGCTTAAAACTCGAAGGAACAACGTCAATAAATTCGACAAGTTGATTGTTTCTCTGCAAAGTGCGCGTTGTCACGGTCGGGAAGTTTCCGAATTGAAACACGCCTGTTCCTGTTTGATCAACATTTCCGAGCAGCGTAAAGTTTTGCGTAATCGAAGGCAAAACAAAACCGCCCGTTACCGGATTTCGCAGATTAAAAATCCGCAAAGCCACCGGCGAAATATCCGTTGCGAGCAAACAGGTCGCTCCCGCACAACCGTTAAATTGATTAAAAGCCGCCGCAATTGCCGCCGCCGAACGGTCTTCGCCCAACACGGTCAAAGCCCGCGGCAAAGTCGTGCGCGTTCGCGCCGTCGGAACTAATCCGGTGTTTGCGCTGGTGTATTGATAGCCGCCGAAAAAGAAAAATTTGTCTTTAATAATCGGACCGCCGAAGGTAAAACCTGTTTCGGTGCGGTCGGCTTTCGGTTTCTCGACTCCGGCTTGTGCCAAGAAAAAGTCGTTTGAATTAAACGCTTTATTTTGCAAATAATAATAAGCCGAGCCGCGAAATTGGTTGCCGCCCGATTTTGTAACAAGCTGAAAAGTTCCGCCGCCGCTTCTGCCTGTCGAAGCGTCATAAAGCGAAGTTTGCAATTTAATTTCCTGCAAAGTTTCGAGAGCGGGCGAAATATTATCGTTCAAAGAACCCTCGTTGCTCGTGATGTTTGTTGCGTCAATTCCGTTAAAAAACAGACTTGTCGAAGTCGTCCGCGTGCCATTGACCGACGGCGAAATATTGCCGTTGCCGTTCACGCCGACGGGCGAAAGTTCGCTCGAAACGCCTGCTTCCGATGATAATAGTCCTGTAAATGAGCGCGTTGAGGTCGGAATTTTGGTTGCCTCATCGCCCGAAATCTGCCGCGAGGTCGTTGCCGATTCGGTTTGAATCAAAGGTTGGTCGCTCGTTACGGTAATCAGAACATCCGAAACGCCGATTTCCATTCGTGTTTCAACCGTGCGGACAACCGAAGCCTCAACCGCGATATTTTCGCTGACGGCTTTCTTAAAACCTTCTTTTTCAAAAGTTACGCTGTAAGTTCCAACAGGTAAAAGCGTTGCCGTCCAAATGCCTTCATCGTTGGTAATATATGTTCGGGACAAATTTGTCGCCGCATTTTTAACTGTAATTGTTGTTCCCTGCACGACTGCGCCGTTCGGGTCTTTCACCGTTCCGCTTAAACTGCCCGTTGCTTGTGCAAAAGCCGCTTGCGAAAAAAGAACCACAAAAACTGCTATGAAAAATTTCTCAATAAATTTGAATCTCATTTTCACTCCTTAAAAAATATATGCCCGATACGAAACGGTTTTTCGCCGGTTCGTCCGTGCTTTTTTGCCAAATAATTTGTAAATCTTGATGTGCAAGAAAAAGGATAAGCGCAAAAAGTTAATTGGAAGTGAAATGCGTATTAAATGAACGTGAATTGTTTATTAACGGAATGTTACTAAGCAAGTGGACAGAATTAAATTAAAAATATTTGGCGCGTGTTCTGAGTCCCGACTTTAGTCGGCTTCTTCATTTCGCCGCGCTTCGCTGGCGAAATCCCGCCTGAAGGCGGGACTCAAAACTTAAAAATAATTCTGTCCACTTACTTAATTCTACTTTGTCAGATTAAAACAGATTGCCAAAAAGAGCAAAAAAGTGTGATAAATAAAGGATATGAGATTACCAGTTGATGAAAAAAACTTAGTGGCTATGCAGTCAGTTATCGAGACTATTTTTGGTGTCGGCG
>JANNYB010000091.1:0-32198 GCA_031409875.1 Acidobacteriota bacterium | reverse complement strand
CTGAAAAACAGCAACATTGACGAAGCTATCAGTATCAGCGACCGTCATAAAGATTCGCACCTTGCGATGGTTGTTTCATCAGGCTTAAAAGAATTTGCGGCGCATCAGGGCAACACAGACATTTCTGCTGACGAAATGGAAGCCTCGAAACGCTCGCTCGAACGTGCTATCGCCGTTAAAACGGCTGAACTCAAGCGTGGTCTTTCAGGTCTTGCAACAGTCGGTTCGACCGCTCCGTTCGTCGGATTGTTCGGCACGGTTATCGGAATTATCGGAGCATTTGAAAAAATTGCTTCAACCGAAGGCGCGGCTGGTATCGGCGTTGTCGGCGGCGCGATTGCAGAAGCTCTGATTGCTACGGCTTTTGGTATTTTGGTAGCTGTTCCGGCGGTTTGGTTGTTCAACTATTTCCAAAACAAAGTTACGAGTTTCAGTGTCGAAATGGAAAACTCGGCTTCGGAATTGGTTGACTATTTTATCAAACAACGCTCGAAACGTATTAATGGGTAGTCGTTAGTGTTTTGTTGTTAGTTGTTAATTCGGTTTTTGAAACTAACGACTAACAACGCCACTATCAAGGAGAAATTTGCTATGGGAATGAGTGTCGGGGGAGATGATGGGTTTAACTCGGAAATTAACGTAACTCCGATGGTTGACGTGATGTTGGTGTTACTTATCATTTTTATGATTGTTACGCCGCTTCTGCAACAAGGCGTATCGGTTGATCTTCCTAAAAATATGATTAGTCCGACGCAGGACGAAGAGATTGCCAAGGATACTTCATTAGTGATTTCGATTACGAAAAATGGCACTTTTTATATCGGCAAACAGGAATTTCCTTTGGAATCTTTGGCTGACAAAGTCAAATCCAAAATGAAAGACCGCACGCCGGATAAAAAGATTGTTTATATCAAAGCAGACGTTGAAGTGAAATATGAAACTGTCGTCAAAGCGATTGATACGATTCGTAAACAAGAAGTTGATAAAATCGGTCTTGTTGCCGATAAGAAGAAACAAGGCAAATCATAGAGGGGAAATAATAATATGGGAATGTCATCAGGAAGTTCGAAAGGCGGAGCCACGCCGAACATTAACGTAACGCCGTTGATTGACGTTTTGCTCGTGCTTTTGATTATTTTTATGATTATCGCGCCGTTAAAACCGGCACGATTTGAAGCAAAAGTTCCGGCAGAGCCGAAAGACGACCAAAATCGGGACATTACGCCGAATCCTTTAACATTGGTTGTTACCATCAATAATGCGGATAAAAAAGTGCTTTTGAATAAAGATGATGCCGGAAATGTTGATGATGCGACTGCCTTAACGTCAAAATTGACACAAATTTTTAAGGAAAGAGAAAACAACGGCGTTTTTCGTGCAGAAACTAACGAGGTTGAAAAAACCGTCTTTATCAAAGCTCCGAAAAATATCAATTACGGAAGCGTAGTTAAGGTTGTGGATGCCGTCAAACAAGCCGGGGCAGAGCCTGTCGGTTTGCAAATTGACGAGCTTTCAAGTGAATAGAATTGCGGAATTCGTGGCGTGAAAATTTAATTACTTTTTGCGGCGCGGCTTCGGCAAAATAATGGAGTCGAAAAATGAAATTATCTCGTGTCGGGATATTAATTTTACTTACAACAATAGTTATTGCCGGAACAAGTTGTTCCACCTATAATCGTTGGGTTGCGCGAAGAAATTTGGTTGATGGCGTTTTAGCCTACAAAGACCGGAAATTTTCGGTCGCCGAAGGTTTCTTTCGCAAAGCGGTCAATATGGATCCGGAAGCCAAAACCGATGAAGGGAAAAAAGCCCGTTCTTTTTTAGCACGGACACTTAATTCCGTCTATATCGGTAATCGTTCGGAGGCGAATTCAAAGGCTGTCGGCGAAGAAGCGATCAAACTGTATCGTTCCTCGGTTGACGCTGATGTTAATGACCAAAGTTCGTTTAATGCGGTTGCTAACTTATACCAAACCTTTGCCGGACAATATCCTGAAGAAAAAGACAAGTGGAAT
Organism: Acidobacteriota bacterium; assembly: GCA_031409875.1. GTDB lineage: Bacteria > Acidobacteriota > Blastocatellia > Pyrinomonadales > Pyrinomonadaceae > CALMEH01. The sequence goes on along the minus strand of JANNYB010000091.1, from coordinate 30,183 downwards.
CAGGAATTGGACAAATGGATAACCGAAAGAGCCGATAACACGAATGTTGCACCAAAATACAGAGCTGACGGATATGCTTCGTTGGCTTCAAAGCAATATACTTGTGCCAACGAAATTTCCGATACCGAAGCCGTCAAGAAAACAGCTAAAGAAGACGGAAAAGACGTATTCAAATTCGAAAAGCCGGCAAAACCTGAGGATTACGAAAAATTCAAACAATGTGTCCAAAAGGGAACGGAATTGATTGATAAAGGTGTTGCTTTGGAAAACGACGAAGCCAGAAGTGTATTTAATGCGGTTATTGATAAAAACACTTCGGATGCAGATATGTCCAAAATCAACGAAACATCGCGGATTTGGGCAAAAGTTTGGTCGTTTAAGGCGAGTTTGTCCAGACAAGCATTACGTCTGGCAGATATGGACGGCAAGGCGGACGAAAAAAATTCGTTCAAGACAAAAGCCGAAGAACAACGAAATAAATTTTTGGAATATTTGGCGGTTGAAAAGAAAATAGATACGGAAAAAGAACGCCGTCAAATTGAAAAAGACCCGTCAATGGCGAATGCAAACGCCGCCAACGGCGAAAATACAAACACTAACAAGTAAAATTCAAAAACTACTTTTAGAAAACGCGGCACTCAATTAAAATCAAATTGAGTGCCGCGTTTTGTTGAAGAATAAATCAGAAAGATGAGGGATAGATTTACGCGGTAAAAATCTTTCATCCTTCAAAAAATATGATTAGAATCGAGGACATTATTGAGAAAGTCGAAAGAAACCGCCCCGAATCGAATGTTAATTTGATTCGTAAGGCGTATCTTTTTTCGGCACAGCACCACGAAGGTCAAAAACGTGCTTCGGGCGAACCTTATCTCGTTCATCCGCTTGCAGTTGCAAACCTTTTGGCAGATATGCGTCTCGATGAAGTCAGTGTTTCGACCGGACTTTTGCACGATGTCGTCGAAGATACTCTGGTTGATTTGGAAACTCTGCGTTCGTATTTCGGTGATGAAATTACTTATCTCGTTGACGGTTTGACGAAAATCGCCAATATCTCGAATCTTTCAAAGGAAAAACAACAGGCGGAAAATGTCCGCAAGATGGTTTTGGCAATGACGACGGATGTTCGTGTCGTGCTGATAAAACTCGCCGACCGACTTCATAATATGCGGACGATGCAGTTTCTCAAACCGGAAAAACGCGCCCGCATTTCACAGGAAACGCTCGATATTTATGCACCGATAGCGCATCGTTTGGGAATGGGTAAGGTCCGCAGTGAATTGGAAGATTTATCGTTTCAAAATCTCTATCCAGAAGAATATAAACGACTTGCCAAAGAAGTTGACGTGCGCCGTCCCGAACTCGAAGCCGCGCTCGAAATAATTACCGAAACAATCAAAACGAAATTAACTGAAAACGATGTGCCATTTGTTCATATCGAAAGCCGCGTCAAACGTCTGTATTCGCTTTGGAAAAAATTGCGAAAGCAGAAAATAACCATCGAGCGCGTTTATGATTTGATTGCGGTGCGGATTATTACGCCGAACGATAAAAAGAATTGTTATCTGGCTTTGAGTGTTGTTCACGACATCTGGACACCCGTTCCTGAGCGTTTTAAGGATTGGATTGCGATTCCGCGCGATAATTTGTATCAATCGCTGCATACGTCTGTCATCGGCGACGGCGGGCAATCATTTGAAGTGCAAATCAGAACCGAAGAAATGCACCATATCGCCGAAGAAGGCGTGGCGGCGCATTGGAAATACAAAGAAAGCAAACTCGGCAAACAGGACGAAGACGCAAATCTTGATGAACTTCGCAAAACGGTTGAAAAATTGCTTTTGCCGTTGGTTGAAAACACGGAGGAAAACGAAGATTCTCAAGATTTTCTCGAATCCTTGAAGTTGGATTTATATCCGAAAGACGTTTACGCCTTTACGCCGATGGGCAAAGTCGTCCAGCTTCAGCGCGGCGCAACGCCGATTGATTTTGCCTACGCGATTCACTCGGCGGTCGGCGATAGTTGCACAGGCGCGAAAATTCACGGGCGAATCGTTCCGTTGCGGACGGAATTGCAAAATGGCGATGTCGTTGAAATTTTGCGAACGACAGGTTCAAAACCTTCGCCCGATTGGTTAAATCACGCTGTAACGTCAAAAGCGCGAAGCAGTATTCGGCATTATATCAGCGAACAGCAACGCGCCGAATCAATCGAAATCGGACGTAAATTGTTAGAAAAAGAATCCGAAAGATTCCGCATTTCATCGAAAAAAATGCTCGGCAATGAAACCGAAATGAAGCGCATTGCCAACGAATACGGACTCGGCAGAGGCGAAGATTTATTGGCTTCGGTCGGTTACGGTAAAACCTTGCCGCGCAATGTTTTAGCTAAATTTTTGGGCGCGGAAAAATTTGCCGAATTAGACCCCGAAAAGAAAAAAGAAACGCGCCTTGAAACCGCCACGAAAGCCGTCAAAAAATTCATCGGCATGGGCGAAGACGCAATTATCGTCAAAGGCGTGGACAATCTTTTGACGGCGCGGGCAAATTGCTGTAACCCGCTTCGCGGCGAGGAAATTATCGGTTACATTTCGCTCGGCAAAGGCATTGTTGTCCACAACAAACGCTGTAAAAATGTTCAACAATTGATGGTCAATAAAGACCGCATTGTCGAGGTCGAATGGGCGAAAAACGAAAAAGAGCATATTCAGTCAATTCGTGTTCTGGTAACAACGGAAAACCGCACGGGAATGCTTGCCGGAATCACAAACGCGATTGCCGAAATAAAAACCGGAATTCGTGATGCTCACGCCGAAATTTCAAAAAATAATTACGGGTTAATTGAAGTTACAATCGAAGTTTTCGATAAAAAACATCTTGATCGCGTGATCGGTTCAATCTCGCAAGTTCCGGGCGTGATTGATGTCGAAAGAGTCAATTCTTGAAGATTCCAAATTTCAGATTCCAGATTCCAGATTGCTCGAAATTAGACGAAATTTGGAATCTGAAATTTGGAATGTGGAATTTGCAGTTTGGAATTTGCGCTCGTTTCTGCTAAAATTCGCCTTTTGCTTAAATAATAAAAAGGCAGACAGTAGAGAGAAATCTAATGGAAATTGTAGCGACAGAAAATGCGCCGGGCGCAATCGGACCTTATTCGCAAGCCGTGAAAGCCAACGGTATGGTTTTTTGTTCGGGGCAGATTCCGATTGATATTTCGACGGGCGAATTTGTTTCGCAAGATATTTCGGAGCAAACCGAACAAGTTTTGAAAAATTTAGCGGCAGTTTTAGAAGCGGCAGAAAGTAGTTTGAACAAAGTCGTTAAAACAACCGTATTCCTTGCTGATATGAATGATTTTGCGGCAATGAATGAAATTTACGCGAAATATTTCAGCGAAAACAAACCGGCTCGCGCCACAGTTCAAGCGGCACGTTTGCCGCGTGATGCGCGTGTCGAGATTGATTGCATTGCAGTAATTTAGTTTTGAGTCCCGCCTTCAGGCGGAAAACCGTCGCGCTTCGCTGACGGTTTGGCACGCTAAAGCGTGAACTCAGAACAAAAAAGAAAAGCCAAGCGTGAAAAAAATCTCACGCTTGGCAACCATTTTAACGAGTTAAATCTCAAAGATTTACACAGCTTTGACAATTTTGCCGGATTTAATACAGCGCGTGCAAACTTTCGCGCGTCCGTTGCTTCCCGTGGGAAGTTGAACGCGGATAGATTGCAAATTCGGATTAAAGCGGCGACGGGTTTTGTTGTTAGCGTGTGAAACATTGTTTCCAAATTGCGGACCTTTGCCGCAGACATCGCATCGTTTAGCCATAATAATTAAGTGCCTCCAAAAGTAATATAATAACGAGGTATAAAATTGGGTTTGCAATTGCAAACTCAAAAACTAGATTTATAGCAAATATTTTAAGGTTTAGTCAAGTAATGAAAGATACAGTTAATTTTGAAGGAGTAAAAGCCATAGTGCGAAATACTAATAACAGACTTGCGTTAATCGCTATTTTTGCGTTTTCCGCATTTATTTTAACGGGTTGCGGCGGCGGAACGCCGGGCAATTCAATCGGCGGCGGTGGCAATGATAATGAAACAGCCGCAACCGTCAACGGAAAGCCGATTACGATGCAGGAAGTTGACCGCGCCGTGAAACAACAGGCGCAAGGTCAGGAAACGAAACTTTCACCGCTCGAACTCGCGTCGGCGCGGCTTCAGGTTTTGGAACAATTGATTCAGCAAGAAGTTTTGTTCCAAAAAGCGGAAAAAGAAGCGAAAGTTCCGACTGATGAAGAAGTTACGGCGGCATTGAACAAACGCAAAACTGAAAGCAATTTGTCGGCTGAAAAATTTCAGGAACAGATGACTCTCGCCGGAATGGATGAAAAATCCTTTCGTGAGAACATCAAAAAAGAGTTAGCGATTAATAATTTAGTCGAAAAAATCACGAGCCGCATCGAACCGCCGAAAGATAGTGAAATCGAAGCATTTTACAAAGGAAATCCTGAATTATTCATCAGAAAACGCGGCGTGCGTCTGGCGGCAATTGTCGTTGATCCGACAAACAGCGGCGAAGGCGATAAAACAACGGACGAAAACTCTGCAAATTTAAGACTTAAAGAATTGTTAGGAAAAGTCCAACAACCTGCCAGCGATTTTCAAGCTCTGGTCAATGAATACAGCGAAGACAAGAGCAAATTTCAAGGCGGCGAAGTCGGATATTTTTCGGAAGAGCAGTTAAAACAAAGCTATCCGCAACTCGCGGGCGGTTTTATGGATCCGAAATTTGGCGTTGGCGGAATTACTAATCCTGTGCCGATTGATGGCAAAGTTTTCATTTTCAAATTGATGGAAAGAGTCGAAAAAGACGAAAATTTGACGCTCGAAACTCCGAAAGTTCGTGAACAGGTTACGAAATCTTTGATTGATAATCGCAAACAACTTCTCAGTCAATCTTACGCGGCGCAAGCGATGAACGAAGCCAAAATCGAAAACTTCTTGGCGAAAAAAGTCGTTGAAAATCCGAATGAATTGAGCGGTGCGCGTCCTGCGCCGACAGGCAACACGAACACCAACACGGCGGCGGCAAATACTAACGCCAATGCAAACACGAATACCAATGCCAATGCTAATGTAAAAGCGGATAATAAAGCTGTGAACACGGCAAACGCTAATACGAAAACCAATAAATAATTGGGTTTCAAGTTGAAAAATGTAGCGAGTAACGAGTTTTTCGTTGCTCGTTACTTTTTTGTGAAAGAGTGTCAGAACCGCCTGCGGTAGCGGGCGGTTGAAAGTTAATGATTTCGGATTTTAATTAACTTCAGAAAATATCAAGTTAAACCACCCGCTACCGCAAGTGGTTCTGACAGGAATATGCTTTTTCGACTTTCAGACATCTACAAATCATACAGCGGAAACGAGATTTTGCGCGGCGTTACGTTTCAGGTAAATCCGAACGAAAAAATCGGTTTTGTCGGGCGCAACGGCGCGGGCAAAACGACGGTTTTTCGTTTGATTACGGGCGAAGAAGCGGCAGATGAAGGTGATGTAATTAAAATAAATAATCTGAAAATCGGACTGCTCGAACAGCACGTCGAATTTTCGGATAACGAAACGGTTCACACCTCCGCGCTTTCCGCCTTCAAGCGAATTCACGACATCGAAGCCGAAATGAAACGTCTGGAAAAGGTGATGGAAACAGACTTTACCGACGAAATTTTAGAACAATACGGCGAACTTCAGCACGAATTTGAACTCGAAGACGGTTTCAGTTATGCGGCAAAAGCGGAAGCGATTTTGTTGGGCTTGGGTTTTCCGAAAGAAATGTGGACGCTCGAAACAAAACATTTATCGGGCGGACAAAAAAATCGGCTCGGAATGGCGCGGCTTTTGTTGGCAAATTCAGACGTTTTATTGTTGGACGAACCGACAAATCATCTGGACGTGGCAGCCGTCGAATGGCTCGAAAATTTCTTGCAAACTTACGAAAAAACTTACGTTATTATCAGCCACGACCGATATTTTCTTGATCGAACTTCGACCAGAATTATTGAAATTGATAATGGAAAAGCCGTAACTTACAAAGGAAATTATTCACGGTTTTTAGTTGAACGCGAAGAACGCCGCGAGATTCAACAGCGCGAATTTGAAAATCAGCAGGCTTATATCAAAAACACCGAAGCCTTTGTCCGCAAAAATCTCGAAGGGCAAAAGACCAAACAAGCAAAATCGCGGCGCACAATGCTTCAAAAACTCGACCGCATCGAAGCTGTAACTTCCGATAAAGCGCAAGGAAATTTTAAACTGAAACAGGTTGAACGCGCCGGACAGAATGTTTTGACCGTCGAGGAATTATCAATCGGTTACGGCGAAAAAGTTCTTGCCAAAGGAATGGATTTTACGCTTAATCGCGGCGAAGCGTTGGGCGTAATCGGCGGAAACGGCACGGGAAAAACGACTTTTCTCAAAACTGTTCTCGGAAATATACGCGAACTTTCCGGCAAACTTATCTGGGGTGCGAAAACCGACATCGGCTATTATTCGCAAAATCTTGAAGATTTGGACGCACGAAATGAAGTCATTCAAGAACTTCGCCGCGTTGCGCCAATGGCTGAAAATGGGCAATTGCGTGGTTTTTTGGCAAGATTTTTGTTTGTTGGCGAAGATGTTTTTAAATCGGTGAAAGATTTGTCGGGCGGCGAAAAGGGAAGACTTGCGCTGGCGAAATTGATTTATTCAAACAAAAACGTGCTGATTTTAGACGAGCCGACCAATCATCTCGACATTCCTTCACGCGAAGCCCTCGAAGACGCGCTCGACGCATATCAAGGCACGATTATCGCCGTCAGCCACGACCGATTTTTTCTCGATAAAATTTCTTCGCAAATAATGGCGTTTGAAGAAAATGGAAAAGTCGAAATTTTCGATGGCAATTACAGCGAATTTCACGAATGGAAATTGAGAACGGTCAATAAAACTCAAAAGAAAGAAACGGAAACTGAAAAAGAGGAGTTAATAAAAATCGAAGAACAGAAGCCGATAAATAAAAATAATTTATCCAAAAATCAGCTTCAAAGAATTGAAGACCGCATCAAAGAAATCGAAAAAGAAATCCCGCGAATGGAAGAAAAACTCTCGAAATTTACGCTTGAAATGAGTTTGCCCGAAATTGCTTCAAGCCACGCAAAACTGCAAGCGGTCAACGATAAATATCAATCAGTCGAAAAACAGATTAAATCGCTTTTTGAAGAATGGGAAAAATTAAGCGAAGAAATCAATTAAAACGGATGTTTGTAATGAACTACGGAAAATAAAAGCCGCGAAGAAAGCAGATTTCTTTGCGGCTTTTATTTATCGGAATTTTAACCTTCGACGCGATAATTCGGGGCTTCTTTCGTGATGATGACATCGTGAACGTGCGATTCGCGCAAGCCTGCCGAAGTGATGCGGATAAATTTCGCTTTTGTTTGCATTTCGGCAATGTTGCGGCAACCTGTGTAGCCCATTCCGCTTTTCAGACCGCCGACGAGTTGCGTAACCATATCGGCGAGCGTGCCTTTGTAAGCGACGCGACCTTCGATGCCTTCGGGAACATATTTTGAATCGGCAACCGTGCCTTCTTGCGAATATCTGTCGCTTGAGCCTTGCTTCATCGCGCCGATTGAACCCATTCCGCGATAAGTTTTGAAGTTGCGACCTTGATATAAAATAACCTCACCCGGAGCTTCTTCAGTTCCGGCAAAAAGCGAACCGATCATCACCGAATCCGCGCCCGCAACGATGGCTTTTGCCACATCGCCCGAAAACTTCACGCCGCCGTCCGCAATAATCGGAACGCCCGAACCTTTTGCCGCATTTACACAATCTAAAATCGCCGTAATCTGCGGAACGCCCGCGCCTGTAACAACTCTCGTAGTGCAATTATGAACGGCAACACGATTTGCAATATAAGTGTGATCTTCTTCGACTTCGATGTTAAAAACTTCGAGTTCTTGATCTTTCAAAGTTTCGACAGAACGAATTGCGACATAAAAATACTCATCATCGGAAAAAACGTCTTGTTTATGTTTAATATTTTCGGGAAATTCTAAGTTCAATTCGGGAAATTCTTCTGCAAATCGTTTAGCCTGTTCGCCGCCGATTCTGACGTAATAACTTGTCGAATGATTTTCGTATTTCGGTTCATAACTTTGAATCGAAGCTAAAAAGCCGAGCCGCATAAAAACTTCGGCAATTTGATGCGCGAGATGCGGCGAACCTGTTTTATAACCGATTCGTCGGGCATCTTTCAAACTACCGTCGCCGCGCAATGCGCCGATTAAAAGTTGTCGTAGATTTTCCTTCGGTTGATTTAACACAAAATCAGGCAAACTTTTATTCAACGCGCCTTTTGGCAAAAGCCATTCAAAAAATTTGGCGATTGCGTGATTATGAATTGTTACTTCGACTGCGTGGCGTGGCGTTTTACGGAAGATGGTTTTTTCGTAACCGAAAATTTTACTCACAAGGTTTTTTACATCATTGCAAAAATCTGTTTCATTTTCATTGAAAGCAAAACGCAACTGCCGATTATTCGAATTGCCGACAATGTAGCCTTCAGCCGTAAAATATCCGATTAAACGCATTAGAGTTTTATCGAGAAAGATAAAGCGATTAAGTTTTTGCGGTTGTAAAACGCGCTGGTAATTTGTTTCATTGAGATATTTATTGAGCGAAAGTGAAAGTTCATCAATCAATTTTCGCTTTTCCGTTACGATTGTTCCGACGACTCGCGCAGTTGTCGAAAATTGTTCGGCAAGTTGATGATAATTTTCTTCGTTTGAATTGCCGCTCGGTTTACTTGCCCAAATTGAATTTGCATCAGAATTATAATGCGGAACGGCATCAAGCAAATCGAAAAAACAAGTTTCCGCTTCATATTTTTGCTTCGGAATTACTAAAACGTCTTGCTTTTTCAATTCATCGGCGCGAACCCAACGCAAACCTTTATTATATTTCGGCTTTGAGAAGAAGTATTTTGCCCCGCTTTTGCTTCTGATTTTGTCGGAAACATCAAAAGTGATTGCTAAAAATTCGTGATTCGGAGTTACTTGAACTTTGTCTGGACAACCTGCCGCGTTTATTTCAACCATTTCACCTTGATATTTTCGGCGATAAGTTTTGGTAACTTTCCGCGCACGTCCGCGATGCGTGATGACTTTTTCGCCTAATTTAACATCACAAATTTTTTTGATGCTGTTATCGTGCATCAAAATTTGCGCGTCTTTCTGAAAACATATGCTACCCGGACCAATTCCGACCTTAACTCCATCAACACCAACATTTAGCAGTTCTTTTGTCGCTTCAAATGTGGCAACATTTCCGGCAATGAGTTCGATTTCGGGATATTTTGCTTTTACTTTTCGCACGGCTTCGATGACACGCGAAGAATGTCCGTGAGCAGTGTCAATAATGATTGCGTCAACTCTTGATTCGATCAGTGCGGCGGCGCGTTCGAGAAAATCGCCGGTTGCGCCGATTGCCGCCGCGACGCGCAAACGCCCAAGATTATCTTTTGCCGCGTGTGGATAACGAATCGCTTTTTGGATGTCTTTGACGGTGATTAAGCCTTTGAGATGTCCGTCGTCGTCTGTTACTAATAATTTTTCGATGCGGTGTTTTTGCAGTTTTACTTTGGCTTCGTCCAGCGTTGTGCCGACGGGAACGGTTACGAGTGGTTGCGGAGTCATCACTTCTGAAACGAGAACATTGAAGCGTGTTTCAAAACGCAAATCGCGGTTCGTGATGATTCCGACGAGAAAACCGTTTTCGTTGACTACGGGAATGCCCGAAATTTTGAAACGCTGCATAATTTCCAACGCTTGGGAAACGAGCGCGTTATCACGAATCGTTACGGGATTGACAATCATTCCGCTTTCCGAGCGTTTAACTTTATCAACTTCTTCGGCTTGTCCTGCAATTGAAAAATTTTTATGAATCACGCCGATTCCGCCTTGTTGCGCCAGCGCGATTGCCAGATTTGCTTCCGTTACCGTGTCCATTGCCGATGAACACAGCGGAATATTCAAATTGATATTTCGTGAAAATTTTGTCGTAACATTCGTTTCGCTCGGCAAAATATCCGAATATGCCGGAACGAGCAAAACATCGTCAAATGTTAAGCCTTCTTTTATTTCTTCGATTTTCATAAATTTTGGTCTTTTGGCTTTCGGTTTTCAACAAAGACTGAAAACCTGATAAAAATAAAGCCCGCATTTATTTTGCGGGCGCAGTTTCGCTCATAATTTGTCAGAACAGGGAGCGGTAGTGAATTGCTAAAATGATAAGTTAAGCAGGTCGCAACCGCTTCCTGTTCTGACTTTTATCTTCCCGCATTTGTATTGGCGGTTGGCGTTGTGCCGTTTGAAACTTGTCCGCTTTGCAAAATTTCGGCAATGTTGGTTTTGTTAATTTCAAAAAGAACATTGCTACCTTTTTTTGGCGGATTCGGCGCGGTAACTTGTTTGCCGTTGATTTTTAATTCCACTTTTTCCGAAGTAAATCCGCCGTAATAAGATATTTTGACGCTCGTATTCGGATTAAATGTCAATGGTTCGGCGGAAACGAGTTTGCTTTCCATCTTGCCGCCGTCCGTCCAGAAACTTACGGAAATCGGTTCTGCCAAAGATTTTAATTCGACGCTGATTTTATCCGTCGGCGGAAGCGGCTGGGCAACATTCGTATTCGCGTTCGCATTTACATTTGCCGCATTGTTTGCCGAATTCGTATTCGTATTTGCGACAGGCTGACTTTGTTCGTTTCGCAAATAATTGACCAGCGTTAAAATGCCCCAAGTCATTAAACCTAAAATAATTACGGCGAAAACAATCGTCATCAAATTAGACGAATTGGCGTTGTCATCCGTTAAAACTTCGGGCTTGTAGGTTTTCGGCTCGTCCAAAACGGGCGTTTCCTGCGTTGACATTAGTGTCAGATAATCCTGCAAAGCCTCTTGCTCATCAACGCCAACGTATTTGGCGAATGATTTAACGAAACCTTTATTAAAAATGCCGCCGGGCAATATTCGGTAGTCGTTTTTTTCGATAGATTCAATATAAAGCGGCGAGATGCGGGTTTGTTCGGCAACTTCGGCTATCGTTGCTCCCCGCGATTCTCTTGCCTGTTGCAATTTTTCGCCAAGTGTTAATGACATTTTTTTGATTTAAATTGCGCTTCGCCCGGAAGTTTGCAAAAACAAAGCGGTCTTAAACTTGAAATATAGCTTTGTTATGCTGAAAATGTCAATATATTGAATGTGAAAAGTCGGAAAAATGGAAAAGTGAAAAGTTTTGTTCGATTTCAAATCAGCCGAATTTTTGATTTTTCGACTTTTCGGCTTTTCCACTTTCCAAAGTCTTATATTAAAATCGGAGAAGCATAAATCTCGGAGAGGAATAAATAATGAGTTTAGAAGCACTCGGAATGGTTGAAACTAAAGGATTCATCGGCGCAGTCGAAGCGGCTGACGCGATGGTCAAAGCGGCAAATGTTACACTTATCGGCAAAGAATATATCGGCGCGGGTTACGTTACGATTTTCGTGCGCGGCGATGTCGGCGCAGTTAAAGCGGCAACGGACGCAGGCGCGGCGGCGGCACGGCGCGTGGGCGAACTGATTTCGGTTCACGTTATCCCGCGTCCGCACGGCGAAGTCGAAAGAGTTTTACCGAAAGGCGGCGCGGTCGGTTTTTCACCGGACGAAAAAGCCCTCGGCGGCGGTTCGAGCCGACAACTCGGCGAAGGCGGCGCAAGCGGCGCGATTTCAGCGAATGACCGAAGCAAAACACGGAATAAATAAATTCCAGATTCCAAATTCCAGATTTCAAATTTCGGATTTCTAACTTTTAATCTGGAATCTGGAATCTGGAATCTGGAATTTGGAATTTGGAATCTGGAATCTGGAATCTTAAAGAATGCCTGAAGATAAAGACCTAATTTCACAACAAGAAGCGCGTGATGCCGTGGAAGCGGCGCATTTGGCGTGGCGGACGGTTGCGAAATTTGACCAAAATAAAATTGATAGAATCTGCGAAGCGATGGCAAAAGTCGCGCTTGCGGAATCAATGCGTCTTGGGCAAATGGCGAATGAAGAAACGGGTTTCGGCAAGGCGGAAGACAAACGCGAGAAAAATCGTTTTGCGTCGGAAGACGTTTGGAATTATTTCAAGGATTTGAAAACCGTCGGCGTGATTGCCGATAAAGGAAATGTTGTCGAAATCGCTTCGCCGCGCGGCGTGGTCGCGGCGATTATTCCTTCGACAAATCCGACTTCGACGGCGATTTTCAAAATAATTATTTCAATAAAATCGCGCAACACGATTGTTCTTTCGCCGCATCCTTCCGCCGCACGTTCGATTGCGGAAACGGCTCGCGTGATGAAGGAAGTTGCGATTAAAGAAGGTTTGCCGCCGGATGCGATTCAATGTTTGACGACTTCCGCGCTCGAAGGCACGGAAACGCTGATGAAGCACAAGAAAACCGCCGTGATTTTAGCGACCGGCGGCATCGGCTTGGTTCGTGCGGCATATTCTTCGGGCAAACCGGCATTCGGTGTCGGACCGGGCAATGTTCCGAGTTTTATCGAAAGAACGGCAAACGTCGAAAAAGCCGTCGGCGATATTTTGACCGGAACTTGTTTCGATAACGGCACGATTTGCGCTTCGGAACAGGCTGTCGTGTGCGATGCGCCGATTGAAAAAGCCGTGCGCGAACAATTCAAGGCGCAAGGCGGACATTTCCTGAATCAAGACGAAGCCGACAAAGTTGCGAAAGTTTTATTGACCGATCAACGAACTTTGAACTCGAAAATTGTTGGCAAATCAGCCGAATTTATCGCTAATCTCGCCGGAATTTCAATTCCTTCGGGAACAAGATGTTTATTAGCCGATTGCGGCGGAGTCGGGCGCGATTTCCCGTGGTCAATCGAAAAACTTTCGCCGACGTTGGCGTTTTTCGTGGTTGACGGCATCGAAGCCGGCGCGAATAAATGCGAAGAAATTTTGCAATTCGGCGGAATGGGACACACTGCCGGAATGCACACTTCTTCGCGTGAAGCGGCAATTCGTTACGGTCAACAAATGCCGGCTTCGCGTGTTATCATCAATTCGCCGACGACGCACGGCGCAATCGGGGTTTCGACGGATTTATCGCCTTCGATGACTTTGGGTTGCGGTTCGTGGGGCGGAAATGTAACATCGGACAATGTTTCGCCGATTCATTTGATGGACGTGAAGCGCGTGGCTTTCGAGACGAAATCAGTTGGCAGTCGGCAGTCGGCAGTCGGCAGTAAATCGCAAATTACGGATTACAAATTACAAAGCGAAGATCAAAGATCAAAAATTAAAGACCGAAAACCGAAACGCGAAGAAATTGCGGCGATTGTTGATAAATTTTTGAGTCAAAAACTGTCAGAACCGCCTGCGGTAGCGGGTGGTTTAAGTGTTACTTCGGCTGAAACTGTTTTGAATGATAAACTTCAACCACCCGCTACCGCAGGCGGTTCTGACAGTCCGGTGAAAACAATTATTCACGAAATTCGTCCGCAATCTGCGGCAAACAGCGCGAAACCGAAAGCGGTTGATTTCGTGAGCGAAACAGATGTCAGAGATGCCGTCGAAAAAGGCGAAAAAATTTATATTACGGCAAAAACCATTCTTACACCTTCGGCGCGTGATTTAGGCGAAGAAAAAGAGATTTTTGCAAAAGTTTGAAGAGCCGGAACTTTCCCCAAGCGGCTTGTTTAAAAGATAATGGCTGAAACATTAGTAGAACAGAAAGTTTGCGCGAAATGCGGCGCGGAGGTGCGAAGAGATGCACTTTTTTGTTATCACTGCGGCGGCGCGGTCGAAGCGGAAGTTGCTGTGTCCGCCGCCAATGGCGACTCGGTTAGCAGCGGTTGGTTTCGAGAAAATATTGCGGCGGAAGAACCTAAAACGACGACGAAATTAGACGCTCAGATTGTTGAAAAAACTGATAAGCCGATTTCCAAACCGTCCGATGTGAGGCTTGAAGAAGCGATTGCAAAACCGACGGAAATTTTTTCCGACGCGCCGGCTGAAAAGCCGAAAAAAAGAAAGATTAATAAAACTTCCGAATTACCGAAATTAGAAACAACGATTGAGGAAACTTCCGAAATACCGAAAGAAGAAACAAAGTTGAAATCGGCGGCGGAAATGCGGCGTAAAACGAAAATCGTCGAGAAAAAACGCATCGAAGAATACGAATGGGAAGAACACGAAAACGCACCGAATCTGTGGTTTATGTTGGTTGCGCTGATTCTGATTGCCATTGCCGGCGGGCTTTTCTATTTCGGGATTTATGTAAAGTGAGGAAAATTTTATGATAACTGCAACAATCGTAGTATTTTTGGCACTTTTCGGTGGAATGGCGTTTTTGGGTTTGATGATTTGGCTGATTTCGCGGAAAAATCGGGGCAATTCGCCGAAAAATTTTGTTGAAAATTCAAGCCGCACAAATTACGGCAATCAGCCACAGCAAGGCGTTTTTTATCACGAAACTGACAACGACACGGACGTTGTTGACAACAGCTATTACACAAACGAAACTGCTGAAACTACGGAACAAGCCGCTTCCGACAGTGCGGCAAGCGTCGAAAATTACGAATCAACGCCAAACGAAAACACTTATTCCGCACCAGCCGAAAGCAGTTACAGCAGTTCTTCGAGCTACGATTCGGGCGGTTCATCCGATTCAGATTCGAGTTCCAGCGACAGCGGTTCAAGTTCTTCAAGCGATTAGAGCCATCTATGAAATCCGACAAAACTCACATCACCGAGCGAAGCGCAGTTGCGATTCTGATGTCGTGGATGCGCGAAATCATCGAAAAACACAATCTCGATTTAGGTTTACCGATTGTCGAAACCGCCGGAAAAGACAACAAATTTCCCGATATGGAAATTTACAGTTCGCGCCGGAGCGAAGATTGTCTTTGTCTTTTCGAGGCAAAACGCCCGAATTTTGACGTTTTTGAACACGAGGAAGAACTCAAAGAACCTGCCCGACAAAAAGCGACTAAAAGAAATTCAAAATATTTCGTTCTGCTCAATTTTCGCAAACTCGTCTGGTTTGACACGGCAAAGGTCAACTCGATGTTGCCCGAAGAACAGCAGATAATTCAAACTTACACGCTTTCGGATTTGACCAATCTCGACGACCTCGAAACCACGCGCAATGCAACGCGCATTAAGAAAAACCTCGAAGAATTTCTGCTCAAACTTTTTAATGTTCACACAGGCAAAGAAGTCGTTCCGCAAATTCCGGTTGACGAACTTTTAATCAACAAACTGCAAGAAAAAATCAATCTTTTGACGCATTATTACAGCCAAATTATTGAAGATAAATGCGCCGAAGACGGGAAATTTTTGCAGAATTTGGCGAAGTGGTTTTTTGACCAAAGTTGGAATTTTGCGGGAACTTACGACGATTTTGAAAAAGCGGCGCGGCAGGCTTCTTATTTGCTTGTCAGCAAAATTTTGTTCTACGATACGTTGCAAAATAAACGTCCGAATGACCTTGATCCGTTGGAAATTCCGCAAGGTTTGACGAAAGGAGCGGTTTTGCAAACTCATTTGCAAACTTATTTTAACGAAGCCTTAAAAATTGATTACGAAAATGTTTTCAATGTTGATTTTGTTGACGAATTGGCGTTTCCAGATTCGCGCGAAGTCATCGAAGAAATCAAAAAACTCGTCGCGCTTCTTAGTCGTTATAATTTGTCTGAACTCGGCTTCGACATTATCGGCAGAATTTTTGAGCGTTTGATTCCATCGGAAGAACGCCATAATTTTGGGCAATATTTTACCGATTCGGATGTTGTGGATTTGATTTTGAAATTTTGTTTGAAACACGAATCGGACAAAACGCTTGACCCGTCGTGTGGTTCGGGAACTTTTTTGGTTCGCGCATATCAGCACAAAAAGTTGATGAACAAACGGCTTTCGCACGAAGAGATTTTAGAAACTATTTGGGGCAACGACATTGCCAAATTTCCCGCGAGTCTTTCGATTATCAACCTTGCCATCAACGATTTATCGGTTGACCAAAATTATCCGAACATCATCAAGGAAGATTTTTTTAACATCAAAGTCGGCACGGACGGCATTGATTTGGAAGCGTGGCGAAACAGTGTTGCACAGACTTTGAGCGGAAAAGAGCGAAGCCTTGTTTATCCGAAACAGTTTGACGTGATTGTGGGAAATCCGCCTTACACGCGGCAGGAAGAAATCTCGGAACTTGCGCCCGAAGATGTCGAATACAAAGAAAATCTTATTGAAAGCGCAGTCAAAGTCGGCGGAAAAAAAATTGCCGAATTGAGCAAACGCGCCGGAATTCACGCTTTCTTTTTTGTTCACGGCTGGAAATTTTTGAAAGAAGGCGGACGCTTTGGTTTTATCGTCTCAAACTCTTGGCTCGACACGGATTACGGGCGCGGTTTGCAGGAATTTTTTCTCAAACATTATAAAATTGTCGCCATTATCGAATCGAAAATCGAGCGTTGGTTTTCGGAAGCCGATGTTAATACTTGCATCGTGATTTTGGAAAAATGTTCCGACCAAACGGCGCGAGATGAAAACCCGGCGCGGTTCGTTTATCTGAAAAAGAAACTCCGCGAATTTATTCCGCCAACATCTGACCAAAAAGACGAAGAAATTAAACGTCAAGCATCAATAGAAAGTCTTTGCGATACAATAGTTTATCATCGCAAAATCTACGAAAATGATGATTTTCGCATTTATCCGATGCGGCAAAGCGAACTTTACGAAGAAGGTTTTGACGCGGAAGAAAAGAAATACATCGGCGCAAAATGGGGCAAATATTTGCGTGCGCCCGAAGTCTTCTTTGAGATTTTGCGAAAATGCAAAGACAAACTTGTTCCGCTCAAAAGTTTGGCGAAAGTTCGTTTTGGCATCAAAACGGGCGCGAATGAGTTTTTCTATTTAACGCAAGCCGAAGTTAAAAAACACGGAATCGAAAAGAAGTTTCTGCAACCAATAATTTTTTCACTAAAAGAAGTTCAAGGTTATCGCCTTGATAGTAAAACACTCGAAAACCAAGTTATAATTTGTGATAAACCAAAAGCAAAACTGAAAAATACAAATTTGCTGAAATATCTTGAAAAAGGGGAAGAAAAAAAGTTCAACGAAAGACCTACTTGCGCTCAAAGAGGCGAAGATTCTTGGTATATTTTAGCCAAAGATTGGAAATACTCGCCTTTAATTTTCCCTTCAAAGGTTGGCGAAAGAATGCCTGTTTTTCTCAACGACAAGATTTTTGAAGACAAAAAACTTTACGGAATAACGCCGAAAGAAAATGTTGACGAAGTTCTTTTAGCGGCAATTCTAAACTCAACTTTGGCAAGAATGTTTATCGAATTTACTTGCCGACAACTTACGGGCGCACAAGCAATTGCAGACATTGATGTGATTGTCGTCAAAAGTTTGCTCGTTCCTGATTTCGATAAAATTTCAGACGAATCAAAAGAAAAATTAAAGCAAGCATTTGAGAAACTTTTGAAAACTTCCGCCGAATCGGTTTTCAAAGAAATTGCGCCTTCGCCCGAAGAAGTTTCGTTTGAAAAAGTAAAAGTTGACCGTTTGGAGTTGGATAAAATCGTTTTGCGCGATATTCTTGGATTGAGCGAAAAAGAGCATTTGGAAGTTTATCAAGCGGTCGTAGATTTGGTAAAATCGCGTTTGGAAAAGGCGAAAAGCGTCGGGAAAAAATCAAAGAAAAACGGCGGAAGTTTGGGCGGCGCATTTGCCGAAAATTTTTCCGATGATTTTCTCAAAGGTGATTAAAGATGGAAGGTTTTGGAGTTTTTTATGCTGATAAAGTTTTGTCGCAAGGGCGCGAAAATCTCAAACAAATAGAACTTGTCGGCTATTCGTGTTTCGGCGAAACGCGGATGCAACAAGACCTTTTCGGATGGAAAATTCACACAAAAAGGCGTGTATTTGAATTTGATTCGGAACTCGAAGCGCGATATTGTTTAATCTTTCTCGAACTCGGTTGGCGCAAACTTTATGTGCCGAAGGATTTGGATTACTTGGCGGAAATTTTGCCACGTCTGGAATATCTGAAAATGCGGGCGGAGGAAGTTATCGGCAACGGTTTGAAACGAGTTTTCGGGCGCAAGACACGCTGGGAAGCGCGAACTTTAACTTATCAAAAAATTTCCGTGATTCCCGCCGATGCCCCGAAGTTTGACGAAACGGATGATTTTGATGAAGAATATTTTGAAGACGAAGAAGAACTTGAAGAAGAACTTGAGGAAGAATACGCATAATGCAAGCACTCGGAATGGTTGAATGTTTTGGACTCGTGGCAATGATTGAAGCCGCAGACGCGATGGTTAAAGCGGCAAATGTTACTCTTGTCGGCTACGAACGGATTGATGCCGGATTGGTTACGGCGATTGTGCGCGGCGAAGTTGGCGCGGTGAAAGCGGCGGTTGACGCAGGCGCGGCGGCGGCGCGGCGTATTGGAACGGTTACGGCGGTTCACGTCATTCCGCGCCCGCACGACGAAGTTGCCGACGGTTTTTCCGTCATCGAAACCGGCGAAACCACGCGGAAGAAGATTTCCGGCTCAGTTCCTGAATAGTAATTGGTAACAGGTAATAAGTAATAGGTTAAAAACAAAAGCGTTTTGCTCAACTACTAATCTGAGCAAAACGCTTTTTACTTATTACCAATTACCTGTTACTAATTACCCGCTTTGCGCGATGTGCGCGTTACGGCGATGCGTTTTTGTTTGTTCGGTCCGTCTGAAACGACGACTTTAATTTGGCGGTTTGTGCCGTCTTTGTTGGTGTTTGACGGATAATAGCTGACTAAATATTGTGTTCGCAATTCGCTGGCGATGTCGGTGGCAATGCCGTTTAATTCGCTGACGTTAGTCGGGAAATATGCTTTGCCGCCGGTTTCTTTTGCCATTTTTTCTAGGAAAATTTTGGCTTTTTCTTGCGGGCTTTTGGCAATAAATCCGCCTTCTTTGCTCAAATCTCCGATAAACCCGATAACATAAATCTGCACGTCCGATTCGCGCAAAATTTCAAAAAGCTGTTGTTCGTTATAAAAACTGTCGCGGTCTTCGCCGTCCGTAACCAAAATTACGGCGCGGCGTTTTTTATCGTTCGGATTGCGCGTTTTTTCGTATTCATCGGTCATTTGCGCGGCGAGATAAACCGCGTCAATGATGGCGGTTTGTCCGCCTTCGATGTAGAGATTGTCGAGCGCATCGAAAAGTTCGGCTTTATCGTTGGTAAATTCCTGTTTGATTTCGATTTTGTCGGAACTTACGAAACGGATAACGCTCGTTTCATCATCGGGCTTGTTCGTGCCGATAATGGTTTTTCCGGCATCAATCACTTTTTCGAGTTGTTGGCGAAGCGAACCGGAATTATCAATAACCAGCGTGTAATTGGTCGGAACTTCGGCTTTTGAAAAACCGTCAATTTCTTGCAGAACATTGTCTTCATAAACCTGAAAATCATTTTTCGTCAAACTGTTTATCGGACGATTATTGCGGTCAATAACACGGACATTAAGCCCGACAATATCGGTGTCAACCGTAATAGTTTCTTCTGTTTCTTCGGGTGTCGGCGCAATCGTCGGCGCGAGCTTCGGTGTCGAAGTCGGACTTGGCGTGGCTTTGGATTGCGAACCGGAAGTTTGTGCTTCCGCTTGCAAAAAACTATAAAACGCCGAAACGAGCGTGATGCACGAAACTATTGATAAAAGATACAGGTTTTTTCTTTTCATTTTTCTTTACTTGTTCAGAGTTACACATTTATCAGTCTGGTTTTTTAATTTATTAACAAAAAGTCCGACACGCTTTAGCTTGTCGTAACGACAAACATTCGACAAGCTAAAGCGTGTCGGACTTCTAAAACATAAAGAAACATAAAAAACAGACTATTTATGCGTTACTCTGAACTTTATTTATAATCGGTTTTCGGGGTTGCAATATAGCTATCCCGTGCGCGAACCGTTAGACGCGGCAAACCGCGCGGAGGTTTGACCTTAACTTTTACTTTATGCAATTTTCCGTCGGGTTTAAAGTCTTTCGGCGTGTAACCGATTGAATATTGATGACGAAGTTCGAGCGCAATGCGTTCAAAAATTTCGTCCATTTCGACATCGGTTTGCGGATAAAAAGATTTTCCGCCCGTAACCGAAGCGAGTTCGTCCAAATAAGCCTGACCAACCATTCCTTCCTGCGTTCCCGCGTCGCGTCCGTCCAAAATCCCGACGGCATAAACGATTACGTCCGATTCTTTGAGCAATCGTCGCACTTCATTGAAATTGTAGCGCGACGAATTGTCTTGTCCGTCCGAAATAATCAGCATCGCTTTTTTCTGATGCGTGCCGCGCGTAACTTTTTCAACGCCGAGATAACAAGCATCATAAAGCGCAGTATCATTTTGCGGAGTAATCAAAGTCAGTTTTCGCAAAACGGATTCGCCGTCGCGTGTGCGGTCGAGAAGAAGTTGGGCGCGGCTGTTGAAGGCAATCAAAAAATATTCGTCGTTCGGATGGCTGGTGTTGATAAATCGTTCGAGAGCTTTTTGCGCTTTGCGGATTTTTTCGCCGCTCATCGAAGCCGAAGTATCAAATAAAATCCCGAGCGAAACGGGCGCGTCCGCATCCGAAAAAAACGTGATTTCCTGTTGTTCGTTATTATCGAAAATGGTGAACGCATCCTTCGTCAAACCCGAAACATAGCGTCCGTAAAGGTCTGTAACCGTTAAAGTTAAAGTTACGAGGTCGGTTTGCACGTTAATCGTGCCTTTGTCTTCAACGGGCGAAGTGTTTTCCGGCGTTGGTGTCGCCGTTTGCGCGTTGGCAACCGAAACACACGATAGAAAAAGGACGAGAATTAAAAAATTCCACTGATGCACGGAGCAAAAGCGGCTGAAACATTGAAAATTTTTCACAGCCATAAATCTCCTGACTTAAGTTTATTCTATTTTAGGTAACAAATGGTAAATCCGCAAGATGTTTTTTTGATGTTTGATAGATAAAAATCGTTGTTTCATCCGAATAATTATTTTCGGCGCAACTTATCGAGAAAAAAGACGTGATATAATTCGATTTCGGATTTTAGATTTTGGATTTTGGATTGATTAATTTTTCAAGAAATCCCAAATCCGAAATCCGAAATCCCAAATCAATTATGGCTGAGTTTATTTGTCGTTTAGGAACGCCTTCAGGTGAGATTTTGACGCGAGTTGTTGAAGCAACCGCGGCGGCGGACGCGAAAAAGCGGCTCGAAGGCGAAGGCTTTAAGGTTTTTGCGGTTTCGTCTGCCGAAAAAGGTTTGTCGGCGGTTTTGTCGGGCGGTTCAGGAAAGAAAACTCGCGTCAAACAGGGCGATTTTTTGCTTTTCAATCAACAGCTTTCCGCACTTCTCCGCGCCGGTATTCCGATTTTACAAGCAATTAATCTTCTCAAAACACGCTCGAGTTCGGCGGCATTGCGGACAATTTTGGCGGATGTCGAAGAAAAAATTAAAAGTGGTGTGCCGCTTTCCGAAGCCTTTGAAGCGCAGGGAATTTTCCCTAAAATTTATACGGCTTCGATTCTCGCAGGTGAAAAATCCGGCGCGTTGGACGATATTTTGGCGCGTTATGTTGATTATCTCAAACGAAGCGTCGGTGTCGCGCGAAAATTGCGCGGTGCGTTGGCTTATCCGGTTTTTTTGTTGGTTGCGGCGACGCTGATGGTCGCGTTTTTGACGCTTTATATCGTGCCTCGAATGTCGGATTTGTTCAAAGGTCTGAACGCGAATCAAGGTTTGCCGACGGTTACGGTGGTTGTTTTGACAATTTCGACAACAATTGCAGGTAATATTTTGTGGCTTCTGCCGCTGACGGTTATTTTGATATTTGCGATTGTTATTTGGCTCAGAACGCCGGGCGGGAAATTGCTTTTGCACAAATTTCTTCTGCGTTTGCCGATTGCCGGACAATTAATCAGACAGATGACAACGGCACAACTTGCGCGTTCGCTTTCGACGCTTCTTTCGGGTGGAATTACCGTGCCGGACGCTTGGGACATTGCTTCGCAAGCAATAAACAATCTCGAACTTCGCCGCCGTTCGCAAGCCGTTTTGCCGCTTATTCGTGAAGGCAGAATGTTCACCGAAGCACTCGATAAGGCAAATTGGATTCCTGAACTCGCGCTGGATATGGTCGGAATCGGCGAAAAATCGGGAAGTTTACGCGAAATGCTCGACGAAGTTGCCAACTTTTACGATGCCGAAGCCGAAGTCAAACTCGAACAATTAACAACCTTGCTCGAACCGATAATTCTAGTCTTTATGGCTGGCATCGTCATCACGATTTTGCTGGCAATTTATCTGCCGATTATTCAAACGATTTCGTCAGGACCGATGGGAGGAAAGAAATAAAATGTTAACGATTGAAGGAACTTATAAAAACGGACAAGTAATTTTAGCCGAAACGCCGGAAGAAGTAGCCGAATCGAGAGTTTTGGTTACATTTCTCAATACAAGAATTATTGATTTGCAAGAACTCGGCATCAGCAAAGAGGAAGCGGCTGAGATGAGAGGTAAATTGAGTTCAATCGCTGATGATTGGAACAGACCGGAGATGGATATTTACGATGTTGATTAAACGAGGCGACATCGTGCAGGTTTTATTTCCGAATTCCGACCTTGTTTCGTCGAAGCGTCGTCCGGGATTGGTTATTCAGAAAGATGACTTGAATACGGGAATGCCGCAAATTCTTGTGGCGATGATAACGAGTAATATGAACCGGGCAAATCATCCGTCAAGAGTTGTAATTCTGCTCGATTCACCGGAAGGAACGGGTTCAGGATTAAAGCTAGATTCGGTAATTATGACTGACAATATTATAACTGCACACAAAAATCAAATATATTCTGTTTACGGAAAAATTAATGATATGCAAAAAATTGACAATGCTTTGAAGCATAGTTTCGGATTAAATGAAGATGCAGAGGACTTTGAAAATGGAAAATCAAACTAACGGAACGGTTACAGTTGCCGCGCCGACAATTTCAACGAATTTTTTAGACAACGAACCGCCGGAAGTCGTGCAAGCTAAACAACTTGCCAAGCGTTATCGCTTGCCTTACATTGATTTGCTTCCGCCGGACAAAGAATCGCCGATAGATTATGAAGAATTGGCGAAAATTCCCGTTGATTTGATGCTCAAAAATCATTTCGTTCCGCTGAAAAAAGAAGGTAGAAATCTGCACGCGGCGATGGCTGATCCGTCGAATTTGGAACGTCTTGATGAACTCGAAAACGTCTTGAACGTCCGAATTGTGCCGTATGTTGCAACGCAAGGCGCGATTGATGTCGTCTTGAAAAAAGGCGATGCAACGCAGAGAGTTTTGCAGGAAGCGGCTTCGGGTTTTAAGATTTCGCTCGTCAAAGAAACCGAGCAAGGCGAAGAAGTTTTGGACTTAGACAGACTTGCCAGCGATTCTGATATGTCGCCGATTATCAAATTGGTTGACACAATCGTTTATAACGCGATGGAATCTCGCGCTTCCGACATTCACATCGAAGCCGGCGACCGCGATGTTGCCGTCAAATTTCGCATTGACGGTGCGCTTTATCAAAAGGTTGACCCGATTGATATTGCCTATCATCAAACGCTGATTTCGCGTATCAAAGTTATGTCCGAACTCGACATTGCCGAACGCAGAATTCCGCAAGACGGACGTTTTCGCGTGCGATATAAAGGTAGAACGGTTGATTTTCGTGTTTCGATTTTGCCCGCCGCGTATGGCGAAAACTGCGTTATTCGTATTTTGGATAAAGAGCAAATTTCCGAAGAATTTAAAAATTTGAGCCTTGAAGTCGTCGGGTTTGATGAAGACGATTTAAAAAGATTTCGGCTTTACATCAAAGAACCTTACGGAATGGTTCTCGTTACAGGTCCGACAGGTTCGGGTAAAACGACGACGCTTTACGGCGCGTTGAACGAAATCCGCAACACCGAAGACAAAATTATTACGATTGAAGACCCCGTAGAATATCAGTTGGCGGGAATTATGCAGATTCCGGTCAATGAAAAGAAAGGTTTGACGTTCGCCCGCGGACTTCGTTCGATTCTGCGCCACGATCCCGACAAAGTGATGGTCGGCGAAATCCGCGACGAAGAAACCGCGCAGATTGCCATCAACTCCGCGCTCACCGGACACCTTGTTTTCACGACGGTTCACGCCAATAACGTGATTGATGTTATCGGGCGTTTTCTGAATATGAAAGTAGATTTGTATAACTTTGTCGCCGCGCTCAACTGCGTTTTGGCGCAAAGATTGGTTCGCAAACTTTGCCCGACGTGCAAACGCGCCTACATTCCGACGGACGAAGAATTTGCAATTTCCGGCTTGCTTCCCGAACTCAAAAATAATAATACATTTTTTATGAGCGTCGGATGCGATGCTTGCAATCACACGGGTTATCGCGGCAGAACGGCGATTCACGAGCTTTTGGATATGTCCGACAAAATCCGCGAAATGATTATCGAACGCCGTCCGGGTTCGGAAATCCGCCGCCAAGCCGAAAAAGAAGGACTTTCGAGCCTTCGCATAGCGGCTGTGAAAAAAGTTTTCAAAGGTCAGACAACGCTGCACGAAATAAACCGCGTAACCTTCGTCGAAGAAGTGAGATAAATGACTGGAGCGCAAGCGTCCCCGCTTGCAAACGCCGCGTTTTTCAGCGGTGTAATGGCGTTTGAGGTGAAATCAACTTGATTTTACCTCAAACGCTTTTTCGCGTTTAGAAGCAAACGCTCATTGCAAGCGGGGACGCTTTCGCTCCAGTCATTTATGCAAATAATTTGCAATATTTTTGCATAAATGATTTAATTGAAATCGAGATGATTAAAGCGCAAAGACAAGAAGCAATCCTAAATTTAATCAATGTAAAAAACATTGAAACGCAAAGTGAGTTGACGAATTTGCTTTTTGCATCCGGTTTTGAAGCGACACAATCAAGCGTTTCGCGTGATTTGGACGAACTCGGCATTATCAAAAAAGGGAAGTTTTATGCAATCCCGAATAAAACGGACGCGCGTTTCGGCTTTGTCGGTTTGGAAACTGCGGGAACAAATCTGATTGTCGCTCGATGCGAAAGCGGTTTGGCTTCAGCGGTTGCAGTCCAAATTGACCGCGCCAAAATCATCGAAATCATCGGCACAATCGCCGGCGACGACACTATTTTTATCGCCGTCAAAGATGCCAAAACGCAAAAATCAGCGATGAAAAAAATCTGGGGAATATTTAAAGATTCTTAGAGGATTTTTTGCCCACGAAACACACGAAAGACACGAAATAAAGAAATAATTTGTATTATTTTTCGCGTATTTCGCGTGTTTCGCGGGCAAAATCTTAATTTCTTAATTTAAAAAGACAATGAAATTTTTAGAAGCAGACAAAATCGGTTCGGCAACTTCGCCGTTAAATTTGACGAAAAAAGTTGCGGTAATTTCAGATAATTTCGCGCCGAAAGCGGGCGATGTTGTCGTCGTTCGCGCCTTGAGTGAATCGGTAACTTACGGCAATCTCGAACTTCCGAGCGGACGACTTGCAAAAATAAATCGCAACGACGTTTTAATCGGAGTTTTGGGCAAACGCCGTGCGTTAAAAGGTTTTGTTGGCGATGTTCCCGAAACCGTCAAAGCGGGCGACAAACTTCATTTGTTAAATATGGGCGGCGTGATCGGCATCTGCAAAGGTCATCATTCATCACTTTCAGATGCGATTGAAGTTGAAGTTCTTGGGATAGTGAGCAGTCAGCAGTCAGCAGTCAGCAGTCAGAAAGTCTTAAATATTTCTGATAATGCGCTCAAGCCGACAAATTTTTTGAAAGAATCTGCGCCGATTGTGGTTGTCGCGGGAACTTGTATGAATTCGGGCAAAACGGTTGCCGCAACTGAGATTATTAAACAAGCCGCGCATTCGGGATTAAAAGTTTGTGGCGCGAAAATGTCTGGCGTGGCGGCTTTGCGCGACACTTTGAATATGGAAGATCACGGCGCGTTTTGCACGGCAAGTTTTCTCGATTGCGGATTGCCTTCGACGGTTGATGTCGAAAATCTCGCGTCTGTGGCAAAAGCTATCTTGAATCATCTCAACAGTTACGAGCCTGATTTAATCGTTGTCGAACTCGGCGACGGCATTGTCGGCGGTTACGCGGTTGATTCGGTTTTGCGCGATTTTGAAATTCGAGAAGCGATGACAACTTTTGTTTTTTGCGCTTCGGATTACGTTGGCGTAATCGGCGGAATCGCAGTTTTGAAAAATTTCGGCATTTCAATTGACGTTATCGCCGGTTCGGTTACGGATTCGCAAATGGGTGAAGATTTTGTCGAAAAGCAATTCAAAATCAAAGCCGGAAACGCTCGGCGCGATGGTTTCAGATTGTTTGAATTGCTAAACTTTGAAAAGCGGAAAGAATTGGCTTTTGCATAATTGACTGGAGCGCAAGCGTCCCCCGCTTGCAAACGCCGCGTTTTTCAGCGGCGTAACGGCGTTTGTTATCGGTCAAGTTGAATATTAACTGAGGCTTTTTCGCGTTTGAAGCAAACGCTCATTGCAAGCGGGGACGCTTGCGCTCCAGTCTTTAAAATTTATGAAACAAAGCATCACACCTATCGCGTTGGTCGTGGCGGATTATGACGAAGCGATTGAATTTTACACGCAAAAATTAGATTTCGTGCTTCTCGAAGACACGCCGCAGAGTGAAACAAAACGCTGGGTTTTGGTCGCGCCGAAAGATTCCGAGTGTCAGATATTATTGGCAAAAGCAGTCGGCGAAGAACAGCAAAGCCGCATCGGAAACCAAACCGGCGGGCGCGTTTTTCTCTTTCTGCAAACCGACGATTTTTGGCGCGATTACGAAAATTATGTTCACAAAAACATAAAATTCGTCCGCGAACCGAAAGTCGAAGACTACGGCACAGTCGCCGTTTTCGCCGATTTATACGGTAATCTTTGGGATTTAATCGAGTTTTCAAAGAAATAAAATATGAGTGAATTAAATTGGTTTTCTGCCAAACAGATATTTTTACACAAACCTGATAACGAAAAAATTAAGCCTTGGTATGAAGAGAGAATAATAATAGTTAAGGCGGAAAATGAACAAAATGCTATTGATAAGGCTCTCAAAAATGGAAGCGATTATTGTCTAAACGATGATGAAACCTGCTATTTTATCGGGATTGTTGACAATTTTGAACTTTACGATTCGGAGATTGATGATGAAATTGAGGTTTATTCCAAAAAGATTATGAGTTCTCTGAATAGTAATGAATTTATTTCTCATTTTTATCCTGATTCTCTGAATGATTGCGAAGCGGTTGGAGAAAATCATTACTGGCATAACAAAGATGGTAAAAATAGTGCTTGTTATAACTGTCAAATAGAGCGTGAAGGAAGGCTTTGGGAATCAAAAAATGAATAAAATAAAAATCGCAATTTTCGGCGGTTCGGGTTACGGCGGGAGCGAGCTTTTGCGGATTCTTTTGTTTCATCCGAATGCTGAAATCGTTTTGGTTACGGCAAATGAACACGCAGGGAAATCTGTTGCGGAAGTTCATAAAAACTTAAACGGAATTTGTGATCTAAGATTTGAACTCGCGCCGGAAGATTTATCAAAACTCGAAAATATTGATGTCGCATTTTTTGCTTTGCCTCACGGTCAAGCGTTGAATTTGATTCCGAAGTTGCCGAAAAATGTTAAAGCGATTGACCTTTCAGGCGATTTTCGGATTGATGATGCGGACGTTTTTAAGCAATTTTACAAGCTCGAAAAATCTGATTTGCAACATGAATTTGTTTATGGTTTGACCGAAACGAACCGTGAAAAAATTAAATCGGCGAAATATATTGCAAATCCGGGTTGTTTTGCGACGGCGACTTTGCTTGCGCTTGCTCCGTTGGTCGCGCAAATGTCCAACAAACTTCAGTTTGTTGATGCGTCGGGTTCACACAATTTGAACAGCAACGAAAGCGACAAACTAAAGTGTGTCGGACTTTTGACGGGAAAAATTATCGTTGACGCGAAAACAGGTTCGAGCGGTTCGGGCGCAAAAGCGGCAGCAAACACGCATCATCCGCAAAGAATGAATTCGTTTTACGCTTACAAACCGTTTCAGCACCAGCACGTTCCCGAAATTTCGCAACACTTAAAATCCGTCGGCGAATTTGAAAACGAATTCGTTTTTATGACGCACAGTTTGCCGGTTTCACGCGGAATTTTTGCTTCGTGTTATCTCGAAACAACGAATATTTTGACCAACGAAGATTTAAAAAATCTTTACGAAAATTTTTATGCAGACGCATTTTTCGTCCGCATCGTCGAACATTCGCCCGATATAAATTGGGTGAAAACGACCAACTTTTGCGACATCGCAGCGCATTCTTTCGGTAAACAAATCGTGGTTTTTTCTGCGATTGATAATCTAGTCAAAGGCGCGTCCGGTCAAGCCGTTCAAAATATGAATTTGATGTTCGGTTTGAACGAAACGACCGGATTGAGATTGATTGGAACAAATCCGTAAGAAAGTTTTGCCCGCGAAACACGCGAAATACGCTAAAATAAAACCAAAAATCTTTTCTTATTTTCGTGTATTTCGCGTGTTTCGCGGGCAAAAATAGTTTTGAATTTATGACTTTTGATGAAATTTACAATTTAGAAGAACAATTTCAAGTTGCAACTTACGCGAAAATGAACATTGCGGTTGAACGCGGACGTGGTGCGTGGATTGAAACGAGCGACGGCGAAAAATATCTCGATCTTTACGGCGGACACGCGGTTTGTGCGACCGGACATTCGCATCCGCACGTTGTCGAAGCCTTGAAAAATCAAGCCGAAAAGGTTTTGTTTTATTCAAATTTGGTTTATTCAGAGATTCGCGCTCGTGCGGCGGAAAAACTTGTTTCGATTGCGCCCGAATCAATTACCAAAGCATTTTTCTGCAATTCGGGAACGGAAGCCAACGAAAATGCGATGCGAATGGCGCGATTTGCGACGAAGCGCGAAAAAATTATCACTTTTTCCGGCGGTTTTCACGGGCGCACGGCGGATGCGATTTCAGCGACATTTTTGGGTAATTATCGAAATTTAGGAAAGCCGAATGTGCCGCATCACGTTTGCGCGGAATTCGGAAATCTCGAAAGCGTAAAAAGTTTGGCTGACGAAGAAACTGCCGCGATTATGCTTGAACCGATTCAATCAATGGCTGGCGTTACGGAAGCAAAGCCCGAATTCTTTAAAGGTTTACGCAAAATTTGCGATAAACTCGGCATAATTTTAATTTTCGATGAAGTGCAAACCGGAATCGGGCGCACGGGAAATTGGTTTTTTAGCGCAAGTTCGTTGGCTGATTTTGTCGAAGCAGATATTATCACCCTTGCAAAATCGCTCGGAAGCGGCGTTCCGGTCGGGGCGTGTTTAGTTAATGAAAAAATTTCAAACAACATCAAAACCAACGATTTAGGCACAACTTTCGGCGGCGGAATGTTGGCAATGGCGGCGGTTTTAGCAACGATTGAAGCGATTGAAAACGACAAAATGCGTTCCAATATTTCGGAAATCGAAAATTACTTGCGCGAAAAATTAAAGTCAATTGAAACCGTAAAAAAATTACGCGGCAAAGGCGGACTTCTCGGCATCGAATTTGCCGAAAACTGCAAACCGATTCATCAAAAGTTATTAGAAAATCGAATAATTACCGGAACTTCGAGCAATCCGAATGTTTTGCGCTTGCTTCCGCCGTTATGCGTGAAACGTGAAGAAATTGATTTATTGATTCAAGTTTTAAACTAATTTTAATTCGAGATAAGAATTTTTGCCCACGAAACACACAAAAGACGCGAAAAAAAGATTTAAAATTTTTGTATGTTTCGTCATTACTGAGCGGCACGGAAATTGATTGGGAAACGCGCTCGACTTATATTTGATATTTTTATCTTCTTTTCCGTGTCTTTCGTGTGTTCCGTGGATAAAAAAGAAACTATCCACGGAAAGCACGGAAAGCACGGAAAAGAAGATAAAAAAAATCCGTGTCTGCGCGTGTGTTTCGTGGACAGAAAAAAATCTATCCACTGATTACAC
>JANNYB010000090.1:0-3885 GCA_031409875.1 Acidobacteriota bacterium | reverse complement strand
TTTTCGCCGACACCAAAAATAGTCTCGATAACTGACTGCATAGCCACTAAGTTTTTTTCATCAACTGGTAATCTCATATCCTTTATTTATCACACTTTTTTGCTCTTTTTGGCAATCTGTTTTAATCTGACAAAGTAGAATTAGGCGCATTTACATATTCCGAAAGTTTACAGTTTAAGGTTACGGAAAAACCAACCGTTAAAATAACTTCCATTAAAAATGGTCAAACTTTTAAGCAAGGTGAAGAAATCCCTATTGAAATAGAAGCGATTGACCTTGACGGAACAATTGAAAAAGTAGCAATTTCCATCAATGAAAAATATAATCGAAACTTTTCTTGGCGACAAGAAGGCTACAAAAAAAGTGGATATATTTCAAATTTGTGGAAAGGTGTATATAAAATTAAGGCAAAAGCAACCGATGATATGGAAGTTGAAGTTGAATCCGAATCAATCACAATTATTATAAATTAGAATTTGCCATACCGTTCTCAATCGTAAAAATTTCTGCGTCCGCGCCGAATTTTTCGATGAAAGTTTCTTTTGAAATTGTTACGAAAGTTTGCGTTTTATCTCGAAGTAAGTAGTAGTGCAAAATAAAATTATAAATTTGCGTAATAGTTTTGAGTCCCGCCTTTAGGCGGCATTTCGCCGCGCTTCGCTGGCGAAATGAAGAAGCCGACTAAAGTCGGGACTCAGAACACGCCAAACATTTTTAATTTAATTCCGTCCACTTACTTATATTTCTATTAATTTTGTTGATTATTTAATGCAATTTAAAATAGAAAAAAGGGAGAATTTTCTCCCTTCGATTAAGTTAATTAAATTGTTTTTTGACCTTAAAAGTTTCAATGGAAACAAGTCAAAAGAATGTAAATATAAATTTGTAAATTATTATTTTTTGCCCACGACGCTGACCATTACGGTTTTGCGTCCGAAGCGCACGGCTTCCGAGCAGCTTGCAACCCAAAAATCAAGGTGGCGACCTTTGACACCGCCGCCGGTATCGGCAACGACGTAAGTTCCGCTGTAACCGCCGGCGGTTACTTGAATTCGTGTTCCAAGCGGCAAAACTCGCGGATCGGCGGCGACAATTCCGCGTCGGACATTGCTGCCTGAAGCCGTTCTGCCGCGCAGACAGTAAGCAGTTGCTTTAAATGCCCCGAGTTTTGAAAAGTTAAAGTTTAAATTATTAATATTATTTTCCGAGTAATCAGTTAATTTATTGATAAAAGACGTTTCTTGTGTATTGTTTTGTTGGAATTCTTCAATTTGAATGTTTCCGTTAGAATCATTCGCTATACTGAATGTGTCTTCGGCGGTAACAGTCGGCTGTGCGTAAAATAAAACTGCAACCAGCGCGAACAATCCGAAAAACACGCTTCCTCTAGCTAGATTTTTCATTATTCATTCTCCTGTATATTTTTATTATTTTCTCTTTCGATTAAAATGCAAAAACACACTCGGAGGCATTAAATTTTCAAATACCAAAATACTAAAATCAAGTTAGTTTCGTGTTGTAATTTGCACCTAACAAAAGGCTCGAACACGCATAAAATTTGTGTCCGAATTGTAAAACATTTTTAATACTATCATTAAAAAGCCCGTATTGTCTAGTCTTCAAAAAATCGCCCCGTTTTTCGGACATTTTTTGAAGGCATTTTCGAGGCAATAATCCGCGATTTTTAAGATAGGTTGAAGCCGAAAAAAGACAAAAATCGAAGTTCTCTAAAAGCATCAAACACCGATTTTATTAACCACAAAAATACACAAAAAACCACAAAACTGCTTTGGCTTATTTTGTGGTTTTTTGTGTATTTTTGTGGTTAAATTTTGTTAATTTTCTAATTTCCAAATAGGCTTTAATTTTTATAGAGCAACTCTTTCACGTTAATCAAATCTTTCTCTAGTTTGACACCGCTTTCGAGCAAGGCTTCAAACGCTTCTTTCGCTTTTTCGAGTCGGTTTTGATGCAAAAACCACATCACTTTTGCCGCCGCGACGTTCGGCAATTTTTCCGCCGAAACCAAACTCATCGAATACTCAAAAGCCGCATCAACTTCTTCGTCAGAAAAAGAATCGTAACCGTAAGTTTTTTGCAAAAGTTTTTCGTCAATTTTCGATTTATATTTGAAGACAACGCTCGGCGATTTTGCAACTTCGCCCGCAAACTCAAAATGTTCACGAAAAAGCCATTGAATCAGATGAATGCAAGGCGTAAAAAAATGCGCGAAATCCTGATGCAAAATCAAACTTTCCTGCGGCACGAGCGACGGATAAAACTCGCGCACAATCGCATTCGCCAAACTCCAATCCTTCATCGCATCAACCAGTAAAAATTCGATTTCTCCGCCCGTCCAACCGATCTCGCGCAAATCGCCCGCGCAAATCTCGATGTGTTCAGCAAAATCTTTCGTCCGTAACTTGAATTCCTCGACAAAATTATCGCCCTCCGCATATTTCTCCGCCAAATCCGTCCCGAAAGTGCTGTCGTTCATCCAATCGAACCAAATAAACAAATCGTAAGCAAAAACCTTTCTGCCTGACCGCGTAAAATGCGGATTTTTCAACAAACCCGTAACAAGCGGAATCGTCGTCGAACCGAGCCAACAACCCAAATCAACAATCTCGCCCTTGCCCACATAAATCTTCTCGCCATATTCCGCAAAATAATCCTGCTCGAAGCGCGAAGTCATCCCGACCAACTCATTCGTCAAACCGCGCTTCAAACGCAAATACGCACCGCGCAAAAACGGAATTTCCCTGAGTTTGCTCTTTAAGGTTTGGAGCATAAATTTAAATCTTTAAATCTTCAATGTCCGAAACATTTACGGAAGAATCAATATTTTGAAAATCGTCCCAATCGTCGGTTAATAAATCGGCGTTGATATATTTGGCGGTCGCCAAAATTATGGCATCGGGAAGTTTTATCTTTTTGGTTTTATTTTTGCGGTAAATAATGGCTTGGTCGGCGATTTCTTTGTTGATTTCGATGATTTCGAGATTAGCGAAAATTTCGTCAATAGCGTCCTTTTCATCAGAGTTTTGAAAATCGTGAGCATAAACTTCGATGTAAGTAATGACGGAAACATAAAATTCATCATATTTCGACAACATTTTTTCAACGTCAATCTTTTCTTTTGAAGCAAAGATAATTGCGTTGCTGTCTAAAATGCCTTTAGTCCCATTCATCTCTTAGTTTCCTTTGCCATTCTACCGGATCTTCAATATCTTTGAAAAGATTTGCTTTCTGCGCTTTTTTGAATGCGACAAACAATCTCTCTTTTTTCGATTCGTCCGAAACTTTCGGCTCTTCATCTAAAATCGTTACCAAAGCGCGTTGGCGTTTTTTCAGACGAATTTCCGTTAGCAATTCAATTTTGCCTGTTTCATTCACAACTGCTTCTAATGTCTGAATCATAATATTGAAAATATTAGCATAGATTTTTCTCTTTCACACAAACATCTTGCCCAAACTCAAAATGATGTTTGGAATGTAATTTATTTCGCTTCTTTCATCACTTTTTTCAAAACATTTTTGCCCGTCATCGCCGTTACGGTCAAAACTCCCGAAAATAAAGCTGCCGCGACTCCGCAAGTTACGATGTCTTGTCCGGTTAGATAAAAGTTTTTGATTGGTGTGCGCGGTTTTAAGAATTTTTGTCGGAAACGGCTCGGCGTAGAATCTAAACCGTAGATTTCGCCTTTTTCGTAATTGACAAAATGTTGCGTGGTGAGCGGTGTCGAAAGTTCGTAATATTCGACGCTGCCTTCGACTTGCGGTTGTTGTTTGTAGAGTTCGGCTAACAGACGTTGCGCGATTTTTTCTTTAAGTTCTTTATAATCATCACCGCGTTTCATCCAACGGCTGCCGTCCCATTCGGCA
>JANNYB010000089.1:0-10844 GCA_031409875.1 Acidobacteriota bacterium | reverse complement strand
CGTAACCTTTCTGGAAAATAACTTTATCGTCTTTGACAATCGCAATCGCAAGTCCCGGAATGTTCCAATCTGCCTGAACTTTCTGCGCGTAAGCGTCAATTTCCTTAATCTTTTCGCTGTAATCTTGCGCGAAAACAAAGAGCGGAAAAACGAGTAAAATAAAAAGAATCGAATAAATTTTGCGTTTCATAATTTTAGAATTTTAGCACAAAAAGTTTAGAGTAACGGCTTCAGCCGTGCAGTCGCCGGCGAAGCGCGGCGACCGCTTCACGCATAAATGCGTTACTCTGAACTTTAATCAATAAAAATCTCGTCCACAAAAATAAAAGCATCAAAACCCGCGCCCGGATGCCACGCGGGAATTTTGCCTAAATTTACGGCTTTGACGCGAACGTAACGCGCTTTTGTCGGCGTGATGTTTTGCGAATAATCGCGGATTTTGTGTTCCATATCTTCGGGCGAAATATCGGTTTTGATTTCGGCGACTTTGGTGAAACTTACGTTATCGTTTGAAACTTCAAACTTGATGCGCGTCGGCATCCAAATCCACGAACGCGCAACCTGCAAAAATCCGCCGCCGAGTTTTTTAATTTCGGTTTCGCGTTGCAAATCAATGACGGCGATAAAATCTTGTGCTTGATAACCTTGCCATTCGCCCGAAGCAAAATTCGTCGTCCCGCGAATGCCGTCAATCAAACCTTTCGCGCCGCCGCCGGTGTATTGGCGATTGTAAGTCGAGAATAATTTTACGTCCCAATCGTGCGGCATTTTGTTGAGTTTTGATTCTGCCGTTAAACTTTTCCCGTCTAATTTGC
This sequence comes from Acidobacteriota bacterium, assembly GCA_031409875.1. GTDB lineage: Bacteria > Acidobacteriota > Blastocatellia > Pyrinomonadales > Pyrinomonadaceae > CALMEH01. The sequence goes on along the minus strand of JANNYB010000089.1, from coordinate 10,029 downwards.
TGACAGAAATTGCTTTCACAATCGCGGTTTTCGTAATTGTGAAAGGTTTGGTATAAGCGACAGATTTTTCGTTCGGTTCAGTTCCGTCCAAAGTGTAAAAAATCTTCGCCGTCGCGTCCGGCGTAGTGATTTTTACAATCGTTTCTTTCTCAAAACTGCGCGTTGCTTCAATCGTCGGCACAATTGCAAAATTCGATTCGATTTTTGAATTTGAAAACTGCGTGAACCAATTTTTAACAGGCGCATCAGACATTTCAAATTCCAAAGTTCCGCCTTTCATCAAATCTTCGTGTTTGAAAAAAGTATCTTTGAGAACTTTACCGTTTAATTTTACGGATTTGATATAAATGTTTTTCGGCGAAACATTTGCGGCTTTGATAATAAAAGTTTTACCGTTCTCTAAATTTATCTTGGCTTCCTTAAAAAGCGGCGTTCCAAAATCGTAATTTGGAATCGAAGGCGCAACTTGATAAAAGCCCAATGCGCTCAAAATATACCACGCCGACATTTGTCCGCAATCTTCATTTCCAATCAAACCATCGGGCGCATTTTTATAAAATCCGTCTAAAATTTGGCGAATAAGTTTCTGCGTTTTCCAAGGTTCATCGGCGTAATTGTAAAGATAAGCGATGTGATGCGAAGGTTCGTTGCCGTGTGCGTATTGTCCGATTAAGCCCGTAATATCAGGCTGTTCGCGTCCCGTGAGTTTCTGTTCGGTCGTAAAAAGTTCGTCCAACTTCTTTGAAAAATTTGCGCGTCCGCCATACAAATCAATCAAACCATTGACATCGTGCGGCACGAAAAACGAATAAACCCAAGAATTGCCTTCGGTAAAATGAAACGTAACTTCATTCGGTAAAAACGGCGAAATCCAATTTCCGTTCTGTTTCGGACGCATAAATCCGGTTTGTTTGTCGTAGAGATTTTTGTAATATTGAGCGCGTTTTGTGTAATTTTGATAATCTAAAAACTTCGGGAGTAAAAGTTCATGTCTATTTGAAGGTTCTTCTATTTTCCTTAATTCAGCCTTCTTTTGAAGCCATAAAATTGTCGCCATTTGCGCGATGCAAAAATCGTTGTAAGCATACTCCAAAGTTTTGGAAACCGATTCCTGCTCGTCTTCCATCGAAATATAGCCGCGTTTTTTATACGCTTCCAAACCGAAATGATTTAGTTCCGCGCTGTGTTTTGACGCTTCAAACGCTTTTTCGTAATCGAAACCTTTTATCCCTTTTGCCATTGCGTCCGCGATGACGGAAACGGCGTGATAGCCAATCATCGTATCGGTTTCGTTGGCGGCAAATTCCCAAACCGGAAGCCGTCCGCCTTGTTCGTATTGTTTGATAAATGTGTTGATAAAATCGGCGGTGCGCTTTTGATCAACAATCGTATAAAGCGGATGCGCGGCGCGAAATGTGTCCCAGAGCGAAAAGACTGTGTAGTTTGTAAAACCGTCTGCCGTGTGGATTTTTTTGTCTAATCCGAGATAACTTTTGTCGAAATCTTGAAAGACATTAGGCTGAATTTTAGTGTGATAAAGCGCCGTGTAAAATGTAGTTAGTTGGTCATCAGTTCCGCCGGAAACTTCGATTTGTGAAAGTTCTTTATTCCACAAATTTTTCGCATCGGCGCGGACTTTTTCAAAATTCCAATGCGGAATTTCAGCTTGCAAATTCCGCCTCGCGCCCGAAATTCCGGTCGGCGAAATTGCAACTTTTACAAGCAAAGGTTTGCCATCGCTTTTATCAAAACGCAAAGATGCTTTGATGTAATTGCCTTTCGCTTTATCGAGTTTTTCGACGGAATTTTCAGCGGTCGAAATTCCGTAATCGGTAAAAGGTTGCGAAAATTCCGCGACAAAATAAATAATCTGGTCTTTTGCCCACGAAGACGAACGCCGATAACCTTCGATGCGATTGTTGCCGACAATTTTCAGTTCCGAATCCAAAACTTTATCGCGGTGTTTTAAGTCAATAATTAAATTTGCTTCGCTCGTCGCGGGAAAAGTGTAACGATGAAATCCGACTCTTGCGGTCGCCGTCATTTCCGCCAAAATATTGCCTTCGTCCAACTTTACCGAATAATATCCGGCTTCCGCTTTTTCGTTTTTGCGTTCAAAAGTAGAGGCATAACCGTTTTCGCCGACATCGCCGGATTTCGCAAAAAATTCCGGTTCGCCGATCGTCGGCGCAAACAAAATATCGCAGTAATCGGGAATTCCCGTGCCGCTCAAATGCGTGTGCGAAAATCCCCAAATCGTGTTGTCGGAATAATGATAACCCGAACTTCCGTCCCAATCGTCCTCGCGTGTATCAGGCGAAAGTTGCACCATTCCAAACGGCACAGTCGCGCCCGGAAATGTGTGTCCGTGTCCGCCCGTGCCGATAAACGGATTGACATATTTCGTAAAATCTTTCGTCTGATTTTGCGCGAAAATATTGGCACAAAGCGAAAGAAACAGAATGATGAAAGCAATTTTTTTCATATCAAAATTCAAGCGTTCAGAGTTCAAACTTTAGTTTGTGCCGCGCCCGCGAAGCGTGGCGCGGCGAAGCGGTATAATTTCTAATTATACCTTTCCTGCCGAGCGGAAACCGCTTCGCTTCGCTGGCGGTTTGCGGCAAACTAAAGTTTGAACTCTAAACTAAAATCAAACTAAAGTGTCGCGTTTTTCGCTCCATTTTCCGCGTGTAAAATCGGGAATATTTATCGGCATCGAGCCTTTCGCCACCGATTCCGCGCTCAACGGAAATGGCGCAGACCAACTTGCGCCGTCGTAAACGTCCATATCATATACCAAACCTTCGCGGAAACATTGCACGAGTCGCCACGCCATAATGTAATCCATTCCGCCGTGTCCGGCATTTTCGGCTTCTTTGCCGAGTTTTTTCCAAAGCCAATGCGTGTATTTTTCTTTGTATTTATCAAGATTTGTGAAGCGATGTTTTTCCGCTTGTCCTTCGACTAAAACTCGCTCAGGATAATCTCGAAACAAGCCTTTCGTGCCTTGAATCAGATTAATTCTGTCGTAAGGTCGCGGCGTTGAAGTGTCGTGTTGGAGCTTTATCGTCAAGCCTTTCGCGGTTTTTATCAGCGTCGTATTCATATCGCCGGCGATGTATTTTTCCTTCCATTTCGGCGAATCTTTCGGCACGGTTTGTTCACGATACAAATCAAGCGAACGCGACGGCGACGACATCGAAACGAGATAATCTAATTTATCGCCGCGATTGATGTTCATATAATTTGAAACCGGTCCGAGTCCGTGCGTCGGATACAGATTTCCGTTCAAGCGCGTATGCCACGCACGTCGCCACAAACCTTCGCTCCGACCTTCATTCAAAATCCAGCGCAAATCGTGATTATAAGCCGCTTCGCCGTGTGTGATTTCGCCGAAAACGCCGTCGCGCACCATATTCAGCACGAGCATTTCGTTAAAATCGTAACAGCAATTTTCCATCATAATGCAATGTTTGCGCGTCTTTTCGGACATCTCAACCAATGCCCACAAATCCTTCATCGTCGTCGCCATCGGAACTTCAAGCCCAACGTGCTTGCCGTTTTTCATCGCCGCAAGTCCGACCGGCGCGTGCCATTCCCAAGGCGTTGGCGAATAAACAAAATCAATATCGTCGCGCTCTACAAGTTTTTCAAACCCATAATCGCCGTCCGTATAAAGCGCGGGCGCAGATTTTCCGGCTTTTTCAATCATCGCTTTGCCTTCTTCGGCATTTGCCTTGACGTTATCGCAAAGCGCAATGATTTCAAGGTTTTCGATGCCGTTAAGGTCGTGAATCATTGATTTTCCGCGCTCACCGACACCGACAATGCCGATACGAACTTTGTCGCGCCGCTCAAACGGAACGCCAATCATCGTGTTTGCCTTCGGTTTTGCCTCGACCGAATTCGTTAAAGTTGCCGCAAGTGTGGCAACTGCGCCCGTTTTAAATAAATCGCGTCTTGATATTTTATCGCTCATAATTTTTGAAAGTGAAAATGTGGAAAAGTGAAAAAGGGCAAAAGTTTTGTCCTTGCTTTTTCACATTTTCACATTTTCACTTTTTCACTTTTAATTATACAATTCGCTACCGTTAATTCTCCGCAAAGCCTGTCCTTTCAAACTCCAACGCAGATTCAAGGTCGCGTCGCCGCCGCCTTGAAAATATTTAAGTTTTATCCGATGAAATCCTTTTCGCAAAGGAATTAAGCCTAATTTCGTCAACGGCGAATGCAAACCGTCGTTGTCAATAATCGTTTCCTCGCCAATCATCAAAACTGCGCCATCGTCCGATTCAAGACTGAATTCGTAAATTCCATCGCTCGGAACGCTCAAAAGTCCGTCAAAAATTACGCCGAAAGGTTCTTTCAAATCTTGCTTTTTCGCAAATTGCGACAGCCCGATTGATTGCGAAGTGCTTTTTTCAGTCGGCTCAATTTTGTCCATTTCCGCGACTGATTTGAACGAGTTTTTGTAGTAGGAAAAATTGACGGATTTGTTGTCGCCGTCTAATTTATCAACGTAAGGCGTAAGATACGAACGCCGCAAAATCGTTGCCGCGTAAACCGAACTTTTTCTGCCGTTTGCAGTTACGACAATCGTTTTTAATTCTTTCTTTTCGTTTTGATTGAGTGCGATTTCAAACGGCGTTTTATATTCCGTTGAATTAGAATTCGGCTCGCTTCCGTCCAAAGTGTAAAAGATTTTTGCGCGTTCGACAGGCGCAAAAAGTTCGATGTTTGCTTTGTCCGTGTCAGTTACCAAAATATTTTGCAAGCCTTTCGGTTCGGGAATTCGATAATTGACGTTTTGTTTATCAAGACGCGGAAATTGCGCGGAAAGACGCTTTTGAAAATCCGCGTAATTCTTGCTTTCGAGCGGCGACCAATTAACTTCCGACAGCGCAAGCATTCGCGGAAACGCCATATATTCAACATTTTCCGGCTTTTTCAAATATTCCGTCCAAATATTTGCCTGTGCGCCCAAAATGTATTTTGCCTGTTCCGCCGACAGTTCTTTCGGAATCGGATTGTATGAATAAACCTTTTCGAGCGGCACGAAACCGCCGATATTTAGCGGTTCAGTCAGCGGATTTCCCTGCGCGTAATCGAAATACATAAAATCGGTCGGAGTCATAATCACATCGTGTTTCGATTTTGCCGCTTCGATGCCGCCTTTTTCGCCGCGCCACGACATTACCGTTGCATTCGGCGCAAGTCCGCCTTCCAAAATCTCGTCCCAACCGATGATTTTTTTGCCTTTTGAATTGATAAATTTTTCGATACGCCGAATAAAATAACTCTGAACTTCGTGTTCGTCTTTCAGATTTTCGCGCTTCATCAAATCTTGCACAAACGCCGATTCTTTCCAAAAATCTTTCAAAACTTCATCGCCGCCGATGTGAATATAAGGCGAATCGGGAAACAGCGTTATTGTTTCGCTCAAAACGTCTTCGAGAAATTTGAAAGTCGTGTCAGTCGGGCAAAAAACTTCCTTGAAAATTCCCCAAGTTTGCTGAACTTTATACTCGTAATTTTCCTTACAACCGAGTTCGGGATAAGCCGCCAACGCCGCCGAAGCGTGTCCGGGCAATTCGATTTCGGGAATCACATTTATCTTTCTATCTTTTGCGTATGCAACAACTTCGCGGATTTGTTCCTGCGTATAAAATCCTTCAACCGGAACGCCGTCGCCTTTAAAAGTTGTCGAATATCTGCCTAGCAGAGATTCTTTACGTTTCGAGCCGATTTCCGTTAATTTCGGATATTTTTTTATCTCGATGCGCCAACCTTGATCGTCCGTCAAATGCCAATGAAACTGATTGAATTTATACTGCGCCATCAAATCAATATATTTTTTGACAAATTCAATCGGCATAAAATGACGCGAAACGTCCAGATGCACACCGCGATACGGAAAACGCGGCATATCAATGATTTCAACCGCAGGAATTTTAGCTTTATCTTTGAAGTTAGACGGAAGAATTTGCATCAAACTTTGCACAGCATAAAATAGTCCTTTTTCACTTCCGGTAAGCATAATTACCTTAGAGTTGATGGATAATATGTAAGCGTCATCTACAGCCTTTCCATTTTCCATTAACGCAGGATTGAATTTACTTTTATCCAGCGTTGTAAAAATAATGAAATTTTTTTTCGACGATTTCTCGACTACTTGGAGTTTGAAACCGTAATTGTTGAGCAGCAGGTCATTCAAAATTTCCGCTGTTTTGCGCTCAATTTCGTTGGTGGCGACAATTTTTGTTTTATAATTCAACTCAAATTCGCCTTTCTGACGAGTAACGGATTTCGGTTGCGGGATAATGTTCAATTCACCATTTTGCGCGGAAACAAGCGAGCAAAAAACGAGCGTCAAAATAAAAAGCACAGTTAATTTTTTCATTGGATACCAGTCAGAACAGCCTGCGGTAGCGGGCTGGTCAAAGTTTCATAACGAGAATTTTGATTATCAACGCTTACCAGCCCGCTCACGCAGGCTGTTCTGACATTTTTAGCAGAAATTTTTTCTACTCTATTTTTAACACAAAATCGGCGAATTAAAAACGACTGGAGCGCAAGCGTCCCCGCTTGCAATGAGCGTTTGCTTCAAACGCGAAAAAGCGTTTATCATTCGACTACTTTGATAGCAACGAAAAACTTTCGCTTCCGATAAGTTCTGTTAATGCCAAGTAGTCTAAAAATAAACGCTTTTTCGCGTCAAAAAACGACGCTCATTGCAAGCGGGGACGCTCGCGCTCCAGTCCGAATTACGCCGGAACAGCCATTTCCGAAATACTTACTTCGTCAAATTGTTCTTCTTCGGTCGAACCTGTCAGCGCAGTTACGGAAGATTTTCCGCTTGAAATAACTTGCGTTACTGCGTCGAAATAACCTGTGCCGACGAAAGATTGATGTTTCGTCGCCCGATAACCGTCAATTTCGAGCGCAAATTCGCGTTCCTGCAAATCGGCGTAAGCTGTCATTCCGACATCGCGGTAATCTTTCGCCAATTCAAACATCGTCATATTAAGCGCGTGAAAACCCGCAAGTGTAATGAATTGAAACTTATAACCCATTTTTCCGAGTTCTGATTGAAATTTCGCAATCGTTTCATCGTTTAATTTTTTCTTCCAATTAAACGACGGCGAACAATTATAAGCCAACATTTTATTCGGAAATTCGGCGCGAATCGCTTCGGCAAATTGTCGCGCTTGTTCCAAATCAGGCGTAGAAGTTTCGCACCAAATCAAATCGGCGTAAGGCGCGTAAGCCAAACCGCGTGAAATTGCTTGCTCGATGCCGTTTTTGACAACGTGAAAACCTTCGATTGTGCGCTCGCCCGTGCAGAAAGGTTTGTCGCGGTCGTCAACGTCCGAAGTTATAAGATTCGCCGCGTCTGCGTCCGTTCGTGCGAGAACAAGCGTCGGAACGCCCGCAACATCAGCCGCAAGTCGCGCCGCAATCAATTTTTGAATCGCTTCCTGCGTCGGCACTAAAACCTTTCCGCCCAAATGTCCGCATTTTTTCGCCGACGATAATTGGTCTTCGTAATGAACGCCCGCCGCGCCCGCGTCAATCATCGCTTTCATCAACTCGAAAGCGTTTAGATTGCCGCCGAATCCAGCTTCGGCATCGGCAAGAATCGGCGCAAACCAATGAATTCCATTTTTGCCTTCGGTCGTGTATATTTGGTCGGTGCGCTGCAATGAATTGTTAATTTTACGGACAAGTTCAGGCACGCTGTTCGCGGGATAGAGACTCTGATCAGGATACATCTGTCCCGCGATATTCGCGTCCGCCGCGACTTGCCAACCCGAACAATAAATCGCCTGCAATCCGGCTTGAATTTGCTGCACGGCTTGTCCGCCCGTCATCGCGCCAAGCGCATTGACGTAATTTTCTGTCTGCATCAAATCCCAAAGCCGTTCCGCGCCAATTTTCGCAATCGTATGTTCGATTTTTACCGAACCGCGCAGACGCAAAACGTCTTCCGCCGTATAAGTTCTTTTTACACCTTTCCAACGCGGATTCTCCGCCCAATCTCGTTCCATTTGTTGTATTTGTTCATCTTTTGTCATAATTTATTCCTCCTTTAATTTTCAAACCAATCCGAAATCCAAAATCTAAAATCCAAAATTAAATTGGATCGTGCCATTCTTTCAAAATCATCTCTTCGCTCAATCTTCTCGCTTCGACATATTTATATTTTTCGATTTCCAAAATTTCAGTCGGCAAATTTTGCAAAATCTTCGCCAATTCTTCATCGAAAATTTTGGTTATCAATTCGGGCGTGTGTTTTGTTTCCGCGCCTTCACCATCAACAATTTTCACCGTTTCCGCGTGTTTCATTCTTTGAGCAATCATCAGCCGATAAATTCTGTCGGTTGCCAGGTCTTCCATATAACCGTCAAGCAACGACGCGCCTTTTCCGCTTAAAACGCCGTGCCGATAGCGAATTGCCGTCCGCGTCGCCGCCCGCGTTCCGTCCAAAGTATGTTTGCCAACGCCAATCGGCGCAGGTCGCAAATCGGGATAACGCTCGCGTCCTTCAAACTCGATAAAGCCTTGATTCGGCGCGGGAAATTGAGCGACGGCAATCTCGTTTTGATCGGGATGTCCCGTCCACGCGCCGTCCATTCCAACTAATGCTTCGTTACGTTTGTCCGCTTCCAAAACTTTTAGTGCGCGTTCATTTAATTCTTTATCAACGCGACTCGGAAACAGCGCGGTCATTCCGCCGATGGCTAAAATTCCGCGCTTGTGGCAAATATTAACCAACAATTCGCGCAGTTTTTGAAAGAACGCCACATCTGACGGAATCGTGTTTCTGTCGGGCAAAACCCATTCGGGATTTTCGATATTGAAATGAATCAGACTCGCCATATAATCCCAACGCCCAAGATTTAAACCCAAAAGATGATCGCGCAGATTGTAAATAAATTCTTCGAGTTGATAGACAAACGGATGCGCTTCGACGAGCGCGAAACATTTGATAAAACCCTTTTCCCAACCCAAAGTTTTTTCAATCGTCTGAAACAAATCGCGCCAAAACAAACCTTCCTCTGCCGCTTCTGTTTTCGGAATGTAAAATGTCAAATCATGTTTCAGCCTTGTTTTATCAACGCTAAACGCAATCCGAGCAACATCATAAACCGAAGCCGAAAGCAGTTCATCCGCAAAAACATTCGCCTGATTCAAATGCAAACCGCGCACGCGAATCATCGTTACCGTTGCGCTCGCTTTTACCGCAACTTGCGCGTTGCGCTTTTTGTCAAAATAGCTCAATTCGCCGTGCAGTGCCTGCAAAGAATTTTCAATTCCCAATTCGAGATTTGCCCAAACATTCGCCATCGAATCTTCGAGGTCAATCATCACGCCGGGCGCACCGCTGTTCAGCATTTTAACGACGAGTTCCGCGTCGTCCGCCGGTCCGGTCATCTGATTGCGTTGGTCGGCAATATATTTCGGCAACGCTATTTTCCAATCACCCGTCGTCGCTTCCGATACAGTAAGATGGCTTGGCAAGTTTCCCGCGTGTGAATCCTGCAAAACTTCCGCCCGTTTTTTCGCTAATCTCTGCTGACGTGGCGTAAATTCTCGATGCAACGATTCTAAAAATTCATAAAAACCCGTCGGCAAAGCCTTCTTCGCCTCAAAACTTTCAGGGGCGTGGTTGATGCGTGAATCAAAATTCTTTTCCATTTTTGTTTGTGTCGTCATAATTTTTGATTGTTCATAATACCGAACTATTGTTCCAATATACGTTTGTGAAATATATTACATTCGATTGTTTGCGTTTGTAAATAACTATTTTCAATTTGTTCGAGATATTGAACAGTATTTCACAATCGCGCACAAATATTTAAAAAAGATTTTATAAGTTAAACTAATTTTAGCGAAAAAGATAATAATTACGGTAGTTTATTCGATTTTATACCCACTGCGGAATTGAATTTTAGTCTTGTCGCTAAACCTTACTTTCAGCGTCGGATAGTCTGATTATCGCGGTCGTAGGGTTACGGCGAAACGCCT
>JANNYB010000088.1:0-13566 GCA_031409875.1 Acidobacteriota bacterium | reverse complement strand
GTTGATTTGATAAAAGCTCCGCAGATGTATTCTTACAGCTTCGACGGCAACGCACAGGTTCTCGATCATTTTTTGATTACCGAAACGCTGAAAAAATATCTCGTCGGCTTCGGCTATGTGCGCGGAAATGCCGATTATCCTGAGATTTATCGCAGCGACCCAACCCGTGTCGAAAGATTTTCAGACCACGATGCCGCCGTTGCTTATTTTACGTTTGACGAAAAAACGGTAACGAAATAATCAAAAAGGCGTAAGATTTTTTAAGTCTTACGCCTTTTTTTGAAATCAACCTGCTTTTTTCAAAAATCGCCGTTCATAATCGGCAATATCGCGTTTTAAATCTTCGATTTGAGCAATCGTGCCACCCGCCAAAATTTTGAAATGGTCGGGCTTATGCGGTAAATATTCTTTCTTTTTGCGCTCCAATGTTTCCTCAAATACTTTAAGCCAATGAATTGAATTTTTGTAGCCAATTTCCGTATTAATCATTTTTTAGCCTCACAACACCTTTTCTATCATCAGAATCTTTAATTTTTTGAAAAAAGTCAAGGATTTCAACATAATCAACACTTCCGATTATTTCAACTTTAACGTCAAAGCCATATTTTTTGCTCAAAAACTTTCCGTCCAAAGTTCTTCGCGCCCAAAAGGAAACATCTTCAGCATCGTTAAATGCGGGCGACAAACCCAAAATAATATCAATATCACCCGGTTCGTCTTTTGCGGTTACAAAACTCCCGTCAATGATAATTTCCGCAAGCCATCCGGTTGCAATTACTTCATTCACTTCATTCAAAAGATTTTCCAGTTTATCAAACAAAACAAACCGCCTGTCGCTCCGCCGGAACACGGCAAAGCGTTTGGCAAACTCCGCCAAATCCGTGTCCCAAAAGCCTTCGGGCAAAAAACCGTTTTCGTCAAAATCGGGCAACATCGGTTATTTTTCGCGCATTTTATACGCTTGAACCGATTCCGCCGCGCCGGCGTGCATAATTTCGGGTTTGTGATATTTCCAGTATTTTTCAAATTCTTCGTCCGTCATTGCCTCATTTTCTTCGCGGGCTTTTGATTTTAAAAAAAGTTCGCACCATTCGCGGATTTCCATATTTTGATTCAACGCCGTTCGCGCTCCGTGCATCATATTATCGCGTTCCATTTTTTTGTCTCCTTGTGTTACTTTTGATTTGGAATAACTTTATTCGCAAGATTTGCGTATTAAAAAATTCGGATTTCACTTTTATTTTGGAGTAATTTTTCGTGAAAAAAATTTTCTTATCTTCGCTTTTAATCTTTTCGATTTTTACGAGTTTCAGTTTTGCACAAGCTACTAAGCCGAAGCAAACCGCGCCGACAAAGACTACGGCACAAACCAACGATGCGCCTTTTGTCAATAAAACTTTGGCAAACGGAATGGAAATAATCGTTTTGCCCGATCCGTCCGTGCCGATTGTAACAGTCGAATTGGCGGTCAGAAACGGTTCATTTACCGAACCGCCAGAGCTTAACGGTTTGTCGCATCTCTACGAACATATGTTTTTCAAACCGAATCAGGCGAGTTTGCTTTATCAATGCGAAAGCGTTTTAAACAGCGGCAGAGGTTTGAGCGATTTGGGCAAACGAATGTGTGCTAAACCTTTGAGTTTGAAAAATTCTATCGGCAGCGTTTCGTATCTCGACGATTCCGATCAATTGAGCATTTCAAACGGCACGACGCGCGAAGAAGTCGTTAATTATTACTACACAACGACCAGCGCGTATGCCAAAACAGCGATGCGGCAGATTAACGATGCGATTCGTTATCCGAATTTTGACGAAGAAGAATTTCAGCAGGAAATCCAAGTCGTTATCGGCGAGATTGACCGCAACGAATCGAATCCGTTTTACTATCTCAATCAAGCGATGACGGATAAACTTTTCTACAAATATCCGACGCGCAAAAACGCACTCGGCACACGCGCCACGGTTTTATCGGCGACAACCGACAAAATGCGGACGATTCAATCGCGCTATTACACGCCCGACAATTCCGCGCTTGTCGTAACCGGCGATGTTAATCCCGAAGAAATTTTCAAATTCGCCGAACAGACTTTCGGAAGTTGGGAAAAACGTAAAACCAATGTTTTCAAAGACTTTCCGCTCGTTGAACATCCGGCTTTAACGAAAAGCGAAGGCGTAATTGTCGAACAACCCGTGCAAAATGTCTTGGTTCAAATCGGCTGGCACGGTCCTTCAGTCGGCAAAGACGACGCGGCAACTTATGCGGCAGACGTTTTTTCATACATCATTTCTCAGCCCGATTCGCGGTTTCAACGCGCAATGGTTGATTCGGGTTTGACCGTTTCGGCGGATTTGGGTTATTACACACAGCGCAATGTCGGACCGATTCAGACAACACTCGTAACGTCGCCCGAAAAAGCCAAAGATGCTGTCAAAGCCTTCTACGGCGAACTCGCGCAATTTGATAAAGCAGATTATTTTACCGATGAAGAATTGGAAAACGCGAAAACGATTTTAGAATCACGCGACCTTTTCGAGCGCGAAAAACTTTCGGATTACGCGCACACGCTCGGCTTTTGGTGGAGTTCGACCGGAATCGAATATTTTCGCGGCTATCACAAAAATCTCCGCGCCGTTTCGCGTCAGGAAATAACGCGCTATGTGAAAACTTATATGCAAGGCAAAAACCACATCGGCGTTGCGCTGATTTCTTCCGAAGCGCAGTCGAAAGCACAAATCAAAGCGGAAGATTTGATTGGAAAATAGTTAAATGAAGGGAAAAAAATTAAACGGATTAACCGATTTAATTAGCGGCGATGAAGCAATCGAAGCAATCGAAAAAGTCGGCGCGTTAGCCGATGAAAACAATATTGATTGGGCGGTTTGCGGCGGAATTGCGATGGTCGTCTATGGCAGTCCGCGTTTGACGAAAGACGTTGACATTATCGCTTCAAAATCTTTGCCTTTGAAAGACGGCGAAATCAAAGGCTTTCTCAAACAAGGCGGAGAAAACTTTCTGATTGAAACCGAAAAACGCGCCGTTCCGATAGATTGGATTTTGCGAAATGATGAAGCTAAAAAACTTTATCAAGCGGCATTGAAAGATGCGGTAAAAATTAATGAAATACCGATTATTACGCCGGAATGGTTGGTCATCTTAAAATACATTGCCGGACGTTTTAAGGATCAGGAAGATTGTATTTTTTTACTCGGACAGACGGATTTGGTTAATCGCCAAAAGGTTAAAGACTTGATTTTAACAAACGGAAGCGGCGATATGTGGCTGGCAATGCGTGCCGGATTGAAACGCTGGTATGATTTGGCGGACGGCACAATCAATGCCGAAAAAGATGATTACGGATTGCGCGATTCGTAAAAAATTTTATTAAAAATAATATGAAAGTTATCAATAAATTTGTTTTATTTACATTTCTCGGTTTGTTTTTTGCAACTGTCGCATTTGCCCAATCGGGCAGCCCAAGCACTTCGGAACAGGCGAATTTGGTGAGCGAATTTGAAGTTGGCGGATTAAAAGTTTTGCTTAAAAAACGTCCGAATGCGCCGACGGTTGCCGCCGGACTTTTTATTCGCGGCGGTGCGCGAAATGTTGACGCAAAAAATGCGGGAATCGAACAATTAATGCTCAGTTCGGCACTCGAAGGCAGTAAAAAATTTCCGCGTGAAACCGTGCGCCGTGAAATTGCCCGCACCGGAAGTTCGATGGGCGCGACTGCCGGAAATGATTACAGCGTAATGAGTATGGCGGTTACACGCACGAATTTTGACCGTTTGTGGGAAGTTTTTGCAGATTTGGCGGTTAATCCGGCGTTTTCTTCGGAAGCCGTCGAATATACCCGCGCCCAAATCAAAACCGGTCTGCTCGAACAGGAAACCGACAACGATAATTTTTTGAAGATTTTGCAGGATCGCATCGTTTATGCAAATCATCCGTATGAACACGAAGTCGGCGGCACGATTGAAAATATTTCGCGTCTTACGATAAAAGATTTGAGCGATTATCACAAAAAAACGATGCAGACATCACAACTTCTGCTCGTGATTGTCGGCGATTTAGAAGAAGCCGACGTTCGTAAAAAAGTCGAAGCGAGTTTAGGGAAATTGCCGAAAGGAACTTACAAAGACGCAGTTTATCCCGCGCTCGATTTTTCAAAACCGACGCTCGATATAACGACGCGAACATTGCCGACAAATTACGTTCAAGGTGTTTTCAATGCGCCGTCGCTCAATCATCCCGATTATTACGCGATGCGAATTGCGACGACGATTTTGCAATCGCTGGTTTATCAAGAAGTCCGCGTTCAGCGTCAACTTTCCTACGCGCCAAATGCGGAACTCGATTCAAATGCTTCAAATACGGGAAATATCTACGTTACGGCGGTTGACGCAAATCAAGCGGTCGAAGTGATGTTGGAGCAGATAAATTTGCTCAAGTCGCGCGATTTGAGCGATGAAATGATTCAAAGCGTCGCCGGATTTTTTCTGACGAATTATTACGTCGAACAACAAACGAATATGGCGCAAATCGGCGAACTCGCCCGTTATGAACTCATCGGCGGCGGTTGGCGCAATTCGTTTGAATTCTTAACCCGCGTGCGCCGCGTTTCGCCCGCAGATGTCAAAGCGGCGGCGAATAAATATATGAAAAATATACGCTTCGTGGTTATCGGCGATCCGAAGGCGATAAAACGCGAGATTTATTTGAAAAACTAAGAAGCTTTTTTAAAACTATTTTTTGCCCACGAAACACACGAAAAGCACGAAAAGTGAAGATAAAATCAAAAAACTTTTTCTTTATTTCGTGTCTTTCGTGTGTTTCGTGGGCAAAATCTTGATCTTTAAAGCAGCTTTTAAGGATTGTTTTTACGAAATTCGGTATAAAAATAAAAAAAGGCGCGAATAAACTTCGCGCCTTTTTTATTTTGAGCAATTTCCGTTTTAGCCGTCTTTATCCTGCTCAGTTTTGCTTTCCTGCTTAGGTTTTTGCTGTTCCTGAGGCTTTTGCTGTTCCTGAGGTTTTTGTTCCTCACGCGGCTGTGTGCGCTGAGTCGGTTGTGATTCGTTTCTCGGCGTTTGGTCGCGTTGAGTGTTATTTTGCGGCTGCGGCTGTTGTTGCGGCTGTTGTTGCGGTTGCTGATTCCGCTGTGTGTTGCGATCAGTTTGCTGTTGCTGTTGTTGCTCCTGATTGCGTTGAGTGTTGCGGTCAGTCTGATTTTGCTGATTGTTATTGTTGGTCGAATTGTTCCGCGTCGTGTTTCTGTCCGTCTGATTTGAATCACCGCCGCCCGTCGAACGAACGGTGTTATTGTCGTTGTTCGTTTGTGTCGAATTATTGCGCGTCGTGTTGCGGTCGGTTTGGTTTTGCGTGTTTGTCTGAGTTTGTTTGACAACCTCATCGCGCGTAACCGAACCCGTATCGCGGACAGTCGTGTTTGTCGTCGGATTGCTCTTGACGGTCGTGTTTGTGCGATCATCCAAAACTTTCTGTTTTTGGATTTTATCACTCATCGAAACGCCTGTTTCGCGCACGATTACGCCGGTTTTCACGGGCGCGTTCGATTTCACGATATTCGGCGTTGCCACCGTAACCGATTTTGTCGTAGTTGCGTCCAACTGATTATAATTCGGTAAAATCGGCGTTATCGGCGTTTTCGTCGGCACGTTCGAGATTACATTTTGCGAAATTTGCCACGGCGGACTGTTAAATCCTTTGACGATTTTTCCGAATTCGTTCGCATTTGCCCCAACTACCGCATTAACCGGAACATCATCAGAATTAATCCGCGGTTTCGTGCCGTCCTGTCGCGTTGTCGGATTGTTGTTGATGATTGTCGTGTTATTATTGATAATCGTTGTATTGTTATTGTAGTAATAAGCGTTGTAGTTGTAATAGTTAGAGTTATATCCCAAAGGATACCAGCAATAATATCCGCCCGAATAGCTTACGACAACAAGTGCCGGACTCCACCAACTTTGCCGCCAACGATTGCGTGCGTAAGGCGACCAATACCAATTATTATCGTCCCAAACCCAACGTCCGTAGTGATAAGTTGCCCAACCCCAAGATTCGTCATTAACCCACGTCCAACCGTAAGGCGGAAACCACCGCCAACTGCCGTAGCGATAAGGCGACCAATTTGAATAACTCGAAGTCGAAGCCGAATAAGGTTTCCAAACATAGCCGTATTTGCGCGTGTAAATCCATTGTCCGTGTTCGAGAAGTTCGTCCGCGCCGGAAATTTCGCTGTCGTAATATTTATCAACATTTGAATCGCGCAGACGTTTGGCAACTATCGCATCGCGTTCTAAAACCCAAGAATCGAATTCATCGGCATAGCGCGAAGCATCGCCCGTTTCCCATTCGCCTTCAAAATTTCCGTTCAGAAAAAGTTTTGCACTGCGTCCGTTTTTGAGCGTAAATCCGGAATTGCCGGAATAAATTCTGGCTTCGCCGCGTTCCGTCGCGGTCAGACGAATTTCCGAACTGCTGGCATCGCCCGAATCAATGCGATACATTCCTTCTTTCTGCACGGCAAGCGTCGTTTTCGGCGCGTCAATTTCAAAAAATTCACTATCTTTTTCAAATTTTGAAACGCGCAGAACCATCGTTCCTTGCGGCAGACTGACAGCGATTCCGCCATCGCGCAAAGTCGTGATTTTCAAATAAGAGTTTTCGCCTAAACGTAAATAATTGTAACGGTCGAATTCGATTTCGAGCCGTGTTTCGCTGCCTGTCGTCAATTCATCGCCTTCGGCAAGCGGCAAATTATTCGTGGCTTTTTCCCAACTCTCAACGCCATTTCGTTTGATTTGCACATCGCCTTTCAGCAAAGTTACACGCGCCACACGCGCCGTAACTTGCGGCGTGTAATCATCGTCCGTTTCAAACCCGAAAGCGTTTATTGTATTCGTTAAAATAACGGGGAACAATATCAAGAACACGCCAAGAAATCTCTTGGTAAAACGCATAATTTTTTCTCCTGTAAATTGTAATATTTGTATTCGGGAAGAGAAATCGGTTGAATTTCTCCAACTTTTGCAATCGCTTACAGCAATTTTCGTTCCGAAAATAAAAATTGCTTACGGCAGCGATTTTTATTACTTCGGGCTTTATAAATTCAAACCAAATCGTGCAGATCGATTTTTTTCCAATACGAAATGGTATAACCTCAACTAAAAGTTTAACTTATATTTCACGACAAACGGACGCGAGGCAACGAATAATTCGTCTTTGTCATTAAAAACCATTCCGAAGGCTTGCGTCGTTTTAAAATCAGTTAAATAATTGCCGTTCGCATCAAAAATGCTGATGCGCGAAACTTGACTGGCGTAAATTCTGCCTTGCGAATCAACTGCCAAATCGTAAGGTATTCCCGCAAACATTGATGCCGATTTATGATTTTTTCCACCAAATCTTGTTAATACTTTGCCGTTGGGCGTAAATTTGTAAATGACTGAAGTTGCACCGTCGAGAGCGACAAAATTTCCTGCGCCGTCAATTGCAATTTCACTTATGTCCTTAAGATTAAACTGTTTACCGAGTTGAATCGTGTTTAACTTTACGCCTTCCGCATCAAAAACTTGAATCTCGCCGTTTTGCGTCGAAATATAAATTTTACCGTCCAAACCGATTGCCAAATCTAAAGCGTTATCAATTCGTGTTTTGCCAAGATTTTCGCCGTTTTCAATTTTGAAACGATGTAAATTATAATTTTCAAGCACAAAAAGATTTCCTTTGCGGTCAGTCGCAAGGTCGGCAAAAGGATTTGTCGTGTCAACAATTATTTGTGTTAGAAAATTACCGTTAGCGTCAAAAACTTGAATACTGCCGGAAAATTCTGCCGAAAAAATTCTGCCTTGCGTGTCGGTAGCGATTGTTCGGTTATCTCTAAATTTTCCCGCGCCGATGCCTTCGCCGCCGAATTTTAAGATTTCCTGCGCGATTGACGCAACTTCTTGAGTCCGATTTTGTGGAATTTGATTGTTTGTAACTTCCTGCAACGGCGTAAATTGCTCGACTGCACGATTCATCGAAGTCCAAACGAAATAAAAAATAATTCCCAAAACGCCGACAACAAAAATTGCGGGAATAATAAAACTTGCCAAAATCGAACCGCCGACTACCGCGCCAACGCTTTTCGGAATTTTTATAACAGTTGGATTCGCCCGAAGATTCGCCGTCTGAATTTTCATTCCCGAAATGTCAATGCTTTTGCCTTCTTCCATCGCGTCAACCGCATCTTTCGCTTCCTTTAATCCCACGCCGAAGGTTTCGCGGAAAAGTTTTATCGCGTAGATTTTCTGTCCGCTTTGAATCAATTTTTGAATCTCGGCAATCTGCAAAGCCTTTCCTTTCAACGCGGACAAATCGCCGAAATCGAGCGCACCTGCGCCGCCGAAAGCGTTTGAATTTCGCATCATTTCGGAAGGCACGACGACATTGCTTTGGCAAAATTTGCATTTCTGCATCATTTTGCCTTCAAATTCGAGCGGCGCGGAACACGACGGACATTTAAAAACTTCTGCCATAATTAACGGAAAACTCGCATTCGGAGTTTTGCAACTAAAGTTTTTCGATTATAAACTTTTTTGGTGAAAAATTTTCACGAGGACTTAAATGTTATGAAAAAAATTGCAATTTTTAGTTTTATAATTTTGGCTTTGGCGTTTTCGGCTTTCGGACAAAAAAAGAAAACCGACCCGACAAAACCCGTGCGCGAAGTTTTTGATAGATTGGTTGAAGGCATTAAACAAGCCGACGTTGAAAAGGTTATGAGCATTTACAACAAAAGCGAAGACATACTTTTTTTCAACAATAACGGCTCGGTAACGCGCGGCTGGGAAACGATGAAGAAAAACCGCGAAGCGAGTTACGCCAAGGCTTCAAACGTGAGTTTGGATGTTACGGGCGTAAAAATCGAAATGCTCGGCACGAATTCGGCGTATCTGACCTGCAAATGGAAACAGATGCAAGAATATGACGGTAAAGTCGAAACCGCTTCGGGCAGAATGACGCTCGTTTTCAAGCTAATCGGCAAACAATGGAAAGTAATTCATCTGCACACTTCGCCCGATAATCCCGACGCAAATCGTCCGGTTTTACAATCGGAAAGAGAAAATCAATAAAAATTTTTAACCGCGAAAAGCGCGAAAATACGCGAAAGGCTTTTTAATAATTTTTTCGCGTATTTTGGCGTATTTCGCGGTTAAATCTTTTCTAAAATTACTTGCGCGACAGCGTGATCCGTCGTGTGTGAGATTGAAAGATGAATTTTATTAGCTTGCAAGTTTTCCAGTAAAATTCGTGCTTCGCCGTAAATTGTCAGACTCGGAACGCCGTTTGAATCGTTTAAGATTTCCATATCTTGCCAAGTTATTTTTCCGCGCCAACCTGTTTTTAAGGCTTTCAAAAATGCTTCTTTCGCGGCAAATCGTGCGGCATAACTTTGCGCCGAAGCCGCGCCTTTACTTTCGCAATATGCACGTTCTTTTTCGGTGAAAACACGCTCCGCAAAGCGCGGCGTTCTCGCTAATGTTTCACGAATCCGATAAACTTCAATTATGTCTATTCCGATGGAAATAATCACAGACGAAAGTTTAGCAGAAAACGGCTTTTATTGGCGCGAAAAAGACGGCATAAAAGTTTTAATAAATCGTGTTTTGGAAGAAAACGGTTTCGCAAACGGTTTTTCGACAAGAATTGGCGGCGTTTCCGAATTTCCCGAAAATTCTTTGAATCTCGCGGGTTACGATGAAGATTCCGAAGAAAATATCGCCGAAAACCGCCGCCGATTTTTAAGCCTTTTCGATAAAAATTACGCGCTCGCTTCTGTCTGGCAAATTCACAGCGCAGACGTTCGCGTTGTCAAAGATTTGGCAGATACAAAAGACGGAAATTATAAAATGGACGCGCTGATTTCCGATGCTGAAAATGTTTTGCTCGGCGTGAAAACGGCTGATTGCGTCCCGGTTTTGGTGGCTGATGTGAAAACAAAAGCGTTTGCCGCAATTCACGCCGGTTGGCGCGGAACGGTGCAATCAATTGTTGTTAATGCAATCGAAAAACTCAAAGAAACTTACGGCACGAATCCGAAAGATTTAATCTGCGCCATCGGTCCGGCGGCGACTTGTAAAAACTATGAAATCGGACAAGACGTAATTGACGCTTTTCGTGAAAAATTCCCCGATTCAGAAAATATTTTCACGCCGACAAAAGAAAATCACGCGCTCATTGATTTGCACACAGCAAATAATCAACAACTTAAAAGCAGCGGCGTTTTGCCCGAAAACATTTACGTCGCGCCGCTCTGCACGATGGAGCGCAACGATTTATTTTTTTCCTATCGCGTCGAGAAAAAACTTTTCGGCAAAACGGGAAGATTGATGTCGGTTATCGGCAGAATTTAATTTTCCGCAAGTTTTTGAAAGGCTTCGTCGGTAAATTTGAAATGTCGTTCGTCGTCGTCGCGCACTGCGCCGAGTTTTTTGTAGAATTCGACGGCGGAAATGTTCCAATCAAGCACGAGAAAATCAATGCGTTCGAAACCTCTCGATTTTGCGAGATTTGCAATAAATTTCAGCATCATTTCGCCGACACCTTTTTTGCGAAACGATGTCGTAATGTAAATATCTTCGAGATAAAACCCGCGCTGACCGCGAAACGTCGAAAAATTCGGATAAAAAACCGCATAACCAATCGGCGTTTCACCGTCAAATGCAACAATCGCCTCAGCAGTTTTCCCTTCACCAAAAAGCGCAATCTTCAAACGATCTTCCGTAATTTCGACAAAACCCAAAAGATTTTCATACTCCGCAAATTCACGCAAAAGCGCAATAATTTGCGGAACATTTTCGATTTCGGCTTTTTTAATTTTCAGATTCATTTTTATCTTTCACCTTTTGCCAAACAATATTTACAATGTCATTAACAGATGTCGTTTGAAGATTATCAAAATCGGATTGGTGAAATTTAATCTCAAATTCTTCTTCGATTTTCTCAAATATTTCTACATCTGCCATCGAATCTTCTTGCCAAAAAAAATTGAGATTCTTTGAAAAATCGTCTTCCGCCGAAAGCCGCGACAAATCCGCTTCAAGAACTTCCTCCAAAATTTCACGAATCTTTTTGATAATGTAAAATGGAACATCTTTAGATTCAAAATATCGTTCGTAAAAATCTCGCTCGTCTAACTCTTGTCTGTTCTCAAAGACTTTTTCAATTTTCTTTCGTCTTTGCCGTTCTCCAATTACTCCTAAAGTTACAAAAAGAGCAATTATTCCCAATGAAATATAAACGTAAAACATATTTATTGATTAACCTTACGCTAATGAAGATTTTCGGGTTTTGTCGCTGAAAGCGACTGACATTATAGCCCAGCGAGAATCGCTGGGGAAGTGTAATCATCATCTCGCTCGCTGAAGGCGAGCAACAAGCGCGTTGAAAATTGTTCGTCGCCTTCAGCGACAGAATTTAACCGCACATTCACCCAGCGATTCTCGCTGGGCTATAATGTTGGTCGCTTTCAGCGACAAGAAAACGAAGTCGCCTAAGATAAATTATAAGTTCCAAGCTATTTGGCTTTTCAATCTTAAAATTGATTTTTCTTTGCCGAGCGTTTCAAAAACTGCGAGCATCGAAGGTCCGACGGCTAAACCTGTCAGTAATGCGCGTGCGCCGTTCATAATTACGCCGAATTTTGTGGCTTTTTCTTCGACGAATTGCGAAACGGTTTCGTGAATTGCGTCGTGCGTGAAATCTTCCATCGGCTCAAACTTTGCGGCGAGTTCGGGAAGCCAAGTTTGCAAATCGGGAAACTTTTTCAAGTTTTTATTGATTGCGGTTTCATCAAAATCGAAATCTTCTGAAAAATATGCGCGACCTTGCGCGGAAAAATCTTTGAGCGTAAAAAATCTTTCGCGGATTAAATCAGACGTTTTTTCAAACCAAACTTTATCGTCGTCTTCATATTCATCGCGCCAAAGTTTCGCAGATTTTAATTCCGCTTTGACGAACGGAAGCAATTCGCCCAAAGGCATTGTGCGAATATATTCGGCGTTCATCCAGATTGCTTTGTCGTCCGTCCAATGTTTCGGATTGTTTGCGTCAAAATTAAATGTCGCATTTGATTGATGAATCCGAGCGAGCGAAAATTTTTCGATAAGTTCTTCGAGCGTGTAAATTTCTTTTTCTTCGCCCGCTGACCAGCCCAAAAGCGCGAGAAAATTGCGAAACGCGGCGGCTAAAAAACCTGCATCACGGTAAGTTGTCATCGAAACAATTTCGCCGTGAATTCTTTTCGATAATTTCTTCCCGCCGGGCGCGAGAATCAGCGGAAGATGTGCAAATCTCGGCTTATTTGCGCCAATTGCTTCATAAATTAAAATTTGTTTGTGCGTATTTGTAAGATGATCTTGACCGCGAATTACGTCCGTAATTTCCATTTCGATGTCGTCGCAAACAACCGCCAAATTGTAAAGCGGATGACCATCGGAACGAAGCAAAACAAGGTCTTCGATTTCGCTGTAATCGCGTTCGAGCAAGCCGTAAACTGCGTCTTCAAAGTTTGTTTTTCCGGTTTCGGCAATTTTCAAACGAATCGCAAAAGATTCGCCCGACTCGGCTTTTGCATCGGATTCTTCTTTCGACAAATTACGAAATTCGTTGTCGCGCATTGATTTTTTGCCCTGATTTTGACGCGCTTTTTCGGCGATTGTTTGTTTGATATTTTTGTCGCCAGCATCGGTTTTCGGCGTAAAATCTCGATACGCTTTGCCTTCTTCCAATAATTTTAAAGCAATCGCGCGATGTTTGTCGGCATTGTTTGATTGAAAAATTATTTCTTCATCAGGCGCAAAACCAAGCCATTCCAAACCTTGCAAAATTGATTGTGTTGATTCATCGGTCGAACGCGCAATGTCCGTATCTTCAATTCGCAAAAGGAATTTTCCGCCAACGTGCCGTGCGTAAAGATAATTAAAAAGCGCAGTTCGCGCTGAACCAATGTGCAAATAACCCGTTGGAGATGGTGCAAATCTAACTCTTGTTGTCATAAAAAACAGTTTCCCGCAAAGGCGCAAAGAGCGCAAAGTAAAATCAATAATTTGTTAAATATTCAATGCTAAAAACACGAAAAGCTATCAAACCGTAAATTTGATAGCCAATCCAAAATCCAAAATAAATCTGGCGGAGACGACAGGATTCGAACCTGTGGAAGGCGATTAACCTTCAACGATTTAGCAAACCGCCGCTTTCAGCCGCTCAGCCACGTCTCCGCAAATCTGCTTTTCAACTAAGGAAAGCAAGTTTTTATTCTAGCCGTTAAGCAAACTTTGTCAAGGCTTGCGGCATCTTAAAATCAAACTTTTTGTGTTGCGTTTTGGTTTGACACAAGAGATTTTACCGAAGAAAAGATAGGGCGAACGCATTAAAAATGTAAGATAAGGGGAAAATGTGTCAAACTTCAATTTATTTCTAAAATTGAGGTGAGTAAAAGTTGAAACAGTTAAAAGCAAAGAGTTTATTTGAAAAAGTTGGGGAAATAAAAGACCTGC
>JANNYB010000087.1:0-47457 GCA_031409875.1 Acidobacteriota bacterium | reverse complement strand
GTCGGCGCATCGGGCGGCATTGTCGGGCTTTTGGGTTATATGACGATTTACAGTTTCAAACGCCGCAAACTTTTGCCCGAAGGTTTTTTGAAAAATATGCTTATCAATATCGGGCTAATGGCGTTTATCGGATATATCGGAAGAGAATATATTGATAATTTCGCGCATCTCGGCGGTTTGATTGTCGGAGCGGTGTATGCTTTCTTGCAAGTTCCGACGGACTTATACAAAGACCCGCGCGAAACCGGACAAACAGCGAAACTTTTGGGAATCGCCGCGCTTGCCATATTTATTTTGACTTCTATTTTCAGCGTTTTGCTACTTCTTGGAGTAATCACAATAAATTTTCCTCTTCAAATTAAATAAAAATGCCGAGAATCAGAGTTCACCAGCACGTTAATCCGCTTGCGCCTTATTTTCAATTTGTGCCGAAGCCGATTGAGATTGAAAAAGTTTTTGTAAATCCCAAATTGCCTTTGTTTTTGGATTTGGGTTCTGCGCGTGGAAAGTTTTTGCAGAAAATGGCGGCGATGTTTCCCGAACAAAATTTTCTCGGCGTAGAAATCCGCGAAGCACTTGTTACGGAAGCGAATCGAATTGCGAAAGAGCGAAATTTAACGAATTTGCATTACGAATTTTGCAACGCGATGGTTGCGCTCGATAAATTACTTGAAAATCTGCCCGAAAATCTTTTGCAAACCGTAGCGATTCAATTTTCCGATCCGTGGTTTAAGAAAAAACACGCAAAACGCCGAATGGTCAATGCAGAATTGGTCGAAACGGTCGTCAAACATCTGGCAACGGGCGGCGAAATTTTCGTGCAAACCGATATTGAATTTCTTGCGGAAGAAATGTTTGATCTTTTTCGCGCCGATAAAAATCTGCGTGAAATCGAAACCGACGAAAATCCGTTTCCCGTCAAAACCGAACGCGAAATGGCGGTTGAGGAAAAGAATCTGCCTGTTTATCGAAAAGTCTTTAAAGTAATCTGAGTTCAGGATAAGAGTTTTGTCCGCGAAATACGCGAAATGCGCGAAAAAAAGACAGATAAATGTAAATGGACGTTTTAATTTTCGCGTCTTTCGCGGTTAAATTTCTTATTAAAAGTAAAAAGGTGAAAAAGTTTCGGTTAATCTAATTCAACCGACTTTTTCACCTTTTCACGTTTTTACTTTTCTACTTTAATCCTTAATTCTAAGCGAACTAATCATATTACGAAAAGCGGTGTTATATTTTGCGGCTTCGTTTTGCGGTGCGACGGTAATCAGATAAATCAGATTGCCATTTTTGAGCAATGCCGTATAAACAGTCGTAACTTCGGTGCGCCGCGTAACGGGCGAAGTTCCTGCCAACACAATGGAATAGGCTTGTTTGCCGCCGAGCGTCGTTCGCGTGTAATCGCTCTGCGCCCGCAGATAATTGTTTGCTTGCAATATGCCGTCAACATATTCTTGTGTTGCGTCGTTCAAATTTCGGCTTTGCGTTTCAGCAACTCCTAAAAATGCGCCGTGCGTAATGCCTTGATCGCCATACGCGCCTTTCGGAGCAAAGATGATTTCCGCTTGATCTTGTGATCCGAATTCTTCCCAATTCGATGGAACATTCATCTGAATCGTTTCTCCGACGGTGAAAACTCTCGTGCGCGAAGACGGCACCGGCACATTTGTTTCATATTTACCGTTTGAAGTCGGCGATTGAGTTTGTTTGTTTTTCTGAATTTCTTCCATCGTTTGAGCGCGTGGCATATTTCTCAATTTGGCTTGCGTGCGCTCAAATCCGGCAGTCATTTTTATTGGATTATTGGAAACGCGAAGAAGTTCGCGCTCACGATTAATATTTTCGTAACGATTTTGCGGATTCGGGTGTGTGCTTAACCATTCTGGACCGCTTCCGCCGCTTTCTTTTTCGATGGTTTTGAACATATTCGCCAAATCTGACGGATCATATCCGGCGTTTGCTAAAATCTGCGCTCCGAGAATGTCGGCTTGCGTTTCGGCTTCGCGGCTGTTCGGATAAACGAATAATCCGGCATAAACTTGCTGTCCGAGTGCCGCGCCTTGTTCGCCGCCGAGAATTGCGCCGCCGAGAATTGCGCCGATGCCCAAAATTTGAGTTATCGGATTCGATTGTTGCGTGGCTTGCGCCGTGCCGTGGCGAAGTGCGACGTGGCTGATTTCGTGCGCCATTACGCCCGCCATTTCGCCTTCGTTTTTAGCGGCTTCAATCATTCCGCGATTAATATACATCGGTCCGCCGGGCATCGCAAAAGCGTTAATGTCGCGGGCATTGATGATTTTAAAGCGGTATTGAAAAGCCGGCTGTTGAAATTCCGACGGAATCGCCCGAACCAATTTTTGTCCGACATTTTCGATATATTGCGACATTTGCGAGTCCGAAATAATCGGAAAAATCCTATCGGCTTCAACCGAACCTTCGCGCCCGATTTTCACGTCGTCCTGAATTTTATATTTATTTTTCGGCATTTTTATACGCGTTTGTGCCGAAACGGTTGCGACAAGCGGCAACATAATAATTGCCCAAGCCAAGGCAATCGCCATTAAACTTTTGCCTAAATTATATTTTCTCATTTTCTCCTCCAAAATTTATTTTCTAAGTCTATGTAAAATTTCCGTGATAAGCAATAAAGCCTTGTTATGATGAACGAAAACTTCCGGCGCGTTTGCCTGAAACTTGCTTGCGCTCGTCAATTCCAGATTCCAAATTCCAGATTCCAGATTTTTGTCTTTCAATTTGAAATCTGCAATTTGGAATCTGGAATTTGAGCGAAGCGACTGCCGTGTTACAAAAATGTTAATTCGAGCAGTGAAAGTCGCAAGCAATTAACAAAAGACTTGTATAATCCAAACTTACCGATAAATTTATCTTTTTGATATTAGACAAGATTTTTTCATTCGGATATATTTGAATTCTTTAATCCAAAAACAGTATAAAACGGAGATTTTATGGCTTTTAGTTTATTGCCGCGGGAAGACGCATATTTTGAGATTTTCTCGCAAATGACCGGAAAAATTCAGGAAGCGGCTAACGGATTAGTCGAAATGATGCACGATAAGCGCGAAAATTTTGAAACGCACGTCAAACACATCAAGGATGTCGAACACGAATGCGATGAACTGACGCATTCGTTGACCACGAAACTGAACAAATCGTTTATTACGCCGTTTGACCGCGAAGATATTTTTACGCTTTCGGTCGCGCTTGATGATGTTTGCGATTACATTGATGCCGGTGCGCGGGCGATTTTAATGTATGACATTCAAGAAATAAGCGATCACGCCAAACATCTTGCCAAAGTCATTCAAAGTTTGGCGATTGAGATAAATTCGGCGGTTTCGATGCTGAAAAAACCAACCGATATGAATCAGCATATCGTCGAAATTCACCGGCTCGAAAACGAAGCCGATGACGTGTATTTTCGCGCTATCGGCGAGCTTTTTCACAACTCCACGAACGCATTAGAGATAATAAAAATGAAAGAACTTTACGAAATTTTGGAAAACGCCACCGACCGCTGCGAATCGGTTGCCAATATTATCGAAAGCATTATTCTGAAACACAACTAAACAGTAGGCAGAAGCAATAGGCAGTAAGCAGAAAAAGACAACTGCCGACAACTGCTTACTGCTTCTGCCTACTGCCTACTAAAGAAATGGAACCTATAACTGTATTGGTTATTTTTATCATCGCTGTTGCGCTGATTTTTGACTACACAAACGGGATGCACGATGCCGCAAATTCGATTGCGACCGTTGTTTCGACGCGTGTTTTATCGCCGGGCGTAGCGGTTGCGTGGGCGGCATTTTTTAATTTTATCGCTTTTGCCGTTTATGGAACGGCAGTTGCAAAAATGATTGGCGGCGGTTTGGTTGACCTCAAGCCGATTCCCAAAGAATTGCATCTATACGTTTTGCTTGCCGGACTAATCGGCGTAATTACTTGGAATTTAATCACTTGGTATCTTGGGCTTCCGACATCGAGTTCGCACGCGCTCATCGGCGGTTATGCGGGCGCGGCAATCGCGGCTTCGGCAATTGCCGGAACAGGTGGTTTTGGCGTTATTATTCCTGCGGGTTGGTATCTGACGTTAGCTTTTATCATCGGTGCGCCGCTGATTGGAATGACGCTCGGATTTCTTTTAATGCTCGCCGTTTATTGGATTTTCAGGCGCACGGCAGTTTCTAAAGTTGACCGCGTTTTTCGCGTTGGACAATTATTTTCTGCCGCCGCTTATTCGCTCGGACACGGCGGCAACGACGCGCAAAAAACGATGGGAATTATCACGGCAGTTTTGGTAGCAGGCGGAATGATGGCGGCAGGTGAAGGCGGCAAACTTCCCGAAATTCCGCTTTGGGTGGTGCTTTCGGCACACGCCGCAATTGGACTTGGAACTTTGACCGGCGGTTGGCGCATTGTCAAAACGATGGGAACAAAAATTACGAAACTGCAACCTGTCGGCGGATTTTGCGCGGAAACCGGCGGCGCAATTATGCTTGCTTTTGCCACATATTTCGGAATTCCGGTTTCAACCACGCACACAATTACAGGCGCAATCGTCGGTGTCGGCGCAACCAAACGACTGTCGGCGGTAAAATGGGGCGTTGCCGGAAAAATCGTCTGGGCTTGGATTTTAACAATTCCGATGGCGGCACTTATCGGCGCAGTTACTTATTTAATAATCTTAATGATTCACAGAGCAACCGGATTTTAAGAAAAGTCAGAACAGCCTGCGTGAGCGTGTCGAGCGTTGATAAAACTTCTTTTTCCAAAACTTTAAACAGCCCGCTTACGCAGGCTGTTCTGACATCGTGTAGCAACTTTTTCTACGCTTTTCTTTTTTTACGACTTCACTATTCACGCTTTAACATTTACGATTTAAGTGTATGGAAATAAATGTAATCGGTGGCGGACTTGCCGGAGTCGAAGCCGCGTGGCAAGCGGCGCATTTTGGCGCAAAAGTCAAACTTTACGAAATGCGCCCAATCACGCAAACTCCGGCACATCGCACGGAACATCTTGCCGAAATCGTTTGCTCAAATTCTCTAAAATCCGATGAAATCGGTTCTGCGCCATATCTTTTAAAGGAAGAATTGCGGCGCGGAAAATCACTCGTGATGGAAGTTGCCGAAGCGACAAAAGTTCCGGCTGGCGCGGCACTTGCGGTTGATCGCGGCAAGTTTTCCGAACTTATCACGCAGAAAATCGAAGCGCATCCGAATATTGAATTGATTCGTGAAGAAATCAAGACAATTCCCGAAAATGAAATCACAATTATCGCCACCGGACCTTTAACTTCTGAAGCCTTAACTTCAGAAATTATGAAGTTCACGGGCGACGATCAACTTTATTTTTATGATGCAATTGCGCCGATTGTCGCGGCTGATTCGATTGATATGCGGGTCGCGTTCAAAGCCGCACGTTACGGAAAAGGCGGCGACGATTATGTAAATTGTCCGTTTGATAAAGAGCAATATGCGCGATTTTATAACGAATTAATCGAAGCAAAATCAGTTCCGCTCAAACGGTTTGAAGACACAAAATGGTTTGAAGCGTGTTTGCCGATTGAAGAATTGGCGCGGCGCGGCGTTGACACTTTGCGCTTCGGTTGTATGAAGCCGGTCGGGTTGCCGCTTCCGTCAACCGGACGCGAACCTTACGCGGCAGTTCAACTTCGACAAGAAGATTTAATGGCTGAGGCTTTTTCGCTCGTCGGTTTTCAAAATCACTTGAAATACGGCGAACAAAAGCGCGTTTTGCAATTAATTCCGGGCTTAGAAAATGCCGAATTTTTGCAATTCGGACAAATTCACCGCAACACTTTTATCAATTCGCCGCAGATTATAAACGAAACTTTGCAGACAAAAAAACAGCCGAAATTATTCTTCGCCGGACAAATCACGGGCGTTGAAGGTTACATCGAATCAGTCGGCACAGGTTGGCTTGCCGGATTAAACGCGGCACGAATTTTGCGAAACGAAGATTTGATTACCGCGCCGCAAAACTCGGCAATCGGCGCACTTTGCCGTTATGTTTCAAATGTCGAAACAAAGAATTTTCAGCCCGTAAATATCACATTCGGCTTGCTCGCGCCGGTTTCGGTCGAACTCAGAAAAAAATATCGTAACAAACGCGAACGACATAATATTCAAGTCGAAATCGCGCTCAAAGATTGGGACGAATGGTTAAATAAAGTAAATCAGATTACGCAAGTTGGCTTTTGTCGCTGAAAGCGACGAACATTATAGCGTAGGGAAAGCGAGTGAAACGAGCGCATCCCTACGCTGTTTGAAAACGATTTCCCGACGCTGAAAGTGTCGAACAAATTGCGCGAAAATGTTGCTCACTTTCAGCGAGCGGTTGAATTGTTGCATCTGACGTAGGGATTCATTCGCTTCGCTCATTTCTCCCTACGCTATAATGTTGGTCACTTTCAGCGACATTTCAAAAACCGTTTTCTGCGTAAGGTGAGGAAATAAAATTAAATTTATAATGAGTTGCCGCGTGAAATTTGGGAAAGAATAAAATGATTGTTGAAGTTTTTTGGACAAAAGAAAAGCATCCCGGTCGCATCGCGCTCGTGCCGCGTCCGCGTGGTGGCGATTGGCTTGAAGACGAAGCGGCGGCTTGGGCTAATGCCGGTTTGGATGTCATTGTTTCGATGCTCGATGCGGAAGAAACACGAGCGTTTGAACTTGGACGCGAAGGCGAGTTCTGCGCTGACAACGGCATTGAGTTTTTCTCGTTTCCGGTTACTGATCGCAGCGTTCCGGTTGCCGATGACGCATTTTTTCGGTGTATAGAAAAGTTGAACAAATTACTTTTGCAAGGTAAAAACATCGGAATCCATTGCCGTCAAAGTATTGGACGCGCACCTTTGCTGGCAGCGGTTTTGATGATTTCATTCGGTATTGAAGCGGAAAAAGCGTTTCGTCAATTAAGCCTTGTGCGCGGCGTTGAAGTTCCCGAAACAAACGAACAAAGAGAATGGGCGCAACAATTTGCTTTGGAATCGGCATTGGCATTGTCTTGAAAATCTGAAAATTGAGGTAAAAAAATGACTTCGTGGAAAAATATACTTCCGGTGATTTTAATTGCGTTGATGGGATTGATTGCGGTTAGCTTTGCCGTTTTTGTTGGGATTAATGCTTTTCGCAAAAAGAAATAATGTTTGAATCAACCGAAATTTTAATCGTGATTGCGGTTTTTGTGGTCGCGGTGCTTTATTCTTCGGTCGGACACGGCGGCGCGTCGGGTTATTTGGCGGTGATGGCTTTTGCGGCAATTTCGCCAAATGTAACGAAGCCCACGGCTCTGATTTTGAATGTTTTTGTCGCTTCGATTGCGTTTTTACAGTTTTACCGCGAAAAGCATTTCGACTGGAAAATCTTCGCGCCGTTTGCGATAACTTCCG
This sequence comes from Acidobacteriota bacterium, assembly GCA_031409875.1. Lineage (GTDB taxonomy): Bacteria > Acidobacteriota > Blastocatellia > Pyrinomonadales > Pyrinomonadaceae > CALMEH01. The sequence continues at coordinate 40,028 of JANNYB010000087.1, read as the reverse complement.
TGCCGCTCGCTTTTATTGGTGGAATGATTCAGCTTCCGACAAATATTTATAAAATCGTTCTCGGCGTAGTTTTGATTTTAGCGGCAATTCGCCTTGCAATAAATTTGAAAAACGAAGATGAACCAACCGCGCCGAAAATTTGGTTGGCTTTGATAATCGGCGCAATTTTAGGTTTTCTTTCAGGCTTAGTCGGCGTTGGCGGCGGAATTTTTTTAACGCCGGTTTTGCTTTTAATGAATTGGACGGAAACAAAAAAAGCCGCCGGAATTTCCGCGCTGTTTATTCTCGTCAATTCAATTTCCGGTTTGGCAGGAAATTACGCGCAAGTTTCACAACTTTCTTCAAGCGTTTTTATCTGGATAATTGCGGCTGTTATCGGCGGAATTTTAGGCGCAACGCTCGGCAGTCAAAAATTTAATTCATTGACATTGCGGCGCATTTTAGCGATAGTTTTGTTCTTCGCGGGCGTGAAATTGATTTTGGTTTGAGTTTTATGAATCAGATTTTTGCAAGATTTGAAGAGAAAGGTTTCGGCATTCTCGAAAATGCTATTGAAGACGAGATAGTTTCAGAATTACTCGAAAACTTGGCAAGACTAAAACCTTCAAGTTCCGTGAGCCGTAAAAACGAAACGGTTTATGGCGTGAGAAATTTGTTGAATATTTCGCCCGAAATTCGTGAGTTTTCGCAAAACAAAATTGTCCGAAAGATTGTCGAAAAATTTCTCGGAGAAAAGGCGAAAGTTGTCAGAGCAATTTATTTCGACAAAACCGCTGACGCAAATTGGAAAGTGCCTTGGCATCAGGATTTGACGATTTCAGTTGATAAAAAAACGGACGCTCAAGGATTTTCGGCTTGGACGCGAAAAGCCGATATTCAGCACGTTCAGCCGCCAATCGAAATTTTGGAAACAATGTTGACTTTGAGATTTCATCTTGACGATGCAGACGAAACGAACGGTGCGTTGAAAGTAATCGCAAAATCTCATTGCAACGGACGTTTGAGCGCAAATGAAATTAAATCTTGGCGCGAAGCCAACGAAACGCACGTTTGCCGCGTCAAAAAAGGCGATTGCTTAATAATGCGTCCATTGTTGCTGCATTCTTCTTCGGCTGGCACGAGTCCGAAAAATCGGCGCGTTATTCATTTGGAATTTTCGGCAGATGGACTTCCGAACGGTTTAAATTGGTATGGTTCATAAAATTTTGCTCACAATTTTAACTTTCGCGCTTGCGTCCGGCATTTTCGCGCAATCGGGGCGCAATAAACCGTCTGAAACGCCGACACCAAGCCCGCGCCCGCGAATTGTTTATCAAACTACCGAAAAAACTTCCGCCACGCCGAAACCAACGCCGACACCGAAAAAAACTGACGATGACGGCGATATTATTAAAGTCGAATCTGCGCTCGTGCCGCTTCCGGTTTCGGTTTTGGATGCAAACGGATTAGCCGTAACAAATCTCAAAATCGAAGATTTTTTGCTTTTAATTGACAATAAACCGGCGGAAATCAGCGATCTTTTTCGTTCGGATTCGCCTGTGCGTTTGGCATTTTTGTTTGATAATTCGTCGAGCGTTACGATTGCGCGTGAGTTTGAAAAAAAAGCGGCGATTCGATTTTTCCGCCGGGTTCTTCGACCTGATAAAGATTTAGCATCGCTTTTTAGCGTCGCCACGGGAACGCGACTCGAACAGACTTTGACGAAAGACGTTTCGCAAATCATTCAGGCAATCGAAGCATTTCCGCAACCCGAAGGCGCAACCGCGCTTTTTGACGGTATTATTCAAGCCGCAAAATATCTCGGCGAAGTAAACGGCAGGCGCGTTATCGTCATCGTTTCCGACGGCGACGATACGATTTCCGATTCATCTTTGGAAGACACGGTAAAAGCCTTGCAACTCAATAATTGTCAGGTTTATATTGTGAAAACAACTGATTTTGAAAACTACAAACGCACCGGACAACGCGGCGGAAACGCCAATTTGCGTCAACTTGCCGCCGAACGTCGAATGCAGGAAATCGCCCAACAAACCGGCGGCGCAGTTTATTCACCGCTCGACGAAGACGAACTCGACAAAGCATTTAATCAAATCTCCGCCGAACTTTCCCAACAATATATTTTAAGCTATTATCCCGAAGACGAATCAGAACTTCGCGGACTTTTCCGCACGATTTCCCTCAGCGTCAAAACGCGCCAAAATTTGTCCGTCCGCACCCGAAAAGGTTATTATGTTCCTAAAAAGTAATTGGTAATTGGTAATAAGTAATAGGTTTGAATTTGACTAATTACCAATTACCTATTACCAATTACCTGTATGCTTGAAGATTATCTAAAACAATTTCTCCAACATTTGCGTTACGAGCGCAATGTCAGCCAACATACTTTGCGAAATTATTCTTCCGATTTGGAACAATTTCGTGAATATCTTTTGCTCAAAGGCAAAGTGCAAGACATTTCCGTCAGCGAAATTGACCATTTGACGATTCGTGAATGGATGGCGGAGTTGCACGGCGAGAGCAAAAAGAAAACTTCGATTGCGCGAAAATTAGCGAGTTTGCGGACGTTTTTTCAGTTTCTCGTGCGCGAAGGCGTGCAGGAAAATAATCCGGCGAAACTTGTTGCGACACCGAAAGTCGAACGCAAATTGCCGACGCATCTTTCGATGGAAGATGCCGTGCGCTTTCTCGAAACACCGGATTTGAACAACGATTTGGGCAGACGCGACCGCGCGATTTTGGAATTTTTGTATGCGACCGGAATGCGTGTCGGCGAACTCGTCGGGCTGAATTTGAAGGAAATTGATTTCCGCGAAAAGCTCGTGCGCGTTACCGGAAAGCATAAGAAACAAAGGATTTTGCCGTTTGGCGAACCTGCGTTGCAAGCCTTGATGTATTATCTCAATGAAACTCGCGCCACGTTTTTAAATAATTGTCCGCCGAGCGAAAGAGATGATCAAGCCGTTTTCTTAAATTATCAAGGAACACGAATTACGACTCGTTCAGTTGGGCGAATGGTTGATAAATACATCAAACTTTGCACCGAAATCAACCGCGACATTTCGCCGCACAGTTTGCGCCATTCGTTTGCCACGCACTTGCTCGACCAAGGCGCAGATTTGCGCGACATCCAAGAACTTCTCGGACACGCACGACTTTCGACAACGCAAATTTACACGCAAGTTTCGATGGAAAAATTAATCGAAGTCTATGACAAATCGCATCCGAAAGCGTAACCAATTACGAATTTCAAATTACGAATTACGAATAAAGAAAATAGGGTTTAATTCATAATTCGTAATTTGAAATTCGTAATTGCCTAAAAGCAACCAATCCGAAAACTCATCGCATCACAGAGGTTGAGTTGTTAGAAACTTCATAATCTTTAGTAAATATCGGAGCAAAAATAATGAAAGTAAAAATCTCTCTTGCGCTATTCGTGTGTCTTTTTTTGGTAATTTCGGCGAACGCGCAAAATTTTTTGAAGGTGAACGAGGCGCAAACGAAAGTGTTTTCGACGCGCAACGGGTTACAGATAAATCTCGCCATCGAGAGCGATTTGTCGAAGGAAAGACGCGCCAAAGTCAGCCTTGAAATTTTGGATAAATCGGACGTTCAACTGGCGCGGAGCGATTCGATGGAAACAGTTGAAAACGGCACGACGATTTTGCAAATTCCGTTTCGTCTTCCCGAAACGGAATCACGAATTTTGATGTGGCAAAGACTTCGATATTCCGTGGCGTTAGACGGAAAATTGACGAGCGGCATTGTTTCGCTTTCCGAAATTATGCCCGAACTTTTCAATTTACAGGCTGAATCTTCAAAACAAATTTCTGCCGGAACAATTTATGAAGTCCGCGTCCGCGCTCTGCATCCGATAAAAAATGCGCCTGTTGCCGATGTCGAAATTGATGCGGAACTCAAAATCGAAATCGAAACCGAATCCGACGAAGACGAATTAATTATCAAAGCGCAAGGCAAAACCGACGATTCGGGCTATGCCGTTTTGCAGTTTCAAATTCCGCCGGACGTTAAATTTGAATCGGGCGAGAGCGTTGACATATCTTTGATCGGAACAAAAGGCGGCTTGAAAATTTCAACGAGCGAAGATTTAGACCGCAATGAAAATCAACCTTTCGTCTATTTTCTAACCGACAAACCGCTGTATCAACCGGGACAAAAAATCTATGTTCGCGGGCTGGCAATGCGGAAAAATGAAGCGGAAGCCGGAATGACGATTGCCGCCGAGAAAGACTTTGAATTTTCGATAAAAGACGAAGAAAACAAAACGCTTTTCCGCCAAAAAGTAAAAACTTCGCGCTTCGGAATTGCCGCTATCGAATGGCAAATTCCCGCAAACTCAAAACTCGGAGAATATAAAATCGAAGCCACGGACGAAGAAGCCGAACAGCGCGGCATAGCGATTTTCAAAGTTTCGCGCTATGATTTGCCAAATTTCGTCGTGCAGACAAAATCCGACAAAGATTTTTATTTACCCGAACAAAACACGGCGGAAATTACGGTTGACGCGCTTTATCTTTTCGGCAAACCCGTAACGAAAGGCAAAGTTAAAATCGTTAAGGAAAGTCAGCGAAGTTGGGATTATTACAAGCAAAAATGGGACATTCGTGAAGAAACAACTTACGAAGGAGAAACGGACGCGGAAGGAAAATATCTTGCCAAAATTGATTTGACCGAAGCGCAAGAAAACTTACGCAATAACGCTGACCAACAGTTTCAAGACTTAAATTTTGCGGCATATTTTACCGATGATTCGACCAATAAAACCGAGCAACGACGCTTTGACATTCGCGTTTCGCGTGAGCCGATTCACATTTATTTGACCAAAACGCGAGGCGGTGAAAATAACCCGAAAATACCGCTACAATTTTACCTTTCGACCTTTGCGGCAGACGGCAAAGCGGAAGTTTGCGATGTCGAAATCAAAGGAAAATACGAAGACGAAACGGAAGAAAAAACGCTCGGCACGATAAAAACAAATTCGCTCGGCGCAGGGAAATTTGAATTTTTCGCACCCGAACGCGCTGACGGCGTTTATAACAAAAATTTTGAAATAAAAACCGTCGCCCGCGACGCGGAAAAACGCACGGGAAAAAACGATTTCGGCTATCGAATTGACAACAACGAAAAGCAAATTTTCGTTCGCACAAACAAAGCGATTTATCGTCAAGGCGAACCTTTGAAAATTAAAATTATTTCTACGGAGCAGGACGAAACGGTTTTTGTTGACGTTTTCAGTTCGCAACGGAGCGTCGAATCGCGCCGCGTGAAATTGAAAAACGGACGCGCCGAATTACGTCTGCCGTTTAAGCCGGAATTCAAAAATTACTTGGTTGTTTCGGCATTTTTCGCGGATAATGAAACTGTTCAAGATTCAAACGGCGTAGTTTTTCCCCAAAAGCAAAATCTGCAAATTTCGGCGGAAACCAATAAAGAAACTTTTCGTCCCGCCGAAGAAGCGCAGATGAATTTTACGGTTTCATCTTCCGACAAAAAGCAGACCGAAGCCGCGCTCGGCGTAGTGATTTTGGACAAAGCGGTCGAAGAACGCGCCCGCACCGATGCGAATTTCGGCGGCGTAAATATTTTTCAAAACTTCGGCGGTTTAACAGGCGGCTGGAACGAAATTGACCCGAAAAAAATCACCGACGAATTACAACTTTCCGCCGAAATACAGTTTGCAAATACGAATTTCGAGCGCAACACTTACAGCAGCGGCTACGCAGAAAATCTGCAAAATGTTTTCGGCGAACAAGTCAGAAATCAATTAATCGGCGTTCAAGCCGCGCTTTGGAATCAGCATAATAAAAACTACGAACACGCCACGAACGACGAATCTTTCCGGAAAATTTTAAACGCAAACGGCGTAAATTTTGATAATTTGCGCGATCCTTGGGGAAACAATTATCGGGCGCGTTTTACGCCAAATCGTTGGGCTGATACGATTGAAATCATCTCGGCGGGCGCGAACAAAACCTTTGGCGATGCTGATGATTTTACGGCTTGGAACGCGAATTTTCAATACGTTTTCAAAGAAGGCGCGAAGATAAACGAAGCCGTTCAAGCCTACACGCAAAAGACCGGAAAATCCGTGCGCGACATTGAAACTTTGCGGGCGGCTTTGATGGAAAAAGACATCAATTTCGACAATTTGAAAGATCGTTGGGGCGAACCTTATCGTATCGAATTCGGTGTTTATTATCGAAATTTCACAATTAGCTTCAAAAGCGGCGGCGAAGACAAAAAATTTACCGATTATTATTACGATACTTACCCGATTTTGACGGTTTATACGGATTATTTTTTAATAATTGACACGAAAATCAGCGAAATTTTGAGCAAATTTATTGCCGACAAAAAGACTTTTCCAAACAGCGAAGCCGAATTTAAGCAAATTTTGCGCGACGGCGGTTTTGATTTCGACGCTCTGCGCGACGCTTGGGATCGCCCGTTTTATGTGAAATTTGAAGCGCAAACGCAAAACTTCGACAAAGTGAGTTTTGAAAAAACGTCAAAGGAAATGTTGAAAATCACGCCTGTAACGAGGGAAATCGGCAAGATTGAAATTCGCAGTTCGGGCGCGTCTGCCGATAAGAAAGACGAATCGGACGACCTTTGGCTCGGCAGTTATGCCGGAATGATTTCGGAAAAATCTTCGGCTGAAAAACTTATTGCGCCGCGAGAACTTTTTGCAAGCGGCAAAAGCGCGATTTACGGCATTGTAACTGATGCAAACAATGCGGTTGTGCCGAATGCAAAAGTGATTATCACGAACACGCAAACGCTTGCCGCAGTCGAAACGATAACCGGCGAAAACGGAAATTATCTGAAAACAAATCTTGCGCCCGGAAAATATTCCGTCAAAGTCGAATCGTCCGGTTTTAAGGTTTCGATGTTAAATGATTTTGCGCTTGCTTCCGAAAAAATCGGCGAAATAAATTTCACGCTCGAAGTCGGCGGGGCTGAATCGGTAGTTAATATTACGGCTGACACGAATACAACGATTGATTTGAGCGATACGAAAATTGATACAAGCATTAACAGAGAAGTTCTCGAAAATTTGCCGAGCGGAACGAGTTTCAGTTCATTGCTCAAAATCGCGCCGAATGTTCGCCCTGAACCACTTTCAGGCGGCTTTCAGATTGACGGCGCAAGCGGTGGCGAAAACAGTTTCCTTATTGACGGACAAGAACTTGTGAGGTTTCGGTCAGGAATAGTCGGATATGAAGCCGAATATGGCGGCGCAACGGGCGGCGCAATCAGAGTTGTAACAAAATCCAGCGAAATTGGCAAAGAAAATAATGTTCCGACAAGCGAACGCAAATCAACGCCGCGTCTGCGTGAATATTTTCCCGAAACTTTGCTTTGGATTCCCGAACTCGTTACTGACCAAAACGGCAAAGTTTCGATAACATTTCGCCTTGCCGATAACATTACGACTTGGAAAATCTACGCGATTGCTTCCGACACACAAGGCAGAGTCGGCGTTACGAGCAAGGAAATCAAAGCGTTTCAGCCGTTTTTTGTAGATTTAGATCCGCCGAAGTTTTTGACCGAAGGCGACGAAATTTATCTGCCGTCGCAGGTCAGAAATTACACTCCGACAAAACAAAACGTCAATGTCGAAATGGCGCAGAGCGATTGGTTTTCGTTTTTAGGCGCGGGAACTCAGACAGTTGCCGTTGAACCGAACGCATCGCAAAATGCAATCTTTGGTTTCAAAGCGATTTCGCCGATTACGGACGGCAAACAGCGCGTTACGGCGATTGCCGACACGGATTCGGACGCGATTGAAAAGCCTGTTACGGTGCGCCCGAACGGACAGGAAATCGTGAACACGCAATCAAAACTTTTTACGAACTCAGCCACGTTTGACGTAAATTATCCGTCAAATGCTCTGCCGAAAACAAACAAAGCGGAACTGAAAATTTATCCGAATCTGCTGGCGCACGTTACCGAATCGGTCGAAGGTTTGCTCCGCCGTCCTTACGGTTGCGGCGAGCAGACGACTTCTTCGACGTATCCGAATTTGATGATTTTGAAATTTGCCAAAGGCGGCGAAAATCAGCCGCGTTCGATTCCTAAGTCATTGGAAATAAAGGCGAAAAAGTTTTTGCAAATGGGTTACGAAAGACTTCTCGGCTATCAGGTTGCCGACGGCGGATTTTCATATTGGGGCGGAAAAGATTCTTCAAACGCTGCGCTGACGGCTTATATTTTGCGGTTTTTGTCGGAAGCGAAGGAGTTTATCGAAGTTGACGAAAATGTTTTTCGCAGGGCGCAAAATTATCTCGTTGCACAGCAAAATTCGGACGGAAGTTTTACCACACGACATTCTTGGGAGAACAGCGGCGGAAATTCGAGTCAAACAAAACTCTCAACCGCCTATATTGCGCGGATTTTGGCGGCGGACAAAGATGCAAATAAAGCCGTTTTGCAAAAGGCTTTGAATTATCTAAAAGCAAATCAAACCGACGCGGAAGAACCATATACACTTGCGCTTTTCGGGCTGGCTTCGCTCGATGCGGGAAATGTGCAAGACGCGCAAAACGCTGCCGAAAAACTTCGCGCAATGGCGAAAACCGAAGACGGCGCAACCTTCTGGAATCTCGAAACTTCAACGCCTTTTTACGGTTGGGGAATGACCGGAAAGCTCGAAACAACGGCAGTCGTTTTGCAGTTTCTTTTGCAGTCCAAAGTCAAAAGTCAAAAGTCCCAAGACCAAACTGCCAAAGCTGTTTTTTACCTGCTCAAAAACAAAGACCGCTACGGCGTTTGGTATTCGACGCAGACGACAATTAACGTCTTGAAAGCATTTCTCGCCACGCTTTCCGAAGGTCAAAATCAGACGGTTTCAATCTCGTTGAACGGCGAAAAATTGAAAGATTTGACGATTGCGGCAGACCAAATCGAGCCGATAATTTTAGATTTGTCGGACAAATTATCAAGCGCAAATCGTTTGGACATTACGAGTTCAAACGCTTCGACGCTGATGGCGCAAATCGTTTCGACGCATTACATTGATTGGGCGGAAGCCGATCTTTCGAGCAAATTTTTTCGCTTGAAATATGAATGCGACAAGCAATCTGCCGCGATTATGGACGAAATAAATTGTTCGGTTGAAGCAGAACGACTTGGAACACAATATTGGGGAATGATTCTCGCGGAAATCGGCACGCCGCCGGGCGCAGACGTTTCGCGTGAAAGTTTGGAAAAAGCCTTTAACGGCAGCGATTGGAGCTTAAGCAAATATGAAGTTTTGCCCGATAGAATCGTCGTCTATCTTTGGTCAAAACCCGGCGGCACAAAATTTAATTTCAAATTCCGCCCGCGCTATGGCATCAACGCAAACACTCCGGCTTCCGTTGTTTATGATTACTACAATCCCGAAGCGCAAGCGACGATTGCGCCGTTAAAATTTGAAGTGAAATGACTGGAGCGCAAGCGTCCCGCTTGCAATGAGAGGTGTTTTTTACCGCGAACAAGCGTTTGAGTTGAAATCAAGTTGAAGTAATACAAACGCTTTTTCGCGTTTGAAGCAAACGCTCATTGCAAGCGGGGACGCTCGCGCTCCAGTCAAATCTCCAATTTGCCGTGTTTTTCAATCGCTTTGCGGCTTTTGCGGGTTCTGTTCCATTGGAAAATAGTGTTTGGAATTGAAAGCCGGAAAAGCATTTTGGCGATTTCGGCAGACGATTTTGCGCCTTTTAGGTTTTGCAGAAAAAGCCACGCGGCTTCGCGGCGATTTCCGTGGCGGATGAGATTTGCTACGGCATTGAATTTAACTTTTGTTTGAATTTCGGCGAGTTCTTCGCGGCTGATTTTTAACTCGTCGGCAAGGCGAATCTGCGCGGCGAGCATTTCTTCGAGCATCAGAGATGTATTGCCGCTCGTGTTTGAGCCGTGAAGCCGCCACGCGCACAATGTTTCTTTATTTAGCGCAAATTCGCCGTCCGCCGCAAGTTTCAGATAAAGTTCGTAATCTTCGAGTCGTGCGTTTTCGTTCCAACAATGTTTTTCCAAAGATTTTCGGCGATAAACGACGCTTGGGCTGGAAAAAATTTCGCCTTGCAAAAGCATCGGCAAAACATCGCCGTCGGCATATTCGGTAAAATCATCGGTGCGGGCGAGAATTTGCTCGTTTTCGTCAATCCAAAAACTATGCCCGAAAGCCAAAACTGCTTTGTTTCGTCCATTTAACAGCGCGATTTGCTTTTCCAAAAATGTCGGCAACCATAAATCATCAGAGCCGAGATAAGCAAAAAGTTCGCCGTCTGTTTTTTCAAAGCCTTCGTTCAAAGTCGCACAAAGACCGCGATTTTCACGCGCAATAAATTCGTTTTCAAACGGACAATCTTTCAAAACTTGTGCGATAATTTCAGCAGAATTATCTTTTGAGCCGTCATCAATGACCAACAATTTTTTCGGCGCAAGCGTTTGCGCGAAAATTGAGCGCAACGTCCGTTCGACAAACGGCGCGTGATTGTATGATGGAACGAGAACGGATATTTTTGACACAATAGTATTGTAAGATTCCAAATTCCAGATTCCAAATTCCAGATTCCAAATTCCAGATTCCAAATTCCAGATTTCGGATTTCGGATTTCGGACTCAATTTGGAATTTGGAATCTGGAATCTGGAATTTAAAACTATGAAAGTTTTACACATTCTCGACACATTAAGTCGCGGCGGCGCGGAAACGCAGGTTTTGGATGTTTGCCGAAATGCGGTAGAATTCGGGCTTGATTTGACGTTTGCGACGCTTCAGGGCGGCGCGTTGGAAGCGGATTTTGTGAAATCGGGCGTAGAAATTATTAAGCTGAATCGGCGTTTTCCGCTCGATTTATATTTGGCTTCGCAGTTGCGGAAAATTATCAAAGAACGCGAAATCGAAATTGTTCACAGCTATCAAGCGGTCGAAGGTTTGCACGCATATTTTGCGACGCATTCGTTGAAAAATGTTAAGAAAGTTTTGAGTTTTCAAGGCTTTTTGACGGATAAAAAAAATCGTCTGACGATGAAGTTTTTGATTCCGCGAATGGACGCAAACATCGTTGTCAGCGAAGGTTTGCGAAAATGGCACGCGGAAAAAGATAAACTCGACACGGCGAATTTCAGAGTGATTTACAACGGCGCGGACGAAAAAAGATTGAAACCGAGCGGAAAATCTTTGCGCGAAGAATTGAATTTAGACGAAAACGCTTTGATTATCGGAATGGTCGGAAACTTTTATCGTGCCGAACGCAAAGATCAATTGACTTTGGTAAAATCTCTGCCGAAAGTTTTTGCCGAAATTCCAAACGCGCATTGTGTTTTTGCAGGGAAAATCGAAGACGGTGCGGAAGATAAATTTGCCGATTGTATGAACTTTTGTATTAAACATAAAATTATCGAAAAAGTCCATTTTCTCGGTGTGAGAAATGATATTCCCGATGTTTTGGACGCGCTCGATGTCTTTGTTTTTTCGTCGCTTCACGAAGGCTTGCCGATTGCGGTTTCGGAAGCGATGTTGGCGAAAGTTCCGATGATTGTTTCCGACATCGAACCGCTTCTCGAAGCATCTGCAAACGGCAAATATGCGGAAGTTTTTGAGGTGAAAAATGATGAAATGTTGAGCGAAAAAATTATCAAATTGCTCAAAGACAAAAACGGGCGCGAAGATTTGGCAAATCGTGCATATCAATTTGCGATAGACAATTTCAGCATCGAAGCGCATTTGCGCGAATTAAAAAAACTTTACGAATCATTAAATGTAGAAACACGCACGAAGTAAGTGTGATTTCGGCAAGACACGCTTACTTCGTGCGGGTTTCTGCATAAAACATCAATTAAAAAATCTATGACAAAACAAACACTGACAATCGAAGGCATCACGTTTCCGAAATATTCATCGGGCAGCAGCAAGCGCAATTTTCGCCTTGTTTTCTATATCGTTTATAAAGACGGCAGAAAAACAAAAACGGCTATCGTAACAAAACCTGCGGAAGGGCAATGGCAATGGCGAAAATCGAGCAAAGACGGATTTTTTCCTGAAGGCAATGACCTCGGCGATTCGGTTGAATTAAATATTTTGCCGATGCGTGCGGGCGAGGGAAATTTTGGCGAAGACGATTACAAAATCATCGAAATCAGCGGCAAATTGCAATCCGTCGGTGTTCAATTCATAGACGTTCACGACGCTTCGTTGATGGATTTTTTGAAAGATAATGTTTTGCCGGAATTCATCGAAGCCCTGAAAATGTCAGGCTTTAATCCGATTGATTTGCTTCCCGTGCCGGGCGTGATTACGGGCGTTATCAAAAGCAAAGTCAAAATCGAAGACTTAATTGACAAAGCGGACGAATTTCTAAAAGACCAAGAAAAAGACAAAGTTCTGTTCAGCGTAACGAAAAAATATGACGGCGAAGAACTCTTTGAAATCAGCGGACGCAAAGAATGGGAAAAAAATAAAACCGGAACTTATGCGGTAAAAATCGGTTTTGAATAAAGTGGTAGCGACTTGGCTGGGCATCGGTTTTGCCAAGTCGCTACCGCTCCTTGTTCTCATTCGGTTTTTTTGATAGATTCATTGCGCTTCAAAAAATTAAATTCAGGAGATTTTAAGACAATGAAATTTAAATTTTTCGGTATTTTATCGATGATATTTTTGGTTTCTGCGGTTTTGGCAACGGCGCAAGACAAAGGCAAAATGAAGCCGGAAGAAATCATCGCCAAACATCTCGAATCAATCGGCACCAGCGACGCGATTGCCGCCGTCAAAACGCGACTTTTTCAAGGCAAATCGCAGGCGCGAAAGATAAATTCCGCGATTGATACGAATGTCATCGGCAAAGGATACTTAGTTTCATCGGGCGAAAAATTGGTGCTTCAGATGAATTTTGAAACGATGACAGCGGCAGATTATTCGCGGGAACATATCGGCTACGATGGCAAAGGTTTCAACATTCCTTTTGTTACCGAATCAAAACGCTCGGCTCTCGGCGATTTCGTCAACAGTTACAAAGAAATCGTCAAACAAGGACTTTTCGGCGGCGTTTTAACGTCAAATTGGGCGTTGCTCGATGCAAAAAAACGCTTCAGCAAATTTGAATACAAAGGCACGGAAAAAATCGGCGAGATGGAAACCCACGTCTTGCGCTGTGTCTTGCGCGACGGTTCGGGTTTGACTATCAAAATGTTTTTCGACACGCAAACCTTCCGCCATGTCCGCACAATTTATTATCAGGAAACCCAACCGCTAACAACTATTACCGAAGAAGGCAGAGTTTCCGGACTTCGCTACAAACTAATCGAAGATTTCAGCAACCACAAACCAATCAGCGGACTAACTCTGCCGACAAGTTACCGACTCGATTACACGCTCGAATCACCTTCGAGATTAAACCAATACGAATGGAAAATTGACATCTCGCGCTTTGAATTCAACGGCGAGGTCAAGCCCGAATTGTTTCAATAAAAGAAATATTTTAGCCGCGAAAAACGCGAAAAGCCGCGAAAGATTTTTTTATTTACTTTCGCGTTTTTCGCGGTTAGTTTTGGTTTATTCCACCGTTACGGATTTCGCCAAGTTTCGCGGTTGGTCAACGTCGCAACCGCGCCGGACGGCGATGTGATATGCGAGCAATTGCAACGGCACGATTGAGAGAATCGGCGCAAGCAAATCCGATGCTTCGGGGATTTCGATGACGTAATCGGACACGACCGAACTCATTTTATCGCCTTCGGTTAAGACGCAAAAAATAATTCCGTCGCGGGCTTTTACTTCGACGATGTTTGAATGCGTTTTTTCGTAGCGCAATTCTGAAGCCGCGTTTCCGCTTTCGCGTGTATTGACGATGACGACCGGAAGCTTTTCGTCAATCAGCGCATTCGGTCCGTGTTTCATTTCGCCTGCCGGATAACCTTCGGCGTGAATATACGAAATTTCTTTGAGCTTTAATGCGCCTTCCAAAGCAACAGGGAAGTTGATGCCGCGCCCAAGATATAGAAAATCTTGCGAACGGAAAAACTCTTTCGACATTTCTTCAATCGAATCTGAATCGCTCAAAATTTGTTCGATTTTGAGCGGTAATTCGATTAATTCCTGCGCGTATTTTATCGCTTGTTCAGGCGAAATCATTCCGCGAAGTTCGCCGAGATAAAGCGCAAAAATGTAAAGCGCGATAATTTGCGACGTAAATGCTTTTGTCGAAGCGACCGAAATTTCAGGTCCGGCGTGCGTCAAAATCGTGCCGTCGGCTTCGCGTGTAATCATCGAACCTTGCACGTTGCAGATCGCTAAAACTTTGCATCCGGCTTGTTTTGCTTCGCGCATTGCCGCAATTGTGTCGGCAGTTTCGCCCGATTGCGAGATGACGATGAGCAAATCAGTTTCGCGCAAAACCGGATTTCGATAACGAAATTCCGATGCGTAATCAACCTCGACCGGAATTCGCACGAGTTCTTCGAGAATATATTTCGCCGCAGTTCCGGCGTGCCAAGAAGTTCCGCAAGCGGCGATTTTTATTGACGTTAAGCCTTGAAACTCGCTTTCGGAAATGTCCATTTCTTCGAGATAAATTTTGCCTGTATCGAGCGAAACTCGCCCGCGAACAGTATCGCGCACGGCTCGCGGCTGTTCGTAAATTTCTTTGAGCAGAAAATGTTTGAAACCGCCTTTTTCCGCCGCAATCGGGTCCCAAGTAATGCGATGCAGTTTCGGTTCGACGACGTTTCCGTCAAAATCCGTAACGCGCACCGAATCTTTCGTCAGCACGGCGATTTCCTTTTCGCCGAGATAAAAAATATCTCGCGTATGTTGCAAAATTGCCGGAATGTCCGATGCGACAAAAAACTCGCCGTCACCCAAACCAATCACGACGGGCGGACCTTCGCGCACCGAAATAATCGTGTCCGGCTCGTCTGCCGAAATTATCGAAAGCGCGAAAATTCCGCGTAATTGCTGAACGGTTTTTCGCACGGCTTCTTCAAGACTTACGCCGTCGGTTTTGATAATTTCCTCAATCAGATGCGCGACGATTTCCGTATCGGTTTCGGTTTTAAATTCGTGTCCTTTTTCGCGCAACATCTCTTTTAAGGTCAAATAATTTTCGATAATGCCGTTATGCACAACGACAATTCTGCCCGTGCAATCACGATGCGGATGCGCGTTTTCCTCAGTCGGTCGCCCGTGCGTCGCCCAGCGCGTATGCCCGATGCCGTAATTTCCGTCCAAAGGATTCAACCGAATCGCTTCTTCCAAATTCCGAAGTTTTCCTTCCGCACGACGCAACGAAAGATGATTGTTTTCATCAACCACCGCAATTCCCGCCGAATCATATCCGCGATATTCCAACTTCCGCAAACCGTCAATAATCAACGGCACAACTTGTTTATTTCCAACGTATCCAACAATTCCACACATAAAATTTTATTCAATCTCAAAAGCGATTTCATTCGCCAATTCTTCCAATGTAAAGCCCGAATCGTCTAAAAAATTTACAAAATCCGAAATAAGTTTAGCTCTATCTTTCTTATCAGTTATGAAAAGAGAGTTTCCACGGGTATCAATCTCAATCGCGCCTCGGCGTGTAAGAAAAACTTTAAATATTTCAGCAAATCTTATTGTATTTTCTTCAAATTCTACATTACAGGAAGCAGTTTTCTTTGCAATATAATTCAATTTTAAATTTTTTAATTTTATGACTTCCGTGAAAAGAGGAGATTTATCCAAACCGATTCCTCTAATTTTCTGTTCTGCAAGAGTTTTATCAAGTTTCACGATGCGAAGAACAGGACATTGTTTTTGCGCCTCTAATCCGTAAGATGCAAGAAGCCAACTAAGCACAGAATTCCACGAGCCTTCAGTAGTTCCGGTAATTAAAACCTGTCCGACTGATTTATCAATCTCAAACTCGACACCGATTTGCTTTGTTACCTCTTTCAAAACATCACGAATGTCTGCGTTGACAATATTTAAGCTAATCGGTTTGCCCGCAACGTCATCATTGTCATAAATTTCGCACTGTTTTTCTTGTGAAACAAAAAACTTTTCTTTAAGTTTTGCATATTCCACGATTATTAAATCCTTCGATTTGTCTTGCGCGAAAACAGGCGCGGCGCAGAAAGCTGTCAGCAGAAATAAACTAATAATGATTCGATTTTTCATAGCTTTTCAAGCGACTTTTTTCAGATAATCGGTAACTTTTTCTTTGAATTTAACGGGCAAAAAATAGTCTTGCGGGCAAACGAGTGTTTCGCCGGATTCGTCTTTGACAGCGACTTTTGAAAGATGCGGATAAACTTCGATTTGATAAAGTTTCAGCGGCACCAATTCATCGTCTTCGCGGGAAACGCAAATTGCCCAAGTTTCAAAATTTTCCGACTTTTTTTTGTTCTTTTTTAACTTGAATTCGCGGTCGGGCGCGAGTTCGCCGCGCATCATCAAGCCGACTTCGACGACGCTTTGTTTTAACTCATTAAAATCTTTCTCGTTCATTGTTTTAACCACTCTTTTGCTAATTCGGACAATTCTTTCAATTGGTCTTTGCTTAAATTTTCCTTTTCGTTTTTGGCGTAAATGTCCAAAAAATAAATATAACCTTGCGCGTTTGCAAAATAGTAAATTATCCGAAAACCGCCGCTTTTTCCTTTCCCTTTTGAACGCCAACGGATTTTCCGCAAACCGCTTCCGCCCTGAATTATATCGCCTTTTGTCGGATTAGCTAAAAGAAATTCTTGCAGTTCAAAATAATTTTCATCCGAAAGATAATTTTTTAGCTTTTTGGTAAATTGCAGAGATTCACGAAAACTTAAATATTCTTCAATCAGAAAGAGTTTTGCCATATTTTCAGGAAGTTCCGGCAGAAAAATATTTTACCACAACTTGTTTATTTCCAACGTATCCAACAATTCCACACATAATAATTTTAAAGGTTATTCAATAACTTTTTTGTAACCTGTAATCCAACTCGAAAGCAGAACAAGTTTAGGTTTCTTATCATTTTTAGGATTGGTCTGCTTTTTTAACATTTTAGTAAAAACAGTCAATCCATCTGCCTTTTTAGAAAGAGAATATTCAGAAACCAAATATCGGTCTTTTTCATACTTTAATTTATAAGTAAAAACAATTATCCTACCATCCCATTTTGTAGAACTTTCAACACTTTCGTTATCTTCACCAAGATTAATTTCACCGCGATCATCAAGATAAAAAGTCTGCGAAGGAATAATTTCTTCTTTTCTTTTGATTAATTTTTTATTTTCATCTAAATACTCGGATATGTGTGTAATAGTTTTTTTGAAAATATTGTCATTATGCTCAATAAGGATTTTAGAGGTAATTTCGGTAAATGCCTTAGAACTTTCAAAACCATAAACTATGGTTTGACTGCTTTCCCACATTCCGCTAAAGTTCGGTTTTTCCTTTTTGCTATTTTTCTGCGCGAAAACGGGCGCGGCGCAGAAAGCCGTCAGCAGAAATAGAATGATTATGATTTGGTTTTTCATAAATTGACCTCAAACCGAATGATAAACTTGCCAAGCGACAACTAAAATCGCTTCTTCTTCCAAAGCCTCGAAAGCGGCTTTGCGGAGTTTGTCGGTATAATTTGAAATTGCGGAAAAATTTTCTTGAAAATCAAAAGGCGTATCGGTGTAGATAAGATTGATGCGGTCGGGAATTATTTGTCCGAATTTTGACAGATAATTGCCATCGAGTCCGCGAACAATCGTGCAACCGCCAAAAGCTGTCGTAAATTCTGCGGTAAAGGTTTGCAGTAATTCTTGATAGACGGTTTTCGGCAAATCGGGCAAATAAACTTCAATCCTTGCTTTTACGGATAGCGGCAATGAATTGCTCCTTTCGTTTGTCGAAATCTTTCATACGTTTTAACGATTCTTCTGCTGAAAGTTTCATTCGTTCGGGGCGTTTGATTTCTATTTCTTTGGCGATTTTAGCTTTTTTAGTCATTGGAGTTTCACCTTCCCGAAATTGATTTTATCACAGATTTATTCTTTGGTAGAATTTGTTTCTTCATTCAAATTTTTAATTACTTTCGCAGGTGCGCCGATGACTAATTTATTTGGTTCAACATCTTTATTGACAACACTTCCCGCGCCTGTAACCGAGTTATCACCGATTTTTACGGGCGCGATGAGCATTGTGTCCGAACCGATTTTGACGTTATTGCCGATGGTTGTCGCGTGTTTGTTTTTGCCGTCGTAATTGCAAGTTATCGTGCCTGCGCCGATGTTTGAATTTTCGCCGATGGTTGCGTCGCCGAGATAAGTTAAATGGCTGGCTTTCGAGCCTCTGCCGAGAATTGTTTTCTTTAATTCGACGAAGTTTCCGACTTTGGCTTTTTCTTCCATTCTCGCTTTTCCGCGTAGATGCGCCATCGGTCCGACGGTGCATCTGTCGGAAATTTCCGAATCGGTAATGACGCAATTGTCTAAAATTTCAACGCCGCGTCCGATGCGCGAATTCGTGATGCGCGTTCCCGAACGAATCGTGCAACCATCGCCAATCGAGCTTTCGCCTTCGATGGTAACATTCGGATAAATCACCGTATCGCGCCCGATGCTGGCTTGTTCGCTGACGTAAGAATTTTTCGGATCAATAAACGAAACGCCGTAATCGAGCATCATTTTTTTAATCGTTCGGCGACACAAAACTCTTTCCATATCGGCGAGTTGAGCGCGGTTGTTGATGCCTTCGATTTCGTGCGCGTCGTGGTGTTGATAAAGCGAAACGGCTTCGCCTGAAACGCTCAGAAGTGCGGGAACGTCGGTCAGATAATATTCGCCTTGCGCGTTTTCGTTTTTGACTTCGGAAAGCGAGGAAAAAAGTTTGCGCGTGTCGAAACAATAAATGCCCGAATTGATTTCTTTGATTCGTTTTTCTTCGTCGCTTGCGTCTTTCTGTTCGATTATTTTTTCAAACAAACCTTCTTCCGTGCGGACAACGCGCCCGTAGCCTGTCGGGTCTTCGAGTTTGACGGTCAAAATCGTGCAAACCGCGCCTTTGCCGCGATGCGCGTGATGTTGCTGAATTAATGCGGCAAGAGTTTCGGCGCGAATCATCGGCACGTCGCCCGAAAGAACCAACAACGTCGAATCTTCGTTTTCAAGAAATTCACGCGCCGAATTTACGGCGTGTCCTGTGCCGAGCTGTTCTTTTTGCCAGACAAATTCGGCGTGCTGCTCGTCCAATTCGTCCAAAACCGCAAGTTTCACGTCTTCGCCTTGATGACCGATAACGACAAAAACCTTGCGCGGCGCAAGCGCGGCGGCTGTCCGGCAAACGTGCGCGATCAGCGGACGACCGTCCAACTGATGCAAAACCTTTGCCAAATCCGAGCGCATCCGCGTTCCCAATCCGGCGGCTAAAATCAAAACGTCAAGCGTTTTTTGTGCGTTTGAGAGATTTTCCATAAACTCAGAAAAATTTTAACGCAAAGACGCGACGGCGCAAAGACGCAAACGTCATAATTTCGGAAATACGTTGAAAACTTTGACCAATCCGAGCCATTTTATTGCACGACGGCGGTCAAAATTAAATCTTCTATATTTTCGTTGATGAAAATGACTTCCGGCTGAAATTGAAAACGCTTCGAGATGACAGAAATGACAATCGTTTCGCCTGCCGGAACTTCTTCAAAACGGAAGTAGCCGAATGATCCGGTCAGCGCACTCTGCGTATTGCCGCCGCTGTCGGTCAAGACGACGCGGGCGTTTCGCAAACCAATTCCGTCGGGCGCGAGAATTCTGCCCGAAACCGACACTAAAGCGGCAGACGGCGCGAGTTGTAATTCAAACGCGCCGATGTCCACGCCGCTGCCGGATTTGCGCGGCAGAAATCGTGCATCGTTAAATAGCCGAATCGGTGAACAGCCGCCGTTTTGCGGCGCGAACGTAACGCACTCGCTGCCGGTGTTGATTGCCGGCGAACCGGAAAGCAAAGGAACGGTCGGCACGATTCCGCCGTTATCGCCGAATGCGCCGAGTCCGGCAGTCTGCGTAACCACATCGCTCGGCTGTAAAACGACTGAACGCGCATTGCGAAACAAATTATTTCCCTGCGAAACGGCGGTGTCCACATCGCAGAAACCGTTGTTGGAAACGAGCGAATTTTTCAGAATGAAAGTTCCGCCGACACCGTTTATCGCGCAGCCTTGCGGCGTAAAATTGAAGGCAAAGGTCGAATTAACGGCGAGCAGTTTGCTGCTCGTAAATGGCGTATTCTCGATTGCACTGCCGCTCAGAGCCAGATTGTTGGCGAGCGTCGTGTTAATTAAAGTTACGTCGCCCTGATCAATAAAGATTCCGCCGCCTTTCGACTTGGCGAAATTGTCGCTGATGGTTGAATCAATAACTGTCGCTTTGGTTTGCGGTAAGAGTGCCAGCCCGCCGCCGTTTAAAACGGCAGTTGAAATTCCACTAAGCGAGCGAATCCGGTTGTTGCGGATGACAGAAGAAATTATTTGAGCGTCCTGCGGAATTCCCGGCGTTTGATTTAAGAAAATTCCGGCTCCCTGCGAATCAGTAAATTCGGATTCGATGTCGTTTTGTTCGACAACCGTTGTCGTCAACCGCAAAATCCCGAAACTCGCAATTCCGGCTCCGTTGGTAATTAATCCCGAATTTACGGCACTAATCCGGTTGCCTCTGACCAGACAACCGTTCATCGTTAGTTTTCCGCTGTTAAAAATTCCGGCACCCGATTGAGGGGAAAGTCCGCCGACGATTCCGATATTATTGAGTGTTAAATCTCCGGCTGGATCAATAAAAATTACGCCGCTCCGGTCGTTTCCGCTGATCGCAACCTTCAGCCCGTTGAAATCGAGCGCGGAAATCGTCAGTCTTTTATTGATTTGCAAATTCGTTCCGCCCAGAACGACAACTCCGCCGCCGAATCCTGCGCCGAACTTGATTTCGCTGCCGTTCGTCGCAATTTCGACGGCTTCGCGCAAACTGCAATGACTTGTATTGCAAACGCCGTCATTAACGTCATTGAACGAATTAACAATCAGCGTTTCGGGCGTTTCGATTCGCAAAGACCAGCCGCGAGCGAGCCGCGAATTTGCGCCGTTGCCGCCCGAAGTGTCGTCCTGCACGATTAATGTCCAGACTCCGTTCGGGTCGCCAAAATCGAAAATTGACGAAAGCGTTTCAAAGCCGCCGGGCGCAACCGACGGCGGAAATCCGGCAATGCCCGTAAAAGTATCGAAGCTGCCGTAATTGGTCGGTTTGTAATCAACCAAGCCGTTGCCGATGGAACTTGTCGCGGGAACGCGCACCGCATTCGTGTCGGACAAACGAACAATCGAATCGGCAAGCGGAAACGCGCCGCCCGCGTCCGACAAAATAACCAGTTGTCTGCCGCCGGGCGCAATCAGCAAAAAATCCAAATCCGACGGCGTAACGTGAACAATTCCGTTGAGCGTAACGGTCAATTTGCTGACCGCACCGGCGATGCCCGAAACCGTGATTGACGACGATGCGCCGCCGATGTTCGGAATGTTAATCGGAGTAACATTGCTGAAATTTCCCGATGCTTGTGGCGCAGCGGCGATTTGACCGCCTTCGTTTTTGTCCGAATTCTGCGCCCGGACATTCGCCGCTATGCAACAAAAACACCCGACGCAAATTAACAAAAAACTCCAAAATCCGCCGCGCATTTGCCGCGCCGATTTTATCATCAAATAATTTTCTTCAATTTTCATAGATTTTCTCCCGGCAGAATTTCGTCCGGCGAATTCGGGCAAATCAGCAGAAAGTCTGCCTTGCCACCGTGATTTCGGTTTTGCGTTTGATTTCCATCTCGATTCGGCTAAACTTCAATTTATTCGTGATAATTTTTTCCGGCATCCCGAATTTAAATCGAAATCAAACGAAAAGTCCTGAAAGAATCGCGGAAATTTTTTCGGAAAGAATTTCGGAAACGGTGAAAGACAACCAACCAAACGAGTTATACGAATTCGGCGAGTTTCGGCTCGACGCGAAAAAACGCCGTCTGTGGCGTGGCGATGAACTTGTTGCGCTCACGCCGAAGGAATTTGAAGTGCTTTTTGTGTTGATAAAACGCGCCGGAACAATCGTTGAAAAAGAAGATTTGCTCGATGCGGTATGGAAGGAAATTTACGTCGAAGAAGCAACGCTGACGCGCAATATTTCGTTTCTGCGAAAAAAACTCGGCGTGGAAAAATTTATCGAAACACTGCCGAAACGCGGCTATCGTTTTCTGCCCGCCGTGCGGAAAATCGAAAACGCTCTGACTAACATCGAGATTGAGGAAACGCTGTCGCTGTCAGAACCGCCTGCGGTAGCGGGTGGTTTAATTCGACAATTCGACTCGCCGACTATTATTTCAAACGCTCAACTTCAACCGCCCGCTACCGCAGGCGGTTCTGACAAGAAAAAATGGTTTGCCTTCGGCGCAATCGCAATCGCGGTAATCGGTTTCGCCGTCTATCAATTTTTCCTCAAAAAAAGCGAACCGAAAACGATTATGGTTTCCCGCGTCGTGCCGTTTTCCGGTTTGGCGGGGCGTGAAACAATGCCGGCTTTTTCGCCCGACGGGAAATTTATCGTGTTTGCTTGGAACGGCGGCGCGGGCGATAATTTGGATATTTACGTCAAACTCGTCGGCGCGGGCGAGTCCATCCGGTTGACGGCAAACGCCGCAGACGAAATCTATCCGACATTCGCGCCCGATGGAAAATCAATCGCATTTCTGCGCTCGTTTGCCGACCACAGCGAGGTTTTCATCGTTCCGGCTTTCGGCGGCGCAGAGCGCAAATTGACAAATCTTAATTCGGTTTGGACGAGCATTTCTTTCGCGCCCGACGGCAAAATTCTCGCCGCGATTGACACGGACGGCAAACAAACAGGCGTTTTTCTGATTGAAATGGCGACGGGCGCGAAACGCCGTTTGACCGCGCCGCCGGAATTTTCGAGCGATGATGCGCCGCGTTTTTCGCCCGACGGCAAACAAATTGCTTTTGTCCGCAATTCGGGAACGGTCGAGCAGGAATTATTTATGATTGACGCGGCAGGCGGCGAAGTGCGGCAACTGACATTCGACAAAACCGCGATTCGCGGCGCGGCTTTCAACGGCGATGATTCAATAATTTTCGTTTCGCACCGCTCAAACAATCAACCGAACTTGTGGCGTGTTTCGGCTTCGGGCGGCGAACCGGAATTGATTGCAACCGGCGGCAAAAACACGGCGCATCCGGCAATTTCACCCGATGGACAAACAATCGCATTCGTCGAAGAATCGAGCGACACGAACATTTGGGATTTGGGATTAACCGGAAATCAAAAATCAAATCCGCAATCCGCAATCCGCAATCCGCAATCATTAATCGCTTCGAGCCGCGCCGATCACAGTCCGCATTTTTCGCCGGACGCAAAGCAAATCGTTTTTGCTTCAGACCGCACGGGCAGATACGAAATCTGGACGGCGGACGCAGACGGAAAAAATCAACGCCAATTGACCGATTCGCCGAATGCGGCGGGCAGTCCGCGTTTTTCGCCTGATGGAAAATCGGTCGCCTATGACGCGCAAGTTGGCGGCAACGGCGATATTTTTGTTGTTTCGATTGACGGCGGCAAACCGCGAAATCTGACGAATACGCCGGAATCACGCGAAGTTTTGCCGGCGTGGAGCGCAGACGGACGCGCCATTTACTTCGCCTCGAACCGGGCGGGCGATTATCAGCTTTGGAAAATTTCAATCGAAGGCGGTGCGCCCGAACAGATGACGAAAAACGGTGCTTTTGAATCTTTTGCCTCGCCCGACGGCGCGGAAATTTACTTTACAAAAGTTCGCGGAGTTTCGGGAATTTGGAAAATTTCGAGCGCAGGCGGCGCGGAAACGCCTGTCGCTGAACTTGCCGAAGCAGGCTATTGGCGTTATTGGACGACGACCAATCAAGGAATTTATTACGTCGCCCGTTCATCAAACGCGCCTTACAAAATAATGTTTTTCGGGTTTGCCGACAAAAAATTAAAAGAAATTTATTCAACCGACCAACCGCCGATTTGGATTTACCCCGGACTTGCCGCCGCGCCCAACGGCAAAACAATTCTCTACGCCCAACGCGACCAAAACGCTAGCAGCATTATGCTCGCCGACATCGGCAAATAGATGGCAGTAGGCAGTAGCAGTCAGCAGTCAAATTCCTTGATTTAACTGCTGACTGCTACTGCCTACTGCCTACTTTTTTGCTGGGCGCAGAGCAGAATGACTTGCGCTAGTTTTTCGGGATTGTGGCGCACCTTTTCGCCTTCGTCCAAGAGATTGCCGGAAACGATTTCCGCGCCTTCGACTGAAACAGGCGAAATCGAGCCGTGAACGCCAATTTGCTGTGCGCCTTCGTCGGTATAACGTGAAAGTTGTTCGTCGCTAATCGGACGATTATTGACGATGACATAATCAAATTCAATTTCGGGCGCGTATTGGCTGATGATTTCAAGATGTCTTCTGGCAGAAAGTCCGTCGGTTTCGCCCGGTTGCGTCATCAGATTGCAGACAAAAATTTTTACGGCATCGGTTTTGCCAATCGCTTCGGCAACATTTTCAACCAAAAGCGGCGGCAAAAGCGATGTCCAGAGCGAGCCGGGACCGACTGTTATTACGTCAGCTTCACCAATCGCCGCGAGTGCTTCGGGCAACGGACGACAATTTTCGGGTTCGAGATAAAGACGTTTTATCTGATGTCCGACTTTTGCAACATTCGTTTCGCCGCGCACGATTTCACCCGTTTTTAATTCAGCCGCCAGATGCACATCTGCGTTGGTTGCCGGATAAATATGACCTTTGCTCGCTAAAATTTCCGATGAAATTCTCACCGATTCGGCAAAATCGCCCGTGATTTCGGTTAAAGCCGCGAGAAAAATATTGCCGAAACTGTGTCCGCCCAAATCACCGTCGCCGCGAAAACGATGGCGAAAAAGTTTTGAAAGCGTCAGAGAATCTTCCGAAAGCGCAACCATACAATTTCGCACATCACCCGGCGGAAGCATCTGCAATTCATCGCGCAATCTGCCCGAACTTCCGCCGTCGTCCGAAACTGCGACAATCGCCGCTAAACTTTCAAGCCAAACGGGTTCAATCTCCGACGCTTTAACGAATCTTTTCAAACCCGAAAGTAGCGTCGAAAGTCCGTTGCCGCCGCCGATTGCGACGACGTTAAGCCCTTGCGGAGTTTGTGAAAAAAGATGGTTTTTCATTAAAAAATTGCCTGCGAAATATACGAAAGCCGCGAAAAGTAATTCTAATACATTTCGTTTGTTTCGTGTATTTCGCAGGCAAAATAATTAAAAAAAACTTATTTCACAGTAACGAGTCGTTATCGCTTCCTGTTCTGCTACATTTCTTCTCAGAGTAATTTAAAACTATAATGAAGTTATGAAAATCAGGAATTTTTTCAATACTTTAATTTTGCTCGTAATTTGTTCTTTAAGCGGGTTCGCGCATCATTCGCCGTTTGTCAGCGTCAAAAACAGACAACTTTTTATCGGCAAAAATCCGTATTATTTTATCGGCGCAAATTATTGGTATGGCTCATTTTTAGGTTTGGAAAAAGACAAAAAACGCGGCGCGGAAAGGCTTCGTAAAGAACTTGATTTTTTGAAAAAAAACGGCGTTACGAACTTGCGCGTTATTGCCGGCGCGGAAGGCGCGGGAATGATTAACGGTGTCGAACGAATCGTGCCGCCGCTTCAACCTGTGCAAGGGAAGTTTAACACGGAAGTATTGGAAGGATTAGACTTATTGCTTTTTGAAATGAGCAAACGCGATATGAAAGCCGTGATTTTTTTTAGCAATAATTGGGAATGGAGCGGCGGTTTTCAGCAATATTTGACGTGGAACAATCGCGTTCCGAAAGATATGGAAACGCGCCGTTTGACGTGGGACGAATTGCGCGATACGGTGGCTCAATTTTATGCCTGTGTGCCGTGCAAAGTCGCTTATAATGAACAAGTTAGCCTCGTAATGAACCGCACCAATAAATTCAGCAAAAAGAAATATATTGACGATGCAACAATTATGGCTTGGGAACTCGCCAACGAACCGCGCCCAATGCGCCCAAGCGCAAACGAAGATTACAAAAAATTCATCGCCGACACAGCCGCTTTAATCAAGAAAAAAGACAAAAATCATCTCGTCGCCGTCGGACACGAAGGCAGAATCGGCACGGAAAGCGCGGAAATTTTCGAGCAACTTCACGCCGATAAAAACATTGATTACCTGACAATTCACATCTGGGCAAAAAATTGGCAATGGTTTCGAGACGGAAAACTCGCCGAAGATTTCCCGCAAGCCGCCGAAAAAATGACCGAATATCTCAACGAACATCTCGCAATCGCCAAAAAATTAAACAAACCTCTCGTCATCGAAGAATTCGGCTTACCGCGTGATAATCAATCGTTTGAAATCAATTCTCCGACAACCTTGCGCGACAATTATTACGAAAAAATCTTCGCAATTCTCGCCCGCAAAAACAACCTCGCCGGAGCAAACTTCTGGGCATTCGGCGGCACGGCGCGACCAATCAAAAACCAACCTTTCTGGAAAAAAGGCGACGACCTAATGGGCGATCCGCCAATGGAAGAACAAGGCTTAAACTCCGTCTTCGACACCGACAAAACGACTTGGGCAATTATCAATAAATACGCAAAAATGCTCGGAAAATAAATGACTGAAAAGTCGAATTGGTGTAAAATTGCACTTAGAGGAAAACAAATATGAATGTTGTTTTAGAAATGCCGAAAACCGAAGTTTTTCAAAACGGACAAGTTCTCAACGCAAGACTTATCAGCGTCAGAGAATATGATCGGATGATTGAACACGGAATTTTGACAACCGAAGATAAAGTCGAACTGCTCAACGGAGTGATAATTGAAAAAATGCCGAAAGGAACAAAACACGCTTTTTTAAACGACACGATTGCCGATTTGTTAAAGGAAAAATTAGCCGAACGAGTTTACGTCCGCTCACAAAATCCGATAGTTTTAGACGATTTCTCCGAACCCGAACCCGACATTGTTTTAGCCAAACCGCCGCGTCAAATTTATCTCGAAAAACATCCGCGAGCCGAAGACATTTTACTGATTGTCGAAATTTCCGATTCAACTCTCGGACGCGACCGTTTTGCTAAAGGTTCAGCTTATTCAAAAGCCGGAATCCGCCAATATATCGTAGTCAATGTCGCCGAAAACTCCGTCGAAAATTACCGCGAACCAAGCGCAAACGGCTACAACTCGAAACAAACCTTTCACAAAGGCGAAAGTTTTATTTTGGAAGCATTTCCCGAAATCGAAATCGAAATTGCCGATATTTTTCCGAAATAAATCAAATGAAATTTACTGACTTAAATCCCGAAACCGTCGAAAAATTAAAAACGCGCCTTTATGACCGAATCATCGAAAAGCACGAAGGTCCCGAAAGATGGAAATGGCAAATCGAACACGGCGAATGCGAATTTTTGCAAATCGGCGAACATTTTGTTCTCCTGCCCGTTTATCTCGAACAACTACCAAATATTACAATCTTGCGCGTCATCGAAAGCAAAGACGAAAAGGTTTTGACCGTTTTTTTGAAAGACACAACCTATTACGATGAAGATTTTATGAGCGGTTTTATAGCATTCTGCGAAAAATTCACGGGCGAAGCTTTTTTCACCGCAACCGTCTATCACGAATGGTTTATTTTAGATAAGTTCTAGTGTAAAATCATTAAAGTAAATTCAGTTTATTTTTGACGAAATGGAAAGAACAGGCTACATCGAAATAAAAGTCGAAGGAGCAAAGGGCAACTTTGAGCTAACTCCTGATAATTATGATATTAAGGATATAATTTCGATATTGACGCAGGCTGAAAACTTGTTGTTTCCAAATAATAAAAAAGAGCGTCCCACGATTAGCTATGATATTCAAGAAGGGTCTGTAAAACACATTATAAAAACTTCTTTGCAAGTGATAATTGGATTTAACGCGATTCTTTTATCAATTCAGCAACATAACTATTCTATTGATTTTCTTGAAACCCCGACAGCCAAAGCATTTGAGTTTTTTCAAGAAACCGCGAAAAAACAGGGGGTCGAATTTCAAATATCAACTTCCGTAGATAACTCCGGTAAAATTTCAGTTGATAAAAACACTCAATTTATTCGTTCGGAAGAAGCGTGGAGTGATGCGGAGTTCTACTTTTACGGTTACATCATAGATGCCGGAGGAAAAACTTTTCCGAATATTCATCTGGATACAAAAGAATATGGAGTGTTAAAGATAGAAGTAGATAGGGAAATTCTGCGCGAATATGAAACTAATCCATTGTATAAAAGATATGGAGTAAGAACTGTTGGAAAACAAAATTTGAATACGGGCGAATTTGATAAGTCAACTCTAAAACTGTTGGAAATAATAGATTACAATCCATCTTATAATGAAGACTATATAAACGGATTAATTAATAAAGCGCGAAAAAGTTGGGAGGGAATCGGTGATGCCGATGAGTGGCTTTCACAGTTGAGATAAATCTGAAACTTATGGATGATAATTGTGTTCTGTTAGATACCAGCTTTCACATTAGATTGCTAAATGATAATGACCCGTTACATAAAAATGTTTTGGGTTTTTATCAGTATTTTTTAGAAAAAGAAATCAGTCTCAAATGTTCTACAATTAGCATCGCAGAATATTGTGTAAGAGGTAAAATCGAAGAATTGCCTTTGAAAAATTTGGAGATAATTCCTTTCAATGTAAATCACGCCATTAAAGCAGGCGAATTCGCCAAT
The DNA here is from genome assembly GCA_031409875.1 of Acidobacteriota bacterium. GTDB lineage: Bacteria > Acidobacteriota > Blastocatellia > Pyrinomonadales > Pyrinomonadaceae > CALMEH01. Next base: position 11,222 of record JANNYB010000087.1, on the reverse strand, counting down.
ATTGTTTTCGCCCACAAAAATACATTAAATCTCAGTAATAGACTGATAATTCCAAACGACAATAAACTTTTCGCGCAAGCTCATACAGAAAAAGAAATAACAAAATTTGCTACATCGGATGTAGAATGTATTAAAATTTACGAATTATTATAGCAAAATTTCTCTTTAGACTTTGAAATAATAAACATCAGAAATTCATATACAAATGAATTAGGAACTCTTTTCTGAACTTGAAAGGAAAGTTAAGATTTATTTTCGATTTACAAAAGTTTTCAGCGCATCGAAAGTTGAGAGTTATTCAAAGCAAACATTACTCTAAAACCTAATGCGGACAAATGAGCAAAGATAAAATTCGGCGCGAGAAATTATAAATCGGCTTTTTCGGCTAGTTCTGCCCAGCGTTCGACTGATTTTTCTAGTTGTTCGTTGAGTGTTTGTTGTTCGGTAACGAGTTCGTTTAGTTTGAATGAGTCGGTCGCAAATTTATTTTGTTCGATTTCGATTTCGGCGAGGCGTTTTTCGGTTTCGGGAATTGCGGTTTCGAGTGTTTCGAGTTCGCGTTTTTCTTTGAAAGTGAGTTTGTTTGATTGTGGTTTTTCGGGCGCGGAGGTTTGCACGCTTACTTGCGTGCGCGTTTCTGCCTTTTGCGATTTTTCGCGTGCGGTGATTTCTAAATATGCCGAATAATCGCCGGCGAATTCGCGGACTTTGCCGTTTCCTTCAAATTTGAAAACGCTGTCAATCGTGCGGTCGAGAAAATATCTGTCGTGGCTGACGACGATTAACGCGCCGGCGAAATCGTCTAAATATTCTTCCAAAGCAATCAATGTCGGAATGTCTAAATCGTTCGTCGGTTCATCTAAAAGCAAAACATTCGGTTGCGCCATTAAGATTCGCAAAAGATACAAACGTCTTCTTTCGCCGCCGGAAAGATTGGCGATAAACGAATATTGCGCTGACGGCGTGAAAAGAAATTTTTCGAGCATTTGCGAAGCCGTAATTTGATTGTTATCAGCAGTTGTAACGTATTCGGCAATTTCTTTAATGTAATCAATAACGCGCTGTTCTTCGTTTAAAGCGCGACTTTCTTGGTCGTAATAACCGATGTGAACTGTCTGCCCGATTTCGATTTCGCCGTTGTCGGCTTTGATTCTGTTCGTGATAATTTCGAGCAAAGTCGTTTTGCCCGAACCGTTTTCGCCGATGATTCCGATGCGGTCTTCGCGTTTTAAGAGATACGAAAAATCATCAATCAATTTACGCTCGCCGTAAGATTTTGAAAGGTTGTTTATCTCAATAATTTTCGATCCCAAACGCTTTGAACCGATGGCAATATCAATTTCGGATTTGGCGCGTTCTTTCGGTTGCGCCATCAAATCGTAAGCGGCGTTAATGCGGTGTTTCGACTTTCGAGTTCGCGCTTTTGCGCCGGTTCTAAGCCACGCTAACTCCTTTTTTATCAACTGTTCGCGCTTATGTCCTTCGGTGGCGCGAAGCGTGTCTTGCTCTTCTTTTTTCTCTAAATAATATGCGTAATTTCCGGCGAAATTTTGCACCGTGCCGCGATCAATTTCAAAAATTCGATTTGTAACGCGGTCGAGAAAATATCGGTCGTGCGTAACCAAAAGCAACGCGCCGGTGTATCTTCGCAAATAATCTTCGAGCCATTCGATTGTGTCTGCGTCGAGATGATTTGTCGGTTCGTCCAAAATTAAAATGTCAGGTTTGAAAATCAATTCGTGCGCGAGTGCGACGCGCTTGCGTTGTCCGCCCGAAAGCGTTTTCATCTGCGTTGCAGTGTCCGTAATTCCGAGTTTTGTCAGCACGGTTTTGGCGTTCGTTTCAATTTCCCAACCGCCGTTTATTTCGAGTTCGTGCTGTAAATCGGAAACTTTTTTGAGTTGCGCGTCGGAGTATTCAATCGCCAAATCGTGGCACGCCGTTTCATAATCGGCAATTGCGGTCATCACGCCCGAACTCGACGCGAAAATTGTTTCTAAAACGGTTGCTTCGTCATCAATCGGCGGATTTTGCGACAAATACGCCAAAGTTTTGCCGTTGGCGCGAACAACTTTTCCGGTATCAGTCGTTTCAGTTCCCGCAATGACGCGCAAAAAAGTCGTTTTGCCCGAACCGTTTGCGCCGATAATTCCAATTTTATCTGTGTCTTCGAGTCCGATTGTTACGCCTTCAAAAAGCGGTTTGATGCCGTAATTTTTACTGACATTTTCGAGCGAAAGGATATTCATAAAGTAAATATAATAGTTCAGAGTAACGGCTTCAGCCGTGAAATTGCCAGCGAAGCGCGGCAATTTTTCACGCATAAATGCGTTACTCTAAACTATTAGACATTATTTGAAATAAACTTGAATGATATTAAACAAAAATTTTGCCCGCTAATTTTCGCTAATCTTCGCTAATGAAAGAAAAAATTCGCGTTAATTCGCGTAGATTAGCGGGCAATTTCTTATTTCAAATAATCTCTATTATTTCGTATTTTTAATCAAAAAATCTAATATTATGGGTTTAGCGATTTGCGAAGCCCATCCGTTGAAATTGTAATCGAAACCGTGTTGTCCGTAAGGAATCACGAGCGTTTCGTGCGCGACGTTATTTTGTTTGAGCTTTTTGGCGAGAAAATTTAGATTTTCTTTTCGGACAAGCTGATCTTGTTCGCCGTGCATCAATAAAGTCGGCGGCGATGCGGAATTTACACGCTCAACGGGCGAAGCAATCGTAAATCTTGCGCGAATTTCGTCGGATTCGTGCGGATTTCCGCCGAGAAAACTTGCCAAAGTTTGCGCTCCGTTGATGACACGCGGATTTGCCGGATTATCGTAAGCCCAAAGCAAATCGGTCGGCGCATAAAACGACACAACAGCGCGAATTTTTTCATCATTTCCGCTTTCGTTACAACTTGCCGAAAGCCGCGAATCATTTGCCGAATAAGCCGCAATCAAAGCGAGATGTCCGCCCGCAGAACGTCCGAGCAGAGCGATTTTATCGGGCGAAATATTAAATTCCGCGCTCCGTTTTTTTATTTGCAAAATCGCGCATTTCACATCGCCGATTGACGTTTTATCATTCGGTTGCGGTTTAAGTGTGTAATCAATATCGAAAACCGTAAAACCATTTTCGGCAAGCCACAAATTCCATTGCGGAAAATCGTTGCGCTCGCCCGCGTTCCACGAACCGCCGTGAATCACAATCACGCTTGCGCCATTTGCAACAGAATTTTCGGGCGCGTAAACGTCCATTTTCAAAGCATTTTCGCCGCTTTTGAAAACGTGAGTCGTAAATTTATTGTTTGATTTATTATTCGTCAAACCGCTGAAATATTGTCCGAATGAAAGCGAAACATTCTTTTCACGCGCAACTTTCAGCGAAGAAAAAAACGGATAAAGCGAAATTAAAAAAGCCGTTACGCCAATAATTACCGCGATTATCGCCACGTTAATATTTTTATGAAACGAATAATCAATTACTGCCAAAATCACGCCAAACAAAGCTATAATTCCAAACCACAAACTCCATTCGCTAACCGCCACCGAATAAAGCCAAACGTGATAAAACGGCGCAGGAACTAAAATCCACACGACCGAAACCAGCGCAATCACACCGCAAAAAAGCGATGTTAAAATTAAAAAATGATTCATCCGGCTTTATTTCACACCGACTACTTCGATGATAAAAATGAGCGTCGCATTTGGCGGAATTACGCCGCCCGCGCCGGTTGCGCCATAGCCGATTGATGGCGGAATCGTCAAAATTGCGTGATCGCCGACGCGCAAATTTTGTAAACCTTCGTCCCAACCGCGAATTACCATTCCCGCGCCGACTTGAAACGAAAAAGTATCATTTCTATCAAGCGAACTGTCAAATTTTGCGCCGTTCGTCAAAAGTCCCGTGTAATTGACGATGACGTTATCGCCGGCTTTTACCTGTGCGCCGTCGCCGTTTTTCGTGATAATGTAAGTCAATCCCGAAGCCGTCGTTACGGCTTTTGGTGTAGTTGTATTTTCCGTCATTTTTGTTGATATTTTTTTTCAGTAGTGCAAACAATCTGAAAATATTTGATTAAAAAGTCCAACAGGCTTTAGCATTAGTATCTACACAAGTGGAAATGCTTAGTTTTTGCGGCTGTGCCGCCCGATGTGCGGCGATGGCTTCGCCTCGCCGTTACGGTTTCTCGCTGATTTTGAGGCTATGCCTCATCTATCAGCGGAGGCATAGCCTCAAAATCAGGGGAAGAGCGACCGGAAAGGCACAGCCTTTCCGCACATCGGGCGGCACAGCCGCGAAAAGAAAACTACTTTTCAAAGATGTGTAGAAACTAATGCTTTAGCTTGTTGAATGCCTAAACATTCGACGCGCCTTAAGTTCATCGGACATTTTCTATCTTGCTTTGAAGCGCGAATTTGTGCAAGATTCCAAGTATTTATTTGAGCAATAAATCGGAACAAGGAGCGGTAGCGACTTGGCTCAAAGTCCGCAACTTGCCAAGTCGCTACCGCTTCTTGTTCTGATTTTGATAAATTAAATCTATGCAAAACATTCGAGAAATCTTCGGCGATATTGATATTTATCTGTTCGACCAAATTCAAAAAGGCAGATTCGCGCCTTCGATGAAAATTCTCGATGCAGGTTGCGGCGGCGGACGAAATTTAATCTATTTTATGCGAGCCGGTTGCAATGTTTTTGCCGTTGACCAAAACGCCGAAGCGATTGAGCAAATAAAATATTTTGCCGAAAATCTTGCGCCAAATCTACCTTCCGAAAACTTTCAAATCGCCGCCGTCGAGCAAATGCTGTTTCCCGATAATCATTTCGATTGGGTTATCAGCAACGCCGTTTTGCACTTTGCCGAAAACGCGCAACAATTCGACCAAATGATTTTAGAAATGTGGCGCGTCTTAAAACCAAACGGCATATTTTTCGCCCGACTCGCGTCATCAATCGGCATCGAAAACCTGATAATCCCAACCGAAAACGGCAGATACAATTTGCCTGACGGCTCAGAACGATTTCTCGTCAGCGAAGATTTGCTAATAAAAACCGCCGAAAACCTAAACGCAAGTTTCCTCGAACCAATCAAAACCACCAACGTCCAAAACCTCCGCTGTATGACAACGTGGATTTTGTGCAAAAATTAAATTATCTATGAAAGTTGTTACTTATATTTTCGGCTTAAATAGCAAAATATCCAAATTTGCCAAATCAAGAAAAGCCTTTTCGATTAAAGGTTTAACCTTCGCGTAATCCAAACCGCCAAGTCCGCAACCAAGTGCAGGCATTGCGATTGATTTTATTCCGTATCGCTCAACCGCTTCGACCAAACTCTGCAAACCGCTTTCAATGTCTTCAATTCGGCTTTTCTCACGCCAATGATTTTTGGTAGGGAAATTGATAATGAAACGAGGATTAGTTTGAGCATTTTTCAACTTATAAACCTGAACTTTCCCGATTGCCAATTCACCGTTTTGACAATCGAGTTTGTAAGTATTGAAATAATCAGTAGGAAACTTTTGCTTGAATTGTAGGGCGATTCCTTTTCCCATTATGCCAACACAATTGACGGCATTTACTAAGGCTTCGGTTTTTGCTTCAAATAGGTTTCCAGTGGTTTCTTTTATCATTGAGATATTCTGTCAAGAGGAAAGTCAATCAAATTTTGTTTTGGCTCGGCAATCTGCATTTTATAATGGTTTTCATCTTTTTGATTTACAGTTTTACTATCTGAATCCATAAATATTAGCCACCGCAAATCTGTCTCTGAAATTGAGAGTTTATCTGCAATGTGTGAAAGACTTAAATTGTTTTCATTTAGCAAATTAACTGCTTGTAAAAGAATTGTTGGCATTTCAATTTCAGGTTCAGATGGCTCATTATATTTCCAGCCATTCTTTTGAATTTGGACGTTTGCTCTTTTGTAAGTATCTTCAGAAATAATTTTTAAGTCTTTTGCTCTTCTAACTAAAGCAGCTAAAGACACTTTCCATCTTTGTTTGAGTTCTAAAAAATGATTCCAAACCAAACGATGCGGACATTCTTTCAGAAATGTTTCACGAGGCATTAAAAAAGCACTTGCAAACTGATTGGCTTGAAGTTCTTGAAATTTATTTCCGGGCAGATACTCCGAATGTAAAATTAAATGTCCAAGTTCGTGTGAAGCATCGAATCTGCTTCTACTTGCAGAACCTTTTTCAGAATTAAGGAATATGAAAGGTCGTTTACCTTGCCAAAGCGAAAAAGCATCAAGTTTTCGACTTTCTTCAAGTAAGCGAAATACTAAAACTCCTTTGTTTTCCATAAGATGAATGACATTATCAATCGGACCTAATCCTAATCCCCAATCTTTTCGCACTTTTTCAGCGACTTCTTCGATTTGGCTTACGTTTTCCGTTCCATAAAAAACTGAATTAGAAACTTGCTCAGAAGGAAGTTCAATTCTTTCATCAACAAATTTTACGATTTTACCTATCAAGTTTCCTGCCGCAACCATTCTTCTACGTTCAATTTGGGAACAAGACATCAAACTACGAAAATGACATTGCTCGTGCGTAATTAAAGGCGATTCAACTTTCTGCGTAAAGAAAGAACTAGGAAATTTAAGCACTAAACACAAATCAGCTACTGTTTGAGGAGTTGGCTTAACTTCGCCTTTCTCAAACTGCGTAATTGCACTAGGCGTTAAATTTAATTTGATTGCTAATTCGTTTTTTTTATATCCGCGATACTCTCTAGCAATCGTTAGACTTTCGGGGTTGAATTGATACGCCGTTATATGTGATAAACCGTTAGTTTCATTCATTTTTGTTTCCACACTAACTCTATCTTTAAGCTGTTTTCAGCTTTAAAGTCGGTGGTGCAACTTTTTCCATTGGTGCTTTAGGTTCATTAGATTTTGGAAGCGACAAGAAATCATCTCCGTCTGTGACTTTGCTCCAAATTTCAAATGTATTACTCCATTCAACTATCTGATGCTTGTCGTTAATTTCGGAAGGAATACCAATAAAAACTTTTAATAAGCCTTCTTCTGCGTTTCCTGAGTGAGCAAGGACTAAATGTGTAAATTTAGCATCAATCTCATTGATTGCTTGCTCAAGTTCTGGAAATGGAAGCCATCTTTGAGCTTGATTTGCTTTCGTAAGTTCATACGCCCCGCCTCGATTGTTTGGAAAAGAACTTTCCGGCTCAATATAACCCGAATCTCCAACTTTATAAGCCCCAATCTTATATCTTCCAATTTTCATTAGAAACTTTGGACTTTTTGAAAGTATTTGTATTCGGTCATCTGTGTATGATAAATCAGTCAGATTATAAGTGCTACTTTTATAAATCATAAGCCCAAAGACCATCCCATCGTGTCCAATTTCAGGGTGATAACAATCTAAATTATTTTGATAAGCATTGTATAAACATGCTACTAACACCTTATTTAATTCAGGCGTAAAGGTTTTAGATAAAAGTTTTTTAGTTACTGACATTCTAAATGAAATCCTCCGTAATAAAAATTAAGATAAACTAAAAACTGCACATTTGCAAATGAAAAATTAAGTAAAGTGCTTATTTTTCTAACAAAAATTAAGCAAGTTGGGCATTTACACAATTTATTCGACAATGATGTTAAGTAATTAAGTTTTCAGCGGAGCGAAAGCTGAGAGTTGTTCAAATTGAACATTAGGCTAAAAACCTGATGCGGTGAAGATTTTTGAATCATAAGTCTTTGCTCTCTAATATATCCGAGACCATTTTTTCTTATAAAAAGCAAAGAAAACACCGCCAATTAAAGCAACACCGAAGGAAGCAATGCCGACCATTCGGAAAAAAGGTTGTTGCGGAATTCTGACCAGTAATTCGGCGGTGAAAGCGGAATAGAGTCCGATGACTGACCAATACATAAAGCTGAAATGCAAGGTGAACCAAGAATTTGCCGGTTTTCGTAAAATCGCCGGAATTATTCCGAATAAAAGCGTTATCGCACTAACCGTTGCCGCAATGTGAAAAATTCCGAATCGTCCGAATAACTGATACATCATAAACGAAGTTATAATCACGCCGAGCATACTCACAGCATATCCGTAACCGATTTGTTTATGACGCTTTGTGCCTTTTTCCGAACACAAAATCGCCGTGCCGAAAATAAGCGATAAACCGGAAAAAATAAAATGAATTAAGCCGATTTCGCTTGTAATAAAATTTCTCATTTGTCTCCTGTCTTTGGTTCAGTATCTCTTGGAGTTTTTCGGTATTGACTGCTTTCAAAATTTTTTACGACACCGAAGTCCAAATTGTTCCCTTAAAACTTGAACCGCAATAGTCTTTTGCATTTTTATTTTTGAGTCGCATTTCCGCCTGTGAATTGTTAAACTAATTAAAAGTTTTCGGGGAGCTACGGCTGAGAGGCGTTAATCAAAACGCGACCCGTTGAACCTGTGCAGATAATACTGGCGAAGGGAGAAAAACAATGAGTGAAAATATAAAAGAATTAACCAGCGACGAAGTTAAATTGCCAAGTTCGCGTAAGATTTACGTTGAAACTAACGGCTCGACCATCAATCAATCAAAACAAAATTTGCGTGTTCCGTTTCGGGAAATTGCGCTTTCGCCGTCGAAGGATTTTGACGGGAATTTGGAGGAAAATCCGCCTGTTCGTGTGTATGATACGAGCGGCGTTTGGACGGATGAAACGGTTAAATGTGATGTGCGCGAAGGTTTGCCGACATTGAGGCGTGATTGGATTATCGGGCGTGGCGATGTCGAGGAATATGTCGGGCGCGAGATTCTGCCGCAGGATAACGGTTATTTGACGAAAGGCGCGGAAGATATTGCGAAGATTAAAGATAACGGCAAACTCGAAGAATTTCCGGGCTTGAAACGTGCACCGCTCAAGGCGAAATCGGGCGCAAATGTTACGCAAATTCATTACGCACGCAAAGGAATTATCACGCCTGAGATGGAATATGTGGCGATTCGTGAAAATCTTGGGCGACAAATTGCGTTTGAAGCGATGCAGCAAGGTTTAGAAAATGATCGCAGTTCGCTTTATCATCAACATAAAGGCGAATCTTTTGGCGCATCCGTTCCAAAATCCGTTACGCCTGAATTTGTCCGTGATGAGATTGCGAGAGGTCGGGCGATTATCCCTGCCAACATCAATCATCCCGAATCTGAACCGATGATTATCGGGCGAAATTTCCTTGTCAAAATCAATGCGAATATCGGAAATTCGGCGATTGCGTCTTCGATTGAAGAGGAAGTTGAAAAGATGCGTTGGTCAACACTTTGGGGTGCGGATACGGTGATGGATTTGTCAACGGGCAAGAATATCCACGCCACGCGGGAATGGATTTTGCGGAATTCGCCCGTGCCGATTGGGACTGTGCCGATTTATCAGGCACTCGAAAAAGTGAACGGAAAAGCCGAAGATTTGACTTGGGAAATTTACCGCGACACGCTCATTGAGCAAGCCGAACAAGGCGTTGATTATTTCACGATTCACGCCGGAGTTCGTCTGCCGTATATTCCGTTGACGGCGAAACGGACGACGGGAATCGTTTCACGTGGCGGTTCGATTATGGCGAAATGGTGTCTCGCCCATCACGAAGAAAGTTTTCTCTACACGCATTTCCGCGATATTTGCGAAATTATGCGGACTTACGACGTTTCGTTCAGTTTGGGCGACGGATTGCGTCCCGGTTCGATTGCCGATGCCAACGACGAAGCCCAATTTGCCGAACTCGACACGCTCGGCGAATTGACCAAAATCGCTTGGGAAATGGATTGCCAAACGATGATCGAAGGTCCCGGTCACGTCCCGATGCACCTCATCAAAGAGAATATGGACAAGCAGTTGGCGGTCTGCGGCGAAGCACCTTTTTACACGCTCGGACCGCTGACAACCGACATCGCACCGGGTTACGACCACATCACTTCCGGCATCGGAGCGGCGATGATCGGCTGGTTCGGCTGTGCGATGCTTTGCTATGTAACTCCAAAGGAACACTTGGGTTTGCCGAACAAACAAGATGTCAAAGAAGGCGTTATCACCTACAAACTCGCGGCACACGCGGCAGACCTCGCCAAAGGTCATCCGGCGGCACAATACCGCGACAACGCCCTCTCCAAAGCCCGCTTCGAGTTCCGCTGGGAAGACCAGTTCAACCTCGGCTTAGACCCCGAAAAAGCCAAAGAATTCCACGACGAAACTTTACCGGCGGAAGGTGCCAAACTCGCCCACTTCTGCTCAATGTGCGGACCGCATTTCTGCTCAATGAAAATCACCCAAGATGTAAGGGAATATGCAAAAGAGCAAAATGTTGAAGCAGAAAAAGCACTCGCAGTCGGAATGGCGGAAAAGGCTGCGGAGTTTAAGGCAACAGGAAGCGAGATTTATCACGGGAATTTGCCTGATGGGGCGAAGGAGCATCATTGAATATTTAGGTATCGTCTTTTCGACGTTTTTGTTTAACTGATGTTTTTAGGATGTTTTTAAGCCATTCAATTACGGATTTTTTTTCTCGGAAATTTTGAGGGATATGCTCCCACTCTCTTTCAAAATCCAAATAACATGATAAAACGGTGTTTTTATCGTGGATAAACAGATATGAATGACCGCAAGCAAATGGATTTTTGGATAATAATATTTCTCTTGCGGTGGTTCGTATTGCAATGACATCAATACTTCTCATTGCTAGTTCAATTTCCGGTTCGTCCTCTGCCAAACCTACTTGAAAATTAACATTCAAAGGATTTGAAAGTGTTTCAATTAAATTTTGAATATGTTCTCTTCTCTTTTCTATAGGTAAAAAAGAACAGTCACTATTTTCATTTAAGTATCTTAAAATCGTTGGTTTTGAGTGAATGTGTCGCTCACCAAAACCATTTTCTTGAATATTTTTAGAAAAATTGCGTAACCTAAATTTCCCCTGAAGAGAAACCTGCTTGTCAATAATTTCAGGATGAGTTGCAGAAGTCGGAAATTTGCTTACAACCATTCTATGACCAGGTTCTTTACTCATTTTGAAAAGGCGATGTTGCAAAATCTCACTTTGCTCTTTGAAATTATTATTGGCAGAGTTTTTATTAGATGTTCCGATAAAGTTAAAAAGTAGTAAAGCTACGCCTGTTCTTTGAAAATCTAGTTCACGAGGTCTGCAAACTGAATGAGACCTACGACAACTGAAACGACGCTTGGGAAAATCCCTTGTGTTAACCTAAAT
>JANNYB010000086.1:0-7278 GCA_031409875.1 Acidobacteriota bacterium | reverse complement strand
CAAATCCCCAATCGCGTTTTGCGTCCAAATTTCCCAAAACTACTTTATCGGATTTCCCCAAAACGATTCGGGCGGCTTCGCGTGTAATTTTTTTTGTAACGAAAGTTTTTCCGCGTCGCGGCGATTCGTGATTAAACAGAATTCCGTTGCAGGCAAAAATGTCGTAAGCCTCGCGGTAATTGATAATCGTCCAATAAGAATAAAGTTTTGCAACGGCATAAGGCGAACGCGGATAAAACGGCGTAGTTTCGCTTTGCGGAATTTCTTGGACTTTTCCGTAAAGTTCAGATGTCGAAGCCTGATAAAATTTTACCTGTCGCAAACCTGTTTCACGAATCGCATCTAAAAATCGTAAAGTTCCGAGCGCGTCAACCTGCGCCGTGTAATCGGGAATGTCAAACGAAACTTTAACGTGGCTCTGCGCTGCAAGATTGTAAATTTCGTCCGGTTCGATTTTTTCCAGAAGCCGATTTAAACTGCTCGCATCAATCAAATCGCCGTAATGTAGAAACAATTTTTGATTGAGAATTTCGCTATTTTCGTAAAGATGATTGATTCTGCCCGTGTTAAACGAACTCGATCTTCGCATTATGCCGTGAACTTCATAACCTTTTTCGAGCAAAATTTCGGTCAAATAACTTCCGTCCTGACCTGTAATGCCGGTTATAAGTGCTTTTTTCATAACAATTTATTTTGCTTGTGAATTTTCTAAATACCAATCGTAAGTTTTTCGCAAACCTTCTTCCAAAGATGTTTTATGTTTCCAGCCCACATTATTCAAACGCGAAACATCCATCAATTTTCGCGGCGTTCCGTCTGGCTTTGTCGTGTCGTTTTCGATTTAACCTTCAAAACCGACGATTTTACTAATCAAACGCGCAACTTCAATGATTTCAATATCTTCGCCTGTGCCAATGTTCAGATGCGAAATATCCTTTTCGTATAAATCCGCCGCGTTTATTTTTTCTGTCAAAAAAACAACAGCTTCTGCCAAATCATCAACAAAAAGAAATTCGCGGCGCGGTTTGCCTGTTCCCCAAAGCACGACTTTTCCGAGTTTGTTCAGCTTCGCTTCGTGAAATTTGCGAATTAATGCCGGAATGACGTGCGAATTTTGTAAATCGAAATTGTCGCGTTCGCCGTAAAGATTAGTCGGCATCACCGAAAAAAAGTTACAGCCATATTGTCTGAAATAATTTTCGCAAAGTTTGATTCCGGCAATTTTTGCAATGGCGTAAGGTTCGTTTGTAAATTCCAAATATCCCGACAACAATTCTTCTTCCTTCATCGGTTGCGGCGCAAATTACGGGTAAATGCACGAGCTTCCCAAAAATATGAGTTTTGTAACGCCGTTTTCAAATGCAGACTGATTTATATTTGCTTCAATCATCAGATTTTTGTAAATAAATTCGGCGCGAAACGTATCGTTTGCCAAAATTCCGCCGACTTTCGCTGCCGAAACAATAACGATTTCGGGCTTTTCCCGTGCGAAAAATTTCTCGACTTCAGTCTGCCGAATCAAATCCAATTCTGACGAAGACGGCGTAAGCAGATTTTCGCAGTTTTTATTTTTTAATTCTCTGACAATCGCACTGCCGACCATTCCGTTCGCGCCGGCAATGTAAATTTTTTTATTCTGAAAATTCATTAAATATTTGCTGTAAAACCTTTATGCTCAACCGTTTTCAAACTTTCGCTGACTTCTTTTTCAATCCATTCGTAAGTAATTTTCAAACCGTCTTCGAGCGAAATTTCCGGCTCCCAACCCAAAGTTTCGCGCAATAAATTGTTGTCGGAATTTCTGCCGCGCACGCCTTGCGGTCCGTCAATATGTTTTTTCGTAATCTCGATTCCGGCAATTCCTGCAATAACATCGGCAAGTTCGTTGATTGAAATCATCCGATCTTGACCGAGATTTAACGGTTCGTGAAAATCCGAACGCATCAGACGATAAATTCCTTCTAAACAATCGCTGATATAACAAAAAGATCGCGTTTGTTCGCCGTCGCCCCAAATTTCGATTTCCGTTTTTCCGGTAAGTTTTGCCGTCGCAATTTTTCGGCACAAAGCCGCCGGAACTTTTTCACGCCCGCCGTCCCAAGTTCCTTTTTCTCCAAAAATATTGTGAAAACGCACCGTCCGTGTTTCGATTCCGTAATCATCTTTATAATATTTGCAAAGAATTTCCGTGAATAATTTTTCCCAACCGTAAGCATCTTGCGGCTGTGCCGGAAAAACGTCCGATTCTTTTAACGGCGTTACGTTTGCATCTTCTTGTAAATATTCGGGATAGACGCAAGCGGAACTCGAATAAAGATAACGCTTTACGCCATTTGTTTTGGCGGCTTCGAGCGTGTGCAAATTCATCAGCGAATTGTTGTAAAGAATTTGCGCGTTGTTTGCCGAGATAAATCCCATTCCGCCCATATCAGCGGCAAGTGCATAAACTTCTTCGATGCCGCGTGTCGCTTGCAAACAATTATCCCAACGCCGCAAATCTAAAATTTCAAACTCGTCCGCATCCGAATCGCCGAATTCAGGAAATTTAATATCAACTCCGCGAACCCAATAACCTCTGTTTTTTAAGTAAGTTACAAGATGACTGCCGATAAATCCGCCTGCTCCCGTAACTAAAACTTTTGTTCGTTCATCCATTTTTTTTCGTAAAATGTTTCTCAAAAAAAAGTAAAAAGTAAAAAGACAAAATTTGCCTTTTTACTTTTTACTTTTTACTTTTTCTTCTATTCCTCGTCGTCGGTGTTGTAGTTTGAGCGATTATAATAACTTTGATAATAGTAGTAATTATCTTGCGAACGCAAATTGACGTTATTCAAAACGACACCGAAAATCTTTGCGCCGATGTCCAGCAAAAGTTGGCGCGAACGCTTGATAACTTGGCGCGAACTCTTGCCCGAATGGACGACCAAAATTACGCCGTCAACCATCGAAGCAATCAAAACTCCGTCAGTAAAAGATGCAATCGGCGGCGAATCAATAACAACGTGCGTAAAATGTCCTTGCATTGATTTGAGCAAAAACGACATTTGTTCAGAACCGATAAGCTCTGCCGGATTCGGCGGCACAGGTCCCGAAGGAAGCAGATGCAATTTTGCCGAATCGTCATATTGAATGATTTCGAGCATTTCGGCATCCGATAAATCGCTCGAAAGCATCGTGCTTAAACCTTGCGCGTTGCTGATTTCAAAAATCGAATGCAGACGCGGACGACGCATATCGGCATCAATAATCAAAACTTTTGCGCCGGTTTGTGCCAATGAAATCGCGGTATTTACGGCAGTCGTCGTTTTTCCTTCTGCGGGCAAACTCGATGTTACGAGCAGAGATTTCGGCGCGTGTCCCGCGGTCGAAAGCAAAATCGAAGTCCGAAGTTGACGATATGCTTCTGCCAGAGACGAACGCGAATCTTGATGAATCAAAAGCGAAGAACCTTGCTTTGAATCTTTATCCTCGGATGAACCGACAAGCAGAAGCCGACGTTTTTGGTTCGAATCAATCGCCGGAATTGCGGCAAGCGCGGGAAGTTGCAGAAGGCTTTCGACTTCTTCAGTCGAACGCACGGTATCATCCAAATATTCAAGGAAAAGCGCAAGTCCCGCGCCGAAAAGCGTTGATAAAAACAGAGCTGCAAGCACCGTTGAAACTCGGCGCGGCGAAACCGCAATTTCATTTGGAATAGCAATTTCAGTTACGCTAATGTTGTTTTCCGTGCCTTGTGCCAACAAACTGTTACCGCTTTGCTGTTTCATTAAATTTTCCAAAAACCCGCGATTTGTCGTCATATTCTGTTCGAGCAGACGAATACCAATCGCGGCTTGTGTTTGACCTTCTGCTTTGCTGTATTCTTGGTCAAATGTTACTTGAAATTTATTTTCGGCTTCTTTTGCTTGTAAATATTTAGTTTTAAGATCATCAACAATATTCTGCGAAACCCTTGTTCGATAATTCTCTAAATCTTTCTGAATTTCGTTTTTGCGTCTGGTCAAGGCTGTTTCGATGACTTCGATTTTTGAATCAACTTCGCGGACTTCTTGCGCTCCGAGCTGATATTCTTTTAGTAATTGTTCTCTTTGCGCTTTCAAATTATAAAGACTTTCCTGCGCTTTGCTTTCAAAATTCCGCAAATCATTTTCGCGTTCGGTAATATAACGCGCCATCGTTTGTTCGGCTCGTGCCTTAATGCTGTCCGGCGAATTGCGGACGGAATTATATTCGGCTTCAGCATTTTTACGAATATTTTGTGCGTCAAGCAGTTGTTTGTTTAATTGCGATAAGGCATTTAAAGCAAGTGTTTCGTCATCTTTAACCGTTAAAATGCCGGATTCGCGTTTTAATCTTTCAAGTTTTATTTCGTCGTTTCTAATGTCGGTTCTCAAACTCGCAATACGACTGTCCAAAAACTCGCTGGATGACTTGCTGTTTCCCGAACGCTTCTCCTGATTTTGTTTCTTAAAAATAACTGCAATGCCGTTGACGATGTTTGCGGCTAAATCGGCATTTTTATTTAGAAATGCAATTTCAATCAAGCGGGTTTCTTTATTTGTCGCACGACCTTCGCGGACAGGTTCGACGCTTAAATTATCCTTGAGTATTTTGACGTAAGGAGCAAGCCGCACGGCTTCGGCGATGTCATCGTTTGAAGCAATTTCGGAAGTTTGCGAAGGCGCAACTTCACCGACGGCTTTTTCGGTTTTTTTCTTGTCATCACTCGCCAAACCGATTGATTTGAGCAAAGATTTCCAAGCCGAAACTCCTTGTTCGCCTTTCATTTGCTGAATTTCCTTGTTGCTGTCAAGACTTAATTCTTTAACCACGCGGCGCAAAAGTGAATCGCTGTTTAAAAGTTGAAGCTGTGTGTTGAAATAAGCCGGATCGGGATTGGAACTTTTGATTGGGCGGTCATTTAACTGCAAATCTTGATTGGGTTGCTCCAAATCAACCTGCACCATCGCTTTGGCACTATAAATATCCGGCTTTTTCGCCATATAAATTGCCGCCAAAGTCGTCAAAAGAACGGCAATTCCGATAACCAACCACAAACGCTTGCGGATGGCACGCCAATAATCACCAAGTTGCAAACCTTCCTGCTGTTCAAAATTTCGATAACCGTAACCGCCGTTCGCTTGCGGCATTTGCATTTCAAGCGGACGTTCGAGTTCGACTCTTTCGGCAACGCGCCGCGGCATTATTTCACGAGTGTCTTTCATTATATCTAAAAATTAAAACCGGAAAAATATATTCGGAATTCCTTGTGTAATTGCTTTAAAGAAGTCATTTGTCAGGGCTTTCACCCCGTCTTTCGGCACATTTATCACATCATTCGGCTGTAAAACCGGATCGGCGATTTTTTGGCTGTAAATATCGTTCAAATTAAACTTTAAAACCTGTTTGTTTCCGCCTTTGGAATCTTGTCTGTAAATCGAAATTTCGCCCTTTTTAGTCGCGGGCAACAAACCGCCGGCTTCAACGATTGCCTGTGTCAAAGTTATATTTTGTTTCAGCGGAATTGATTTCGCCTCTTTCACGTTTCCAGAAATGTATGCGCGTTCGTATTCAAACATATAAACGACATCGCCCGGTTTCATTTCAGGATTGGTTTTTTGCTCGATTACGTCATTTAAACTAAATTCAAAGAAAGAAACCTCGCCTTCGACTTCCTTCTCGCTTTCATCAACACATCCGGAAATTCCGCCGACACGCGCCACTTTAATTTTTGTTCCCGCAAATTCGACATCGGGACCGCCCGCAAAACTCAATAATTCAAGCAATGTCAAACGCCGATTGATGACATAATAACCGGGTTTTTTAACCGCGCCCATAACAGCGAAAGGCTGTGAATTTTGCTCGCGGACATAAACGGAAACAAACGGATTTCGTAAGGTAGTTGCTCTTAAAAGGTCTTGAACTTCAATCGCAAGTTCGTTTTCGGTCTTACAAGCCGCCGTAATGAGTTTATCAATTCCCGGAAGTCTGATTCTGCCTCTGTCATCCATTTTGATATTGACGAGTGAAAGTTCGTTATGCTTTGCAACTACTATATCCAAAACATCTTGCAAACCGATGCGATAACGCTGCGTCGGTTTTTTAACCAAAACAGGTTTGACCTGCGTTGTCGGTGTCGGCGAAGTATCAGCAGTTGTTTGAGCAGAAACGGTCATAAAACAAAAATCGTTTTGTCCAAAACCGCTGATCAGACAAAAAACCGACAACAAACTGAAAACGGTAAAAATTCTAATTGTTTTCATCATAAAATTCTCCTCTAATGCTCATTTTAAAACAGGGCAGGAATTTAAAGTTTTTCGATAATCTCCAATAAAAGTTCCAATTCTTTTTTATTATGGCAGACTTTCCGAAATTTGAACAAGCCCCTATTTTAGCAAAATTCATCAAAATTCAACAATTTAAAAGGCGCGAAACTTCAAAACTTTGCCGATTTTTAGCTTTTGAGTTAAAATTTCGATACTCGTTACCTTTATTATATGCAAAATGCTACGCCGATGTTACGGCAATATCTCGAAATAAAAAAAAATTATCCCGGCACGCTTTTATTTTTTCGTTTGGGCGATTTTTACGAACTTTTTAATGAAGATGCCGTTATCGGTTCGCGTGAATTGGAAATAACGCTGACCGCGAGACACAAAGATTCGCCGAATCCGATTCCGATGTGCGGCGTTCCGCATCACGCGGCAGCGGGTTATATTGCGCGTTTGGTGAAAAAAGGTTTTCGCGTGGCGATTTGCGAACAAACCGAACAAGCCGGAAAAGATATTAAATTAGTCAAACGCGAAGTCGTCCGCGTCATCACGCCCGGAACGGCGATTGATCCGCAACTTATTGAATCGAAAGAATCGGTTTATCTTGCAGCGATTTGCGGCACAGGCGAAAAATTCGGTTTGGC
The DNA here is from genome assembly GCA_031409875.1 of Acidobacteriota bacterium. Taxonomy (GTDB): domain Bacteria; phylum Acidobacteriota; class Blastocatellia; order Pyrinomonadales; family Pyrinomonadaceae; genus CALMEH01. Next base: position 362 of record JANNYB010000086.1, on the reverse strand, counting down.
TTTTCTCGAACTTTCGACCGGCGAATTTTTTACAACCGAATTTAACGGCGAAAACGCTTGGGCAAAAGTTCAAGCCGACATCGAAAGTTTTGCGCCGCGTGAGCTTCTCTTTCCCGAATCTTTGCAAAAACTTATTGAAAATACTTTCTCATCTGCTCAACCAACTACGTTATCAGACGCATCAAATGTCGTTTCGATTTCTTCCCCGACAAATGCGAAATTTTCAACGGCTTTGACTTCCCTTAACGATTGGCTATTTCACGAGGAAGATTGCACGACAATTTTAAAAAATCAACTGAAAGTCAAAGAATTGACGGCTTTCGGTTTGTCGGAAAAATCTGAAGCAATTCGGGCTTCCGGCG
>JANNYB010000085.1:0-4360 GCA_031409875.1 Acidobacteriota bacterium | reverse complement strand
GAATTATCGCCGCTTTTGATGTAATCGTATCGCCAAGGACTCCACAAAACGTCCATAAGTAGTGGTAAGCGGTAAGTGGTAAACGGTAAGTGTAAAAATTCTTTACTTACCACTTACCGTTTGCCGCTTACCACTATTTATTAATGCTTTCTTTTAATTCTTTGCCGGGTTTAAAATAGGCAACGCGCTTGGCGGGAATTTTGACCGCCTCGCCTGTTTTCGGATTGCGTCCTTGTCGCGCATTTCGCTCACGGACACGGAAACTGCCGAAACCGCGAAGTTCTATTTTTTCGCCTTTGTTCAATGAACCGATAATGCTTTCAAAAATGATTTCGACTAACTGCTCGGCATCTTTTTTTGTCATTTCCGCTTCCGATGCGACTTTTTCAACTAAATCTGCTTTGGTCATTTGTCTGTTTTTCTCCTGTTTTAAAGCACAAGTTTAATAGTAAAACTTAACTATTCGCCGATTTTTCTTCTTCAGTATCTGTTTCTGCGGTTTCAACTTCAGTTGCAGAATCCGTAGCTAATGTAGCGTCATTTTCCGTTTCAGTCAAAGCCGGAGCTTCTTCTGCGATTTCTTCAGCTACTTTTACCGTTTCTTCAGAAGTATTCTCTGAAGCGATTTCTTCAACTGCTGTTTCTGACGTTTCCTCAACAACAGTTTCTTCAATTGCCGCTTCTGTTGTTTCGGCAATATTTTCAGCAACAGTTTCTTCAACTGCTGCTTCTGTTGTTTCGGCAATATTATCTGAAGCGGTTTCCTCAACGGCTGTTTCTGTCGTTTCCGAAACAGTTTCTTCAACCGCTGTTTCTGCCGGTTGTTCCGTTTCTGAATTATTTTCAGCAACTTCTGACGTTTCCGCAGATATTTCATCTGCGGTTTCGACTACTTCTTCTGTTTCCGCCGGTTCATTTTCGGCGGATTCAGCGGCATCGGCGCGTTCCTGCATTTTCAAGGCTTTGCGTTCTTTTTTGGAAAGACGCGGTTTTTCTTCTTCTGCGGGAGACTCATCGCTTCTGCCGAATTTCAGTTTGGCAAGTTCGCCGAGCGATGCCATGCCGCCTTTAGCTTCGGATGTATAACTTCCGCGTGATTCCGACATCGAACCTTCGCTGTCTTTATCGCCGCCGGCGGCTCTTGCCGAAAGACCGATTTTGCGATTTTCATATTCGACACGCAAAATGCGGAAATCCAATTCTTGTCCGACTTTAACAACTTCGCCCGGTTTTTCGATACGTTCATCGGAAAGTTCCGAAATATGGCATAAACCTTCTAAATCTTCGCCCAATTCAACAAAAACTCCGAATTCGGCAATGCGCGTAACTTTTCCGCGAACAACATCGCCGGTTTTGTGTATTGCCACAAATGCTTCCCACGCGCTCGGCGTAATGTCTTTGATCGAGAGCGACATTCTGCGTCCCGGAACGTCAATTCCGGTAATAATCGCATCAACTTCTTGATCGCGGCTTAAAACATCTTTAGCGTGTTTAAGTTTTTTCGACCAAGAAATATCGGAAACGTGAACCAATCCGTCAACGCCGTCTTCGACTTCGACAAACGCGCCGAAATCGGTAATATTACGCACCTTTCCGTGAATTCTGTCGCCGACGTGATAGCGTTCACGAATCGTTTCCCACGGATTCGCCATCAATTGTTTCATTCCCAAGCTGATGCGGTGTTCTTCCGAATCAATGCCGAGAACTTGAACTTCGATTTCTTCGCCTTCTTTCAAAAATTTCTTGGGGCTTTTCGTGCGTTTTGACCAAGACATTTCCGAAATATGCACCAAACCTTCGATGTTCGATTCGAGTTGGATAAATGCGCCGTAATCGGTAACGGTCGAAATTTTGCCTTTAACACGCGAACCAACGGGATAAAGTTCGGTTGCGGTAATCCAAGGATTCGGAATTAACTGTTTATAACCGAGCGATATTTTTTCTTTTTCGCGGTCGAGCTTCAAAATTTTAACTTGCACGTTTTCACCCGATTTGAAAAGATGACCCGGATTTTGTTGTTTATTCCAGCTCATATCGGTAACGTGAAGCAGACCGTCAATACCGCCGATGTCAACAAATGCGCCGTATTCGGTAAGATTTTTAATCGTGCCTTCAATAATAAAGCCTTCTTCGATACTGCCGAGCGTTGCCGCTTTTTGCTCATTAACGACGGCATCGGTCAGAATTTTGCGCGAAAGAACAACATTGTCGCGTTTGCGACTGCATTTAATGATTTGTCCTTCGATGTCTTGACCGATATAGTTGTCGAGACCGCGAATCTGGCGCGAATCAATCTGCGAACCGGGCATAAAGGCTTCGACACCGTTGATGTCGAGCCGCAAACCGCCTTTGGTTTTGCCGACAACTTTTGCGGTAATCGGACGTTCCTCGCGGAATGCCGTTTCGATTTCGTCCCACGCCGCGCGGCGCAGTGCGTCAAAACGCGAAAGTTGCGGCGGCGCATCGCCGGTGTGAATATTGCGGATAACGACTTGAACGCTGTCGCCTTGTTTAACCGTAATTTCACCATCGGCAGCGGTGAATTCTTCGAGCGGAACAATTCCTTCGGATTTGTAGCCGAAATCAACCATTACACCGCGCTCGGACACGCCGATAACTTTGCCCGTAACCATCTCGCCGGAGTAATAGATGGTTTGGTCTTGCTCGAACTTTTCGAGAATCGCACCGAAATCTTCACCGACGGTTTGAATATCGTCGTCAGTTTCCGCAACTGTTTCGGTAGCTTGATTGTTTGTTTCTTCCACAACTGAAGTTTCAATTGCGTTTGATTCTTCAGTTTCCTTAATAACCTCGTTTGCCATTATAAATCGTTAATTGTTTCCTATTTGTTTCTGTCTTATGCTCAATAAATGAAGCTATTACCCGCTTTTTACGCAGAAAAATAAAATTGACGCATTACTTAAACAGTCAATTATAACTCTAAACAGACGCACTTGAAAAGAAGAAAACGCCGATTAAATTTACCGTGTAATTATTTTCGGAATAGTAGAGATAAGGCATTGGTTTTCGGCTTCTTTCGCAGAGCATCGCACGCTTCAACGGATAAAAATAGAATTATACGCCCCAAACACGAGAAGTCAAGCAAATAAAGTAAAAAATATAAAGTAAAAAGTAAAAAAAGCCGGAAATTGATTTCCGACTCTTCAACTTTCAACTTTTTATTTATGTCAGATTCGTTGAATTAAATTACTGACCGAGCCGATAACGCCGCTTTCTTTTTCCATTTCTTCCTTCGCCATTGTGGAAGTATTTTGGATTCCGGCAAGCCGCAGACGAAATTCGTCCTGATTGGTCGAGCCGCGCAAGGCTTCTTCGAGCGAGATTAAACCTGATTGATAAAGATAAAAAAGCGATTGGTCAAACGTCTGCATTCCGTATTGCGACGTTCCGGCGGCAATTGCGTCGCGCACTTGCGAAGTTTTTTCTTCGTGCAGAATATAATCTCGAATCAGCGGCGTAGAAATTAAAACTTCGACTGCCGGAACACGCGAATGTCCTTTGGCGGATTTCATCAAACGCTGTGAAACTACGGCTTTCAATAGTCCGGCAAGCTGAATGCGGATAGATTTTTGCTGATACGGCGGAAAAGCGTTGATAATGCGCGAAAGCGTTTCGGAAGCATCGAGCGTGTGCAAAGTTGATAAAACCAAATGTCCTGTTTCCGCCGCAACGAGGGCGGTTTCGATAGTTTCGAGATCGCGCATTTCGCCGACGAGAATAACGTCCGGGTCTTGGCGCAAACTTCCGCGCAAGGCTTCGGCAAAATTTCGCGTGTCAACGTCAACTTCGCGTTGCGTAATAAAAGATTTCTTGTCTTTGTGGAGAAATTCAATCGGATCTTCAATAGTTACGATGTGCGAATTGCGCGTTTGATTGATATTGTCCACGAGCGCGGAAAGCGTTGTTGATTTGCCGCTTCCGGTCGTTCCCGTAACTAAAATCAAACCGCGTTGCTCTTCGGAAATCTTGCTTAAAATCGGCGGCAAACCCAATTCACTAAACGAGCGGATATGGTCGGAAATGACACGAGCCACTAAGCCAACTGAATTTCTTTGTTGAAAAATATTGACGCGAAAACGCCCTAAACCGGAAACGCCGTAGCCGATGTCAACTTCGTAGGCTTCTTTGAAGTGCATTTTTTGACGATTAGACATCATCGAAAACGCCATTTCGAGCGTTTCGTCTTGCGCCAAACGATTGATGCCCGAAACGGGACGCAGTTCGCCATTCACGCGGATTACGGGATAAGCTCCGGCGCGAAGATGCAAATCCGATGCGCCGAAACTCATCGCCATTTGCAGTAATTCGTCAATTCTACTCGGCATAAAAATTTAATCTA
>JANNYB010000084.1:0-27296 GCA_031409875.1 Acidobacteriota bacterium | reverse complement strand
GTCGCAAATTAACAATCGCAAAAACGAACGCACTTCAGCATTGCTGAAGGCGACGGTCAAATTCAAAGGAATTAATAACGAAAGTTGGAAGGAAATAGCCAAGACCGTGAGTTTTTCGCGCAGTGGCGCAGGATTTTTGCTACAGCACGAATGTCAGCCCGGTCGAATGCTTTCGATTATGCTCCCGTTTCCGAAACATTTACGTTGCTACGATGAAGATAAGGAGTTTTACCGTATTTGGGGACTCGTTCAACATTGCAGCAAAGTTACCGAAGAAAATTTTGAAGGTTTTCACGTCGGCGTAGCCTTAATCGGCAAAGATGCGCCCGCCAGTTATCACGAAAATCCGGCAGCATCTTATAAAATTTGCGGAATGAAGGATGACGGTTTGTGGTCGGTTTCACAAACTGCAAGACCATTTATTAACCGCAAATATCCGCGTTTCCAGACAGATTTCGATGTTTGGCTCGAACTTTTGGATACGGAAGGCGAAAATGATTTTTCAAAGGAAAAAACCGTTACCGAAAACATCAGCGTTTCGGGCGCGTCTGTTTTTTCAAATTTGAATTTAAACATTGACGATTGCATAACTTTTACCAGCAAAGAACACGATTTTTCTGCGCTGGCAGTCGTGCGAGGTAAAAAAACGGGCGAAAGAGAACGTCCGACGATTCATCTTGAATTCGTCAACGCAAAATTCCCCGTAGAAAAATTATTCCTCATTGCTAAAGCTAATAATTAGATTTTTGAAAATATATGAACGCTCAAAAAAAAGCACCAACCGTCAAAAATCAACGCCGTTTCAGCCGCGTTCCGCTCATCTTTTCAATGAGCGTCGAAATTCGTGAAACTAAAGATAAAACTCGTGTCGAAACCACGGAGATAATGGACGTTTCGCCGGTGGGCGCGGGATTTTTTCTAAAAACTGAAGTAGCCGTCGGTGAACTTCTTTTGCTGAAAATGCCTCTGCCGCACAATTTCCGCGCCCACGATTTCAGCGAACGCGATTACTGTGTTTGGAGCATCGTCCGGCATTGCCGTTTTGTTGAAGAAACAGAGGCTTATTACGTCGGCACAGCCTTCGTCGGCGAAAATGCGCCGGATAGTTTTGACAAAAATCCTTTAACGATTTATCGCATTGCGGAGGATAAAAACACGGGCTTTTCGGAAATTACCGAAAATGGATTCAAGCCGGATCACAGCGATTTCAGTTCACGCAAGCCGCGCTATGGCGTGCCGATTAATGTTTATCTGGCAATTTACGACACCGAAGGCACAATTACCGCTCACGAACAAACCGTAACGGAAAATATTTCGCCCGACGGCGCGGCAGTTTTTTCCGTTCTTCCGGTAAAAGTCGGAGATAAAGTTTCGCTGATGTCGGAACAATATAATGTTTTGATACCTGCCGAAGTCCGCAGCATTCGCACCGGCGAAGACGGCTTGCCGCGTTTGCATCTGAAATTTATCGGCGAGAAATTTCCCCTACACGGAATTGAGTGAAGAAGAAAGTGAGAAAGTGAGAAAGCGAGAAGGGGAGAAAGCGAGATTAGAAAATGAGTGGGAAAATCATTAGACATCAGGATTTGGAAGTTTATAAAAAGGCTTTTGGGGCGGCGATGCGTATTTTTGAATTGAGTAAAAATTTTCCGAAAGAAGAAACTTATTCTTTAACCGACCAGATTCGCCGTTCATCGCGTTCGGTTTGTGCAAATATTGCTGAAGCGTGGCGCAAACGGCGATACGAAGCCGCTTTTATTGCCAAATTAAACGATTCCGAAGCCGAAGCCGCAGAAACTCAAACTTGGCTGGAGTTTTCCGTTCGCTGTGAATATATGCAAAAAGAAACCGGCAGAGAATTATTTAAGGAATATGACGAAGTAATCTCGATTTTGGTTTCAATATCCAACAATCCTCAAAAATGGGTTCTCCCATCAGGACAAAAACAATCAAGAAGATAAATTCTCACTTTCTCGCTTTCTCGCTTTCTCACTTTCTCACTTTCTCGCTTTCTCGCTTTCTTATACAATCAAAATGTGTCCGCCCCAAAACATCCTTCCCCGATTTTGTTCGAGATTTGCCGCTTTATCGGTTTGGCAATCAGTAAAATCGTCTGGCGGATCGAATTTCACGGCACGGAAAATATTCCGCCGGAAAACGGCAGAGGCTTGATTGTCGCGCCGAATCATCAAACTTATATTGATCCGGTTTGGGTAACTTTGCCCGTCAAACGAAAGTTTCGATATATGGCTTGGGACGCGGCGTTTGAATGGTTTTTTGTCGGAAATTTAATGCGTCGGCTCGGCGCGTTTCCGGTAAAAACCGCCAAAGACAAAGGCGGAAAATTAGACGCGATGAAGAAATCGCTGAAATTTTTACGCGAAGGCGCAACACTCGTTGTGTTTCCCGAAGGCGAACGCGAATTTGCCGACGGCAAACTGCTTCCGTTCCGCGAAGGTGCAATTCGTTTGGCAATGGAAACCGAAACGCCAATTTTGCCCGTTACGGTCAGCGGCGCAAACAAAATCTGGTCGCAAGGAATGAAATATCCGCGCTTCGGCAAAGTCAAAATTTTTTATCATCCACCGTTTTTTATTCCGAAACCTGCGACAAAAGACGATTTACACGCGCAGCTCGAAAAATTCAACAATCAACTTGCGGCAATCATCAATTCAAAATTGATGATTTCTTGACACAGTTTTTTTTCAAACCTACACTTATAAGTAATGAATTTGCCGAATTCTCTGACGCTTGCCCGCATTGTTGTCGTGCCGCTTTTGGTGGTGGTTTTGTTGACGACGGTTGCGGAAAAATGGTTCGGCATCAGCGGTTACGCGCTGGCAATCGGAATTTTTATCGCGGCTGCGCTGACCGATATTTTGGATGGACATCTGGCGCGAAAACGCAATCAAGTTTCAAATTTAGGCAAACTGCTCGATCCGATTGCCGATAAACTTTTGATTTCCGCCGCGTTGATCGTGTTGGTTGAAAAACATCTCGCACCGGCGTGGACGGTTGTAATTATTCTGGGCAGAGAGTTTATTGTTACGGGTTTGCGTTCGGTCGCGGCAACGGAAGGCATCGTAATTGCGGCAGATAAAATCGGAAAAATTAAAATGTGGGCGCAATGCGTGGCAATTGTCGCGCTTCTCGTTGCGGGCGCAACGGGAAATCCGCCGGTTTCAAATTTCGGCTGGAATTATCCCGCATTTTTTTGGGAAGTCGCCGAAGTCCAAACCGCTTTTTCAAATCTTATTCGTTTCGCTTTGACCTCCAATGATTGGAAGGTTTTCGGCTATCTCGTCGGACGCACCGCGCTCTGGATTTCGGTCATCACGGCACTTTGGTCAATGTATGACTATTTCAAAACTTTCTATTCCGCTAACAAAAAGAAAAAGGTTAATTAGTGGTAAGTGGTAAATGAAAGAAAAAACTTACCACTTACCACTTACCATTTACCACTTTTTAAAGGCAAGCACCGCATTCAATCCGCCGAAAGCAAATGAATTTGAAATCGCGGCTTCGATTTCCGCCGGACGCGCTTCGTTTGCAATTATGTCCAAATCGCATTCGGGATCGCGTTCGTTAAAGTTCGCGTTCGGCGGCAAAAGATTTTTGTGCATTCCTAAAACGGTTGCCGCCATTTCGATTGCGCCTGCCGCGCCGAGTGTGTGTCCGTGCATTGATTTTGTCGAACTGACCGCGATTTTCTCCGTGTGTTCGCCGAAAACCAAACGAATCGCCGCCGTTTCCATCGTATCGTTAGCTTGCGTCGCCGTGCCGTGTGCGTTGACGTATCCAACTTGTTCAGGTTGCAAATTTCCGTCTTTCAAAGCCATTTTCATCGCTTTCGCCGCGCCGGTTGCCAGCGGCATCGTCAAATGATGCGCGTCCGCACTCATTCCCGCGCCGACGATTTCGGCATAAATTGTCGCTCCACGCGCTTCAGCTTTTTCCAAATCTTCCAAAACGAACATTGCCGCACCTTCGCCCAAAATCATTCCGCTTCTATCTTTTGAAAACGGACGGCAAGTGTCGGTCGAAACGACGCGCATCGCTTCCCACGCCTTCAGATGCCCGAAACACAGCGGAGCTTCGCTGCCGCCCGCGATTGCCGCATCCAAAGTTCCTTGCCGCACAAGCCAAAACGCTTGTCCGATAGCGTGATTTGACGAAGAACACGCCGTCGAAGTCGTAAAAGTCGCGCCCGTCAAACCGAATTCCATCGAAACGTGCGACGAAACCGCATTGCTCATCGCCCGCGGAATCGCAATCGGTTGATGACGCTGTTTGCCTTCGGCGTAAAGTTTGTAAAAAAGAGCATCTTCAGTCATTTTTCCGCCGAGACAGTTTCCCGTGATAACGCCCGTGTTTTCTTTGTCAAATTCAATGCCTGAATCCGCCACTGCTTCACGCGCCGCAACGATTCCGTAACGCGAAAACGGATCGAGCCAGAGCAATTCTTTATCGTCGAAATGCTCATCATCATTGAAATTTTTGACTTCTGCCGCGTTTTGAAAACGCATCGTCGAAACGTCCAATTTCGTTATCGGCGCAATGCCCGAACGCCCCGCGCTGATAGATTCCCAAAAATCCGCCGCCGTATTGCCCAGAGCCGAAACGACTCCGATGCCTGTGATTACTACTCTTTTCATCTTAAATTACGAATTACGAATTACGAATTACGAATTACGCCGGAATTTCTTCAATTTGTAATTCGTAATTTGAAATTCGTAATTATTTCTTCTGTTGTTCGGCAAATTCCTTCGCAACTTCCGCAGTAACGTCAATTCCTTTTTCCTGCGCTTCGAGCAACGCCTCGATGCCCGCGATGACTTGTTCGACCGATTTCATTTCTTGAATTTGGTTGTCCGGCACGGTCAAATCAAATTCTTCTTCCAACTCGAAAATTAAATTCAAGCCGTCCAAAGAATCGAGACCCAATTCTTCAAACGAAGTTGACATATTAATTTCTTCCGGCGGTAATTTCTTAAATTCCGCAAATACCCGAATCACTCTTTCCGCAACAGTTTCAGCCATTTTATTTTCCTCAAACACGAAATTTCAGACTTCAATAACAAGTAGAAAATTTATAATATCGAGCGCGATTAGTCAAAAACTTATATTTGCAATAAATCTGAAATCGTAAAAATTACCAAGTCTTCATCTATCAGTTATCATCTATCATTTATCAGTTATTAGAATGTGAAAAATTTTACCTCTTCTACATAACTGATAAATGATAACTGATAGATTTTGCCCATCATCTCTGAACTAACATTTTGATTGCAAGACGATTATAATGTTTTAAATTATGGAAATCGCACAAAAAAATTGGTTTGCGCTCGAATTGACGGTTGATTACGATGCTTCGGAAGCGATAGAATACGCGCTCAATTCGCTTGAAGCAATCGGCACGGAAATAAATCATTTCGGAACAAATAAGCCGGCAACTCTAACAATAATCGGCTATTTCAACGAAAAACCGCCCGCCGAAAATTTGCAATTTCAAATCGCGGACGCGCTGAGAATTTACGGATTTTCCGAAGATTCGCTCAAAAATTTCGCGTGGCGCACAGTTGAAAACGAAGATTGGCTGGCGAATTGGAAAAAACATTGGAAACCGACCGAAACTGCAAAATTCATCATCGCGCCGCTTTGGGAAAAAGTTGAAAACACGGAAAAAATCATCATTCGCATCGAACCTTCGATGGCTTTCGGCACGGGAACGCACGAAACAACGCGGCTTTGTTTGAAAGCAATTGAAGAAAACTACGCCCCTGAACAGAGTTTTCTCGATGTCGGCACAGGCACGGGAATTTTAGCCGTTGCCGCGGCGAAAATTCAAGGCAAAAGTAAAAAGGTAAAAGGCAAAATTTCGGGCTGCGACACCGATGAAGATTCGATAAAAATTGCGCGGGAAAATGCGTCGGAAAATCACACGGAAAACATCGAATTTTACGTCGGTTCGATTTCCGCCGAAACCGAGAAATTCGATTTCATCTGCGCCAACCTCACGGCAGACGTTATTTTGCCGATTTTATCTCTGCTCATCGAAAAATCAAAACAAATTCTCGTGCTTTCGGGAATCTTAAAAGAACAAGAAAATTTAATCATCACCGAATTTAAAAAATTACAAATCACAAATTACAAAATCGAAACCGACGGCGAATGGATTTCTGTTTTAGTTGGCAGAAGGCAGTAGCAGTCGGCAGTCGTTTCTTTGTGCTAACTGCCGACTGCTACTGCCTACTTATTTTCTTTTTTCGGTTCGACAGCCGTCGGAATATCGCCGTCGTCGGTGACTGTAACGAGCGGCGTGCGCGATTTTAGTTTCGGTTTTGACGTGCCGAATTTCAAAACCGGCGCAACTTTCGGCGATTGAAAATCTATCGGCGCAAGCGGTTCGCTGCGTTTCAGAATCGCGCCGCCGCGTCCGGCAATCCAGAGATTTGTGCCGCCCAAGAATGCAATTGCTTGCAAAGAATTACTCGTTACATTCGGCTGAATTTTCCAAGTTTTGCCGCCGTCTTGCGTCAACAAAACCGCGCCGAATTCGCCAACGGCGATTGCGACTCCGCGTTTGAAGGCAGCGATTGCGTAAAGATTCATCTGTGCCGAAGATTCCATCGTCATCCAAGTCTCACCGCCGTCTTCCGTCTTTAAAATCGTGCCTTTTCCGCCAACGGCATAACCTGTTTTTTCGTCCGCCAAACTCAGCGCATAGAGATTTTCCGCCAAATTCGTTTTGATTTTCCGCCACGTTGTGCCGCCGTCTGCAGTAAGCAAAATCGTTCCGTCGTCGCCAATCGCCAAACCACGATTCACGTCGAAAAATTTCACGTCTTCGAGCCACACGCGCACGCCCGATTCGATTTGTTGCCAATACGCGCCTGCCGAATCCGTGAGTAAGATCATTCCGTTTGCGCCGACCGCCACGCCAGTTTTTTCGCTCGTAAAATAAACGCCCGACAAATCTTCCGTCGTGTTTGAAACGCCTTTTCCCCAACTCGCGCCGCCGCTCACCGTCCGCAAAACCGTGCCTTTATCGCCAACAATCCAACCTTTTTGATCGCCGACAAAGCTCATCGCGTTGAGATTTTCTTTAACGTCCGAAAATACGGGAAGCCAATTTTTCCCGCCGTCATTCGTCAACCAAATTCGTCCGCGCGAACCGACCGAAACGCCGATTTCTTCGCTGAAAAGCGTCAAATCATTAACATCTTCGCGCCCGCCTTCGCTCAGACGTTGCCACGAATAACCGCCGTCATCAGTGCGGACAATCAAACCGTTTTCGCCGACTGCCCAACCCGTGTAACTATCTGCAAAATAGAGCGATACGAGTTTCGGATTAGTGCGAACATTAAACGGCAGCCACGTTTCGCCGCCATCGCCCGTGAGCCAAACCATTCCTTTAACATCGGTCATCGAGCCGTTTTTTTCGTCTGCAAAGCTCAACGAAAGAAAATCGGAAAGACTGAAAACATTAATTTTCCGCCAATTTTCGCCCGCATCCGCGCTCTGTGCAACGCAACCGCCGCCGCCGACCGCGATAATTTTTTCCGCTGAAATATAAGCCGCGTTTGAAATCGAATTTGTGCCGCACGGATTGTTGATTTTCCAATTCTCGCCGCCGTTTTTCGTTGTCAGAATCACGCCGTTTTGTCCGACGGCAACGGCTTTTTCGGCAGAAAACGCTGAGATTTGAACAAGATTTTCGTTAGTTTCCGTTTTTTGTGCCGTCCACGACAAACCGCCGTCAGACGTTTTCAAAATTCGTCCGTAACTACCGGAAATCCAGCCCGTCAGCAAATTTTCGCCCGTAAAAAAAATGCCGTAAAGTTGATCTTTTTCGGCAATCTGAATCTGTTTCCATTCTTTTCCGGCGTTTGTCGTCATCAAAATCGTGCTTCGTGCGCCAACGATAACCGCTGATTTTTTGTCTTTGATGAAAACATCCGACAGTGTAACATCAACCGGCGAAAGCATTTTTTCCCAACGAAATCCGCCATTTTCCGTATGCAAAATCGTGCTGTCCGAACCAACCGCGAAACCGTTTAATTTGTCTTTTGTAAAATGAATCGAAAAAAGCGGATTTCCCTGAGGCAGAGGATTTTGCCAACTCCAGCCGAGAGCATTTCGTCTTTGCGCGACGGTTGTTAGTGTAAAAAATAGAATGATGAGAAGAAGGGGAGAAAGTGAGAAAGTGAGAAAGCGAGATTGTCGGGAAGAAACAAATTTCTCCCCTTCTCGTTTTCTCACTTTCTCACTTTCTAAAATGCTTTTTATAATTCTTTCACTCCAATTTCGGCAACAAGTTCATCGAACATCACGTCATCAACCTTACCGAGTTCGGCGGTTTTTCGCGCCAAAGTGTCAACGATTTCTTGAACTTCGTGTCCGTTATGACCTTTCACCCATTCCCATTTTATCTGATGTTTGGCGGCGGCTTTATCAATTCGCGCCCACCAATCGTGATTGGTTTTCTTACGAAAGTTGCCCGTCATTGTTTCGACAACATAACGCGAATCGCTCAAAACACGAACTTTACACGGCTCTGAAAGTTGTTCCAATCCAACCGCCGCCGCCGCAATTTCCGCCTGCTGATTCGTCGCCGCGCCCAAATATTCGCCAAATCCGCGCCAATAACCTTTATAACCAAGCACAGCAACCGCCGCCGCCCGCGGATTTCCTTTGCCATTTCCGAGCGATGAACCGTCGCATACGATTGTAACTTCTTTCATAAAATTCAATAAGTTTTCAGATAGTTTTCAGATAGTTGCAGAAAGTTACAGAGTTAGGTTTCCTGAAAAACTATCTGCAACTATCTGCAACTCTGAAAACTTCCTGAAAACTATTCAGCACTTCCAACCGAAACGACATTATCCGCAAAATTTTCAAACGTATCGTCGTGCGAAATCACAAAAAGCTGGTCGAAGGTTTTCTTTTGCGTAATGTGCGAAATTTGTTCGGCTAATCTTTCGCGCCGTTCTGCGTCCATATTGGTTGTCGGCTCGTCGAAAAACGCTAATCTTACATCAGAAAGTTGTTTGAGCAAAGCCAATCTGACCGAAAGCGCAGCCGCCATTTGTTCGCCACCCGAAAGGTTTATAAACGGGCGATCATAACCGTTTTCTTCGAGCGAGATGCCGTAATCTTCCGTCCATTTCAGCGTTCGTTCGGCGTTTCCGGTAATTTCGCGGAACATCTGATTGGCTTCGAGCGAAACGTAGTAAATGTAATTTCGAGCGACAAGCGGCGCGGATTTTTTCAAAGTTTCGCGGATAAATTCCGTCGCTTCGCCGACTTTTTCGAGCCGTTCTTTTTCTTGAAATTCCGCTTGCATCGCTTTGCGGATTTCCGTTAAACGCAAAATTTCGGTTTCGGCGTTTAATTTTTGCCGTTCGGCGTTGGCAAGATTTGTGCGCGTTTCGGTTTGGCGTTTTTCCGCTTCGAGCAATGAAATTCTCTCGTTCTGATGCCGTTCGCGGTCGTAATCTTTGCTTGCAGATTTAAAATCTTTTTCGGCTTGCGCTGTGTCTTTTTTTAATTTTTCGGCTTCTTCGCTTGCCGCCTTAAATTCTTTTTCGCGTTCGGGCAACAATTTCGCGGCGTTTTCGTTTGCCAAAAATTCACGATGCGCGTTTGCCGTTTCATCTCTTTCGCCTGAAAATTGCGTCCAATTCGCATCCAAATCTTTGTAGCTTTCAAGTTGTTCGCTCAAAATTCGACGGTCGCTTTCCAATCTTTCGAGATTTTTTTCGATTTCGGTCAACTTTTCTCTAAAAACAAGTTCGTTTTTCGCTTCCGCTTCGAGCAAACTAATTTTCGCTTTCGGGTTGCCTAAATCTTTTAATTTCGCTTCGTCTGCCGCCAAATCTGTTTGCAATTTTTCCTTGCCGCCGATGTATTTCAACAGATTTTCTTTTTCCGCTTTGTGAGATTTTCCTTCGTCGGCAATTTCTTTTTCACGCGATTTTAAGGTTTCCAACATTGCCGAAAATTTCTCCGCTTCACGCGCTAATTTAAGCGATTCGGCAACCGTTTTTTGCTCGATTTCAAGCGTGTTTATTTGCGTTCGAGTTGCAACAAATTGATTTTTCAAAAAACTTTCGAGCGTTTCGCCCGCTTTCAAATTCAAACATTTCTGCGACAAAATCGGACATAAACCGTTTCTGACTTCCGTCTGAAATTGTTCGTCGTGTTCCAATTTTGCGCGAAATTTCGTAATGTCGTGCATCAAATCCGAATCGCGTTTTTGTAAAAATTCATAATCTTTCGCGCTTGCGGTTTTTGTTTCGGCTTCAGTGATTTGCGTCTTGTTGTTTGAATATTTCACGCGCAAATCGCTCATTTTGCTTTCAAGCCGTTTGATTTCGTCTTCCTTCGAGCGAATCGCGGCAATTTGTTCGATAAAATCTTTTTTGCGGCTTTCCAAAGTTTCAAACTCATCAATCAGCGGACGCAATTTTTCGATTTCCTTGTGTGCGCCTTGCGCCTTTGCGAGATTTTCCTCGAAACGCTTTTTATCTGCCGAAATATTAACCTGCGCCGATTCGATTTTGCGTTGCTCAACGTTTAATTTTTCACGTTCGCCGCGTTCGCGTTCAAATTCCTTCAATTTTCCGAGCGCGTTCAGATGTTTTTGATAATCAGCCTCGACGATTTTGATTTTTTCCGCCGCATTTCGCGCTTGATTAAATTCGTTTTCCTTTTGATTAACCAAAAATCCGGCGCGTGATTTTTCATTTTCGAGTTTTTCAAAAACCGTTTTCAATTCATTAACTTTTCGTTCGATTTCATCAAATTTCTTAACCTTTTCGCTTTTTTCGGCAACTTCTTTTTCGGTAATTTCAAGCGTTTTCGACAATTCTTCAACCTGCGCCGTAAAATTTTTCAAATCTTCTTCAACGAGTTCAAACCTTGCAAGTTCACCTTCGGCACGTCCGATGCGAATTTTCACATCAGTAATTTTTTGCTCGATAAATCTAACGGTTTCGCGCAATTTATCCGACGATTTTCGGTAATCTTCAACGCGCAAAAGTTTATCGAAAATAGGTTTCCGTTTTTCAGGCGTGAGCAAAAAATCCGAAGTAAAAGTGCCTTGCGGAACACCGATGGCGCATTGAAAAAGCGACTTTAAATCAGTTCCGGCTTCAACGCCCAAATGTTTTGAAATCTCACGCGAAACTTCTTCTTTTTTGTCCGCAATCCGCATTTTGAGTTGCGGATCATAAACATAATAACCGGTCGCCGTGTCCCGATAAACCGAATATTCGCGCCCATCCAAACCGCTTTCAAACGTAACTCGCGCAATCCCTTTTTTCGCGCCGCGCCGCACAAAATCATCTTTTTTATAATCCAGCAAATCAAACAAAGTCCACGCAATTGCCTCGATCAGAGTCGTTTTGCCCGCGCCGTTTTCGCCCGTAATGGCAGTCGTTCCGCGCTGAAATTCGTGCGTAAAATTCGCGTGAGATTTAATGTCTTCGAGTTCGATTTTCGTGATGTGCATAGATGAATTTCAGATTTCAGATTTCAAATTCCAAATTATGATTTGAAGTTAGATTTTATGATAATTTTCGGGAAAGAAGAAATGTCGAAGCGGAAAGAAAAGAAAAATTAACCACAGATAAACACAGATTATTAAACCGAAAAAAATCTGTGTTTATCTGTGTTCATCTGTGGATAAAAAAATTATTTCTTCAATCTGTTCACAAATTTCTGTCTGAATTTTGCAACTTTCGGCGCGACGACGGCGGCGCAATATGGTTGCGTCGGATTGTTTGCGAAATATTCCTGATGATAATCTTCCGCCGGATAAAATTTGTCGAATTTTGTAACTTCCGTAACAATCGGATTATCATAAACGCCTTCTGCCGTTACTTCTTTGATGATTTCTTCGGCAATTTGTTTCTGTTCGTCCGTGTGATAAAAAATCGCCGAACGATAAGAACTGCCGATGTCGTTGCCTTGACGATTCAAAGTTGTCGGATCGTGAACGGCGAAAAATACGCGCAAAATGTCGGCGAAATCAATTTCTTTCGGATCAAATTCTATCTGCGTAACTTCGGCATGTCCGGTCGTTTCCGAGCAAACTTCGCGGTAAGTCGGATTCGTCGTATGTCCGCCCGAATAGCCCGAAACGACATCTTCCACGCCGCGCAAATCGTCAAAAACGGCTTCAACGCACCAAAAACATCCTGCTCCCAAAGTTGCTGTTTCCAAGGTTTTGTTTTCCATAATTTATAAAAATATCTTTGCAAATTTAAATTAAAAAGTGAAAAGCCGAAACGAAAAAAAAATCATCTTGTGGAAGTAATGCCCCAATAAAAGTTACAGAAAGATTTTTTGCCCACGAAACACACGAAAGACACGAAAAAAGTTAAACTTTGAATATTTTTCGTGCTTTTCGTGTGTTTCGTGGGCAGATATAACTTTTTATTGGGCATTACTTACGGAAACATTCTTTCGTCGTTTTGCCTTTTCACCTCCAATCTTAAAACAAAAGTTAGATGCGTTTTATTCCGACTCAGTTTTTCTTAATTATTTCCTTGATCACAAAAAGTTCGCGGTCAAAATTATTACCGATGTCGTTAAAGTCTTTTTTGACAATAACATCGGGAATTACGCTTTCATCTTTTTGCGGTTTTAGCGGTGATTGAAAATATACCGGAATATCAATTTCGATGCGCGAATTCGGCAGATTCAAGAAAAAATAATTTCCGCCGTTGATGCCTTGTTTATTGCCGCCCGAAACTTGTCCGACGATTTTGGCGAGGTTGTTAGTTTTGACATAATCCAAAAATTGAAAAGTTGCCGAAGCGTTGCTCGAATCGGCAATGATGAACGCATTTCCTTTGAAATTATTTTTGTCAGGCTCAACTTGCGGATAATCTTCGCGTCCGATTATCTCAAAATATTTATCGTCAAATTTGCGAAACATATTTGCCGGAACGCCATTTTTCAACGCTGATTTTAACTCATCGCTGTAAGTGTCAAGATATTTTACCAAATCTGTTTGAGCCGCAACATTTCGCACAAGTCTTTTGCTTTCAGCATATACGCCGAGTTTTTCTTTCGCCAAATAACGCGAAAGTTCAAAACCGACATCCATATCGCCGCCGCCGTTTCCGCGCAAATCAATGATAAGATTTTTGATGTTCTTCGCTCGAAGTTCGGTAAAACTATTCGCTAAGAAATCCTTGAATTTAATTGTTTTCAAACGCCAAGTTATTGAATTATCAATTTTTAAGTAACCTGTCGAAGTGTCTTGAATTTCAAATTTCCAGCCGTCGTCATATATCGGAGATTTACCGTAACGCTTCGCCATTTCATCTTTGCGTTCGTCTTTGGTTAATGCCGAAACTTCAAAATTCGCTTTCTTTTTGGTCGTAAAATCAACGGCTTCAATCGAGAATTTTTCGTCTTTCAACGGAAATAAAAGCGGAAAATACAAATCAAATGTGGCGAATCGTTCGGCTTCAAATCGAGTTAATTCAAGCGAATTGAGGCGATGCTCAAGCGTTGAATTTCCGTCTGCTTTGGTAACGGTCAAAAGTTTTTCGATAATTGTTTTGACCGCCACGCCGTTTATTTTGATGATTTCGCTGCCTTTCGACAAATTATTTGACGAAGCGTTTTCCGTAACGATTATTTTTCCGTTGATAATTCGGAAATAAAACGGCAAATACTTTTTCCCGCCAAAAACCCTTTCGCGGACTAAACCGTTTTGATTATAAGGATTTGCGTAAGTGTGTCCGCAATTTATTTTTTTGGTAAACTGTGAAAATAACAGAAAAACTTCACTTTCCGATAAAGTTTTTTTGAGTTTTGCTTCAAGTTCGGCAAAGTCTTTTTCCAAACTTTCGGGCGTGTTATAACGATAAATTCCTGGGTGAATCGTAGTTAAAGTCTTCTTAAAAACATCAAAATCTTCTTTCAGTTGAGCAGGCGAAAACGTCTTTTTTGCCAAAACATTTTCGTTTGTCCGTTTCAACGATAATTTGTTGCGAAACTGCCAAGGTATGCGAGTTTCCTTCAAAAATTCGAGCGAATTTTCATCAAAAGTTATCGTTTTGCGAATCGGTTCGACCGTATTGCCATCTTGCCCGCTGCCAAGCAAAACAATTTTACCGATTTCAGCCGATTCAATTTTATATTCATAGTCGCCTTGAGTAAATTTCTTTGCGGCAAAATCAATTTTTTCCGTTTCGACATCTTTGATAATTCTGCCGAAATCATCATAAACGGTCGTAATTTCCGCCGAATTTCCGTCCGTCGAAGGTTTAATTATCAAATAAGTTGTAAGTTTCACACGCTTATTTTCCGAATAATCTTGATATTCGAGCGTGCCTTCCCAATTTCCCGCCACAGTTTGGAAAAATGTTTTGCTTTCTTGCGAAAAAGCGTTGGTTGATAAAAATGCGATGGCAAAGACTGCCGTTAAAAATAGTTTGTTCATATTTTCCTCGAAATAATTTTTGTAGAACTATTTCGAGATTAACTTTAACCAAAAAAACAATCGCCTCAAATTGTAATTTGAGGCAATTTTGTAAAGATTTGAGCCGAAAAAGATGATTTTAAACTAAAAGCTTCGGTCTTGATGTCGCTGATTTGAAGAAACAAATTTGTCCATCTCCTTGTCTGCCAATGCTTTATGCTTCGTTTTGCGCCCGTGAACACGCTCGCGCCACATTTTGAAACTCGAACGCTTCATATTCGTCCGCATAATTTTGATAACTTCCGATTCGTTGATGCCGAATTGCGCTTCGATAACATCAAAAGTCGTGCGGTCTTCCCACGCCATTCCGATTATGCGGTCAATTTCGGCTTCGGTAAATTCTTTTTTCATAAGACTAAGCTCAACATTTCCGCCACTTCGCGTCCGGTTTTCATTGCCGCATTGAGCGAAGGATAAGCCGTATAATCTCCACAACGATAAAGATTTTCGCTAATTTGCAAAGTGTTTTCGGTTATCGAATCTGTAAAAAATTGCGGTAAGGCTTCGGGAATTTTATACGTTTTCAGATGTCGCCAATCGTGATTACTTCCAAACCATTTTTTTAATTCGGCTTGCACTTTTGATTCTGTAAACTCTTTGTTTCCAATCAGATTGACTGAAATTAAAGTTTTTCCTGTCGGTGCGTAATTTGGCGCAACATCGGAAATCGGCAGAATGTGGTCAATCAATTCATCCGAATTAGCGTTGATGATAAGATAAGATTCACCGTTTAATTTCAAAGGTTTATCGCTCGTAAAATATAAACAAACCGTGCCGTTAAACTGTGTTCTTACTTCATTTCCAAGCAATTTTGCCGCTGAATTTCCGTCTGTTGCGACAACGATTTTTTCGGCTTCAATTATTTCACCGTTTTCGAGATAAATTGTTGTTCCGTCAATTTTTTCAACTTTTGTATTAAACCGAATTTGTTCGGGCGAAAGATGTGAGGCAATTTGTTCAGGAATCGCTTGCATTCCGTTTTCGGGAACAACGACTTCGCCTTTGGCAAACATTTTGTATAAAAATTTGAAGAAACTCGAATCGGTTTGCAAGTCTTCTTCGAGAAAAACTCCGCCCATAAACGGCTTGAAAAAATTATTCAGCATCGCGTCCGAATAGCCGTAAGTTTTCAAAAAATCGATAGTTGTTTCCTCAGATTTTGAAGTCGGTTCAACTGCATTTCGCGTGTCGGAATTGAGTTGTAAAACTTTTAATTTATCGAACAAACTGCCAACCGGCGAAAATAATGCTTGCGGTGCTGTTAAAATATTTTTCAGTGGATTCGGCATCACAAAAAAATCATTACCGTTGCGGATTCTCGCGCCCGACGGCAAAGATTGAAACTGTAAATCATTGTAATTTAACAAATTGCTCGCTTCGGGATACGAAGTCAACAAAACTTGAAAACCTCTGTCCAACTTAAATCCGTCAACAATGTCAGTTCGCACACGACCGCCAACCGCGTCTGATGCTTCCAAAATCAAGGCTTCAATGCCGCGATCTTTTAAATATTTCGCACAGGTCAAACCTGCAATTCCGGCTCCGATTATCGTTATCATAATTAAAATTTCAGACAAGCTGATGATTTTCAGGCATTAAGATAATTTCCGCCATCACGCCTTCGCCTTGTTGCGTAGCGGCAAAAAATGCGGCATCGGCGGCGGCATCAATCGTCAGCATTTTGTCGCGCTGAACTTTCATTGAAATATTGTTCCAAAAATCCGAATCAACGCCGCCAAGGTGCATCAATGTAAATCGAATTCCGAAGCGTTTATATTCTTGCGCCAAACATTTTACCATTCCGCTCAAAGCATATTTCGACGCGCAATAAGCACTCGCCTGCATCATCGGAGCTTTGCCCAAAATACCCGGAAAAGCGACGACGCGACCGAATTTTTGCTCTTGCATAATCGGCAAAACCGCTTGAAAAACATTAAAAGCCGTCCGCAAATTTGCATTCAAAAGCATATCCAAATCTGCCGCTTTTAATTCGCTGAAAGGTTTTAAAATTCCTGCACCGGCACTGTGAATTAAATAATCTATTGAACCAAACCGTTTCATTGCTTCACTTACAACCGTTTGCACATCGCTTTCAATTTCGGCATCAGCTTCAATCGAAAGAATATTTGTGTAGCCTTTGGTGTTTAATTTATATTCCAACTCCATCAATTCGGCGTTATTTCTCGATGTAATGACGACGTTGGCTTCGGCGCAAGCAAACAATTCCGCAACAGCCCTGCCAATTCCTCTGCTTGCCCCAATAATCAACGCGGTTTTCTTTTCTAAATTCATATTTTTTCGTTTTATCCTTGATAATTTCTCGTAATTTTTATGTTAAATCTCTTCAGATAATTTTTTCTCCAAGTAATTGGGAAAAATTTCATTTATCCAAACTTTCCAAATAATTTTCCGCAGTTTCGATGTGTAAAACTCGCTTCTCATTCGGCATTTTATCAAACATTCGCACAAGCATTCCGAGTCTTGGATTCGTCAAGAAAAACTCTCGATGTTTGTCCATAAAATTCCAAAAAAGTCCGTCCCAAACAGGTTGCCAATCGCCTTTCGGGAAGTCGCTCATTTTCATCAAATAGTTACTGCCGCTGATATACGGTTTGGTCGCCATCAAACCGCCGTCGGCAAATTGGCTCATCCCGTAAACATTCGTAACCATCACCCAATCATATCCGTCAATGAACAATTCCATAAACCAACGATAGACTTCATCGGGATCAAATTCGCATAAAAGCATAAAATTCCCCAAAACCATAAGTCGTTCAATATGATGACAATAGCCTGTTTCGAGAACTTTTTTTATCGTCAAATCAATCGGCAAAATTCCGGTTTCGCCCGTCCAAAAAGTTTCGGGAATTTTGCGTCTGAACTTCCAAAAATTCATCGTCCGTTCACGCGAACCCGCGACTTCATAAACGCCGCGAATAAATTCTCGCCAACCGATAATTTGCCGAATAAAACCTTCGAGCGAGTTGAGCGGAATGTTATTTTCTTCGGCAAATTTCAGCGTTGTTTCGATAATTTCGTGCGGTGTAATTAAACCGACATTCATCATTGGCGTTAGCAAACTGTGATGCAAAATTTGTTCATTGGCAACCAAAGCATCTTCGTATTCGCCAAATTCGAGAAAGCGATTTTCTAAGAATTGCGTCAACCAATTTCGGCTTTCTGCGTAAGTTGTCGGATAAGCAAAATCGCTCTTAATATTGCCGTAATTGCTGTCAAAATTAGCTTTAACATAACTTTCAGCTTCTTTGACAAAACCATTTTCGCTCGGAAATTCAACTTTCGGCGGAATTTTTCCTTTCGGATATTTCAAGCGATTTTCCGTATCAAAAGTCCATTTTCCGCCAACAGGTTTGAAATCCGCATCGAGCAAAATTTGACGTTTCTTGCGTTGTTGCGTGTAAAAATCGGTTTGAAAATAATGCTTTTTGGTCTTGAAATAAGCGTCCAACTCATCTTTTGAATTCAAAAACATCGGCGTTTCGTGTTCAACTAATCTCACTTTTTCGGCAAAACTTTTGATCCGTTTTTCAAGCCAATTATCCGCTACATCGCAAAAATGAATTTCGGTAAATCCGCATTCAATCAAATGCCGAATCAAATTTCGCACGTCTGCAAGTTCTTGATTTGATTCGATATAATCAATCTTAAAACCTTTTTCGCGCAAATAAGTTTCGTAAAATTTCATCGTCGCCCGATGATATTTCAGTTTTTGGCGATGAAAATCGTATTGCCGAAAAAATAGAAATTCCTCGACCAAAAACACTTCTGCATTCGGCAAAATTGCCGGATTTTCTTCAAAAAGTTGATGAGGAAAGATTAGCGTTGCTGTTTTCATTTTCCCTTGTTCATCCGACATTTATCGCTGCAAAATTTTACTTCGTCCCAAACTTTTTCCCACTTTTTGCGCCACGCGAAAGGCTTTTCGCAAGTTTGACAAATTTTTGTCGGCAAATTTTGTTTTTTGACGTTTTTCATCAATCAAAATCGGGCAAATTGCTCGTTCTCGCATATGGAAAAGTTTCGATTTTTTCAACGCGGTGATAAGTATCAAGTCCAGAAATTGCGACATCTGCAACCGTATTCAAATCAATATTTCCATTTTCAAGTAAAGTATTTTCGGGCAAAACGACGTGCTGAATTTCGCCGATAATCAAGATTGTTTTGTTCAAATTTATCAGAATTTCCTCGACAAATTTCAGTCCGATTTTAATTTGGCTTTCAGCAACAAACGGCGCGGCGAATTCTGCAATAAACTCTTCCGTTAAACCACATTTTTCAAATTCAGATTCATTGCGCTCAAACTTTGCCGATGTCCAATGCGCTTTTTCGACAAAATTTTCGTGAACGTGATTTATCGTATAAACGCCTGTCTGCTTGATGTTTTCGTAACTGTGGCGTTCAACTTCATCAATCGGACGCAAAATAAAACCCAACAGCGGCGGATTTGCGCCAAGATGCACAACCGAACTGAAAATCGCCAAATTCGTTACGCCCGAATCGGAAACTGTGCCAATCAGATTTGCAGATTTGTAACCGCTGATTGAATTGATTAAATTTGCCCGAAATCGTTTATCGAGTGCTTTTAAGGCTTCGCTTGTAAAAGTTATCATTACAACAATTAGCCTTTATTTGTTTGAATTATTTGCAACTTCAAAGGCTTTTCGCATTTTTTCCAATAGGCAAAAAATGACGGGAAATAACCGCGAACTTCGGAAAACATCCAATCGCGCTCGTCTTGCGTTCCTGTGTAATGCGCGTTGGTCGGATGCTCTTTGAAACAGATTTCGGTTAAATTATGCTCGGTTTTTAATTCATCAAATTCGCCAACATAAATTTGTATTCGCTCAATGTTTTCAGCTAGTTTCAAAATAAATTCGATTGTTTTATCTGAAACGGGATATTTTTCAAAATGGGACGGTTCGAGCAATAAAATTCGGTTGGCTTGAATATCAGATTTCCAAAACGGATCAAGATTGTAGAAATTATAAATCAAGGTCGGCAAAGAATTATCAACCGTAATTGTTTGTTTTTCCGGCAGTTTAACCGTTAAATCGGGCAAAATTATTTCACTTAAAACCTCCGGAATCGGCATTTCGGGAAAGGCTTCGTAAGGCACATCGAGAAAAGTGTTTTGTTGATTTGTGCGGCAATATTTGTTGATATTTTCTTGATTTGCGTAATATTTTTTATTACTGAACGAGGCAGATGTCCATTGCCAACTCAAAGCGTTACTCGCCCAATCGGCATCAAGCAAATGATAATAAAACCATTGTGCCGGAATTTTCCAATGACTTTTGCCGAGATTACAAGTTACCGAAGCGATATACATTCGCAAATGATTGTGAACGTAACCTGTTGCATACAAATCTTTTATCGCATCATCAAGAGCGGAAATTCCTGTTTCGGCTTGCAAAACGGCTTTCGCCATTTGCTGATTTTCCACGTCCGGCTGCGGTTGTTTGAGATCATCATTAATCTCTTCGCCTGTCGCAATCCAAACATTCTGAAAATAATCGCGCCACGCAAGTTCCATCAAAAACTTTTCAATGTCGTAAAATTTATGTTTTTTCGCCAAAGTTTTTTCCAAAACGTATTTGGTTGAAATTACACCTCGACTAATATATGGCGAAAGGCGCGTAACTGCGCCATCTAAAAAGTTTCTGGTGTTTCCGTATTTGACAGGTTCGATGTTTTCAACCTGTTCTAAGATTTCGTCTAATTTTGTAGTGAACATATTTTTATGAATTGTCTTGAAATTCTCTCGGCGAAACGCCTGTAAATTTCTTAAAGGCTCGATTAAATGTCGCTTTTGAATTGAATCCGCAATCGAACGCGACATTTAAAAGCGTTGAATCGTCTGCTGATTTGAGTTTTTCTTTAACTTCCGCAATGCGAAATTCGTTAATGAAATCGTTGAAATTTTTGCCGAAACCGTTGTTAATTGCAAAAGATAAAACGGTTGAATTTACGCCGAGTTTTCTCGATAAATCGTTGAGCGTCAAATTCGGTTCGAGATAAAGTTTGTCATTTCGCATCAAATTTTGCAGTTTTTCTTTTAATTTTTCCAAATCTTTTTCCGGCAAAAGCATTTTACGTTCTTCGATTTCTTCGGCTTTTGTTTCGGTAAAATTGAGTTCGATAGTTTTGGAACGCAGATAACCGGCAATCGCCAAATAATAAGTCGTTAATGCCAAAACAATCTCAAAATAGAAAAATTGGATATAGGAAAGTTTGAAAACAAACGAGTTAGTGAAATCAAATAATGCGCCGAGAATTAAAATTGCCGTAAAAATGTATAAAAAATTTCGCAACCAATCGAATTTTATCTTTTCCGTGTCGGAATAATTTTCGTTGAGCCACGTTCGATATTTCTGATAATGCCGAATCGAAAAAGATAGAAAGGTCAGATTCCAAACGAATTCGCTGATAAAAATTACTGTGTTTAAACTCTTGTCGTAGTTTTCGCCAAACCAGTTTTTCCAATCCAAATCGTGCGAAAAAAGATAAAAACGAAATATCAAATAAACAATCGTCGGAACGAAAAAAAGCAAATCTTTTCGCGCAAATTGTCGTTTGGAATCGGTTAAATTGAGCGTGTAAAGCCAAACCAAAACGCCATAACTATAAACAATCGAAAACGGAAAATAAGTCAGCCATTGATTTAAGTCATAAACATTTGCAAAACCGATAAACGGCGTAATCAACGCTGAACAAAGCGTCAGAAGCAAAACTGCGAGCCAAAAATCAGCCTTTTGCTTGCCACGAAAAAACCGCCCGAAAAGCATCGCGGCAAAAATCAAACCTTGCAAAATTGCGATAAAACACAAAATGCTTCGCGGATTAAAAAAATCAATTTGCATAAACGGGCAACTATTCAAATGTTAGTCTTTTGCCATCGAACACGCAATTTCTCCACAAAAAAATCGCCTCGAATGGAAGCGATTTTTTTTGTAAATCTAAATTCGTTATCTAAAATCAACTTACGCCGACAAGTTCTTGCTCTAAAACCAGCGATTTTTGAGTTATAACATTTTGTGAAACAATGCGATTGCGTCCTGTTTCTTTGGCTTGGTAAAGTGCTTTGTCGGCGGCTTTGATGAGGTCGGCTTCAGTTGTTTCAAATTGCGGGAAAATTGTCGCAACGCCGATGCTGACTGTTATGTATTCACCGGTTTTCGATGAAATGTGTGGAACTTTCAGATTTCTGATTTTTTTCAAGGCTTGTTCGGCGATGTTTAATGCACCTTCGGCATCTGTTCCGCCTAAAACAATAGCAAATTCTTCGCCGCCGAAACGTGCCACCAAATCTGTCGGACGTTTTATGGTTTCCGCGAGAGCGGCGGCAACTTTTTGCAAACAATCGTCGCCAGCTTGATGTCCGTAAGTGTCGTTGTAAAGTTTGAAATGATCAATATCGAGCAAAACCAGCGAAATTTCGGTTTTAAAACGCACGGCGCGATGCCATTCGTCGGCGAAAAATTTCTCAAAACGGCGGCGATTGCCGATTTTTGTCAAGCCGTCGGAATTGGCGAGATGATGCAGTTCGTCATTGACTTTTTTGAGTTCTTCCGTTCGTGCGGAAACAAGGCGCGTAAGTTTTCTTTCACGCGCTTCGAGTTGGTAAACGCTGACTTTCCACGCAATTAAAATCGCAATCGCAATGCCCAAAGCGCACAACAAAACAAACAATTTTGTTTGATAAAGATACGGCATCATATTGAGTTTTATCTCTGCGCCGGCTTCGTTCCAAACGCCTTCGCTGTTGGCGGCAATCACGCGGAAATTATATTTTCCCGGCGGCAGATACGAATAAAAAGCCGTGCGCCGCGTTCCCGCGTCAATCCAATCTTTGTCGTGTCCTTCGAGTTTATATTTGAATTTTATCTGCTCTGATTTTATGAGGCTGATGCCCGTAAAATTTATTTCGATGTTGCGCTGAAAAGGTTCGATTTTAATGCCTTCAGCGAAATTTGCTTTTTCGCGTTCAATCGTAACGTCTTCGATAATTACGCTCGGCTGTAAAGGATTCGATTCTTCCGCGTCCGCGTTGACGACAACTACGCCTTCCTGTGTCGGAAACCAAAATCTGCCTTCGCTGTCGGTAATCGTCGCGGGCTGTCGTCCGCCGTTGCATTCGGTCGAAAGCATTCCGTCTTCTTTTCCGTAACCGACGCTGTTGATTTTCGTGATTTTTTCGTTCGCTAAATCGTTTAATTCCTGACGTTTAACGCGATAAATACCGCGATTTGACGAAATCCAGAAATTGCCGCGCTTGTCTTCCTGAATCGCAAAAACGCCGTTGTTGTATAAACCGTTTTGAGCGTTGTAATTTGTAAATTTTCCGTCTTTGAAACGGCTCATTCCTTCGTCGTAAGTGCCAATCCAAAGCGTGCCTTCCGTGTCTTCGTAAATCGTGCGGACATAATTTCCGGCTAAACCTTCGTTTGTCGTGTAATTTGTAAATTTTTCGTTTTTGAATTCCGACAAACCGCCGTAACCGCCGAACCAAAGATTGCCTTGTTTATCTTCAAAAATAAACGTCATAAACTCATTCGCCAAACCGTCTTTGACCGAATAGGTTTTGACAAATTTATAATCTCTGTAAAGCAAAAGCCCTTTGTTCGTCGCTACCCAAACATTGCCATTGCGATCTGATTTTATTGCAAAAACGTGATGTCCGTGCGCGTTTTCGAGCTGTGTCGCTTTGCCGTTTTCGGCGATAAAAATACTGCCATTGAGTCCGATCCAGATTTTGCCGTTCGTGTCTTCAAACAAAGACTGCACAGACATCCGATTTTTTCTCCAAGTCGCGTCGAGTTGTAAATCTTCGCCGTCGGTTTCGAGTTCGAGCGTTTCAAATTTGCCGTTGCGGTAAATGCTCAAACCTTTGTTCGTGCCGAGCCAAATATTGTTTTCGCGGTCGCGCAAAAGCGGATAAATTTCGGTGTTTTCGATGCCGTCTTTCGCGCCGTAACCGTGAATTACCTCTCTTCGCAGACGACTCAAACCTTTGTTGCCTGCCATCCAAAATGTGCCTTCGCGGTCGCGGAAAAGATATGAAATCGAAAGATTCGGAAGCCCTTTATCATTGCCCCAAACCGAGATTTTGCCGTCTTTGTATTGAATTAAACCGATGCCGCTGCTCGAACCGCCGCCGCTCGCAAACCAAATACTGCCGTCCGTCTCTTCAAAAAACGAATGATAAATCGAATTGGAAATAAAACCTTTGCTTTCGTCGAAACTTTCAACTTCGCCGCCGCGCAAACGATGAACGCTGTTCGCACCAATCCAAAGATTGCCAGCCGAATCTTCAAAAAGATTCGGTCGAAAAGTGATTTTGCCTAAATTTAACGGATAAACCGTCTTTTCCGCGCCGCGTAATTCGACGGCTTCGTCTGGCGTAATCGTCCACGTCGCGCCCGATTTGCTTTGAAAAACTGTTACGCCGTTAAATTTTTCCTGCCTTTCGCTGAAAACGAATTTCCCTTCGCGCAGGTAATACCAACTTTTCGATTTGCGGTCTTCGTCTTCGACTAAAAATCGTAATTCGCCCGCTTCATCCGGCACGATTTTTTGAATGTAATGACCGGGAACTTCCGCGCTCGTCATTGACGAAAATTCGCCTTTGCGGAAAATCGTCAAAATGCCGTCTTCCATTGTCGTCGCGTAAAGTATGCCGTCTTTGTCGCTGAAAAGTCCGGTAAAACGATTGTTGATAATGCCTTTCGTGTTGCTTTTGTTGAAAACCGTAAAGCGCACGCCGTCAAAACGAACCAAGCCGTCAAACGTCGTGAACCACAAATAACCGTCGGGCGTTTGCGTAATCTCGCGCACGCCGTTTTGTGGCAAACCATTGTCCGTTGTCCAATTATCAAAGCGGTATTGCCCGAACAAATCGGTGCAAAATGCCAGACAGCAAATCAGCAAGCTGATGAATAAATGTTTGGGGAATAACATTGAATTGAGCGGAAATCGGAGTTTTTTTGGGGAATGAAAATAACTATGTTTGGGTATATCAATAAGCTGTAATCTAATATTTATTAAAAATTAAAGATTACTAATTACAAAAGTTTGAAATGGTGATTATGATTGAAATATTTATAACCCGAAACAAATCAGAAAAAATTAACAAAATGTCCAACATGCTTTAACTTGTTGATGGCGTAAAAATACGACAAGCTAAAGCGTGTCGGACTTTCAAAATATCAAGAAACTTAAAAAACAAACTATTAATTAATCAAGTGCCGGGTCATTTTGCGTAGCGATTGCGCCTTGTTTGGTGGCGGCGCGGATTTTTCCTTCGACGGTTGAATAATAAAACGAGCGTTTTCCTTGCCGTTCGGTGAGCGGCGTTGCCGTTATTTCACAGCCCGAAGTTGAATCGGTAATCGCAAAACGATAACCGTTGTGTTCGCCGTCTGCCAAACCTTGATTGATAATTTGGGTTTTGGCTAAATCCTGCAAGGTCGCACATTTCATCTGTTTGCCGTTAAATTGGCTGTCGCCTTGCGCTTTACCAATCGTGCGAATTGTCGAAATTGCACTGCCTTCGTTTGCCGCACGCGCCGCCGCCAGAAGATTCGGAATCGCAATTGCCGCAATCATCGGCAAAAGAAGCAAAACTATCGCACTCATAACGAGTCCGGCAATCGCAAAACCTTTGCCGCCGTATTCGTTCGGTTTTCGGCTGGCTTTGACAAGCGCGACAATCGCCAAAATCAGACCAATCGGCGCAAATACGATTCCGATGACGATAATCATCGTAACAACTGCCAAAATCCCGAAAACCATCGAAGTAATTGCCAATCCACTTTTTAGGCTTTGTGGCGAATGATTTGCCCCGAACTTCGGCTGATAATTGTTGTAAGCGGAATTATTTTGCGGCGTTTGATAATTTGTTTGCGGCGTTTGACCGACGCTTTCACGAAAAGCGAAATCGTGGGCAGACGGCGACTGAAAATTGTTTTGTTGCGGCTGGAAATTGTTTTGCGCGGGCGAAAACGCGCCGACGGAAGCCGTTTCGACAACGGCATTACCGGCATTTTGAAAAACATAACGGCAACGCTTGCAATCTACAGCCGTTACCCAATTTACCAAATTACATTCGGGGCATCTTATCGTTTTCATTGTTTTGAAGGGTTTTGAGTCCCGCCTTCAGGCGGCTACCGCGAGCGAAGCAAAGCGGTTTGTTCGCTCGCTGAAAAATGATTTCTAATAATCGAGAAACCGCATTGCTTCGCTCGCGGTTTGCCGCCTGAAGGCGGGACTCATAACATTTACTGAAGTTCAACGCTATCGCCCGTGTGAATTTCCTGTGCAGTGCGGACAATAACGGCGGTTGCGGTGCGTTCTTTGACGTTGATAATAACGAGTTCGCCGACGACTTTTCTCAAATTATTCGGGCGGTCTGACTTGGCTTCTTCGATGTCAATCACGTCGCCGTCGGCATTTTCACCTTTGCGACGCGAAGCTCCGTTTGAATATTTTCCGCCTTTATATTCCGAACTTTGAAAACCTCTGTCGCGGGCGGAGAGAAGTTCGTCGTCATCGGAAATAAACAAATTTCCTCTGCCGAGCGGACGAAAAATCGTAAAATAATCGCCGATCTGCACGTTGTCTTCCTGACCTAAATCAATATAAACAATCTGTTCGCGCCCGATCATTTCCAATCCGCCCCGCGCCATCACGATTCTGCCCGTCATTTTGCCCGAAGCATTTGCAAAAACGTCAAAAGTCGGACGCTGTTCAAACATCGGACTCGTGCGCTGCGGAATCGGCTGAATCAAATCGCCGAGCAGAAAATTGTCGCACGAAACATTAACGCGCACGACGGAAACATCATTTTTTACGCTGATGACTTCGACTGCACCGACTTCCTGCACATAAATTCCGAGATTTCCTTTTTTGGAAAACTCCGAACGAAACTTCCCGCGCGGACGCACGACGGCAAACATATCGCCGACCTTCACGCCCTTGCTCGCGCCCATACTGATATAAAGATTGTTGTTTTGCGAATAAATAAACTGTTCTTGTTCATTTTCCGCACCGACGATTTGATTTCGCGGATTAACTTTTTCCTTTGAAATATAACCGGCGCAATATAAATTATTGCGCGAAACAATGGATACATCTTTGTTTTGCGGCAAAATTACCGTCGGCTTTTGCTGTGCCGAAACCGCACCCGAAAGTGCCGTTAATGTTAGGAAGAATATTCCGAAACTCTTTTTGTAAAATTTTTGAAAACTCACGCGCTTGTTCTCCTTGACTATTTTTTGTTTAATTTTTTCCGACTGTTTGAAGTGTTCTTTTGAAGATAGCTGAAAAGTTCAACTATTATTAATAAATTCTTAATGATGGTCTATTTTTCAGAAAAATTTGAGAATGTTTTAAAATTAGTCCGCTTTTTTCGCAGACATTATATTATCGTAACTTGTTCAATAAACAATCGTCAACATTTTTTTACATTAATAAATATTCAATGCAGTTAATTGCCGAAAATATCGTTATCCGCTATCAGCTATTCGCTTTCAGCTATTCCGAATTTAATATTTTACTCTCCGAAATAACTGATAACTGATAGCGAATAGCTGATAATTTCAAACCCGCTCAAGTTTTTTACCTTGAACAAATCCTAGGGCGAACGCATTAAAAATGTAAGATAAGGGGAAAATGTGTCAAACTTCAATTTATTTCTAAAATTGAGGTGAGTAAAAGTTGAAACAGTTAAAAGCAAAGAGTTTATTTGAAAAAGTTGGGGAAATAAAAGACCCGC
>JANNYB010000083.1:0-84317 GCA_031409875.1 Acidobacteriota bacterium | reverse complement strand
ACGCGCTTTGAACGGACGCACGTTTTTCTCGTCCGGTGTAATCACCACGAAAGATTCTGCGGCAACGATTAAATTGGAAAAATTAGGCTACATCAATTTAAGCCCGAACTCGTCTTTGTCGTTGAATTTCAGCGAAAAAACGATTTCAGGTGAGTTGACTGCCGGAAACGTCCAAGTCTTCAACAATGACGGCGTTGCAGTAAATATCACGAAAATCGAAAACGGAAAATCAACTCCTGTCCCGTCGGCTCGTCAAAATGATGATGATGATGACGATGACGATAAGGGCGCGTGGGTTCCCATTGCGATTTTTGCGGGTGTTGTCGGCACAGCAGTTATCCTCGTTCTTGCGAACAGAGGTGACGATACTGTTGCCAGCCCGACAAGATAGTAATTATTTTTAATTTTTTACTAAAAAAATAAGCGTGAGTAAATTTACTCACGCTTATTTTTTTGGCTTTTAAGTCGGAGCGCGGGCATCTTGCCCGCCGCGCGTTCGAGGCTTTGCGAGAACAGGCGCGGAAACGCCGCTTGAATCAACTTTCGAGTAATGCGAGGCGTTCGCGCCTGTTCTCGCTTCGCTTGAACGCGCGGCGGGCAGATGCCCACACCTCCAAGTTTTATTTCTTTTCCGTCTTGGCAAAATAACCTTTGCGGTGAGTCAGAAAAACCTTTTGTTTGGCAAGTTCGGGATTGACGACTTGGATTTCAACCGTGCGAAACGAGCCGTCGCGTTTTTGGTTGGTCGGTTCGTAGGCAATCAAAAATTGTGAACGCATTTCGATTTGAATTTGTGTAAAAGCATTACGGAGTTCGGCTTCGTCCTTCGGGAAAAAAGCGCGTCCGCCGGTGCGTTCGGAGATTTTATTTAGTGTGCCTTTATCAACTCCATCATAAAAATTATCGCCAATGCCGATTGAATAAATAACGGCTTCGCTCTTTTGCGCGGCTTGAATGGCTTCGTCTATTTTTTTCTGACCGTAAGTGTTCACACCGTCGGATAAAAGAATAATGGCGCGGCGCGTTTTTTCGGGCGCGAGACCTAAAACTTCATCAGCGGTAATCCAAATTGCGTCCCAAATTGCCGTCGCGCTTTGAATATCCCGATTTTTGCCCGAAATCGGCGGTGTGCCGACAATTACGCCGCCACCGATATAGCCCGAAGGCGGAATATATTCCACTCGTGAAATTGCCCGCCGCAGTTTTGTGATATTGTTCGTCATCCCTTGTTCGAGTGTCGTTTCGCCCGTAAAGGAAACAATCGCAACTTCATCTTTTTCCTGACGAATAACCGAATCAATAAACGAAATCGCCGCCGCTTTTTCTTCCGGCAAGGTTCTTTCCTGTGAGCGGCTCGTATCAATTAAAATTGCCAACGAGAGTGGCAAATCAACTTGCCGTCCGAAATAGACGATTTCCTGCGCTTGTCCGTTTTCCAAAACCCGCACGTCTTCCTTTTTCAAATCAGTCATTAAACGGCGGTTTTTGTCTTGTGCAGTGAAAAGAATATTGACGACTTCCGTGTCAATTTTAAGCACTTCTTCTTCTTCTTCGGGAGTCGCCGTCGGGCTTGGTTTGACGGTTGTTTGTTGTTGCGCTCTGGAAGCGTCAAAATTAAAAACTGCAATGCTCAAAAAAAGTGCAATACCTAAAAATATAAAAATCTTGTGTCTTAAATTCATTTTTACAACTCCCAAAACTATAAATTCTGCCTTTCAAATATCAGTCAAGAAACCACTAACACGGGCGGTTAAGTTCGCAAACATTGGGTTTTCTCAGCCGCCGTTGAGTGGGATTATATCGAATATTAAACATCGTTTCCTTCGGAATCATACTCGACGACTTCAAAGAATCTTTTACGGCGCGATAGCTTCTCTTGGTGCGAACGTCGTATTTTTTCGCTTTTTCCTTATCGGCAAGACGCACTTCGATTTTGCGTTCTCTGCCGTCGAGACTTTGATTTTCAGGGCGATAAGTAATCATATATTGCGAACGAAGTTCTTGACTGATTTTCGTAAAAGCCTTTTCAAGTGCGAGCATATCGCCCGTAAAAAACGCTTCGCCGCCGGTTGCCTCGCAAAGTTCCGTTAAATCTTTATCGCCTTTATCCTTAATTGTTCCGGCATCAACGCCCGGAACGCTGCCAAGGAAACCCTCTTTTGTAGAGATGCCGAAAATCGTCGTTTCGGTTCGCTGTGCAATATCAATCGCGTCCTGCAACTCGGCGCGGCTGAAAGTATCGTCGCCGTCGGTGATGATAACGATAACTCGTCTTCCCGGTGCATTTCGCAATTTTTCGTCGGCAAATGTCCAAACCGCGTCATAAAGAGCAGTTTGCGAACCTGTTTTTTTGACTTTATTGACCGCATTGTCGAGCAAATCCATTTTGTCCGTAAAATCCTGTCGCAGATTTATTTCGTGGTCAAAAGTCATAAACGCCGCTTTGTCTTTGCGAAGTTGAAGAACGGTGTAGATAAAATTTCTCGCCGCTTCTTTTGAAAACTGCATTTTGCCTTTCGTCGAATCCGAAGTGTCCATCAAAACCCCGACATAAACCGGCGGATTTTTCGTTTCGCTGGTAAAAAATGTAATTTCCTGCTGAATTCCGTCTTCAAAGACGAGAAAATCGCCTTTCTGCAAGCCGGAAATAAGATTTTTCTTCTGCGTAATCGTTACCGGAAGACGCACCTCGAAAACCTTGCCTGAAAGATCGTTGTTATTTTGAACGGGCGGAGTCGGAGTCGGCGTTTGTGCCGAAATGATTGAACAAACCGCGAAAACAAACATTGTCGAACTGAAAAGTCGAAATAAATTCTTCATAACTTTTGAATTATTGAATAAACCGCAAATTTCTGATGCCTTCGGACAGATGTGTGTTGCCCGATAGTAACTTTTCAGTATATCAAACACGATGAATAGTGAATAGCGAATAGCGAATCGTGAATAGTTTTTTCCACAAATTTAATATTTAACATTTGAAATTTTCTATTCACGATTTACTATTTACTATTTACTATTCACTATTTACTAAAACTTTATGAACTCGAACATTTTTAGAGAATACGACATACGCGGCATCGTCGGCGAACATTTGACCGATGAAACCGTCGCAATTTTGGGCAAGGCAATCGGCACATTTTTTAATCGAAACGGCGCAAAACGAATCGCCATCGGCTTTGATGCGCGTGTCAGTTCGCCGCGATTTTGCGAACTTTTAACGCGAGGTTTTAACGAAACAGGTTGCGACGCGGTTTTAATCGGCAGAGTTCCGACTCCGGTTTTGTATCACGCGGTTTTTACGAAAAATGTTGACGGCGGCGTGATGATTACCGGCTCGCACAATCCGCCGGATCATAACGGTTTTAAGATTTGTTTGGGAAAATCAACTCTTTTCGGTTCGCAAATTCAAGAAATTAAAGAAATTGCGCTTTCGGGAGAATTTTCGAGCGGCGCGGGAATTATTGAAGAAATCGAAGTTTTGGCAGATTACGAAGCCGATATTTTATCGAAAATCTCGCTCGGAAATCGCAAATTAAAAGCGGTTGTTGACGGCGGAAACGGAATGGGCGGCGTTACGGGCGTGCCGATTTATGAAAAACTCGGCGTTGAATTGGTCAAACTTTTCACCGAACCGGACTCGAATTTTCCGAATCATCATCCAGACCCGACGGTTACGGAAAATTTGCAGGATTGCATTGCCGCCGTTAAAGAATCCGGCGCAGATTTGGGCATTGCATTTGACGGCGACGGCGACCGAATCGGCGTTATTGATGAAACCGGAAGAATAATCTGGGGCGATGAATTGATGGTTTTGCTTTCGCGTGAAATCTTAAAAGTAAAGCCGAATTCGACAATTATCGCCGAAGTAAAATGCTCGCAAAATCTTTTCGACGACATTGCCAAACACGGCGGAAATCCAATAATGTGGAAAGCCGGACATTCGCTTATCAAAGCCAAAATGAAGGAAACAAACGCCGCGCTTGCCGGAGAAATGAGCGGACATATCTTCTTTGCCGACAGATTTTACGGCTTCGACGATGCAACTTACGCCGGCGCGAGAGTTTTAGAAATTTTATCGAAAACCGACAAAAAATTATCCGAACTTTTGGCAGATTTGCCCGAAACATTTTCCACGCCCGAACTTCGAGTTGATTGCGCGGACGAACAAAAATTTGAAGTCGTTGCCAAAATCGCCGAAGAATTTGCAAAAACCAACGAAGTTATCACCATAGACGGCGCAAGAATT
Organism: Acidobacteriota bacterium; assembly: GCA_031409875.1. Classification (GTDB taxonomy): domain Bacteria; phylum Acidobacteriota; class Blastocatellia; order Pyrinomonadales; family Pyrinomonadaceae; genus CALMEH01. The sequence continues at coordinate 80,071 of JANNYB010000083.1, read as the reverse complement.
TTATTTGAAAACGGTTGGGGCTTGGTTCGCGCTTCAAACACGCAGGTATTTTAGTTTTAAGATTTGAAGCCGATTCGGAGGAAAATTTGAAGCAAATACGCGCAACGGTTGAAGAAAAAGTGAGTGCATTGATTTAATGTAAGAAGTTAAAAATTATAGATTTAACTGCTTCTATATAACTGACAGATGATAGATTATAGATGATAGTTTTGGCGCATATCTATCATCTATCAGTTATCATCTGTCAGTTATATAGAAGTGGAAAAACCAAACAACATATAATATCTTTACTTTTTTATTTAGACCATTCATCCGCAATCTTCACATCAACTTTTACGGGAACTTTTTTGACGTATTCTTCGCCCGCATCGCACATTGCTTTGCTTAAAATTTCGGCGATATTTTCCGCTTCCGTTGCATCGCATTCGAGAATAATTTCGTCGTGAACAATATTTACAAGCCGCGCCGACGTGGAGCGAATTCGTTCGTGCAAAAAGTGTAAAGCGCGTTTCAAAATGTCTGCGCTCGTGCCTTGAATCGGAAAATTCTTAGCGTTTCGTTGTGCGCCGGAAACTTCGCGGCGGTCGTTTTCGTCAAATCGAAATTTATACATTCTGCCTGAAGCCGTGCGCGAAATTCTTTCGGTAACAACTTTTCGAGCCACGCCGCGCAGCCACGCATCAAGCCCGCGATACGTCGTAAAATAACGGCGCATAATGTTTTCGGCTTCGGTTTGCGTCAAGCCTGTCATCAGCGCAAATCTCTGCGAACCGATGCCGTAAACCACGCCGAAATTCAGCCGTTTCGCAAAACTTCTCTGGTCGCTTGTTACTTCTTCCGCTTTCACATTAAAAACTTGCGCGGCAGTAATCGTGTGAAAATCCGCGCCCGATTTGAAGGCGTTAATAAAATTTTCATCGTTGGAAAAATCCGCTAAAATCCTCAATTCGATTTGCGAATAATCTGCGGTTACAAGTTTTTTTCCTTCCGGCGCATTAAAACATCGGCGATACGCTTCTTCGTGCGGAATTTGTTGGATATTTGGCTTGGAACTCGAAAATCTGCCCGTCGGCGCACCGATTTGGCGGAAATCAGAATGGATTCTGCCGGTTTGAGGTTTGATGAATTCGAGAATATTTTCGCCGAAACTCGAAACGGATTTTGCCACGCCGCGATATTTTAAGAGTTTGGCGACGACAGGAAACTCCAGCGCAAGCGGTTCGAGTTGCCAACCGCGTGTTGTTTCAGGCACGGGAACGCCGAGATTTTTGAGCGCGTCCGTAACTTGCGCCTGCGAATCGAGATTGATTTCCGCCACGCCGAAAAGCGACGCTTGCGCGACACCTGCGGAAAGCATTTCTTGAAGTTCATACGCAACTTTCGTCTGCTCTATTTTGACTTTTTCGAGCTGTTCGCGCCAACGCGGTTCATCTAAATAAAATCCGTTGAGTTCCATCGCGGCAATCGCCGTTACACAGTCGAATTCCAATTTTGCGGCTTTTATCAATCCGTCTTGTTTCAATCTTTCAACGATTTTTTCGCGCAAATCAACCATAATCGCCGCATCTTTCGCGGCATATTCGACTTGCGATTGCGAAAGTTCATCCGCGCTCCAATCTGAAACTTGCTCTGATTTGTCGAGTTCAACGCCGAGAAAATGCGAAACGACTTCCGCCAAATTATGCCGTCGGTCTTGATCGCCGGCGGCAATCAGTTGGCTGGCAAGAAGCGTGTCGAACATTCCATTAACATCAATTCCCAAATGGTGCCGCGTCCATTTTGCGTCAAATTTTGCATTATGGGCGATTTTTATCGGTTTCGGCGCAGCTAAAATCTCTCGAAGCGGCGCGAGTTCGGGCGCGTTTTTCAAATCGGCGAACGGTTTGAGGTCAATCACGAACGTATTTTTTCCGTTGCTGAGTTGGACGAGCCGCAAAATGCCTTCGTAAGGATCGAGTGCGGTTGTTTCCGTGTCAAAACCTAAATATTCTTCAGTTTTCAAAGCATCGCAAGCCTTTTTGATGCTTTCGGCATCAGAAATAAGTTCAAAATAAAGTTCCATAATTTTAATTGTAAATCGTTGACGGTTAATTGTTAATCGAAGAAATCAAAACAGAAAAACAGCGGCGTAAATAATTTGGAACTTTCTCAAATCAGATAAGTTAAAGACTTGATAAAAGACGTATTTCGGGAAATTATTACTCAATTTTATTTTTTCTGGAAAAAATTGATTATTTTGCGTTTTTAGGTTGGAAAATTAAAGAGTTTTAGGTGTATGCTAGTATGTTAATGTTTGAGGCGACAGTCTTTTCTTTAGCAAAATCTCTAGCGGTTTTTTAGAGAATCAAACTCTCCTTTTCAAACACCAACTTAAGATACGAATTTAACACGGAAAGTTTAATAGAAAATGGCATTTAAGTCTTTGTTTAGTTTATTTTCGAGCGATTTGGCGATTGACCTCGGCACGGCAAATACGCTCGTTTATGCGAAAGGTCGCGGCATCGTTGTCAGCGAACCTTCGATTGTGGCAATTAATAAAATTACAAATCAGGTTGAAGCCGTCGGACGCGACGCGAAAGAGATGCTCGGCAGAACGCCGGGAAATATTGTGGCAATTCGTCCGATGAAGGACGGCGTGATTGCGAATTTTGAAGTTACGGAAAAAATGTTACAGCATTTTATCCGCAAAGCGCACAACGGAAAATCTTGGGTGCGCCCGCGTGTGGTTATCGGAATCCCTTCGGAAATCACACAAGTTGAACGCCGTGCGGTTGAAGATTCAGCGTATCGGGCGAAAGCGTCGGAAGTTTATCTCGTTGAAGAAGCAATGGCGGCGGCAATCGGCGCGGGACTTCCGATTACCGAACCGCACGGAAATATGATTGTTGACATCGGCGGCGGCACAACCGACATCGCCGTTATTTCGCTTTCCGGTATTGTTTATTCGCGTGCCGTGCGCGTTGCCGGAAACGAGATGGACGAAGCAATTACGCAATTTATCAAACGCAAATATAATCTGCTTATCGGCGAACGCACGGCGGAAGCAATTAAAATCGCACTCGGTTCGGCTTTTCCGCTTGAAGAACCGCTTTCGATGGATGTGCGCGGACGCAATCTTATCGAAGGCATTCCCAAAACCATTACGATTACGGATGAAGAAATCCGCGAAGCACTTTCCGATGCGATTTCGACGATTGTCAACGCCGTGCGCGTCGCGCTTGAACGCACTCCGCCGGAACTTTCCGCCGATATTATCGAGCGCGGAATCGTTCTCACGGGCGGCGGTGCATTGCTCAAAAATCTTGATAAACGCCTGATGATTGAAACAGGCTTGCCGGTAGTTTTAGCGGATGATCCGCTTTCTTCAGTTGTGCTTGGAACAGGCAAAATGCTCTCCGATTTTGAACTTCTCAAGCGCGTCAAATGGGATAATTCATTAATGACAGGTAGTTAAGGGATAAGGGATGAGGGATAAGGGATGAATAAATCATTCCGATTCATCACTTATCCCTCATCCCTTATCCCTTAGATATGGCAGAAAGAAGTCAGAAAGAAGTTTGGCGGCTTACGCCTTGGTTGGCGATTGCTTTGTTATTGGGAAATTTTATCTTGATGGCGTTTGATGCGCGGGATAAAAATACCAATCAAAGATACGTCCGCGTTTGGTCGCAGACGATTGCCGATTTTGTGCAGTCGCCGGTTACGACTGTTTCGAGTTCGGTGAGCAATTATTTTCAATCTTTTGCAAACTTGCGTTCAGCGCAGAGCGAAAACGATTTGCTCAAACAGCGCGTTCAGGAACTCGAAGTCGAACTCCAACAAAAAGGCGAACTTTCATCGGAAAACGAGCGTCTAAAATCTCTGCTCGATCTCAAAGAAAAAAGTCAATACAAAATTTTGACAGCGAGAATTATCGGGCGTGATGCTTCGCGTTGGTTTAGTATTTCGATTATCAATCGCGGAAGTTTAGACGGCGTGAAATTAAATATGGCAGTCGTTACAAACGGCGGCTTAGTCGGCAGAATTACGGCGGTAAGCCCTTTAACCGCACAAGTTGATTTGATTACAAAGGAAAAATCCGGCTTGGGCGGCGTGATCGGTGAACTCGGAAACTCAAACGCACTCGGCGTAGTGGCGGGAACGGGCAAAAAAGAAATTCTTGAAATGAATTATGTGCCGGGAAGCACCGAAGTAAAAACCGGAGAAATCGTTTATACGACTGGGCAAGACGGGATTTTTCCGGCAGGCTTAAAACTCGGCGAAATCGTTGAAGTAAAATCCGGTTCGGCAACGGTTCCGCATCAGATTTACATTCATCCGAGCGCGAATCTTTCGGCAATGCAGGAAGTCGGCGTTTTGCTTTACGAACCGCCGCAAAGACCGGAATACGAGAAATCTGTGCCGAATGCAGTAAAGAGTAAGTAATTCCAGATTCCAGATTCCAGATTCCAAATTCTCGTTTTTAATTTGGAATCTGGAATCTGGAATCTGGAATTTAAGATGGAACAAGCAAAAATAATCATCGCTTTAATCATCGCCGTCGCGCTTCAATGGAGTTTGCGCGGCGTGGCGGATGTGTTTGGGTATGTTGATTTTCCGTTGATTATTATTGTTTATGCCGCACTGCAAAGAAACACGATTCGGGCGATTTTGCTGGCGACGGCGGCGGGCTTGTTGATTGATGCTCTGAGCGGCGGGCTGCTGGGTGCAAATGCCTTCTCTAAAACATTGATAGCATACGCAGTTTCGGAGATTGTCCGGCGTGTCTATCTGGACAACCTTCTTTTGCAAATTCCCGTCATAGCCGGTGCTTGTATTTTGGATAATTTGATTTATTACGGCTTGCATCGGATGTTCGGACAAATTCCGACTGCGCCGTTTGTCGAAACGATTGCCTATTCGGTCATCGGCACGACCATCGCGGGAACAATTATTTATTTGATGCTCGGCAATTTTTCCGTTGAAAACATCACGCGAAAAAGACGACCCGATTTATTTGCAACGCGCCGCCAAACTCGTCGGCGCAATCCGATAAGGCTTGGAAAGCGGTAATAGGTAATAGGTAATTGGTAATAAGTCAGAAACCAATTACCAATTACCTATTACCTATTACAAAAATGAAGTTATACGACCACGTTCAAAATCTGAGTGCGAGAGTTGCGGTAATTCACGTTATTGCGTTTGTTTTGCTGACGATTCTCGGCGTGCGTTTGTATTATTTGCAAATCGTGCGCGGCGATTATTTTGCGGAAAAAGCCGAAAACCAGCGCATTCGCCTTATTCCGATTCCTGCGCCGCGTGGAGCGATTTTCGACCGTAACGGTAAGATTTTGGTTGATTCGCGCTCAACTTATAACATCACGCTCAACAAAGAACCGATCAAAAAAATTGATATTACCGACCGCATTGGCGATTATGCTCAAGGTTTAAAGCTCGAACCGCAATTTGTTGTCGAACGAATTAATCTGCTCAAAAAACAAGTCAGCGATTTTGAAGCACTCGTTTTGAAGGAAAACGCGACGATTCAAGACATCACTTGGGTTGAAGCACACACGCTCGAATATCCCGAATTGCGCGTCGAACTTCAACCGCAAAGAATTTATCCGCTCAAAGAAACTTTGGCGCACGTTCTCGGCTACGTCGGCGAAATTTCGCCGAAGGAATTGGAAAAACCCGAAGTTAGAGAGAAAGGTTTTCGTCCCGGTCATATCGTCGGCAAAGGCGGTTTGGAACAATATTACGACGAATTTCTGCGCGGGCGCGACGGTTATCGAAAAGTTATCGTTGACAGCCGCGGGCGCGTTCAATCGGAAGTCGAAGTAATTCCGCCGCAAGCCGGACAAGATTTAATTACGACAATTGATTTGGATTTGCAGATTGCCGCCGAAGAACAATTAGCCAAAATGCCGACCAAGCGCGGAACGATTATGGCAATGGACCCGAACACGGGCGAGATGTTTGCGATGGCATCGCTTCCGTCGTTTGACCCGAACATTTTTGTCCAAGCCAGCAGTTCGCCCGAAGGTCGCAAACAAATTGCCGCATATTGGCAAGACGAACATCGTCCGCTCTATAATCGTGCGATTCAAGGACGCTATCCGGCAGGTTCGACTTGGAAAATTCCCGAATCGGTTGCCGGACTTCAACAAGGCGTGATTACGGTTACGAATTCAAATGTCGCTTGCGGCGGCGGAATTACCATCGGCAACAAATTTACGCGCTGTATGGGAAGCCACGGCTCGCCGCCGTTAGGTTATGCAATTACCAAATCGTGCGATGGTTATTATTATCGTTTGGCTTTGAAAATGGGCATTGACGGCTTAACCAAAATGATTGAAAATTTTGATTACGACAAACGCTCCGGTATTGATTTACCGAACGAAAAAATTAGTCAAACGCCGAAAAGTTGGCGTGCCGCAATCGAAAAACGCGAAGGAAAATGGAGCGATATTCGCACGGTTTATGCCGGAATCGGGCAAGATACGGTTGTCGTAACGCCAATTTCGATGCTTCGGGCGATAGCTTCGGTCGGCGTTCAGGGCAAAATGTATGTGCCGCATTTTTTGAAGGAATTCAAACCAATCAGCGCAATCGGCGAAGAAAATGATATGACTTTCATTCCGGCGCGTGAAGGTTTCGGTTTTCAGCATCTTGAACCGAAAATTATTGAGATGACCAAAGAGCAAAATGACTTGGTTGTCAAAGGAATGTGGGGCGTAGTCAACGGTGGCGGAACGGCGGCAAAAATTCGTATGGCGAATTTTGACATTGCCGGAAAAACCGGCACGGCGCAAGTTGCAAGTCTCGGCAAAGACGTTGGCAAAGACAAAGATCACGCTTGGTTTATAAGTTTCGCTCCGGCTTACAAACCCGAAATTGCCGTCCTTTCGTTAATCGAAAATGTCGGTTTCGGCGGAAGTTTCGCCGCGCCCGCATCACGCGGCGTATATGAAGCATATCTGGCAAAGAGAAATCCGAGCCTTTTGGAAACAAAAGTGGTAGCTAAGAAATAAGTTGGCAGTAGCAGTCGGCAGTATGCAGGTCAAAGCCTGCCTGCCGACTGCTACTGCCAACTGCCTACTTAAAGAAAATGGTAGCAGTAATCGAACGACGCAATTTTAGAGATTTTGACTTTTTGCTGGCAATTTTGGCAACGGCGATAGTCTGTTTCGGCGTGTGGCAAATCTACAATGCCCAGCCGGAGATGAACACTTGGAGCAAGCAGATTTTTCCCGGTCTTTTTATCGCGCTCGTGGCAATGATCGTCGTTGCCTTTACCGATTACCGCCGTTTGATTGATTCCGCGCCGATTTTTTATGTTGGCGGATTGATACTTCTTATTTTAGTTTTAACTCCTTTAGGCGTAAGGGTTAATGGACAACAAGCGTGGCTTAAACTGCCGCTTATCGGACAATTTCAGCCGTCGGAATTTGTTAAAGTTCCGATGATTTTGATGTTGGCGAAATATTTCGGAGCGCGAAAATCGGAAGACTTGAAATTAAAGGAAATTCTTATCGGATTTGCGATTTTGGGTGCGCCGGTCGGTTTGATTATGCTCGAACCGGACGCGGGACAGGCGATTACATATTTCCCGATTCTCGCGTCTGTTTTGTTTTTGTCAGCAATCAAAATCCGCTACGTTATTTTCACGATTGTTGCCGGATTAATTTTCGTGCCGACGGCATTTTACATCGGCGTTCAGACGGGAAAAATCAAACAATATCAAATCGAGCGCGTCAACGTCATTTTAGATCCCGAAAACGCCGATCCGCGCGGTTACGGTTATCACACCGTTCAATCAATGATCACCGTCGGACGTGGCGGATTGCACGGCATCAAAGGCGACACGGAAACTTCGCAAGCCGCGCTGAAATTTTTGCCCGAACCGCAAACCGATTTTATCTTTGCAGTAACGGCGGAAAACACGGGGTTTATCGGCTGTATTTCATTACTTTTGGCGTATGCTCTGCTTTTATCGCGGCTTATAATGGGCGCACGGCAAGCACCTGACCGCGCCGGAATGCTCGTGATTATGGCGATTGTCGGCGGAATGTCGTTTCAGATTTTTATGAATGTCGGAATGGTTTTGGGCTTTTTGCCCGTCATCGGCGTTCCGCTTCCATTAATGAGCGCGGGACTTTCGGCAATTTTGGCGACTTTTATTGCAATCGGCTTTGTCATTAGCGTAAAATTGCGTAGGTTTGTTAACTAAATTTCGGATTTGGGATTTGGGATTGCGGATTGAATGAAAAAATCCCAAATCCCAAATCCCAAATCCCAAATAAAAATTATGGCGAAAGAATTTGAGAATATCGTATCGAAAGAAGTTAAATCCGTAAGTGTTAAGAAAAAAAGTCTTTGGCGATTTTTGTGGTTGCCGACGGCTTTGCTTTTGGCGATTGCCGCCGGAGGTTTGACGGGTGTTTTAGGTTCATATTATTTGAATAATTCGCGCTTTGCGACGGAAGTTTCCGCACTTGCAACTTATCGTCCGCCGCAGGTTACGACGATTTATGCCGACGACGGCGAAACGGTTTTAGCCGAATTTGCTATTGAAAAACGCATTCCGATTAAAGAATCCGATATTCCGCAAAATGTCGAAGACGCACTTCTGGCAATCGAAGATTCGCGTTTTTATAAACACAATGGTTTGGATTATTACCGTATCGGCGGCGCGGCTTTCACAAACCTCACCGAAGGCAAAACGCAAGGCGCATCAACAATTACACAGCAATTGGCAAAAAATCTCTTTTTGACCAAAGACCAAACCTTTTCGCGCAAATTCAGCGAATGGGCAATGGCTCTCGAAATCGAACGGCTTTACACGAAACGGCAAATTCTCGAAATGTATATGAACTACGTCTTTCTCGGCGCAGGTTCTTACGGTTTTGAAGCAGGTGCGCGAACTTATTTCGGTAAATCCTTGAAAGATTTGAGTTTAGAAGAATCCGCGCTTTTAGCCGCGATTCCGAAATCGCCCGAATATTCGCCGACGCGAAATATGGAAAAGGCTTTAGACCGCCGCAACACGGTGCTTGACCAAATGGGCAGATTTTTCCCCGAAAGATATACACAATCCGACATTGATGCCGCCAAAGCCAAGCCGATTAAATTAAATGACACGGCTTATTATCAATCTCAACCGAAATCAACGCCGTGGGATTATCCGGTCGAAGAAGTCCGCAAATATTTAGAAGATAAATATACGACGCGCGTCGCGCAAGGCGGTTTGCAAGTTTATACGACAATCAATGTCGAAGCCCAAAAACTTGCCACGAAATCTGTCCGTGAAGGCTTGCGCCGATACGACAACGGCAAAGCGTGGCGTTCGGAATATCTAACCGTTTTGCTCGATAATAATAACGAACCCGTAACGGTTGAAAAAGATGTTCAGCGAATTTTGAATAATTACAAACACGCCGATTGGTATGGCGACTCTTACGAAAAAGGCGAGTATATCAAAGGTTTGATAATGAAGATTGACGGAAACGGAGCGCAAGTTCGTTTCGGCAGATACAACGCGATCATCACCGGCAAAGATATGGGCAGAAGCGGAAAATCTCCGGCAAATGAGTTCAAAGTCGGCGATTTAGCTGAATTTTTAATCAGCAATGTTGATAACGAAAAGAAAACCGTTTCGGGAACACTTTCGCAAGTGCCAGAAGTGCAAGCCTCGATTGTTTCGATAAACTCGCACACGGGCGAAGTTGTCGCGCTTGTCGGTGGCTACGATTTTCATACCAGCAAATTTAACAACGCCACGCAAGGACTTCGCCAGACGGGTTCGTGCTACAAACCGTTTGTTTATACGGCGGCGGTTGAAAATGGAATGACACCGAATTCAATCGTCAGCGGTGCGCCGATTAAACGCGGCGGCTGGTCGCCGAGCAATTACGGCGGCTCGAAATCGCACGGCAATGTTCCGATGAAAATCGCTTTGGCAAAATCTTATAACATCGCGGCTGTTCATCTGCTCGACCAAGTCGGCATCCAAGCCGGAGCGCAAATGGTGCGGCGTTTCGGCATTACGAATCCGATGGCACCGAGTTTGCCTTCTGCACTTGGCGCGTCTGAGGCTTCTCTGATTGAAATGGTTTCGGCTTATTCGGTTTTCCCGAATAAAGGAATGCGCGTTCAGCCGCATTTGATTCGCAAAGTTATGAACCGCGATGGCAGCCTTCTCGAAGAATGGCAAAAAACAACTTATCGCGTAACCAGTGATTATGTTGCGCTGACGATGGTTGAAATGATGCAAGGCGTAACACGCGGCGGCGGAACGGCTTCGAGCGCGAGCGCGGGCGGACATCCGTTGGCAGGAAAAACCGGCACGGTCAACGATGAAACCGACGTTTGGTTTATCGGTTATACACCGACTTACGTTACCGGAATTTGGATGGGAAATCCGCTTCGCAAAGAATCGCTCGGCAAAGGAATGACCGGCGGACACGGCGCAGTTCCTTATTTCAATGCGTTTATGGTGCCGTTTATGAAGGACAAAAAACGCGAAACATTTGAAGACCCGCCGCCGATTCCTTCGGACATTAAATCTCTGATCGAGCGTAATAAACGCGAAGAACAAGAAAAACTAGAAACTGCCGATGACAAAGGCAAAACTACGGGAATTACGTTCACGCCGACCACGCGCCGCAAACCGACATCGGGCGGCGGCACGACGACTTCAACGAAAACCGAATCAACCGATACGGACACCGGCGAAGGCGGCAACGACACGAGCGTCAAACCGCAAAACAATTCGACTCCGGTGCCGCGCAACGACACGCCGACCAAACCCGTTCCAAACAATACGCCGACCAAAAAGCCCGAAGTGCAGGAAAAACCCGCCGGCACAACGCGCAAAGGTAAAAAAGGCGGCGGGGATAATTAGGAAGAAAGTGAGAAAGTGAGAAAATGAGAAGGGGAGATTTTAAGTCTATGCGACAATCTCCCCTTCTCATTTTCTCACTTTCTCGCTTTCTAAAACTCGCACTTGCGCGGGCGCAAATATTTCAAGAACACATAATTTGCTACATTTTTTCCGATAGATTGTCCGGCGTTGATGTCGGCGCGGAAATGGATTCCGGCATAGACACGGCTCAAGGCAACTTCGTTTGTCAGAGTCGTAAAGCTCGGATAATTGCGAATGACGTTTGGCGTGCCGCCGAAATTTACTTGGAATGCAATGTCGTCGCGCCCGAAATAAAGCGTCATCATTGTTGCCAAAGACGAACTTGCCGCCGAAGCGTTTGAAGAATAAGTCGGATACGGCGCGGAATTAACGAGCGCTGTTTCTCTAAACAACTTTCACATAAATTGACTCCATATTCCCGACTTTTTGGCTCTTGATAACTCACATCTTCTACAAATGTCTAATCATTTGCTTTCTTTAACTTTTTGTTGCGCCATTACTCGTTATTATTATCGGCAACAGATATGCGTCCGGCGGCGATAATTTTACCATCCGATTGAACCGCAATTCGTTCGCCAAAAACTAATGACTCATCCGTAAAACTTACCCGACCGTTAGTTCCGAAACTACTATCGGGCGTGCCATTTGAATTAAATCGAAAAAGCGAAAGATGTTTTTTGCCGGTTATGGGAGACCAATATCCGACGGTAAGTATTTTTCCGTCAGACAGAAGAACAAAATCTTGAACCAAAATACGCAAGCCGCCATAATCATTAAAATAAACCAAACCTACATAGCCAAACGGAGCATTTCCAAATGTGCTATCGCCTGTTCCATCTGCATTGCGCCGCGAAATATATGATTCCCCGTCTAAGTAAGAATAAGCAACGGTTACAACTTTCCCGTCCGGCTGAACTCTCACCCGCGTCGGAAGCGGAACAGCATCACAGATATAAACCTTGCCGCCGTTGCCAAACGTCAAATCCAAATCGCCGGGCGCGGCGTTGGTTTGAATCGCTGTCAAACCGCACACTAAAATTGCGATAAAAAGATAAATCGCTGCATATATTTTGTGTTTCATATTTCTCCTATTTTTCGTTCACTGTAACGAGCATTTTGCCGTAAATAACGGCGTATAATTTTTCCGCCAACTGCGAATCAAGCAGAGTGATTTTGCGATATTGCGCCAATGCCGAATCTTTATTGCCGGCGACAAAATAAAGCTGTCCGAGAAAAAATTGTGCCTCCGCATCGTTTGGTTGCAGATTGACGGCTTTCTCCATTTGTTTAATTGCGGCGGCGTATTTTTTCTGACGGCTCAAGGCATAACCCGACTGCACAAAAGTTTCGGCGTAATTCGGATTAAGTTGCGCCGCAAGTAAGTAAAAATCAGGTGTGAGATTTTATGGCGCAAACACATAAAATTACGCGAATGTTGCGCGAATGGAGCGACGGCGACCGCGAAGCATTGGAAGAATTGATGCCGCTTGTTTATGACGAACTGCATAAACAAGCGCGGAGATATTTGCGCCGTGAACGCCAAAATCACACACTTCAAACTACCGCTTTAATCCACGAAGCCTATCTGAAATTGATTGACCAAAATGTAAATTGGGAAAGCCGAACGCATTTTTTCGCCGTTGCCGCGAATATGATGCAGCGGATTTTGGTTGACCATGCCCGCACGAGACACCGCGAAAAACGCGGCGGCTCGAAGGAAGATTTGCCGCTCGATGAAGCCTTACTCGTTGTTTCAGACGAAAAAACCATTGATTTAATCGCGCTCGACGAAGCCCTAAATCGTTTGGCGGAAATTGACGTGCAACAATGCCAAATTGTCGAATTGCGCTATTTCAGCGGCTTGACGCTCGAAGAAACTGCCGCCGCATTGAAAATCTCGCGCACGACCGTCGCCAACGACTGGAGTTTGGCAAAGGCTTGGCTTCATCGTGAATTGACACGATGACTTTTTGGAAGTAATGAAAAGCAGATTGATTGAAATCCTCCGATAAATTGCCACTAGCTTCAGCTAGTGGACAGCGGAAAGAAGAAACGAGGTTTTAGCCGAATAGGAAAAATAATAAGAATTCCGCTTGGCTTTAGCCCAAATTGCGCTAAAGCGATAAGGATTTTATTTTTTACAGATATTCGGCTAAAGCCGCTTAGTTTTTTCAAAGCTATCCACTAGCTGAAGCTAGTGGCAATTCATAAAGCCTTACTTTTTTTGAACGGTTTTCCCGAAAATGTCGCGTTAATAGTTGATAGGTTTATTTTGTTCGATGGAGTTGAAATATGGCGCACGAAAACTGGCAACAGGTGAAAGAGATTTTTGCCGATGCTTTGCGGCAAACGCCTGAAATGCGCCCGGAATTTCTCGACCGCGTTTGTCGTGATGATAAAAAATTGCGCGGCGAAGTTGAATCGCTTCTGGCTTCGTTTGACAGTGCGGAAAGTTTTATGGAAACGCCCGCCATCGGGAAAATTACCGAAAAGGTTGCGCCGGAAAGTCGTCAATTTAACGAAAATCAGATTCTCGGTCATTACGAAATTATCAGAAAAATCGGCGCGGGCGGAATGGGCAATGTTTATCTGGCGCAGGATTTGGAGCTTCAACGGCGCGTTGCGCTCAAGATTTTGCGCGAAAATTTGTCGTGGGACGAAAAGGCGAAACAACGTCTTTTGCGTGAGGCGCGAGCGGTTGCCAAACTCGATCATCCGAATATTTGCGCGATTTATGAAATCTCCGAAACCGAAGATTACAGTTTTATCGTGATGCAATTTGTGAGCGGCGAAACGCTCGCCGACATTCTCACGAAAGAGCGTCTGAGCGCGGAAAAATCGCGTGATTTCGCATTGCAAATCGCCGCCGCATTGGAAGAAGCGCATTTGCAAAACATCATTCACCGCGACATCAAACCGGCAAATATTATCGTCAATAACAAAGGTCAATTAAAGGTTTTAGATTTTGGTTTGGCGAAAATTATCGAAGTCGAAACGGACGAAAAAGCGACAAACAAACTGAGCAGTTCCGGCGCGATTATAGGAACTGTGCCGTATATGTCGCCCGAACAACTGCGCGGCGAAAAACTCGATACCGGCACCGATATTTTCAGTTTCGGCGTTCTGCTCTACGAAATGTTAAGCGGAATTTCGCCCTTCCAACACGACAGCAACGCCGAAACAATCTCCGCCATTCTCAACGATGAACCCGATTTAAATCTCATTCCGTTTGAATTAAAACCAATCGTGCAAAAATGTCTAATGAAAAACGAAACGGCGCGTTATCAAACGGCGAAAGATTTAACGAAAGACTTATGCAGTGTCGGAGAGATTTTTTCCACTATCGCTGAGATTACTTTTCCAATCGAACCGACAAAACAAACAACCTCAAAACCGCGCTATTATTTTTGGAAAAGTTTTGAGCGATACATTTCCGCCAGAGAGCCGAAAACTTTTACCGTTACAAAAGCAGAAACTAATGACAATAAGCATTCGATTGGCAAAACCTTTAGATTTTGGATGTCTGCGTTCACAATTTTTATCGCGTTAGGAATAATATATTTTATTTTTGGAGTTAAAATTGATTTCCTACAGTTTAGAAAGTTCGATGATTCCAATCCGTTTGACTCATTGCGCCCTGTTCGCCTCGTTTCGTGGAAAACCGGAGCGAACAGTTTCTTTTCAAATTACAGTTCATCGCACGATGGCAAAATGATTGCCTATTCTTCGGTGCAAGACGGAAAAAGCGAAAGCATCTACGTCAAACAAACTTCCGGCGGCGAAGACATCCGCGTAACCAAAGACGAATGGAATAACCAAAATCCGATTTGGTCGTCCGATGACCAGCGGATTGCTTTTTCGTCATTCCGCGAAGGGCAATCGGGCATTTACATTTGTCCTTCTTTGGGCGGCGCGGCAACTTTGCTCAAAACCGTTGGCAACGGCGTGCTGTTTCCGCACTATTGGTCAAAAGACGGCAAGACGATATTTTACGAGTATGACGGCAATCTTTTTCGGCTCGACATTGCCACGCAGGAAAGTTCTCAAATAACAAATTTCACTCCTTCGCGCCAAAATATCAGATATTTCGGCATCTCGCCGGATGAAACCGAAACCGCGTATAGCGACAGCACCGACGGGCAGATGGATATTTGGCTGATGGCTTTAAAAGGCGAAACGCCGCGCCGTTTGACCAATGACAAAGAGATTGAGTTTAATCCGCGTTGGCATTCTGACGGCGAAAGAATTCTCTACAATGTTTTTCGGGACAATCATTCTCAAATCAATCTCACCGACCGCAACGGGCGCAAACCGCAACAAGTTACACGCGGCGAAACTCGGATTATCGGAACTTTCAAAAACACCTACGCTAAAAATATGAGGCTTTCGGCAGACGGAAAAATGGTCGCATACACTTCGCGCCAAGACAACAAAGACAATATTTTTATTGCCGCGACAACTGACGGCAACGCGAAAAAAATAACCGCCAACGGCAACACACATCTATTTTTCGGAAGTTTGGCATGGTCGCCCAATGGCAAAACGGTTTTCTTCGATAAACAGGAAGAAATAAACACATTCTCGGTGTTCGAGAATTTTAAATAAAGATAAAGGAGAATATGATGGAATTAACAAAAGAACAAAAAAAACAAATAGCAAACAGTAAGGAAATGGCGGCTTTATACCAAACGCTGGCGGCAGTTCCGAGTGTTGCTGCCAAAAGAGTTAGGGACTTTATTAAGGACGAAGAAACCAGCGTAGAAAAGGTATTAGCCAGAATTCAGACATTGACCGATGGTTTCAAGGCTGATTATCAATCATTGCTTGACAGTCAAACTTGTCCAGCGGGACAACATTGGGATGCAGTATTGGAAGAATGTGTTCCCGATTAAAGCGAATTTTGTCGCCTGAAAACAAATCAAACAAAGTTTTCCGTCAAATTGGCGGCAAACTTTGTTTTGATAATAATTCATCTTTAACCCAAAAATCTGCCGAGATAATACGGCAACATTTTGCGCCACCAGTCCCAATCGTGATTTACGTCGTGTCCCCAGAGGTCGCAGACGTGGGGAATGCCTTTTGCTGTTAGAACGCGAGAAAAATCGCGGCTTCTTTCGGGTGCTTCAAACGCGCCTTGTCCGGTTACAAGAACGATTGAATCGGCTTTTTGCAGAGTCGGCAGAAAATAATCGTCGTTCATATTTCCGACGTATTGAATCGGGTTGTTGAAATAGACGTTGTTGTCGTAATAATTCGTCAGATACGAACGAATATCGTAGCTTCCGCTCATTGCAATCGTGCCGCGAAATTTGTCTGGATGACGAAAATATGTGTTTGCCGCGAGAAATGCGCCAAGACTTGCGCCGGTTGTCAAAGGTTTGGCATCATCGCCGCATTCCATCTGAATCAGCGGCAAAACTTCTTCCATAATGTAGCGGTCATAGCGCGAAAGAAGTTCGGCTTTCCATTGCGGCGAAGCCTTGTCATTTAACAAGCTGTAACGATTGACCGAATTTATCGAATAAGCGCGAATTTGTCCCGATTCGATAAAAGGTTTGATGGCATTGACCAGCAAAAATCGTTCGTATTCCAAATAATCCGCCGCCGCCGTCGGAAACATCAAAAGCGGATAACCCGCGTGTCCATACGCCACAAGCGGCATATCCATTCCTAAATTGTGGCTGAACCACGAAGTTGTATCACGTCGCATAAAATAATAATTTTTCTAACAATGTAATAAAAATCTATACTTTGAGGTTAAAAGTTTTCAAGTAAAAAGTAAAAAGTAAAAAACCAACTTTCTAATTCATCTTTTAAGATTTTGTGAATTTAGCCTCGTTCACGAGGCTTTCCGCGTTTCGCGGCTTTTAGCCACGCTCATTTATGGCGTGGTTGATGCAAAAATTGATTCAGTAGCGCGTTTTAACGTGCTTTTAATCGGCTTAAGCCATAAAAAAGGACGTTAAAACGCCCTTCGGTCAAACTTCCAAAACCCGACCACGCCATAAATGGACGTGGTTAATTGCCGCGAAACGCGGAAAGCCCGATTAATCGGGCTGAAATTAAATCGCGTAGCCCGAAGTTCTAAAAAATTTATCAAACCGTTATCGCAGATTTTTCCGGCAAATTAAATTCAAAAACTTCCGTAAAGTTTTTGATAATTTTATCTTCAACTTCGCGTAAATCAATTTCGCGCCCAAGAAGTCTATCCATCGAAGTTACAGGTTCGCCTTCGCAAGCGATAATCCAGTTGTAATAGCTTAAATCCGTGTTCACGTTGAGCGCGAAACCGTGCGTCGTAACCCAGCGTTTGATGTGAACGCCGATTGCCGCGACTTTTCCTTCGCTCGTGTGAACGCCCGTTAAACCTTCGATTCTGAAACTTTCGATGCCGTAATCTGCCAGCGTTCGCATCAAAACTTCTTCCAAATTGCGAACGTAAAGATGCACGTCTTCTTTAATCGAACTCAGATTTATAATCGGATAACCGACAATTTGCCCAAGCCCGTGATATGTAACTTTGCCGCCGCGATTTATCTCGAAAACTTCCGCGCCGAGCGTTTTTAAAATCTCAGCCGTCGCCAAAACGCCGTCCGATTTGGCGCGTCTGCCGATTGTAAAAGTGTGCGGATGTTCCAAAAGCAAAAGATAATCGCGTTTTCTTTCAGCAATAACTTCCGTTTCCAGCGTTTTTTGCAAATCCAAACCATCCGCATAACTAAAACGACCAAGACGGCGAACTTCTAAACATCTTTTTTGCATCAATTCTATGATAAAATTTTATTTTTGAATTTACCAGAGCAAATAAATTATGAAAACCAACAAATATCTATTAAAAATCAGCGTCTTTTTGATTTGTATTTTGTGTTTGAGTGTTTCGGCGGACGCGCAACGCAAAAAACCGACGACGAAAAAACCTACAACGACGACAACAAACGCGCTTGAAATTAAAGACGGCGCGATAAAAGTTTCGACGCAAATTAAAAACGTCTCAAAATATCTCTATCTTTTAGGCACAATCGCGCAAGGCATCGAAGATATTGACAAAGACACGAAAGCCTCGCAAGCCGTAAAAGACAAAAATACGAAAAACAAACAAGCCGTTTTGCAAACAATCCGCAATCTTCGCGCCGGAATTGCCGCACTCGAAGTCGAATTTCGCACGAAGCCTTCGCTCAAAAATTACAACTTGCAAATTCAAGGAATTTCGGATTTATGCGGCGAATCGGAAGATTTGGCAACTGCCGGAAAGTTTCTCGATTCGGGCAGACCGCTTTTGATTGTGGTTGAGAAATTGTCGGATACGCTTGTGGCAATGCCTTAATGAAGTTGACAGAAAGTTTGCAGGAAGTTGCAGAAAGTGCCGGAAAGTTTGGTTTTTAACTATCTGCAACTTCTGAAACTTTCTGCAAACTTTCTGCAAACTTTTTATGGTTTTTTCAGATTCAAAGTCGGTTCGCAAACTTCGGATTTATTCGCGGCTGTTTCCATCTTTTTTTCTACTTTCGGCAAACCTAATTTTTCGCGGATAAATGTTTCGCTTTCGGCTTCCATCAATTCGCCGTTGACGATGGTGGCTTTTTTGACGAGAAGTTCGCCTTTTTTCTCTAATTTTGTCGGCTCAATAAAAATGCTCCACGGCGAACCCCAATTTCGCGTGTCGCCCGTAAATTTGCGGTATTCGTAATGCGGCGTTTGTTGTTTTGCAGTTTTTGAATCCGATTCATAAACTGCCGGAAACGTGATTTTGAAAGTTTCAAGACTCGCTTTCATCACATCAACCGTGTCATATTCGCCAACGCCGATAATCTCCAAACCTTTATCTTTATATTTTTCGTAAAGTGCTTGCGCGACAGGTGCTTGCAGTTTCCAATTCGGACACCAAGGCGCAAAATAAACAACCAAAACGAGTTTTTTGCCCGCCGTCATCGAACGCAAATTCACATCTTTGCCGTCTTTAATTGATTTATACGTCCAATCTTTATAACTTATTTCTTTTTCGAGCAAAGGCGCGTATTCGTGTTGCGCCGATGCAAAAGTAAAACCAACCAATAAAATTGCCAATAATAAAAGCGTTTTCATAATTTTTATAACTCCTAACTTTTGAAAGACTAACTTTTCAGATGCCGAAAGACAAGTAAATTTTGTCCAATAAATAATTTACACGAAACTCCCGCAAAAACTCAATAAAAGTCTTGTGTTTTGTGATGTTTAGGTGTTTAATGAATTTTGAAGTTTCGGAGTATAAAATTATGCGTTTTTTAGCCTTTCCACTTTGTTTCGGTTTATCTTTGGCTATTTGGTATCTTGTCAAAACCGAACCCAAATCAGAACCTAAATTAGTTTCAGTTGCTTCAACACCTGCGCCGAAACCGGTTTTTTTTCCGTTTCCCAAAGTTGAAGAAACCAAACAAATTACGGAAGAAAAAAATAATTTGGAATATTCCGGCGACACGACCATAAATTACAACGGCTACAAAATTCGCAATTTAGAAAACGGTTTAGCAATCGAAAAAAAAGGCAAGCGTTTGATATTTATTCCGAGCGCAGGAATTCCATACGGACGTTTTGGGCTAAAATCGCTTTTGGGCAAAAATAAACAACTGATTTATGAATCTTATACGGGCGGAAATCATTGCTGTATCGAGCAATCAATAATTGATTTGTCATCTTCAAATCCGAGAATAATTTTTAGAAGTGTGGATTATGATGTTCAAGGAGGTGAGAATAACGATGCTTTGGGAACATTTGATGAAGAAAAAGACGGCGTTTTAGAAATCACACAAGAATTTACTTATGACCTCGGAAGAGATTGTGCAATAATTTCCAATCCGCATATTTATCTTGGATTTAAGTATAATCAAAAATTGAAAAAATACTTGCCAATAAAAGATTTTGCTCCAGAAATGAAAGAATGGGTTGAAGGACTTAAAGAAGATATAAAAAAAGGCAATATTTCAATTCGTAATAACAAAAGACCGGAAGAAGGCGGCAGTTGTGGTTATCATTCGAGTTTGATGGCAATTACTCTTAATTACATTTATATTGGCAAGGAAAAAGAAGGCTTTGATTATTTGGAAAAAAATTATTTAGTTTTAGATTACGAGAAAGATTCTGTTCGCTTTAATCCGAAAGAATCAAAAAGAAATGCCAAACAGCTAAAAGCCGAAATTAAAAAATATCTGGCGCAAGATAAATTATACAAAACTATTTACAACCGCTAAATTTTACCTTGCGGACAATTTGCGCTAATTTATAACTAGCACATATTTTAACGTAGAAATTTATATCAAAATGAGCAATCAACCAACAGTTTCAGACATTTTCCGCCGCGCTTTGGAGATTAGAAAAGCAAATCCGAACGGCGATATTAAAAGCGTTAAGTCGCAAATCGTCAGCGAATTTTCGGGCAAACCGTTTCCTCTGTCTGCATATTTGACGATTCCCGAATACGACAACATCGCGCCCGAAGAAGATTGGACGGCAGGTTTGCCCGTGGTTTTGCGCGGAATTCAAACCGAAAGTTGGGACGAAATCGCGCACGGCATTTTGATTTCGCTCGAACAAGTCGAAAATTACCCGATAGAATCAGGTCGTGAAGACGCGCCCGAAAAAGAATGGCGCAACCGCCACAAAGGAATCGCCGAAGCCGAAGCCAAAAATATGGCTAAATGGATGCCCGAAGATTTGATGAATATGGCGCAAAGAAACGTCAAGAAATAATCGAAAATAAAATTTTGAAAGCGCAGATGATTTTTTTCGTCTGCGCTTTTTTTGCTGACAGTAGCCGAACAACTATAAATTCTCATTACTGAGCGGCACGGAAATTGATTGAGAAACGCGCTCGACTGATATTTGGTGTTTTTCCGTGTTTTCCGTGTTTTCCGTGGATAGAATTTATTATCTGTCCACGAAATACACGAAAAGCACGGAAAAATACTGATTAATTTGAGTAATCGGTGTGCCATATCAATTTCCGTGCCGCTCAGTAATGATAAATTCTAAATTATAAACTCTTAACCATTTCGGAAAGAATTTCTCCTAAACAGTTTAGAATTTATAGTTTAGAATTTATAGTTTGTTATTTCGCGTCGCAACATCTCGATTTGTTAAAACCGCTAACCTCTAACTGTTTCTTTTTTCGCATCTAAAACGATATAATTCTCTGTTTGCGCGAGAAGCGCGAATTTGTGTTATGAAAATCGCAGTCGCAATGAGCGGCGGAGTTGATTCGTCAGCCGCCGCCGCACTTTTAAAAGAACAAGGACACGAACTCATCGGTTTTACGATGCAGTTGTGGAATCAACGCCGCCACATCAACACGGACGAAAACGGCGATCCGTTGCCGTCGCGCTGTTGTTCGCTCGACGACGTTTATGATGCGCGTCGCGTCGCGGAAGGTTTGGGCTTTCCGTTTTATGTTTTGAATCTCGAAAACGAGTTTGAAGAATCGGTCGTTAAACCTTTTGTCGAAGATTATTTAAATGGCGAAACGCCGATTCCGTGTGTCGCGTGCAATTCGCGTCTAAAATTCGCCTCGCTCGATAGAATGGCGGTAAGTTTGGGTTGCGATAAAGTTGCGACAGGTCATTTTGCGCGTGTCGAATTTGATGAAAAAGCTAATCGCTACCGACTTTTTCGCGGGCGTAATCATTGGAAAGATCAAACATATTTTCTTTGGGAATTGACACAAGACCAACTTTCACGCGCCTATTTTCCGCTCGGTGAAATGATGAAATCAGAAGTCCGCGAACTGGCGCGTGAAGCGAATCTTTATGTTGCCGAAAAACAGGAATCGCAAGAAATCTGCTTCGTGCCGGACGGAAAATATTCCGCGTTTATTGACCGCTATTTGGAACACGAAAACCGTCTGGACGAACTGCCGGAAGCGGGCGATATTGTCAACACGAAAGGCGAAAAAATCGGCAAACACACAGGCATTCACCGCTACACCATCGGACAACGCAAAGGGTTGGGCATCGCGCACGAAAAACCGCTTTATGTCGTGCAAATCGAACGCCTGAAAAATCAAATCATCGCGGGTGAAAAAGACGAATTGGACACGCTCGAATTCATTGCCAAAGGCGTAAATTGGGTAGCATTCGACGAGCCGAATTCCCCTGTCCGCGCCGCCGTAAAAGTGCGCTATCGCCACGAACCTGCGCCCGCGACAATTCACGCTTTGCCCGAAAATCGTGCAAAAATCGTTTTCGATGAACCGCAATCCGCCATCACGCCCGGACAAGCAACCGTTTTCTACAACAGCGAAGAATGCGTCGGCGGCGGCTGGATTGTCAAATAATTTAAGTAATCAGATAAGAATTTTGACCGCGAAACACGCGAAAGACGCTAAAATTAAAACCGAGCTTTAAATTTCATCTGTCTTTTTTTTCGCGTCTTTCGCGTGTTTCGCGGTCAAATCTTCCGCTTTAATTTCTCAACGCCGTTGCAAAATCCTTATTTTTTCGCGCCAATTTTCGTTTAAATCAAAACGAAAAATCTCGATTTCGGGCGAAATTACCGATTTCAAAAATTCAAAATCACGATGAAAACAAAGCGTCGGAGCGGCGAGATAAAGAATCGTCGGCGCATCGGAAATCTTTGCGTTGCCGAAAAGATTTGCTTTTTGCAGAACGTCTTTTCGACGCAGAAATTCGATTTTGCGCCAATATTCGGCGGCTTGAAAAATCATTTCGCGGTCGGTTGCGGCTTTTAGTTCAATAATCGCTAAACGCCCGTCTTTGCGGAGCGCGAGAAGATCAATTTTATCGCGTTCGGCGCGAAATTGATGATAAAGCGGCGCAAGAATCAAATTTCCGTCGAGCAGATTTATGTTTCTCCGCAAAATTGATTCGAGCCACGCTTCCGGCGCGAGCGTGTGAAAAATATGGCGTTTATTCGGCGCATCGAAACGGCGGAATTGTTGCAAATTTTCAATCAATTCGCCGAATTCTTCAAGGTTGTTTTCCGCCAAAATCTGTTTTGATTTTTCAACGCCGAACCAAACTTTTTCTTCCGTCAAATTTTTTCGCACACGCGCAAACGGCAAGCCTTGAAAACGCAAAGTTTCGCCGTTTTTTGAAAAAACCGCATCAATTTCTTCGGGCGCAACTTCGATAATTTTCCGCGCCGCTTCGCTCAAAACGTAATCGCCTGAAGATTTGATTTCCTTCGCCTTCCCGCGCCATAAATCTTTAATTTCAAGAGTTTTGCAGTCTTGAATTTGCACATCGAATTTTTCCTTTTTCCCTTTTCCCTTTTCCCTTTCTAATACTTTTATTTGTATCTTTCTCTTCCAACTTTCACACAAAAGAGCGTGAAGTTTTTGCAAATTTCGCGCTTGTTTTTTCTCGGCTAAAATCCAAATCGTTCCAACCGGATTTTTTCGTCTCGCGCCAAATTTTCTGTTTGAAAAACACGCCGCCGAAATTAAAATTTCCGGTGTCAACGAATCGGAAACATCAGCTAAAACAAGCGTTTGATTTTCGAGAAAAATCTGCGCGAAACGCCCGTTTTCTTGGTTTAATTCGACACGAACGATTTTTATTTTCGGGTAATTTTCATTGATAATCGCCGCAATTTTATTTGCTTTTTCGAGCCGCGCAAGTTCGAGATTTTCGCTTAAATCTTTCGCCGAAGTTCGCGGCACAAGCCTTATTTTTTCGTGTTCCTTCCTGAAATTACGCGACAAATTCAGACGAATTTCGCCCGCTTCAAACTTAAAATCATTGACGCGCCAAGTTTGAAAACCTTTGTCGTCAAGATAGCTGAAAAGCAGTTTGTTTTGTGCAAATTCAATCTCGATTTCCGTATTTTGAAGCGGAAAAGAACGTCCGAGCGCGTGAATCAAAAGCCATTCGTGATGTTCATTAAGTAGCGTTTGCAGTTCGATTTGTGAGTCTTCAGAATTTACCATTTATATTTTTCGCCGAAAAATTCGATCATTCGTTTTGACCAAACTTCGTAGCCTTTTTCGGATGGATGAATGCCGTCGGCAAAGAAATCTGCGGGAACGTAAGTCGGCTGATTAAAATAGAAAACTCGCTGCATTTCGGCAGTAAATTCTTGCGCGTTTCGGTCGTGAATTGCCGAAAGATTTCCGAGAATTTGCTTTATCGGAAACGGCAAAATCGGCGACAAACGCACGGCGGGCGCGTTCGTAATAAAAAAAGTCGCGCCTTCGTTTTTTGCCTGCAAAATTTCGATTAATTGAACCATATCACGGCGAGATTTGCGCGGGCTTCTGAGCTTTAAAACTTCGTTTCCGCACAGCGCGAGCAAAATATAATCGAACTTTTCATCGGGAATTTTCGGCACGAGTTCCCGAATCGTTTCGGCAATCGTAATTCCGCTGCGGCTGATGACTTGCCATTCAATCGTCTTGCTAACTTTTGCGCTCAGAAACCTCGAAAAATGTCCGGCAAGTCCGGTTTCGTGCGTCCGCGCACCGACTCCGGCGGCGGTTGATTCACCGATTATAAGAAGTTTTACAGTTTCTTTTTCCGCGCCTGATTTCCCTGTCTTTTCCCCGCTTGCGTCGGGAAGCCGCCCGATTTTACGGCGCACATATTTCCCTTGCAAATACAAAAACGGCGCAAACGGCAAAAGCGCAATGCCGCCAAGAACATAAATTGTCTGCCATACCAAAAGATTCATAATGCTTCTGATATTTTTATCTATAAAACGAATAATTATCAAATGCAGATTCAATGAGATTCGTATAAAGTTAGTTTGTCGGAATGAAAGTTCCGATGTTTGAAAATAAGAAAAAAGGAGGACACTGCAATGGACTTAATAATTCTGTTGTATGTTTTCAAGTTTCTTTGGCTCGGAGTCGAAATAGTCAGCTATTTTGTTCGCCGACAAAAAGAAAAGACGTTTGATGCTCAAATCATCAAACGTCTTGAATTGCTTGAAAAGTAAGATTAAGGAATTAAAGCCTTAATCGCCTGTGTGGGAAGTTGGTCGCTTCTCACACTCTTATTTTCGTTAAAACACCAGTAAAAGTCAAGCAGTTTTTTTAAACCTTCGCTATCGCCATCAAACCTTTGAGGTCTGATTTAACTACGCCTTCGGGACTTTTTTCTTTTGTTACGGCAAACATTTTAGGCTTCCCGATTTTTAGTTTAGCAGTAATCGGAACAATGATTTCGCCTTGGGCATTAACTTTGAAAACGCCGCCGTCAACCGGAAAGTTGGCATCGCGGGTTTCGTCAATAATCCAAACCTGATAACTTTCTTTGCTTGCATCAATCGTCGGCAAATTTTGGAAACGAACGTAGCCTTCCTGTTTTGCATTATCCCAAACAACATCGCCCGTAACCGCCAGCGCGTCGGGTGTCGGTGGCGACAAATTCAACTGAATTTTGTCTGCCGAAGCCAAAAGCCGTTCGCGTTTTTGCGTTGCCGTCAATTCCGGTGTCGGTGTTTGAATGTTCGGCGGATTTTGGACGATTTCTTGATTTCGAGTCGTCCAAACATTTACGCCTAAAGCAACCAAAAACGCCGCCGCAAAAGCCCAACCAAGCCAATCGAAAATCGAACGCTTCGGCGCAAAAGAAAACGTCGGCTGTAAATCTTCCGTTTCGGCTATTTCTTCTTTGGCAAAATATTTTTCCGACTCGGCTAAAATTTTGGCTCGCAAGTGCGCGGGCATTGGCTCAGACGTGTCCAAATTTGCCAAACTGATTGCCGTCGCCGCAATCTCGAACGAATTGTCGTTTTCCCATTCGGGAAATTCTCTGAGCAACATTTCTACTTCCAATGCCTCTTCTTGCGTCAAACCGAAGGCGGTTTGGTCGGCGAGGAGTTCGAGCATTTTTTCTTTATTTTCGTTCATTATGCTTTCCCCTCCTTGCTAATTTCATTAATTTCCAAACCTAAAACCGATCTAACTTGAATTAATCCGCGCCGCGCGTGTGTTTTTACCGTGCCGAGCGGCATCTGCATTGCGTCCGCAATTTCCTGATGCGAAAAGCCTTGCACGATTGAAAGCTGAAGAATCTGCCTTTGTTCAGGGCGCAGATGCTTCATCGCTTCGGCAGCTTGCTTTGCTTCGATGCTGGTCTGCATCGTTACGTTTGAGTGTTGCGCCGGTTCAACCAGAATGTCTTCAAACGAATCAATTCCCGGTTGACGCTGATTTTTACGCAGACGGTCAATCAAACGCCGCCGCGCAATCATCGCAATAAACGTCGCTTCCGAAGCCTGTGCTTCGTCAAAACGCGCCGCATTTTTCCAAACGTCAATAAAAATTTCCTGCACGGCATCTTCCGCGTCATCTTTGTTCGGACACATCCGTCGTGCCAGCGACCAAACGAGTCCGCCGAATTTGTTCAGACATTCGCCGACTGCCGATTTGTCGCCGTCTGCAATGCGATTTAGAATAGTTTGAGCCACAAATATTATCTCTAAAATTAGGTTGAAACCATTCCATTTTATACTACATTTCAAAATTGCCAAACGAATTTCGCTTGTCAATCTCACTTTCCATTGATTTATTCGCCGGAAATGTAAAAATGGTTTCAACCGGAAGTTAAAACAATCTAAAATACACAGATTGTTTAGTGTTGATATTAAACTACAGCCGCTTATGCAGACTGTTCTGACTTCCAAAATTTTGAAATCAGCGCGATAAAAAAGAGCGTCAGCGTAACGGCGGCAGAAATCAAACAAAATTGGCAATACGCTTTAATCACAAAGGCTTGCAGATAAACAAGCCACGCCGTAAAACACGCCATCAGCAGAACTTGAACACCAAAAAGCCGCCACATTAAACGATTACCGAAAACCGCCAAAATCGCCAACGAAAAAGCCGTAAAATAAGCCAGCGCACCGAAAATCGCCAAGGGAATTCCGCCGATTTCCGCGTAAGAACTCGTCAAAACCGCACCGCAATCAAACGCTTCGCCGCACGGCACAGGTGCTGCCGTATAATGATGAATCGTCAAATAAACCGCGTCCGCCAATCCGCCAAGCGCGACGATTGACGCAAGCAACGGCAATTTTGCAATTGAATTTTGCTGTGTGGTTTCCATTATTTCAGATTTCAGATTCCAGATTCCAGATTCCAAATTTAACGACGAAGCCAATCTGGAATTTGAAATCTGGAATCTGAAATCTTTCTTACTGTTGCGGTTTTTGCAATTCGGCATCAACCAACTGTTTAAAACCTTCCACCGTCATTTGTTCCAAACCGACGGGTTTGCCGTTGATGAAAAATGTCGGTGTTGAGCCTACCCGCAGAGATTTGCCGCGATCCATATCTGCACCAACGCGATTTTTAGTGACGAGTCCAGCCATATCGGTTTTGAATTTTTCGATGTCAAGCCCGATTTTTGTCGCGTATTCTTCCAAAACGCCGCGAAAAGCCACAGGGTCTTTCGTCATCCAAGAAGATTGATTCGTAAAAAGCTGATTTTGCATTTCCCAAAATTTTCCTTGAAGTCCCGCCGCTTCTGCCGCAACTGCCGCGTCATACGATTTATCGTGAATCGTCGTCAGAGGAAAACTGCGAAAGATAAATCTTATGCGGCTGCCGTAAGTTGCAATAACTTCTTTGATAATGGGATGTTTCACCGCGCAAGTTCCACATTGAAAATCGGCAAATTCTTCAACCGTAACCGTCGCGTTCGGCGCACCGAGAAGATTCGGCGGATTCGCGCCCGGCGAACCGGCGTTATAAATTTTGGACTGTTCCTCCAATTTTTTAGCATCTGGAGTTTTATTTGCCGTTGTATTCGCCGTTGTATTTACCTTTGCCGTCGAAGAATACCAAAACCATCCGCCGACAACCGCAAAGAGCAAAACCAATCCGATAATCGCAATCGGAAGCATCGAATTATTTTGCGGCGGACGCTGGGATGCGGCGGGAATTTTCGGCAAAGGCGGATTGGTAAAATTCTTTTGATTCGATTTTTTACCTTTACTTTTGCCTTCGCCTTGAAACATTTGCGTTGCCGGAATTGCGGCTTGCGTCGGCGGCGGCACGAATTGCGTTGCCGGCACATCGTCTTGCGATAAAGCGACGGTTGCCGCGCCCGTGTCTTCTGCCGGATTCAAAACCGCGCCGTCTTCCAAACAAAACGTCGTCGCGTCGTCATATTTTTTATTACATTCAGGACAAATTCTCATAAATAATTTTTATCTCACTATTTTCAACCGCTTTTTTCCGACGCGGCGTTCTTCTAAAATTTCGATAGTTTCTTTAACTTTTTGTTCGATGCCGTCTGCGTCCAAACCGTATTTCGCCAAAAGTAATTTCGCGTCGCCGTGCGTAATAATTCTGTCGGGAACGCCCATTCGGACAACTTTTATTTTATCTTGCAAACCGTTTTCTTCCAAAAGCTCAAGCACGGCAGAACCGAATCCGCCCGCAAGATACGCTTCTTCGACTGTTACGATTAAACGATTCGTCTGCGCCACTGCCAAAATTAATTCCGCGTCAAGTGGTTTGACGAATCGAGCGTTTATAACAGTTGCATCAATTCCCGATTTTTCGAGACTTTCAGCCGCTTGCATCGCGGGCGAAACCATCGAACCGTAAGCCAAAATCGCCACTTCGCTTCCCTGTCGCAAGATTTCCGCTTTGCCGATTTCCATCAGCTTTGGCGGTTGCGAAATATCTGCGCCGACACCGTTTCCACGCGGATAACGCATTGCGGCGGGCGCGGGATGTTCGATCATCGTGTAAAGCATATCGCGCATTTCGGCTTCATCTTTCGGTGCGCCCAAAATTATATTCGGATATGAACGAAGATAAGCAATATCCTGAAGCCCGTGATGCGTCGGACCGTCTGCGCCGACAATTCCGGCTCGATCCATTGCCAAAGTTACGTTCAAATTTTGCTGGCAAACGTCGTGAACAACTTGGTCAAAAGCGCGTTGCAGAAACGTCGAATAAATTGCCGCAACAGGTTTCAAACCTTCGCAAGCCATTCCCGCGCAAAAAGTTATCGCGTGTTGTTCGGCAATTCCGACATCAAATGCGCGTTCGGGGAATTCTTTCAAAACGTAATCAATTCCCGTTCCGTCCGGCATTGCGGCAGTCAGCGCAACGATTTTTTCGTCCGTTTTCATCAATTCGCACATCGTTTTACCGAAAACTTCGGTGTAAGACGGCGGCGAAACTTTGCTTGATTTCGGCGAAAGTCCGGTTTTCAAATCAAACGGTCCGGTCGCGTGATAGGCGTAATAATTTTTTTCGGGATTCGGAAAACCTTTGCCTTTCGTCGTCAAAGCGTGAACGATAACAGGTGCGCCTTCGATTTTTTTCGCTTCTTCCAGAGCTTTAACAAGCATCGGAACATTGTGTCCGTCAACGTAGCCGATATATTTAAAACCGAGTTCATTAACCAACGCTCCGGGCAAAACCGCCGCCGCAATCGCATCTTTGACGGATTTCGCCATACTTCGGAGGCGTTCGCCGAAACCCGGAACGCTTTCGAGCGCGTCGCCGATTTCTTCTTTGAAATGTTGATAACTTTGTGCGCCTTTGATGCGATTCAAATATCTTGCAAGTCCGCCGACTGCCGGAGCGATTGACATTTCGTTGTCATTGAGCAAAACAATCAAACGCGATTTCAAATGTCCGGCTTGATTTATCGCTTCCATCGCCATTCCGCCCGCGAGCGAAGAATCGCCAATCAGAGCGCAAACGTGAAAATCTTCCTTTTTCGTATCTCGCGCAATCGCCATTCCGAGCGCGGCTGAAAGCGAAGTCGAAGCGTGTCCCGCACCGAAAGTGTCATATTCGGATTCGTCGCGTTTCAAAAAGCCCGACAAACCGCCATATTGTTTAATCGTATGAAGCTGATCGCGCCGTCCGGTCAAAATCTTGTGCGCGTAAGCCTGATGCCCGACATCCCAAACCAATTTATCGTTCGGCGTATCGAAAACATAGTGCATCGCCACGGCAAGCTCGACCGCGCCCAAACTCGCGCCCGTGTGTCCGCCGACACGCGAACAAGTTTCAAGCATAAACGCCCGAACTTCATCGGCAACTTCCTGCAAATCTTCAATTTTTAATTGCCGTAAATCGGCGGGTGAATTTATTTCTGATAAAAATCTCATTTTTTCAATTCGTTAATA
Source organism: Acidobacteriota bacterium (assembly GCA_031409875.1). Classification (GTDB taxonomy): domain Bacteria; phylum Acidobacteriota; class Blastocatellia; order Pyrinomonadales; family Pyrinomonadaceae; genus CALMEH01. The sequence goes on along the minus strand of JANNYB010000083.1, from coordinate 50,076 downwards.
CTAAATTTCGCATTTTAGCCCTTTAGAATGCAAATGTTAAATGTAAAAGCATTTTTTTTATCCACAGATAAACACAGATAAACACAGATTTATGAAATTCTATCAAAGCCTGAATCTATCTGTGTTCATCTGTGTTTATCTGTGGATAATTATTTCTTATAAACTCTTGCGCTTACAATTCTTTACAAACTCTTTACAAAAATGCTTCGACTAAATTAAAACTTCCAGCGTCAAAAGATACGAACAGCGAAAGCTCGACACAAAATTAAATTTTATTTGAGGTAAAACTATGTCATTAAAAACTAAAATCTTATCGGGAATTATTTCCGCATTTGCCGTCGTAACATTCACGACTTTCGTTTCGGCGCAAAACACCGACAACACACAACAACAAGATTCGGTCAACAACCAAGAAAAACGCGATAAACGTATGAAACGCAACGGCGGCAAAGGTCATCGCGGCGGAATGATGCGCGGTCTTGAAAAATTAAATTTGACCGATACGCAAAAAGAACAAATCCGCACGATTATGGACGCAAATCGCCCGAATCAAACGGAAATGGAAGAAGTTAAAGGTTTAATGCAAGCCAAACGCAACGGCACGCTGACCGCCGACCAAGAAACCAAACTCAAAAACTTCCGCGAGCAAATGAAGCAAAAACAAGAAGGCGTGAAACAGCAAATTTTGGGTGTTTTAACTCAAGAACAACGCGCCGAATACGACAAAATGCAAGCCGAACGCGAACAACGCAAACAAGAACGCAAGCAAGAACGTCAAAATCGCCAAAAATCGAACACCGAACAAAAAGACAACTAAACTCTTTTTTGTAAAATAAAAGTAGGCTTGGGAAAATTTTCCTAAGCCTACTTTTTTTGTATCGAAAGTTCACGCTAAAATGTGGACTCCAAGCATTATCCGATAAAAAGTTCGTCGTCCGTATAAGCGCGGTCAATGCGTTTCGGCGCGGGCGCAAATAAAACTTCCAAACCTTTTCGCACGCCAGCCATAATCGCGGCGATTTCACGCGCCGGTTCGACGACTTTGGTTTGAATAAAATCCGTTGTCGAAACGACTTGCAACTGCGTCCGGTCAATCGTTCGGCTGACTAAAGCAACTTTATCTTTCGCCTCGATTGCCGTCATTCCGACAAGCTGTTTGATTTCGGCAACTTCTTCTTTAATCAAACCTGCCGATTCCGAAAAATACTTTGTCGCGGTCGAAAGATTGCCCGAAATTTCATTAAACTGCACGGAAATTTCTTTGCCTTGAACGCTCATCGCATTGACTTGCTTAATTAAAGGCTCGACTTTTTCTTCCAAACGGTTCACCGTATTAACAACTTTTTTAATAATTATCGCAATGACCATCAGCGCAATCGCCATCACGATAAAACAAATCGCAATGACAATTGACGCAATCATCATCCAAAACTGCGGATTATTCGCTTCCATTTTTACTTTTTACTTAGCCTTCGCTTTCTTTATCGCCGACCGGATAGCTCGGACGACCTTCGGTGATTGCTTTCGATTCGTTGCGACGTTTTTCTTCGACGTAGGCTTCTTTTCCGGCTTCAATAGCGGCTGAAAAAGGATTTTTCGTGTTCGCTACGGCTTCTTTCGCCTTTTCGGTCAATTCTCCGGCGCGTTCCTTGATTTCGCCCGCTTTTTCTTGCGCGGCGTGTTTTAATTCACCTGCTTTATCTTGTGCGGCTTGATAATATTCGCCCGCGCGTTCGCGGCTGACTTCGTAATATTCGCCGGCGCGTTCTTTGGCAACCAAAGCCGCTTCCTTGCTTTTTTCAATGCCTTTGCGTGTTGCGTCCGCAATATCGCCGCGCAATTCTTCGCCCGATTTCGGTGCAAAAAGCAACGCCAAAATCGCGCCGATTCCGCCGCCGATAATTAAATATGTTAATTTTGTTGTTGCGCTCGCTTCTTCTCTTTCGTCTTCGTATCTCATAATTTCACCTCATTAAAATTTAATTCTGAAAATGTATCAAAACAAATCGTTTTTTTGACGTAAATGAAATATAGCAAAAATCGCGCCAGAAGAGAAGCAAAAAGGTAAAAGGTAAAAGGTAAAAGGTAAATTTCATCTCAACATTGCTTTTAGCGTTCGCGGAATGCCTTGTAAATCAGCAAGAAATTCGATTGATTGCCAAATTTCGGGCGAACACATTTCGCGGACTTCGTTTGATTGATTAAAACCGATTTCGATTAGCAAAAAGCCTTCGGATTTTAAAAACTGCGGCGCGTCTTTGATGATTTTTTCGATAATCGAAGACCCGTTTGCGCCATCGGTCAACGCAAATGCCGGTTCAAAATCGCGCACTTCGGGCTGTAAATCCGCGAAATCTTTTTCATCAATATACGGCGGATTTGAAACGATTAAATCGAACAAGTCAGAACCGCCTGCGGTAGCGGGCGGTTGAATTTTGTCGTTTAAAACATTTATAGAAATCTTAAAACCCGAACTTAACCCGCCCGCTACCGCAGGCGGTTCTGACTTTAACGCCGAAAAAACATCTGAAATGTTCAATTCCAATCTGTCCGAAACCTGATGCTTTTCGGCATTTTTTTTCGCAATTTGTAAAGCCTTTTCGGAAATATCCAACGCCATCGCCGTTGCTGTTCTGTTTTCATACAAAATCGAAATCGAAATACAACCCGAACCAACGCCGACTTCCAAGAATCGCGGATTCTTTTTTTCGCGCAAAATCTGCAAAGCATTTTCGACAATTAATTCGGTTTCCGGTCGCGGAATCAAAACGTCTTTCGTAACAATAAAATCAAGCCCGAAAAATTCCTGCTTGCCGACAATATACTGAAACGGTTCACGTTTTGCGCGACGTTTCAAAAGTTTTTCAAATTTCAATTTTTCTTCGTCCGAAAGTTCATATTCCGAATGCGCGATAAGAAAAGTTCTGTCTTTTCCAAGCGCAAAAGCAAGCAAAGAATTAGCCTCGCGCCGCGCTTCCGCAACGCCATTTTCGCGCAAAATTTCAGTCGCCTTTTTGAGAATTTCAGAAATATTCATTTCTTGTCAGAACAGGGAGCGGTAGCGACCTGCTCAAATCTAGCCCAAGCAGGTTGCTACCGCTCCCTGTTCTGACTTTTACCTTGCTCCATCACCTCTTAAAATCGCGGGCAAAGTCAGTAAAATGATTTTCAAATCGAGCCACAGCGACCAGTTTTCGATGTAGAAAATATCAATATTGACCATTTCTTCAAACGTCAGACGATTTCTGCCCGAAACTTGCCACAAGCCGGTAATTCCGGGCTTCATATCGAGCCGTCGTCGGTGGCGCAAATCGTATTCTTCGACTTCATATGGAATCGGCGGACGCGCTCCGACGACGCTCATTTCGCCAAACAAGACATTCAAAAATTGCGGTAATTCGTCAATGCTCGTGCGCCGCAGAAATTTTCCGAAGCGCGTAATTCGCGGATCGTCTTTAACTTTTCCGAACACGGGTTTTTCGTCGTTTCCGGCGTTCGCTTCTGCGTTTCCTTCGATATTTTTGCGATATGCTTCGCGGTGAATTTCTTCGTCCGCGTCTGATTTCATCGTGCGAAATTTGTAGCAAAGAAATTTTCGTCCGTCCATTCCGACACGCTCTTGCTTAAACAAAATCGAGCCGCGCGAATCGAGCTTTATCAAAATCGAAACAATCAGCCAAACCGGAAAAGTAATCAGCAAAGCCGCCAAAGAAATTACAATGTCCGAAGCGCGTTTGATAAATTTTTCGACATCCGAAAGCGGTTCACGAAAAAGCCTGACCATCGGCAAAACGCCGATTTGTTCGACACTCGTTTTCTGCGGCAAAGAATTAAAAAGCGTCGGAGCAAGCCGAAATTCGACTTTCTGACTGCGCCCGATTTGCATCATCGCCTCAAACAATTTTTCCGGCGGAATCTGATTGTCCGTGATAATTACTTCCTGAATTTCAAGCTCGCGGATGATGTCCGATAATTCATCGAGATTGCCGACAATCGGAACATCGCCAAATGATGATTTTTTCTTAAATTCATCATTCATCATTCCTAATTCATCATTTCTCACGATTCCGACAACCAAATAACCCAAATCGCGCCGTTGTTTTAACTCTCGAATCGTCTGTTCGGCTTCCGCGTTTGTGCCGACAATCAGCGTCGGAATCAAATTTATTCCGCGATTTCTGAAAACAGTTTGAATAAAGCGCAAACCGAGATGAAACGTAACAAAAGCCACCAAAGCCAGCGCAAAATTGAACGCGAAAACGCCGCGCGAATACGGAAAATCACGAAACGCAAAACCGCCGCGAAAGAGAAATGTAAAAGCAATCGTCAAAAGCGAAGCGACCGAAACGGCTTTGAAAATTTTAATAAATTCGGCAACGTAAGAAAACGCGCCTTGAAACCGATAAACTCTTTGATATGAAAGCATTAAAAGCTGAATCGGAATTATAAAAAACACGACTCCGGCATATGGAACAAAAAATTTCGACCACGCCCAAGCCGTCTGCGAAAACACGGGCGAACCTTCGCGCAAATAAAAAGCCAGCGTAAAACAAGCAAACGTCAAAGCCGCATCAAATGCGAAAATGAGCAATTTCACCGACGGCAAAACAAAACGCGGAACGCGATTTTCGGCTTTTTTCAATTTTGTTTCGGTTTTTATCGCAGATTTCATTTTGCTTGCTTTATTTTGTAAGCTAAAGCCTGCTTTCGTAAAGCGGACTGATGCGTTATTCTTTTCGTTTGCCGAAAGGCAAAAAGATTTCAGATGAAAATTCTAATCACCGCGCCGAGTCTTGACGAAACCGAAAACGTCAGCGGAATTTCAACCGTTGTGCGTCAAATCATCGAACGCGGCAATTTCGATTATACGCATTTCAGCGCGGGCAGACGCGACGGCGAACGTCAAAACGTCGCGTGGATTTTCAGACAAATTAATTTGCCGCGTCAATTTCGCAAAGAATTACACGACGGGAAATTCGACATTGCACACATTAACACGGCATTCAATCCGCTTTCAATCGTGCGCGATTTTGCGCTTGTCCGCGCCGCAAATTGTTCGATTTTTTTGCACATTCACGGCGGCAAATTTATGGCGCGTGAGTTTGAAAATGCTTTAATCAAAAAAACTGCCGAAAAAATGTTGCGCTCATCCGATGTGATTGTCGTTTTGAGCGAATTGGAAAAGCAAATCATCGAAAATCTTTGGCAAGGATTGAATGTCAAAGTTTTGGAAAATGCCGTCGCGGTCGAAGATTTTTCTTCGGCGCAAAAGAAGAAAAACTCGATGATTTTTCTCGGACGCTTGAATGAATCGAAAGGCTTGAACGAAATTATCGAAGCAATCAAAATTTTGAAATCCGAAAATTACGATTTTACTTTTCGTGCGTTTGGCGCAGGCGAAATACAAGATTTTTTCGTTGGCGAGATGACCAAAATTCTCGGCGATAAATTTTATTTCGGCGGCGTGATTGCGGGAAAAGCAAAGCAAAAAGAACTTGCCGAAAGCGATATTTTTCTGCTTCCGTCGCGTTACGGCGAAGGTTTGCCGATGGCGATGCTCGAAGCAATGGCGGCGCGAAATATTGTCGTTGTTTCCGAAATGGCTTCAATCGGCGCGGTTGTTAAAGACGATTTCAACGGCTTTTTAATCGAACCGCAAAATATTTCGCAATTAGTTGAAAAACTGAAAATTATTCTTTCGGGCAAAAAAGATTTTGAAAATCTTCGGCGCAATGCACGAAAAACCGTCGAAGAAAAATTTAATTTGACCGATTATATCAATAAATTAGAGAACATTTACCGTGAAATCAGAACCGTTGAGCGGTAGCGAACGGGTAATCTTGCCAAGTCGCTACTGCTCCTTGTTCTCATCAAAATTCGTGATGGAAAAAATCGAAAAATCAAACCGCGTTCGCGTCGTCAGTCTTTTTCCCGATGTCGTTACGCATTCATCGGCAATCGCCAAAATCGTCGAATTGGTCAAAGAAAAACGCGGCGGCTACGTCTGTTTTTCAACCGTGCATATGGTTATGGAATCTTACGATGACGCAGATTTCGGCAAAAAAGTGAACGGCGCGGATTTGATTGTTACGGACGGAATGCCGCTCGTTTGGATGCAAAAAATTCAAGGCAAAAAGACAGCTTCGCGCGTTCGTGCGAACGATTTGATGATAAGTTTGCTCGAATTTGCCGCGAAGAACGATTTGTCCGTCGGATTTTACGGCGGCAAGCAAGAAGTAATTGACGCAATTCAATCGCGGACGAAAAAAGATTTGCCGAATCTGAAAATTTCTTACGCTTTTTCGCCGCCGTTTCGCGCTTTGACCGAAGCGGAAGACGCTGAAATCAGGGCGGAAATCAACGCGGCAAAACCCGATATTTTGTTTATGGGCTTGGGTTGTCCAAAACAGGAAAATTGGATGTCGGCGCACAAGGAAAAATTGCAATCCGTAATGCTCGGAGTCGGCGCGTCGTTCGATTTTTACGCCGGAAACGTCAAAGAATCGCCCGAATGGTTAGGCAAATTAGGGCTTGAATGGCTGTTTCGTCTGACGCAAGAACCGAAGCGTTTATGGCGCAGATATTTGATTTTGAATCCGCGTTTTTTATGGCTTTGCGCGATGCAATTGCTCGGATTAAAAAAGTTTTGAGTCCCGCCTTTAGGCGGCAAAAACCGCCAGCGAAGCGGAGCGGTTTTACGTTACTTAAAATTGCTTTTGATGTAACCGGAGAACGCAACGCTTCGCTAGCGTTCTGCCGCCTGAAGGCGGGACTCAAAACTTTTAAATCCACTCTTGCTTACCTTTTTCTTTAAATTCCGACACATAAAAACTGAAACTAAAAGAGATAGCTAAATCATTGAAAAATAACACATTTTGCTTTACTTTTATGGTAAAAAAAGCTAATCTTAAACTGCAACTTGTTTCATAGATGACACATCTAATCAATCAAGAAAGAGGAGCAAAAAAATGAATACAAAAGTTTTAGAATTTAATCAAAAAGAAGCGGTGCAGAGCAAGAAGAAAATGATTCTTTCGTTGTTTGAAAACGGCACGACGGAAATCGAATCAATCGCGGCAATTTCGGGCGCGAAACCGAGCTATGTCGGTTCGGTTTTGCATCAAGCCGGATTGATTGATAACTATTTCGATTTATACACTTCAACGAATTATCCGATGAATGTTTATTCGCGTCATTTTCGCGGAAAATTAGGATTTAAAGATGTCGAAACATCGCGCCGAAGCGTGCAAAATCTCGAACAGAGTTATCGTTACTTTGAACGTCAGCAAGACCGCGCCGGACAGCATCACGCGCTCGAAATGGCTCTGACAATGCTCGACCGCGCACGTTGGACAAGCAAACTCGAAGAAGCCGAAGTTTATCGGCTTTGGTTGGTTAATAAACTCAGCCGTCCGCTCGTTGATAACGTCAAATCAATGGAAGCGAAACGTCAAGAAAAATCGGGTGAGCAAATGGAATTGAAATTAGCGGCTTAAGATTTATTGCCCACGAAACACACGAAAGACACGAAAATAGTTTTGGTTTTAATTTCGTGGATTTCGTGTGTTTCGTGGGCAAATTTTCTTTTTATTTCGTAGTTGTTTGTCCGGGAAGATTTGCTTCGATGTTGAGAACGACGACGATGTTATCCGAAAGCACAGGCGTTCCGTTCGGAAGATTCGAGCCGTAATTTACGCCGAAATCACGGCGGTTAATCGTGGCTTCGGCGACTGCGCCCATTTTCATTCCGCCGCTTTTTTCGTCCTTAAGAAATCCGGCAACGGTGAACGGAAACGTAATTGATTTAGTTACGCCGCGCATCGTCAAATCGCCCGTAATCATCATATTTTTTCCTTTCTTTACGACTTTCGTGCTTTTAAAAGTCATTTCGGGAAATTTTTCGACATCAAAAAAATCAGCCGTGCGGAGATGTTTATCGCGCGGCGCAACGCCCGTGTCAACGCTCGTCGTCATTGCGGTAAATTCGACAGTTGATTTCGTAACATCTTTAGCGTCATAATTTACCGTGCCTTTGAAATCGCGGAAATAACCCGGAACATCAACAAGTCCCAAATGTTTGACGCGGAAACCGATTGAACTGTGCGCTTTGTCGAAATTGTATGCGCCCGTTACGCCTGCGTCTTTTTTGTTCGAGACGTTAAAGCGTTCGATGACCGACGTATTTTCCGCCGAAGTGTTGAAACCGATAAAAAAAATCGCGCCGAAAAGAGCGAAAAATATTCCTGAAACTGTAAAAATTTTCTTCATTTTTTGATTCTCCGATAATTAAATTTTGCGTTTGATGGCATTATAATTATTGTGAGTTTTTTTTCGCCGCAAGTCAAAAAAAGCGCGGCGAAGCAATTTATCAACTAGATTATGAATTTTCCCCGAGCAAGCGGAGTTTTATTGCACCCGACATCTTTGCCGTCCGATTACGGCATCGGGAGTTTGGGCGCGGAAGCGTTTAATTTTATAGATTTTTTAGAAAAAGCGAAGCAAACTTACTGGCAAGTTTTGCCGCTCGGTCCGACAGGTTTCGGCGATTCGCCTTATCAAAGTTTTTCGGCGTTTGCAGGGAATACTAATTTGATTTCGCCCGAATTATTGGTCGAAGACGCGCTTTTGACGTTTGACGAAATAAACGAAAAGCCCGATTTTCCAAACGGTCGCGTTGATTTCGGTCTTTTATATGATTGGAAAAACTCACTTTTGGCAAAGGCTTACGAGCGTTTTCGGATTTCGGCGAGCGACGATTTGCGCGGAAAATTTGAGACGTTTTCGCAAGATATGGCTTTTTGGCTCGATGATTACGCGCTTTATCGGGCGATTAAATTTTCGCAATCGCAAAAGCCGTGGTATCAATGGGAAGATTCGTTGAAATTGCGCGACGAAAATGCTTTAGCCGAAGCGCGGGAAAATTTGCGTGAAGCGATTCGGGAGCAGAAGTTTTATCAGTTTTTGTTTTTTACGCAATGGTTTGCGGTCAAAAAATACGCGAATGAGAAAGGCGTGAAAATCGTCGGCGACGTGCCGATTTTTGTTGCGCTCGATTCGGCAGATGTTTGGTGCAATCCGCAGGAATTTAAATTAAACAGCGACGGTTCGCCAAAATTCGTCGCCGGAGTTCCGCCGGATTATTTTTCGGCGGACGGACAACTTTGGGGAAATCCGATTTATAATTGGGACGCAATGCGCGAAAAGAATTTTGATTGGTGGGTTTCTCGCGTAAAATTTACTTTGCAAATTGTTGATATTGTTAGAGTTGACCATTTTCGTGGATTTGCCGCGAGTTGGGAAGTTCCGGGCGGCGATAAAACTGCGGCAGGCGGTCAATGGGTGAATGTTCCGGGCAAGGAATTGTTTGAAACTTTGAAAAAAGAAATCGGCGACTTGCCGTTTTGGGCGGAAGATTTGGGCGTAATTACGCTGGATGTCAGAGAATTGCGCGACGATTTTTCGTTTCCCGGAATGCGGATTTTGCAATATGCTTTCGGCGGCGATGCAAATAATCACGATTTGCCGCACAATTATATAAACAATTGCGTCGCCTACACGGGAACGCACGACAACGACACGACCGTCGGTTGGTTTTCGTCGCAATCCGGCGCAGGTTCGACACGCGCCGAAGTCGAAATCAGCCGCGAACGCGAATTTTGTTTGAAATATTTGAACTCCGACGGCGCGGAAATTCATTGGGATTTCATTCGCGCTATTTGGTCAAGTGTCGCAAACACAACAATTGCGCCGATGCAAGATTTGCTCGGATTAGGAAACGAAGCGCGAATGAATTTGCCCGCATCGGAATCGGGAAATTGGTTTTGGCAATGCAAAAGCGAAGAATTTTCAGAAGAAGTCGCGGAAAGATTACGAAATTTAACAGGAGTTTATGGACGCTAATGAATGAAACAGTCTTGTATATTTTTTTCGGAATTTTAGCCATTGTCATTGTGCTTTCAAGCATCATTGCCAATTATTATTACCAACGAAAAGCTAAACTTTATGCTGATGAAATGCTCAAACAAAATCCTGAAGAATGGAATAAGAGAGTCAAAGCAAATTCTTGGCGGCATTTGATTAGTCGCGGAATTTGGGGATTGTTTTTTTCATCTTTTATTTATGGCGTTTGGAGTTCCGCAAAACCCGTTATATTTTCAAAATTGTTTCTGTTAGCTGTCGGAATTTTTTTCATCGTTTGGGGAATTACAGGATTTCGCGCAGAAATGAAAAAGTTACAAGATTTTGAATAAGAAACGTAAAATTTTGATTCTAATTTGCTGTAATTTTCAATCTGATTTCAGCGGTAAACTCATATTAGCGCAAAAAGATTGCGAGATTTGACGAGAGTTTATGGACGCTAAATGAGTAAATGGGACGAAAAAATCCTTCGTTTTTTTGAATTTAGAATTTTTAAGAAAAAATAAAATGAGAATATTACAAATTATTTTTCTATTCAGCTTTGCCATCTTTGTTTTGGTAGTTCCGTATTTGATTTTTAGCCGCATTCAGGGCGAAAAAGACAATACTGCTTTAATAATTTTTGTGGCGGTAATCTTTGTAATTAATGCGTTTTTTATAATTCGCAAACTTTTGAATATTAGGAAAGAAAAGTAGAAGTAAAAAATTATCCACAGATGAACGCAGGTAAGATCAGAGTTAATCATCTGTGTTTATCTGCGTTGATCTGTGGATAATTTTTCTTTAAACATTCACCGCAGACACGGAGTTTTGGAGGTGTTTGGAGAACGGAATTGATGAAAATAGCAGTTTTTAACAATTCGCTCCGTGTCTGCGATGAAACTTTTTTTAATAGCCTGACGAAGTTGCGGCGGCAGCGGCTTGATTTGCGGCTCTTTCGTAAAACGGAATGAATTCGCCGCCCGACATCCACGCAAAAGGCGGCGGACCGAAAAAGTATTGCGGGTCAATGCGACCTTCCAAACCTTTGTTGCAATATCTATCCGAGCGAAACTCGAAATGCAGATGTTGCTCCCATTTATTACTGCCTTTGGCGTTGCCCGTGCTTCCCGAAGTTCCAATCGGCTCGCCGGCTTTGACGCTTTTACCTCTGGAAACATTGCTCGAATTTATGTGCGCGTAAAATGCGTAAAATGTTTCGCCATACATTCCCGTAAAGCTCATTAAAATAGACTTTCCGTAATTTGAGTCATCGTCGTTGTCAACGTGAACAATATCGCCGTCGGCAACCGCATAAAGCGTCGTATTATCACGCGCCGCAAAATCCCAACCTTGATGCGCTTTCGTGCCTTTTTTCCGCACCCAACCGAAAACATTGCCTTTGCCGTATTTTACGCCGCCTAAAATCTGAACTTCTCTGACCGGATAAAACATAATTTTTTATAATCGCTCCAAAAATATTTTGCGCTCAATTTGCGCTTACATTTACTAATGCGAAAAAAAAATCAAAAAACTATCATTGGTTGAATTTTTTTTTTGATGCAAGTCAGAACAACGAGCGGTAGCGACCTGCTAATTCTTGTCAGAACAGCGAGCGGTAGCGACCTGTTAAAAGATTGTTTGGGAAATTTTAGCGAGTCGCTACCGCTCCTCGTTCCGACTTTGGAAAACCTATCGAGACGGTAGCGATGACAACCAAAATCAAAAAGAAAAAAGCATTTGAAGGCGTGCGAAGCGGGAAATCGAAAAAGCTGTGCAGAAGAATGCCGAAACAACCCGCGATTGCGCCGATTGCCGCGTGGCGACGAAAAACATCCGTTGTTTTACTCAATGTCCGCAATGTTTTTTTGAACAGCAGAAAGATAAATCCGGCAACGCAGAGAAAGCCAAAAATTCCGGCTTCGGTGAGCATTTGCAGATAATCGTTGTGCGCCTGTTCGACGCGAAGTGTGCCGTTCCAAGTGTCGTAGTTTGGAAATGCCGTGCCGAAAGCGTTTAAGCCGACTCCGAAAATCGGATAATCGAAAAAGATTTTAAGCGCGGTTTGCCAAAAATGCGTTCTGCCGCTCGATAAATCGCCGCTGGCATTTTGCAAACCTGTTCCGCGCAGCAGCGATTGATCGCCGCCGAGCAAGAAAACCGCACCGAAAAGCACCAAAACAAGCGCAACTCCGCCGCCGATGAGCGCGAAATTACGCCGAAAACCGCTCGATCTTTCGCCTTCTTTTTTGCCCAAAAGATTTGCCGTAATGATAAATGCCAAAACGCCCAACAAACTCAAAAATCCGCCACGCGAACCTGTCAAAATTACCGCAATACCCATTATTACGGCGGAAATTATCAGAAGCAGATTTTTATCTTTTTTGACTGCTTTGCCGAATAAAAGCGCAACTGTCAAACCGATACTCATTTCCATAAACGCCGCGAAATGATGCTGATTGATGAACGATGCAAACGGAATGGCTTGTCCCGATAGACGCAGTCCGTAAATCGCTTCAAGTTTAGCTAAATACTGTAAAATCCCGAAAAACGCCATCAAAGAAGCGAAAATAATGATGCCCGCAATTAGTATTTGCAAGCGTTTGCGACTGTTGATAAACACGAGTGCGGCGGCAAAAAAGACGAGATAAATTAACAGTTGAATCAAAGCAAAGCGCGTCGAATAACCGTCGAGCGACATTGAGTTACCGCCGGCGCGAAATGGCAAAAGCTGGATTAAACCAATTAAAATCAAGGCAATCAGCGGAATTTGCAAAAAACTCGAACTGTAACGAAATTCTTTTGTGAAGAAAGATTCCAAACACCACAAAACCAACATCAAACCGACAAAAATTGCCTGAAAACCCAACGCCCAAACGTCAACCGCGCCGTAAGCAACGGTAAAAATCATCGGCATCACGCAAAGTAAAACGAAAATCGCGCCGCTCAAACGCGAAGGATTTTCGTCAAAATTTTCCGCGTCCAACCATTCCGCAGATTTGGCAACGCCTTTTGTCGTGTTTTCTTCTGACATTAAAATAAGTGTTCAGAGTTCAAACTTCAGTTTGCCCAAACCGCCGCGCTTCGCTGGCGGTTTCACGCTAAAGCGTGGACTCCGAACTATTGCAAACTAAAATCATCGAACCAAATTTTGCCCGAAATCGAGCAAACCGTTGTTTTGCATTGGTCGCGCACAAGGCGAATTATCACGGCTTCGGACGTTTCAGGCGCGGTAAATTCCGTCTTTATATTTGTCCAATCGGCGTTTGCCGAAACCGCGTCCGTTGCGGCTAAAACTTTTCCGTCCGATTCGCTGACGATTTCCCATCTAAACGTCGCTGATGTTTTCAAATCGGCTTTGTAAAATGTTTCAAAAACGTATTTTTTGCCCGCTTCAACAGCGACAAGTTGCGAAACATTGCGAAAATCTTTGCCGTCTGCCGAGTTGAACACGAAGCCTAAACTATTGCTTCCATTACGTTTTTGCGAAGTATCAACGCCGATTTGCGGTTGTGTGCCGTCAGCGATTTGCCATTCAAAATCTTTTGTTTCTTCGCGCTTTTCGTTTGCTTCAAAGCTGCCGTTTGATATTTTTCCGACGGCAAAATTTTCCGCGCCGACAATTTCCGAAAGCATCTGAATTCCGCCGCGATATTTCTTTTGCTTGAGCAAAAATGCGGCAAGCGCAGTTTTCGTTGGCGGCGCATCGCCCAAATTTTGTTTTATTTGCGCCAAATCGCCGTTAAAGGTTTGCCACGCGGCGGCGATTGCCGGATTTGCGTAAGTCGTATCGTTTTCGGCGGCTTTGCGAATTTCGGCAAAGGCTTCGTTTGTTTTGTTTTGGCGCAGTAAATTGTTGCCGAGCGTCCATTGCACGAGCGAATAATTCGGCGCAAGTTTAGCGGCGCGGCGCAAGGCATTTTCCCCGCCTGCCGCGTCGCCGCTGCGCTCACGCGCTTTGCCCAAAGCCAACCAAAGACGGAAATCATTCGGCGAAAGCGCGGTTGCCGCTTCATATTCGGCAAGCGATTTCGGCTGATTTTCCGACAAAAATGATTTGTCGTAAAGCGCGGCAAGCGCATAATGCGTTTGCGGATCAGAAGGAGCTAAACCGACAGCAAATTCACCGATGGCAAGCGGATCGGCATCAATTTGGCTCTCAGCCTTCAAAGCAATCGTATTGGCAAACGCCCATTTTGCGGAAAAATATACGCCAACCAAACACACCAAAATCGCCGCGAGCGAAATTGCCCGAAGCGCGGAACTTTCGAGTTTGATTGATTTTGTTGACATATTATTCAAATTCCAACGGCTCGATAACCAACTGAGCGCGTTTGAGCGAAATATCCGTATCGCGGCAGATTTCGCGGACTTCTTCGATTCTTTCCTTCGAGATATTGCGGAATGAAATCAAAATTTCCTGCACATCGTTTTCGCGGCAAATCTTGGTCAGCGAACCGTTACCGCCGAAAACTTTCAAACCGTGAATAACTTTATCTTTTTTCATCGGGTCGTCGTCCACAAAACCGATTGGCACATAATTCCATTCGGGATTGTTTTTCAACTCGCGCAAAACCATTTCGCCGCCGTCGCCCGCGCCGTAAATCAGCACATTACATTGTAAATCGCTGATCGGCATCGGCAAAAGCTGGCGGAAAAACTTGAATGCCATACGGCTGATTGATAAAGCCGCAAGCAATAGAATCGCATTTACCAAAAAAACCGTCCGCGAAAAATTTACGAAACGATAAAGCACAAGAATCGCCAAAATACTGAAAATCGAACCGAGCGCAACGCCTTTGCCGAACGTCAAAACATCACGAATACTCGTGTAACGCCACATTCCACGATAAACGCCAACGAGCAAAAACGAAAACAGATTTATGATAATTAAAAGCGGCAGAGACTTCAGAAACAAATTCCAATTTTCCGAATTTTCAAGTTCGCCGAAAATCAAAATATACGAAGCGTAATAGCAAAGCGTAATCAGCAAAACATCGAGCAAAACTTCAAAAATCCGTCGTTTGTGCGAAAGATTGTAAAGAAAAGCGTAGCCCGCATTGTTTTGCAAGGCGAGTTCTTCGTCTTGATCTTCATAAACTTTGACCTTTGAAAGATAAACGCCGATAATCGTCAAAATAATAATGAAAAAACCGATTAGCGCAAGGCTTTGCGTTGGCTGAAGTTCGCGCACGAAAAGCGCGATGCTGCCCGCCAAAATCGCAAAAGCGTAAAGCATCAAAACAGCGTTTCTTTCCGAAAGTCCGAGCGCGACAAGTCGGTGCGATGTGTGGTCGCGCCCACCTTGCGAGGCTTTTCTGCCCCAAATTTTTCTCAAGACAGTTACAAAAGTCGTGTCGAAAATCGGCACGAAAAGAATCAATGCGGGAACTGCCAAAATTGAAACGATGCTGCGTGAACGTCCGCCGATTTCGTTGTCCAAAACCATACTTGCCAGAAAAAACCCGACAAACATCGAACCGCAATCGCCCATAAAAATCGAAGCCGGATTAAAATTGAAAACCAAAAATCCGACAAGCGCACCCGTAAAAGCGGCAGTCAAAGCAACTTGCGTGGGTTGCTCGCTCGAAGCAAAACCGAGCGTCAGCGAAAGAGCGGCAATAGCGGCAATTCCCGCCGCCAAACCGTCCATATTGTCGAGCAGATTTATCGCATTCGCAATGCCGATAAGCCAAAAAACGGTCAGACCGATATTGACGATTTCAAAACTCGTCCATTGCAGAGTCAACCCGGAACTGACGACAATTCCTGCGCCGATAAGTTGTCCGATAAGTTTTTGATACGGTTTTATTTGAAGCGCGTCGTCAATCAATCCGACCAGAAAAAGAAAAGCACTTGCGCCCAAAGTTATCCAAAGTTCGCGGCTGTGTTCGAGAAATACGACAAAAACTATCGCCGTGGTCAAAAAAATCGCCACGCCGCCCATCATCGCCGTCGGGCGTTTGTGCCAACGGTCGGATTTCGGTTTGGCGACAAAGCCATAATGCCGCGCGAATTCGCGGACAATGTAGGTCAGCCCTAACGATAAAGCAAAACTGACTGCCGCAACTACAAATGGACTAGATAACATTAAATATAATTCAGGGGAATTTTTAAGTTCTAATTACAAGATAATTTCAACTTAAAAGCAAGCAAGGAATAACATTTATTTCGTGTTTTGTAACTTTTCGTAAAGTTCTCGGATGTCTTTGAAAAGCCTTTCTTTCGCGTAATTTTGCCGAACGAAATCTGCGCCTTGCTTACTCATTTCGGCGCGTAAGTGTTTATTTCGCGCCAAATACATCAAACCTTGAAAAAAACTTTCCGCGTCGTTTGATTCGGCGCGAATGCCGCGTTTGCAAATTTTATAACCTTCTTTTTCGGCTTCAATTTCGCCGAGCAAATCAATCACACCGCCGACGGAAGTCGAAATTACCGCTTTGCCGTTTGCCATTGCTTCAATCAATGAAAGCGGCGTTCCTTCATTCAGAGATGTTAGCGCAACAATGTCCAAACCGGCATAAAAAACGTCGGCATCGTTGCGATTTCCTAAAAATTTTACGGTTTCGGTCAACTTTAATTTTTCGGCTTGCGCTTTAAGCTCTTCGCGCAAATTGCCGTCGCCTATAATTAAAAACTTGAGTTTCGGAAAACTGTTATCTCGTTTATTTTGATATATTTCCACAACTTTCAGCAACAGCGAAATATTTTTAATCTCGGTCAAACGTCCGACAAAGCCGATCAGAATTTCATCGTCTTTCGCGCCGATTTCTTCGCGCAAAATATTTCTTTTCATCGCGCACGCAGCAAATTTATCCAAATCAATACCGAGCGGAATAATCTCGAATTGCGCCGTTTTGCCGATGCCGAATTCTTCGTGAATTTCTTCAAATTGGCGTTGGCTGATCGTAACAATCTTGTCCGTCGCAAACCGTGCCAGAGTTTTTTCGATTAACAAAAAAATCTTTGTTTTCGCGTTGCCGTAATAACTGTGGAAAATATGTCCGTGAAAAGTATGAATGATTTTCACTTGTTTGCGGCTGAGAAAGCGATAAAAAAAGCCCGCGATTCTGCCGATTGTTCCGGCTTTTGCCGTGTGCGTATGGATTATGTCGGGCTTCGCTTTTTTAATTTCCCGATAAACTTTCCACAAAGAAACAATATCTTTCGGCGAAAGTTCGCGGCTCATTTCTTCGATAAAAATCGGTTTTACACCGTTTTCATCGGCAAACCAACCCATATTTTCTTCGCCTTCGGGAACAGTTCCGGCAAGCAAAATGCTCTGAGTTTCCGCGTTATTTAATTCTTTCGTCAGCCAAACAACGTGGCGGGCAGGTCCGCCGACGTTAAGCCGTGCAATAATACGAACAATTTTCATCAAATCAAAAAAAATCGGCAATCGGTAAAGCGTTGCGGCTTTGGCGTTTTGCGACAAAGTGGCGAATGCTTTGGCGATTGTGCGGGAAAATCGCTACCGATTGCTGATAGTGTTTTAGCCCAACGGACTAAAATTAAAGTTTGTGAAATGCTTCTTCCGACAATCCGGCTTGTCGAAGAATACTTCTCAGCGTTCCGCTGGCAATTTCGCGGTGGTGCGGAACGGTTGCCGTCCATGTTCCCTCGTCAACAACTTTGGCAAATTTTATATGACTTCCCGTTTGCCCGACTTCGACAAATCCGGCTTTCAGTAATTTTCGTCTGACTTCACGAAAAGGCAAAGGTTTCACGCGGCGACCTCTAATTGTATTTTTTGAATGTTCGGCAGAACGGTGGCTGTCGGCGGCGTAAAATGCAGATACAAAGCATCGCGCAAATTTTCCAATGCTTCTTTTTCCGTTTCACCTTGAGAGGCAATATCAACGTCTAAACATTGCGCCACAAACCAATTGCCTTCCTGCCAAACTACCGCGCTTAAATCTTTTTTCATAGCTTTAATCATCAATTCTAAAAATTGTGTCCGCATCGTCTTCGTGGCGGATTTCGTCAATTTCTTCGCGCTTGTCTGCGCCCATATAAAGCCGGTTCGGGCAATTTATAACCACGCCTTTTTCAGTCTGGCTAATGTTTTTGTATGCGTGAACAACGCCTTTCGGAATAATCACGGCTTGCGGATTGTCCGCGCCGACGAACATTGTCATTACATTGCGAAAAGTCGGCGAATCTTGGCGATTGTCCCACATTTTCAGCTTAAAATTCCCTGTTCCGATAAAACAAAAAAGGTCTGCCTGCTCAATATGTTCGTGCGGACCGCGCTGAAAATTCGGTTCGGTGATGGAAATATAAGCCATCTGCGGATAAAATTCTTCGGCTAATTCGTCGTGGCGAAAAAGTTCGGCTAACCAACCGCGTTCATCTATAATTTTTTTCAAAGGATACCCGACAACATCGTGGATTTTACCTTTCGTAAATTCTGCTGTTTCTTTAGCTGATTGCACTTTTTACCTCCAAATTATTCGCGCCTGTTTCTGCCACCAAATTCGTCGCGTGAAGCAGACTTTCAAATGTTCCCGCGTCTGTCCACCAACCATCAAGCGCGTTCCAAGTCATTTCGCCGCGATTGATGTAGTGATTATTCACGTCGGTAATTTCGAGTTCGCCGCGACCTGACGGAACAAGCGTTTTGATAATCTCGAAAACCGTCGAATCATAAAAATAAATACCGATAACTGCAAAATCAGACTTCGGATTTTGCGGTTTTTCTTCGATGTTTAAAACCTTTTCGCCATCAATCTCAGGAACGCCGAAGCGTTGCGAATCGTGAACTTTCTTCAATAAAATCTTCGCGCCCGTGCCTTGATTTCGATAATCTTCCGCCGCCGCAAGAATGTTTCCTTCGATGATATTGTCGCCCAAAACCACGCAAATCGGCTCATCGTCGGCAAAATGCTCAACCAATGAAAGCGCATCGGCAATTCCGCCTTCGCCTTCTTGATAAGTATAATTCAAATGTTTCAAGCCAAATTCCTTGCCGTTTCCCAAAAGTTTGAGAAAATCGCCCGCCGAATTTCCGCCCGTAACAATCATTATGTCATCAATTCCGGCATTTATCAGCGTATTTATCGGATAATAAATCATCGGCTGATCATAAACCGGAAGAAGATGTTTATTTGTAACTTTCGTCAACGGATTAAGCCTTGAACCAAGCCCGCCCGCTAAAACAACGCCTTTCATAAATTGTTTTTATTTATCCACAGATGAACACAGATGAACACAGATATTTTTTTGATTTCATCTGTGTTTATCTGTGTTCATCTGTGGATAATTTTTCTTTCTACTTTCACTGCCTTCAATTTTAATCAATAAATCGCTGAAACCAAAGTTCGAGCATTAAAAGTGTCCAAATTTGAAACGTATGATCGCGCTCTGATTCCGTGTGTTCGCGGACGTATTTTTCAATCATTTCGCTTTTGACGATGCCGCGTTTCAAAGATTTTTCCGCCAGCAAAATCTCGCGCACGAAGTTTTTCATTTCGCCGCGAAACCAATTTCCGATTGGAACACCGAAACCCATTTTTCGACGATAAATCACTTCACGCGGAACGAGTTTTGCGGCAACTTTTTTGAGCAGAGATTTTGTTTCAAACTTCTGCATTTTCAAATTTTCCGGCAAACTCGCGGCAAATTCGATAACTTTATGGTCGAGAAACGGCGAACGCGCTTCGAGCGAATTCGCCATCGAAGCAATATCAACTTTAACCAGCAAATCATTGGGCAAATACGTCATTTGGTCGGTCAACATCGTTGCGTCCAAAATGCCCGAACCGTTGGCGTTTGCAAACCATTTATCGAGAAAAGCCGAAGGATTTTGCCCCGAAACGGTTTCGCGGAACTCTTTCGTATAAATCTCGGCTTTCGCATCGCGGTTAAAGGTTGACATCCAACGAAAATAGCGTTCCGTTTTCGGCAGATTTGCGGCTTGCAAAAATCGTTTCGCGTCGCGGACGCGCGATTTTTTGAGTTCGGATGTCGGAAACATTCCAATCGGTTTTTCGATAAAAAGTTTTCGCGCAAAAGCCGGAAACCGATGATAAAGTTCGGCGATTTTCATTGCCGCATAGCGTTCGTAGCCCGCAAAACTCTCGTCGCCGCCGTCGCCGTTGAGCGCGACAGTTACGAATTTTCTGGTTTCTTTTGAAACGTAATAAGTCGGAATTGCCGAAGAATCCGCATAAGGTTCGCCATAATGTTCCACCAACGTCGGCAAAACTTCGAGCGCATTCGGCTTGACGATAAATTCGTTATATTCCGCGCCGACGTGCTTGGCAACGATTTTGGCGTATTTCAATTCGCTGAAATCTTGTTCTTCAAAACCGATTGAAAATGTCTTGACAGGTTTTTCGCTTTCCTGCGCCATTAGCGCAACGACGACCGAAGAATCAACGCCGCCCGAAAGAAATGCACCGAGCGGAACTTCGGAAATCATCCGCATTTTCGTCGCTTCGCGGATGATGCGTGTCGTTTCATCAATCGCTTCGGCTTCGGAAATTTTTATTTTTCTTGAAAAATCGGGCTGCCAATAACGTCGCATTTCGATTTTTCCGTCTTTCCAACGAAGCCAATGCGCGGGTTCGAGTTTGCGAATTTGCTTAAAAGCCGTCTGCGGCGCAGGCACGCATAAATAACTCAAATACGAATCAATCGCCTCAAAATCAACTTCACGCGAAATCTTCGGATGCGCGAGAAGTGCCGTAAATTCAGACCCGAAAATTAAATCACCGTTTTCTTGAAGCGAATAAAGAACAGGTTTTTTACCGACGCGGTCGCGTGCAATGAACAAACTTTTATCAGTATCGTCCCAAATCGCAAACGCAAACATTCCGCGCAAATGTTGGACGCAATCCGCGCCGAATTCATCGTAAAGATGAATAATCGCTTCGGTGTCGGAATTCGTATAAAATTTGTGTCCGCGCTTTTCCAAATCAGCGCGTAATTCCTGAAAATTATAAATCTCGCCGTTAAAAACAATCGCTTTTGTGCGGTCGTGATTAAAAATCGGCTGTTGTCCGCCCGCCAAATCAATAATCGCCAACCGACGCATCGCCAAAGCAACCGAATCTTTGACGAAAAAACCGTCTTCATCAGGACCGCGATGCACGATGCAGGAATTCATTTTTTCAATGATTTCGCGCTCTGCTTTTTTGTTTCGGGCATTTACGAACCCGACAATTCCACACATATTTTTGTAAATGAGAACAAGGAGCGGTAGCGACTTGGCTTCTTTTGTTCGTTCACTACCGCTTGACGGTTCTCAATATTGCAATCTACCGATGTTTTTGACCTGCTCTCATACTTTGTTGATTTTCCCGGCGTTCCTTGAGCAATGTCCAACCGACGGCGATAAAAATAAATAGAAAAACCTGTATTTGCGCTCGTTGACGATATGCCGTGCCGACGTTTCCTTGAAAAATCGAATACGCAATCGTCAGCAAAAACGTAAAAATCAAAATCGAAATCGCATTTCGCAGACGATTTTTCAGCGTATACCATAAACCGCTCAAAAGAAGCGGAATCATTGCCCACCAAACCAAAACTTCGGGTAAAGTAATTGCCGACCGAAAACTTGAAATTTGCCAAGGAAAAGGCGCAAGCATCAGATAAGTAAAACCTACCGGAACTGCAACAAGTGCGCCTTGCGTCGTCGAAACATCGAGGTCTTCCCCAAATCCCGAACCCGCATTCGTCAGCCCTTCGCGGCTTACTTGAATTCTTTCCAAATTGCCGTATTTTTCAAAATCATCACTCGCATTTTTTAACACTCCAAGATAAGTCAAAGCTATACCTAAAATTCCGACGGCGATAAAACCTCTGACAACGGATGATACCGAACCGCTTTTGCCGATAATAAAACTTCCGACAACCGCAATCGCCACCATATAAAAAATATAAAATCGAAGCGAAATGATAGCGAAAAGCGAAATAATCAGAATAGCAATGGCGAAATAATCAATTTTTTCCTGAAGCTGCAAGACCATCGTGATTGCTAAAACCAACATAAAAACAATCAGCCCATCTTTGAGTAGCTGTGATGACCAAATAATGAATGCCGGAAAAAACGCGACCAAAATTGCCGAAATACGGCTAACACGCACATTTTGAAAAATTTTATGAGCGCAAATATAAACCATCGGCGCGGTTGCCGCACCGATTACGCCGCAAAAACATTGAGCAGCAAAAAGGTTCCGACCGAAAACAAAATAAATTCCTGCGACCAGATAATTCATTCCCCAACCCGGTCCGGTCGTGCTGGAAGCTCTTTGAGAGAACCAATCATTGGTTACAATATTTCCGCGCCAAATTTCCGTTAAACGATCCGCGAAAAAGTCATACGTCAAAGCATCGCCACCGAAGAAATCGCGCCAACCGAAAACATGGATCATCGTTCCGAACAAAATCCGAACAATTAAAGCCCACAAAAATATATTGAGGAGAAAATTGCTCTCATCATCAAACTGTCGGATGATGGCAACAACTATCAAAGAAACAATCACCGTAAGTGAAATCGCCGCCACGCCTTCGGGCAATGTCAGCAACATTACGCCGAGTGCGATAAAAAAACTTAAAATTATCGGTAATTTTTTCACTTAAATATTACTCAAAACTTATTGCTTAAATTTCGTCGGGCAAATCAGGACGGGTTTTGAACTCGACCAAAAAATTACCTTCTTCGCCCAATTCTTTGACGATTTTTGCCGGAACTCCGGCAATCAGATTCATTTCGCCTTCAAATTCTTTGGTAATCACCGAAGCGATTCCGACAACGCATTTCGGCGGAATTTTGCCGCCCGGCACGACTCTTATTTCCGAACCGATATAACTGTAATCGCCAATAATTATCGGCTTTGTCTGCTGTCGGTTATGCGTCCAAAACGAAGAATTTCTGCCGCCGATAATGACGCGCTTTCCAATTTCGACTCTATCAGTAAAATCAATTTTATGCGACGTTGTAATGATGCTTCCGTCACCGAGAATAAATCGCGGATCAGTTTCATTAGTCGCAATCGGATCGGGAATCGAATTTATTTCATTAAGCCGCAAAATTTCCGTGTAACGACCGAGACTGACTTCATCGCCGCCGCGAATAATGTTCAGATGTCCGATTCGCGTGTGATCGCCGATGGAAAGTTTTTTGATGGCAATGAGCAAATTGAGATGCCCGATTTTTACGTCGTCCTGAATCTCGCAATCTTTCGCATCAACGATTGAAAGTCCGATTTTTACATTTTTGCCGATTTTATAACCGAAAAAAAGACGATAACAAATCCGCTTTAACCACGAAGGAAAAAACGCGATAACGGCTAATATTAAAAATCTTAACTTCGACATCTTCTAAAATAAACCTATTTTTTCAAACCGACCGCACACCAAAAAGGCATTTCATCGCTGAATCGAACATCTTCGAGTCCGGCTTCGGTGAGCATTTCTTCGATTTCTTTGCGCGTAAAACGATATTCGAGCCTTGTGCCGAAACGGTCAAGCGCGTCGGTTCGCATCGTGTAAAAACTCTTGTCGCGGTAAATCGAAAGCGGAAACGCCGAAACATTTAAGCCTGTTTTTTCCAATAAATACGCGATTTTTGCCAGCGGAAAATAAACGGTCAAAGCAATAATTTCCGCGACAAAATGTTTCAAACCCGTCGGCAATTTGGCAATTCCGTGCCGAAAAACGTCAGAAATTTTCCAGAGCGCACGAAACCACGCCGGACGATTATCGAAAGCATAATAAAGATAAATCAAAAACGGCGCACCTTTTTTCAGTTTCGATGTGCATTGTTTGATGCCTTCAATCGGCTTCGGAATGTGATGCAAAACGCCGAGACTGTAACCGAAATCCATCGAAGCATCTGTTAAAGGCATTTCCGCCACCGAAGCGTTATGAAATTCGCAGTTAGTTTGATTTTTCAAATTCGTTTTTGCAACTTCGAGCGCGTCCGCGCTGGCATCAATGCAAATCAATTTTCCGACACGCAGGGCAACCGATTTCGCCCAACGTCCGCTGCCACAGCCCAAATCAAAACCTTTCGCGTTTTCCGGCAAATCTTTCCAAGGAAAAATCTTGAAATAACTTTCAAAAATTTGCAGACGCTCGCGCTCGTCAAGTTCCGATTGGTCAAACTTGCTCCATTCTTCGCCGAAGCCTTCGACGGTTTTTACATCAACATTTGTCTGCATAAAAAAATCTCCGTTTATTTTACCAAATTTTGCGCCGTCAATTCCTTAATTTTATCTTCCAAAAAATCGAATTGCTTTTCGAGCGTGAATCTTTCCAAAACCGTTTCCCGCGCTTTTGCGCCTAATTCGCTTCTGAGAGTTGGATTTTCAATTAAAATCTGCAATTTTTCGCGCCATTCTTCATCACTTCGCGCCAAAAATCCGTTCACGCCGTCTTCGATAATTTCCAAATTAGAACCAATCGCCGAAGCCACAACCGGTAAACCGATTGCCATAAACTGCACAGTTTTGAAGAAAAACTTCCATTTTCCCCAAACGCTTTCGCCGACGGGCGTAACGCCGATGTCGGCTTCTTGCAATTTCGGAACTTCCAAATCGTAAGCCCAAGGCACAAAATCAACGTCCAAACCTTCAAAACTCATATCGTCGTCGGCAATAATCCGAAACGTAAAATCTTGAGTTTTCCGAAGTTCGCGCATTGCGGGAACGGCAATTTCGATATTCGGCTGATTCGTCCGCGTGCCGACCCACGCGATAATCGGTTTTGCGTTTTTCGCCTTATTTTTCGGCGGCTGATAGCGTTCGATGTCAACGGTCATCGGCACGATTTCGACATTTTTGTTAAATTGCGCGGCATAATCGGCGATTGCTTGATTGACGGCAAAAACGCAGTCGCTCATTTTGAAAAGTTCGTCAACCTTCGAGAAAAACTTCAAACGGTTCAAATTTCCGTTTGAAGGACTCGTGTAAGGCACGAAAAGCGGCTCGTCAATATCGTAAATTATCGGGACTTTCCAACGGCGGACGATTTTTTCGATAATCGCGGGACCGGCAATCGCGGCTTCGCGGTAGATAAAAATCAAGTCCGGTTTTCGAGTTTGAAAAGTGCGCGTAAGTTGCTTGATAAAAGCACTTAACATCAATGTGGCTTTTTTGAAATTTCGACCTTTTTCATACAGAACGTCAGTCAAATCTTGATTAGTGAACGGCAGATATTCGACGGAAATATTGCGTTTCGCAAGTTCTTTCGCCCAAAGTTCGATGCGAAATCTTTGCCCCGCGCAATAGTCGAGATGATATGGCACAATTGCCAAAATTTTCAGCGGTTTTTCCACCATTCTATCGTTTCCGTCAATGCCTCCGTGAGCGTGTAATTTGCCTGCCAACCGACTTCTTCACGCAAACGGCGCGTGTCGGCGACAATGCTTTTCGGTTCGTTTTCAGGAGATGAAATAACGCCAAATCGCAAGTTTTCAATTTTCTCTAAAATTTCCGCCGCCGTCAAGACGATTTCACGAATTGAACGCGCTTCGCCCGAAGCGATATTGACCGCAGATTGCACTTCCGAATCGAGCAAAGCGGCAAAAGCATCGGCAATGTCTCTAACATACAAAAAATCGCGGATTTGTTCGCCGTGAGAGCAATCGGCAAATTCGTCTTTGAGCAGAGAGTTTATCACGGAAGCAATCAAACGCTTCGGTGCTTCGTGTTCGCCGTAAAGGAAAAAGATTCTGCCCCAAGCATAATTTTGGGAAGTTTCGGCGAGTTTTTTTTGCAATTTCACTTTACACTCGCCGTAAAAATTTTGCGGCACGAGCGGCGTTTTCGTTTCGTGCAAAACTTCATCTTTGCCCCATTCATATTCGGCGCAACTGCCCGAAACAACGATTCGTGTCCCGCCGAAACGATTGAAATTTTCAATCAAATGAATGCTTGCCGCAGTCCAAATTTCGTTTTCCGGCGCGTTCCAAAATTTGCCGTGTTCGACATACCACGCAAAATGAAGCAGATGCGTCGCTTGGATTTTTCGGCACAAATCCTCGATTTCTGATGCGTCGAGCAGATTTGTTTTGTGCCAAATCACATTTTCAAAACGAAGGTCTTCCGCCGGTTCACGATTTGAAACGGCGTGAACTTCGTAATTTCTACCGAGCAGAGGCAAAATCGCCTGTCTGCCGATAAATCCGTCCGCGCCTGTCAAAATCACTCGTTTCATTTATTTGTAATCAGGATAATTCGCGTCGCGTTCGTTAATCATACTAACTTCGAGCGGAAAGGTTATCCCGAATTTCGGGTCGTTCCAACGAACTCCGCCAGCCGATTGCGCGTTGTGTTTTTCGGAAATACAATACAAAACTTCCGAATTATCTTCAAGCGTCTGAAATCCGTGCGCCAAACCTTTCGGAACGTAAAACGCCAAATTATTTTCGGGCGAAAGTTCTTCCGCAATCCATTCGCCGAAGGTTTTTGAATTTTCCCGCAAATCAAGCACGACATCGAAAATCCGCCCGCGAACACATTGCACGAGCTTTGTTTCGACAAACGGCGCATTCTGAAAGTGCATTCCGCGCACCGTTCCGCGCAGATTATTATACGAAAGTCCGACGTTATTTAAATCATTGTCCAAACCTAAATTCGCCAATTCATCCGCGCCCCAAAGCCGTTTGTAAAATCCGCGTTCGTCCGTAAAAGCCGGAAGTTCGACAATAAAAACGCCTTCGAGTTTTGTTTCAATCAGTTTCATTAAACAATCTAGAAATAATATTTTTTTATTATCCACAGATGAACACAGATGATTAAATCCGATTTTATCTGTGTTCATCTGTGTTCATCTGTGGATAATTTTCTTTCGCATTTTCAACTATCAAACAATCGTAACATTCGGAATCGGCAAAATAAATTTCCCGTCCCATTCGCGGATAAAGCTATTTTTTTCAATCACTTCGTCGGCGATGTTCCACGGCAAAATCAAAACATAATCCGGTTTTGTTTCGGCGATTTTTTCGGGCGCAACGATTGGAATTCTGGTTCCGGGCAAAAAATGATTTTGCTTGTTCGGGTTTGCATCGCAGACGTATTCGATAAAATCGGTTTTGATGCCGCAAAAATTGAGCAAAGTATTGCCTTTCGCCGCCGCACCGTAAGCCGCAATTTGTTTTCCGGCACGTTTTAACTCAATTAATTTTTCAAGCAATCCGCGTTTTGTTTCTTTAACTTTTTCGCCGTAACCGCTCAAAACTTCAATATCGGTCAAACCGTTTTCCGTTTCGAGATTTTTGATTTTTTCGACTGTTTCGCTAATTTCGTGAATTCCGGTTGCCGTTTTTTGCGCGAAAACTCGAAGCGAACCGCCGTGTGTTGAAAGTTGTTCGACATCGAAAACGGTCAAATTATGCGCGGCGAAGATTTTTTCAACCGTGTAGAGCGAAAGATACGAAAAATGCTCGTGATAAATCGTGTCGAACTGATTTTTTTTGATTAAATTCAAAAGATGCGGAAACTCAAACGTCGAAACGCCTTCGGGTTTGAGAATTTGCGTGAAGCCTTCGACAAAATCGTTGATGTCGGGAACGTGCGCCAAAACATTGTTCGCGGCAGTCAAATCGGCAAAGCCTTTTTCAGCCGCAACCGCTCTGCCCGTTTCCGCGCCGAAAAATTTTACAATCGTCGGAACGCCTTTTTTTACGGCGTGTTCGGCAACATTTCGCGCCGGTTCGATGCCTAAAACATTGATGTTCGATTCCTGAAAATATTGCAACAAATAACCGTCGTTGCTCGCAACTTCGACAACTAAAGAATCTTCATTTAAGCCGAATCTTTCCGACATTTTGCCGCAATAATCTTTCGCGTGTGCCAGCCAAGTGTCCGAAAAAGACGAAAAATAAAGATAGTCGCTGAAAATATTTTCCGGCGTTTCGAGCGCAGGAAGTTGAACCAAAAAACATTCCGCGCAAACGCGAACGTGAAGCGAAAAAAACGGTTCGGCTTCGTCCAAATTTTCCGGTTTCAGATAAGAATTTGCCAACGGCGTTGCGCCCAAATCAACAAAAGTGTGTTTTAAATCTGCGCCGCAATAACGGCATTTATAATTCATTTGCTATTGTAAAACTCAATTTGATTTCGAGTCGTTTCGATTAAATTTTCCTTATTTTTGAACGATTTATACCAATCGGAAGTTAATTTTAAGGCTTCCGTCAAACTCAATTTCGGTTTCCATCCGAGTTTCGTTTTCGCCTTTGCGCTGTCCAATTTTAACAGATTCGTTTCGTGCGGATGTTCGCCGTCAGCAATTTTCCAAGAAACTTCTTCGTCCCAAATTTCCTTTATTTCGTCTAAGATAAAACCGACGGGTTTTGCGTCCGCGTCTTCGGGACCAAAATTCCAACCATTCGCAAACTCTTTATTTCCTTCAAATAGCTTTTCCGCCAGAAGCAAATAACCGTTTAAAGGTTCGAGCGTGTGCTGCCAAGGACGCACGGAATTCGGATTGCGAATCAGCAAGTCTTCTCCGAAAATCAACGAACGAAAAACGTCAGGCAAAAGTCTATCTTCCGACCAATCGCCGCCGCCGATGACATTGCCCGCCCGCGCCGTTGCAATCAAACATCTGTTATCCGCAAAAAATGAATTTCGATACGACGAAACGGCTAATTCCGCACACGCTTTCGAGTTTGAATACGGATCGAAACCGCCTAATCTATCGTTTTCCGCATAGCCGGAATCGCGTTCTTCGTTTTCATAAACCTTGTCGGTTGTTATAATTACCGCCGATTTGACTGATTCGACAGTGCGAATTGCTTCTAAAATATTTATCGTGCCGATGACATTTGTCGTGTAAGTTTCAATCGGCTCACGATACGAACGACGCACGAGCGGTTGCGCGGCGAGATGAAAGACGATTTCGGGCTGAAAACGGTTGAGAGTTTCTGAAAATTTCGGTAAATCCCGAATATCTCCGATGACTGAATCCGTCGAATTTTCGAGTTTTAGATTTTCGTAAAGATTCGGATTCGTTTCGGGCGCAAGTGAATAGCCGCAAACTTTCGCGCCGAGCGTTTCAAGCCAAAACGCCAACCAGCTTCCCTTAAATCCTGTGTGTCCTGTGAGCAGAACCCGTTTTCCGTTCCAAAATTCGTTCATTTACCAAATTTTCCAAGGCGCAGTGCCGTTCTGCCACAATTCTTCAAGCTGATTTTTTTCGCGCAAAGTGTCCATCGGCTGAAAAAACCCGTCGTGCAAAAAAGCGTTCATTTCGCCTTCCTGCGTCAAACGCTCCATCGGTTCGCGTTCCCAGATTGATTTGTCATCTGCAATATAATCAATAACTTGCGGTTTCAAAACAAAATATCCGCCGTTAATCCAACCGCCGTCTTCGGGTTTTTCACGAAAGCCTTTGACATTATTTTCATCTAAAATCAACGCGCCGAAACGTCCCGGCGGCTGAACTGCGGTAACGGTTGCAAGTTTGCCGCTTTGCTTATGATTTTCAAATAGTTCGGCAAGATTTACGTCCGCCAAACCGTCGCCGTAAGTAAAGCAAAAATCTTCGTCTTCGTTCAAATAATCGCGCACACGCCGCAAACGTCCGCCGGTCATCGAATCTGCGCCGGTGTCAACCAGCGTAACCCGCCAAGGCTCGGCGCGAACGTGGTGAATCGTCGTTTCATTTTTTTCCAAATCGAAAGTTATATCGCAAGTATGGAGAAAATAATTGGCGAAATATTCTTTGATAACGTAACCCATATAACCGCAACAAATTATAAAATCGTTCACGCCGTAAGCGGAATAAAATTTCATAATGTGCCACAGAATCGGCTTGCCACCGATTTCAATCATCGGCTTCGGTTTTATTGCAGTTTCTTCGCTCAGACGGCTTCCGAAACCGCCTGCTAAAATTACGACTTTCATTTATTTCGCTAATTTTTTTCTTTTAGATTAAGAGAAATTTCGTTTATAAAAAATGAAATAATAGCACTTGGGTTAATTTTTTGCATTTCCAAATTTGAGATTTCAGAAAATTAAGGGGTATACTTCCGTAAATGAATGAATTCAACTCTAAAGATTATCCGCGACACGGTTGGTTAAGAGGCTATTTCGTAACAACGACAAACGACACCAATAAAATTGCCGAAAATTCTGGTTGGCGGAAAAACATAGATTTTCTTCGTTTGAGAGACGCGGCATTACACAAACTTGATGTTCGCAAAGATGAAGTGGTTTTAGATTTGGGCTGTGCCAATGGCTGCACAATGACTTATTGCGGTTTGCAGGGAGCAGAGGTTTATGGAGTTGATCTTGACCCGAAAGGAATAGAATATGCCAATAATTTACTTGAAGAATTTAATCTGAAGGGACGAGCCGTTTGCACTAACGCCGCCGCCACAGGCTTTCCTGAAAATCATTTTGACAAAGTTATCAGCAGCGATTTTTTCGAGCATGTAACTGATCAAGATAAGGTATTAATTCTCAAAGAAGTAAAAAGAGTTCTAAAGCCCGGACAGCCGATTGTTATTAAAACGCCGAATTTGAATTATTTGAAACTTTCATTAAGATTCAAACAACTCAAAGGACTTCTTAAACTGCAAAATCCAGCGAAATTCGTTATACCGCATACTCCGGGAACCAATGATCCCCAACATATCGGTTTGGCTGACCGTAGAAGTTTTGCTAAGTGCCTCGAAGAGGCAGGATTTCTAAACCGTCAATTTTTCTACGCGCCTTTGAGAAGATTTGGAAGTTCTTATCCGATGGAACTACTTTCTACTGAAATACCTTTTGCGAGAGATTTTTTATGCGAAGACTTATTTTGTATCGCTTGGAAACCGATAGTGATGTCGCATTTTCCCGATTAAAAATCCAGTAATTTCCGATAAATCTTTAAATACCGCACACCGCCGACCGTTTGCAAATCGAATCTTTTTACCGCACTCAATTTACATTTTTCGATTGTTTGTTGACGATTTTTGAGCATTTTATTGATTTCCGCCAACGCTCGCCGATAGCTTTCCGCGTCGAATTCGTCAATTATGAAACCGACTTCGTCCTCGCGTGTAAATTCCGCCGTGTCGCCGACATTTGAATTCGCAATCATCGGCAAACCGCAGGCGAGATATTCGGCGTTTTTCGTTGGCGATGAAGCGAGTTTTGAAAACGAAGGCTTGATAAACGAAACGGCAATGTCCGCCGCGCTCAAATATTCGGGAATTTCTGCGGGTGAAACTTTTCCGATGAAAAAATCTTCCGGCGCGTAACCGTAATTTTCAAGAAGCGGCTGAATCATTTCGGGCTTTGTCTGCGTTAAAATCAGCGCAAAGGTTTTCGGATTTTGCCGTTTTGCCGCACCGTAAAAATCGGCTGTTTCCTGTGTCATATAAAATCCGCCGAATGAACCGACATAAACGATAACCCGTTTATCGTTCACATTTAACTTTTCGCGCATTGTTTGCCGCAAACTCTCGTTGACATCTTTGAATCTTTCTAAATTAACACAACAAGGAATTACTTCGACAGGTCTGCCGAATTTATCAAAACCGTTTTCCGCGCTTTCGGGAAACCAGATTTCACGCGCTTTTTCCGTCAAAACGACAAAGCCGTCGGCTTCGCGCCGCAACCAATTTTCGACAAATTTTGCGCCTTTGTAAATAAAACCGTTTTTCTTCCAAATACCTGCGTCTATATATTCTTCGGGGAAAAATCCGCGCACGTCGAACAACAATTTCGGTTTGTGAAAACTAAACTTTTTGGCAAATAATCCCATCAATGTCGGAATATGCACGCGCCCGTGAAAAACGTCAAACTTTTCCTTTCGGTTAAGTTTCCAAGAAAAAACCGCACCGCAAGCAATATCGTAAAGCGTCGCGGGTAGCGAAGGCGTTTTGTGATATTTCAAAAAATGCCACTTAATTCCCTTTTCCGCAAGCATTTGCCGATTTTCCGCAATCTTTTCCGCCGAAAGTTTTTCCGCTTCAAACGTCAGCAAATGAACTTCGATACCGTCTTTGCCAATCTCCTGCAAATAAGGCACAACCTGCGTTTGCACCAACGGTTCACGCAAACCGAAATAACATTGATAGAGTGTTTTTTTCATATAAAGCCGGATTTTTTGTAACCTGATTTACGCCGAATTATTTATAAAGTTACAAATAAAACCTTTACTACAACCAATAAAGTATGATAATCTTCCCTTCATTGCAAACGAATAAAATCAGAGAACTTAGCCTATATTTCCCGGGTAAATTTCGCCTAATCGTTTTTTGGTTTAATTTGGAGGATTTTAATTTAATGAAGAGATTTTTTATTTTTCTTACGATTTTCTTGTGTTTCTCTTTCTCAGCTTTCGGACAACAGACTTTTACGGAAGGAGCTTTAGAATTTGATGCCACGAAAGGACATCACGTTAATCACGGTATTTTTTGGAAGACAGGGGTTAATTACGGCTCTTTTTTTTGGGAAGCGTGGGTAAAACCGTATCCGAACGCACAATATATTATCAGCGACGGATACGGCGGAGCGCACACTTTGCTCTTCGGTTTCGTTGGCGGCACATCGCGGTTGCCTCTTGCCGGAAATATATGGAGCAATGCAACAAATAGCGCAATATCTTTCGGAACTGATGAAAGCGTGCCTGTCAATGAATGGTGTCACGTTGCCGTCGGTTGGGACGGAGCAAATATCGTAACTTATATAAACGGCATTCCAAGCGGAATCGTGCCATATAGCGGACAAAGAAGCACATCGCCTTCGAGCGGCGGTGCGGGAGTTTTATTTATCGGCGGCTCGAATCACAGTAATTTTAATGGAAAAATCGCCAGAGTTCGCGGTTTTGAAGGAAACATTCCGATGGAAACATTACTTGCCTCATTTACGCCGGAAAAATATTTTCGCAGTTCGTTCTTAAAATCGAACGGCGATATTGTTACCGCCGCTTTTTTGGTAGATTATTCCACTCAATCAAAAACTTACGCCGATTTAAGTCTTGGGTTTAACGGTGTAAATCACGTCGGAGTTCTTTCAAGAGATATTGATGGCGGAACTTTCGGATATAAGCCTAATTTTTCAACCGATTTGCCGACTTGGTCTGAAGGACCGATTACTCCGCCAACCTACACGCCATCATCCGTTTCAGTTCCGACGGGCGCAATTATCTACGATTCTTTTAACAGACAAGATACTTTTTGGAACAATGACGGATTAGGTGCGGCTTTCGGAATTATAAATAATACCAGAGTAAAAAGAAGATGGCTCGGCACATATATCAATCAATGGGGAATTTTTGGCGAAAAGGCTTTTAACGGAGGCAATCACATTTTTCCGGTATATGTCGAAACCGGAATGTCCAATATGGATGTCAGAGTAACCAGAACAGCCGGAGCTTTCAGCAGCGGACGAATCGGAGTTGTCTATCGTTATCAAGATGATAATAACTATGGTTTTGTTACTACGGTAGATAATTTGATTTATTTGGTCGAAAAAGTTAATGGTCAGTATGCTTTGACTGCAACCGGCGTTCAATCTACTTTATGGTATGTCTTACAGGTTGTCGCCAATGGAAACTCTGTCAGAGTTTTGTGCAATGGCGTTCAAGTTATTTCAACTACTACGAATAATTTGCTGACTGCGACTAAAGCGGGAATAATCGGTTCAGCCGGAACGGGCGAAAGATTCGATGACTTTACGGTTTATATTCCGTAATTATTAAAGCAAGGATAATTATCGAATTTTTGCGGTAATTATCCTTGCTCATTTTTCAGCGTTTTTGACAGCGGAAATTATTTCTCAATCAAAAAATTTCCGATTGCCAGCGCATCGAGTCCCGAACTGTAAAAAGTTCTGACGGCATCCCGCGGCGAATTCACAACAGGTTCGCCCTTAAGATTGAACGATGTATTCATCACAATCGGTGTGCCGGTTTTCTCGCCGAAACGCTTTATCATATCGTAATAAAGTGGATTTACATCGCGTCTGACCATCTGTGGGCGCGTTGTGCCGTCAACGTGAACGACTGCCGGAATTTCCGCTCTTTTCTCTTCTTTGACAGGAAATGTCATAATCATAAACGGCGCATAAACTACGCCTTCAAGATAATCTTCCGCCGCTTCTTCGATCATTGACGGCGCGAAAGGTCGCCAACCGTCACGGTATTTGACCGCCGCATTGATGTTGTAAAGCATTTCTCTATCTCGCGGGTCGCCCAAAATCGAACGCGCCCCAAGCGCACGCGGTCCCCATTCGCTTCTGCCTTGAAACCAACCGACAATTTTTTTATTCGCAAGCAAATCAGCAACTTTTTCGACCAAATCTTCGCTCGAATATTTTGTATATTTGACTTTCACGATGTCCAAAGCCTTTTCGATTTCGTCGTCCGTATAGCCGATTCCGTAATAAGCGTGTTCCATCGCTTTGGGTTTGAGTTCGTGTCCGAGTTTGACGTGCGCGACATAAGCCGCGCCCAAACTTCCGCCCGCATCGCCCGCTTCGGGTTGGATAAAGATATTGTCAATTAAGCCGGAACGCGCAAATTTTCCGTTCATCGTCGCGTTCAAAGCCACGCCGCCGGCGAAAACGACATTGCGGCATTTGGTCATTTCTAGGGCGCGTTTGAGATACGAAAAACCAAAATCTTCGACCAGTTTTTGCAAATCGTGAGCGATTGATTTATGGCGTTCTTCGATTTCATCGTCTTCCAGACGCGGTTTGCCGAGCCATTCGACTAAACCCATCGAATAACCCAAGCCGTGTCCGACGGACGGACGACTGATTTTGCTGAAATCTACATATAACTTTTCGGGATCGGCAACTTTGTCGAAAGTGCCTTGCGGCTTGCCGTAACCTGCCAAGCCCATCAGCGACCCTTCATCGCTGAGCTGCAAAAATTTGTGAATTGCCCAATAGACTTCGCCGATTGAAAAATCGTTTCGCTCTTCCAAGACCGTTAATTTACCGTTTTTGCCGTGCGAAATTGTCGCGCTCAAACCATCTCCGCTTCCGTCCCAAGTGATGACGGTTGCTTCGTCAAAACCGCTGGCATAGTAAGCTGAAGCCGCGTGTGAATAATGATGGTCAACGCAAAAAAACGGAATTTTATCAATATCGGTCTGAAATTTCACACGAAAACCCGATTTTTCGTTTTCTTCTTCTTGCCAGGGCTTGAGCGAAAGGTCGAAAAAACTCAAGCCTTTGCCGATGCCATTTTTCAATTTGTGCAAGGTGCGCGTAAAACCGAAGGCAAGTTTTTTAATTGTCGTATTGTTTGCGTTTATCCAGCGTTCTGCCGCCAGATACGGGTCGTTTGACCATGCAATCGCGTCAACATCGGCAAGCGTAATGCCTGCCGTATCTAAACAAAATTTGACCGAATGATACGGAAAAAAGCCGATGGCATATTTGACACGAACAAATCTTTCTTCGCTCGCCAGCGCAACTATTTCGCCGTCTTTGAGCAACGCTGCAGCCGGATGATGTGCATCGCCACTACCTGCGCCGCTGTTGTATTTTCCGCTAACTCCGATAATATAAACTGGCTTTTTTGTGCCGTTTGCAAAACTCATTAAAAATTCCTCTTTTTGTCCTAAATGATAAAGTATAGAATATTACAAAAATTCCGCCTAATTGCTCAAACTCCGAATCTAACTTTTTTGTAAAAATCTTCCCACTGCCGCGCCGTTTCCGTTGAGTTAAATTTCGTATTCGCTGTCTGAAAAGCATTTTCGCCGAGCATTTTTCGCAAATCTGTCCGGCGGTAAAGTTTTATCATCGCTTCTTTTAACTCGTCGGGCGAGTTCGGATCTATAAGCAAACCATTTTCATCGTTTGTGATAACTTCCTCGAAAACTTCGATGCGCGAAGCGATGCACGGCAAAGATTTGAACATTGCTTCGACCAAAGCCACCGGCAAACCTTCAAAAAAAGACGGAAAAACAAAGACATCGGCAAATTCAAGAAGTGCGCCAACATCATTTCTTCTACCTAAAAAATAAACTTTTCCGTCAATTTGCAAATCCTTGACCGCTTTTTTCAGTTCGTTTTCCAAACCTCCGATTCCGGCTAAAAGCAAAACGGCATTCGGAAGTTCTGCGGAAACCTGCCGGAAAGCCTCGAAAATTAGGCGATGATTTTTTTGTGCGTCAAGTCGCCCGACATTCAAAAAAACAAACGTATCGGAAGAAAAACCGAATTCTTCGCGCAATTTTTTCAAATCGTTTTCGGACGAAGCCAGAAAATCCGCATTGACCGAATTATAAATAACTTCCGTTCTGGTTTCGTCAATTCCATAGTGTTTTTGATACGACTTTTTGACAAATTCCGAACACGCTGCAAAATACGGTTTAGTCAAAATGGTAGCAAATTTATCAATCGCCTTCAAAACGCGAACTTTATGCGGATTCCAATTTCCGATACGGGCGGCTTCCGGCTCGTAGTCGGCTAATTGCAGAGAAGTGATAATCGGCGTTTTGCTGTTCAAAAGATTTGCCAAACGCGCCGCGACATTCGCATCGTAAAGCCACGAATGAATTATATCGGGTTTTTCCTCGCGGATAATTTGCCGAAATTTTTGCGCCGCTTGAAAGAAAGGACGTTTGGCGGAAATGTTTAATTCAATGACTTTGCCGCCCGACTGACGAATTGACGGAGCAAAAAAATCCGCTTCGCCGATGACGCAAACAACGTGATTGATTTTCTCGGCGCGAGTGCTTCCAACAAGGTTGACGAGTTGCCTTTCAGCTCCGCCGCTCGAAAGCGTTGGAATTAAGTGAAGAATTTTGATTGGTAATGAATTCATTTCTTTTTTCCGATTGTTAGATGATTGAAAGCCATCTGTGGCGAAGGGATGATTTTATCGGCAAGCCATCCCAAAATATTTACGATGAAAACTAACGGCAAAAGTATCGGGCGAAGTAAAACACCAATTGGATAAAGCCATTTTGTCCACATAAAACCGAGTTCAAACCAAAACAAATTAAACATTATCGCCAACGTAATCCCGCCGCCCGAAAGCGGTTCGATAGTTTCAATTTCCAAGCCGTGCCGTTGCATTATTACTGCAACTCCATCGCGGCTGTAACGAAAAAAATCCCAACTGTCGTGAATCGGATAAAAGAACGGCGCGGTTGTAATGATAACGCCACCGGGACGCAAAATTCGAGCAAATTCGGCAATCGCTTTTTCGGGATTCGGCAAATGCTCCAAAACTTCGGTGCAAACAATCGTATCAACCGAATTATCGGCAAACGGAATATTCATCGCATCGCCGAAAATATCGGCTTTATGTCCGCGATAAACGCTTTCCGGTGAATATTCCATACCGAGATGTTTTTCGATAAAAGGCGCAAACACCGCCGAATAGGGCTTTCTACCGCAACCGACATCGAGCAGAGTTCCGTGCGCCGACGATGCCGCCGATGCAATCGCTTTATCAATTCGCCAACGACACCAAAAACCTGCATAAAACGGAGAAGGATAAAGTTTCTCCATTAATTCGACATCTTTGCGTTGAAATTTTCTAATTGATTCACTCATTATTTTTTGCGGAAAACAACCGTAATATGTCCGAATCCGACTTTGCCGCGCAAAGCATCAAAACCGTTAAAGATTATCGAAACGGGCGCAAGCGCAAACATTTTCACCTTTTCGCCAAGAGTGTTTTTTTTTGGTAAAGATTTTATGCCAGCCATTAGTTTTGAACGCAGATAGATGTCCGCCTTAAAACTGCTGCGTCCTGTAAAAGCGTAATTTTCCAAATTTATTTCATAAAAATCCGTGATCCTTTCAAACGCTTTCAAATTCCACAATCCGACGTGATGCGGCGGCAAATTCAGAACTTCGTATTTGCTGAATCTTTGAAAATACGGCTCGTTATTCGGAACGCTGAAAATCAGTTTACCGCCTTTTTTCAATAATTTAATCGCCGCCGACAAAAACGGTTCGATGTTCGGGATATGCTCCAAAACCTGAAAACCGCAAACCACGTCAAAGGTTTCTGCTTCGGTTTCAACGAGTTCGGCGATGTCTATATTTCTGACACGCAAACCTTTTTTTCGAGCGGCTTCGGCGGCAACCGAATTAAACTCCACGCCTTCGGCAAAGTTCGTTTTTTCGCGGATTTTTTCCAAAAATTTTCCCGTGTTACAACCGATTTCCAGAAGTTTTTCGTCCGCGCCGATTTGTCCGAAGGCAAATTCGTGGTCGGGAGACCAATCGCGGTCATATTCCAAACCTTTTTTGTCTCCTTCGAGTTTTAATTTTTGATAAAAATCTTCGTCGCCCGCAACCTCAAACGGAAAATAAAAACGATAGCCCGTGTCTTCACATTCCAATAAATAAACGGTTTCGCCGAATCGAAAGAAATCTGCGAGATCGAGATTTTCCTGTTGGCGGTAAAGCCCGACAATATCTTCGGTCGAAAAAGCGTCAATAATTTTAGTTCGTCCGGTTTTCGTAACCGGACTTTTCGGTGTTTCCATCTTAACTCAAAATTTTCCTCGCGTTTAACAAAACATTTATACTATCGCGTAGGGATTTTCGATGCAAAATCAGTAGTAAAATTATCACGATACTGAAAACGGTGAAAGTTATCAACAAACTTTTCGTCCATAAAAAAGTCGAACAAGCAATTAAAGTCGGCAAAGTTGATTGCAAAGTCCAACGATGTTTGAGCGGATATTTGTAATGTGAAATCAACAAAACGGTTAAAAAACTTGCCGCCGTCGCCAAAACGGTTGCCCACGCGCATCCGATTAAGCCGTATTTCGGAATGAGAAAAAAATTCCCAAAAAAATTGGCTAAAGCGGCGGCGATAGCCATCGGAATTCCGATATATGTTGCGGAATTTTTGCTGATTAGAGGTATGTAACCGACAAGACTCGCAAACGCAAACGCGGAACTGACGACTAAAACCCAAAGCACGTTGCTCGCTTCCGCAACTTCTTCGCCGAAAACCAGAGGAATAAAAATCATTCCCGAAGCCGCCACCAAAACGCAGCCGATTCCCCAAACGAGCGTCATCACAGGCAAAGCATCCGCCACATATTTTCTGACAAAACTATCTTGATTAGTAGATTGCAGAGTAACAAAAAGCGGCATTATGAGTGAACCGGCAAGCGTCGGAAATTGCATCAAAATTCCGTTGATTTGATAAGCAATCGAATAAATTCCGAGTTCGGTTTTGTTCAAAAATTGTGAGATAAAAATTGCGTCCAGATAATTCGTCGAAAAATATCCGATAAACGAAAACGGAATCAGCGGCACGGAAAATTTCATAATTTTTTTGAAAATTTCCGTATCGAATTCAAACTTCCACGAAACGAGGTTTCTAAGTTTCCAAAGACCGATTAAAGTCATCAAAACCGGCGGCAAAATATACGCCCAAACCGCCGAAAGCCACGTCAACTCACCGAAATAAAGCAAGCCGAGCAAAATAAGAAAAATCAAAAGACGTTCGACTGCCAGCAAAATTCCTTGTAACTTCGGCAATTTCGCGCCTTGAAAAGCGTGTTGAACGTGAAGCCAAACCGCCATTGACGCAAAATGAAGCAGAACGAGCCAAAATGCTTCGGGCGGCAATTTTAGCCAATCTGCCAAAAGCGGAAACCAAAGTAACGAAAACGCCAGAAAAATCAGCGTATTCGGCAGAAAAATCAAGGTTCGCGCCCAAAAAGATTTCGAGATTTTTCCGCTTCCGACAAATTCTTCAACGCCGAAACGAGCCAAACCGACGCACGTCCAACTGACAAAAATCTGTGCGATGCTCGAAGCCGCAATGACCGAAATAATGCCGCCGTAACCTTCCGCACCGAGCGTGCGCGAGCAAAGCGTAACGGACGCGAACGAAAAAAAAGCAACGGCAATCTGCGTAACAACCAGCGTCGAATAATTACGAACGGCATTGCTTAAATCCCAATTCGCGCTCTGGCGTTCGTTTTTATTTGAATCTTGTTCGGTAGAAATCTCTTTATCGGTCACGGGTTAATCAAAATGACAACCTTATCATAAAAAAGTAGAAAGTGAAGAATCAAGCAGATCTTCTTTTTGCGGCAAGCAGGAAAAAAATGCGAAACGAAAGCGAATAATAAAATCCGTTTCGTTTCGCTCTTTTTTCGCATTTAGAAAAATTATTTTCCGCGTATCAATTCGCTAACGGCGTAAAAATCAATTCCTGTTAAGTCTTCGTTGACCGTAACAATTTGCGGTGAAAATTGAAAATTCTTTGAACGAACTTCGATAACGTAATTTTCGCCGACTTGGAGTTCGTCAAACCGATAAAATCCGAACGTAGAAGTTCTGACGGTCATCGAATGTCCTTGATTATTCGTAATCGTAATCAACGCATTTCGCAAACCTCTGCCGTCGGTTGTGAACACTTGTCCGCTAATTGAAACTGCTGCCGAAGTTGGAGATTGCGCTTCAAAACCTCCGATGTCTGCGCCGTCGCCGCCTGCCGCATTGGTTATTCCGGCTAAATCAAGAGGTCGTGTCAATCCGCGAGTATCGGTCGTCGAACCGAATGAATTTCCTTTATCGAGCGCGGGCGAACCGCCAAGCAAAGCGTGTGTCGGCACAGTTCCGTCGTTATTGGTTAAAATACCAAGCAACGGATTAAGCACGGCATTCGGCGCAAGCGATTTTTCATCAACATTTTCAAACAATGGATTTGAACCGACTTGATCGGTCGGCTGATTAAATTCGGTTGTCGAGCCGCGATTACCGATCAAATTGTAGCCTTGCGAAGTTAACGAGTTTATCGCTCTGGATACATCCGGTTCATTTATGTTGTTGCGATTTCCTGCGATGATGGTGTTGCGAACGATGGTTGTTCCGTTTCCGCAACTAAGTCCTCCGGAAATAGATCCGGGTCCGCCGTCATTATCGGTAATCGTTGAATTGGTGATTGTGGCGTTGCTCGCCGCACCTCCAACAGTAATTCCGCCCACACCGGTATTGAAAGTTGAATTTGGCGAGGTGTTGCCGGAAATTGTCGTGTTTGTAATTACGGTAACGGCATTGAGTAAATATATGCCGCCGGTCGGTGAGGAAGTGATGTTGGAGATATTGTTGCTGACGGTTGAATTCAAAACGGTTAACTGCCCTTGCGCGAAAATTCCGCCGGATCGGTAACTACCAGTGTTGCCGGTGATATGGACGCTTTGCAGAATCGTGTTGCCAAGACTGTAAACGCCACCGCCGTTGCCCGTTGCGTCATTTGTGCCGGACAAATTGCCGCCGGAAATTGTCATTCCGGTCAGATTTACATTAAATCCTGCGGAAATGCTGAAAACGCGACTCGTCGTGCTTGCCGCGAGTGTGTTTCGCACGTTTAGAATATCCGCGCCTTTACCGTAAATTGTTAAATTTTTGCCAATCGTAATTTGTCCGCCGGAAAGCGAAATTGTTTGCGCTGTATCGAACAGCGGCGATTCAAATTGGATAGTCTCGCCCGATGCGACATCAGCAACAACTTGACGCAAACTTCCCGCACCGCTGTTATTTGTGTTCGTAACAATCGAATTTGTCTGAATCTCGAACGCGCCGATGTCGGTTGTCGCTTCTTGCGGACGAGTGAAACCGCGTGCGTCGGTTGCCGGTGCGCCCGTGTTCGTTCCCGCGTTTCGTGCCGGAGAATTAACGCGAATCGGCATTGTTTGGACGCTTCCGCCGTAACTTCCGAGCGGTAATAAACGCACATTGGCAACCGAAACGTCAACTTGATTGCCGTTCACGCCGTTCGTCAAACCGCCCGCGCCGCCTGTTCCGATGATGTTGTTCAAACTCGAAGCGGAAACTGTTCCGCCAATGTCGAGCGGTGTTGTGCCGTCCGAAGAGGTATTTCCGGCAACAATCGTATTCCTTAAATTAAGCGTCGCACCGTCAATGGTGATGCCGCCACTCTTATTTTGAACGATGGTTGAATTCGTAATATTGACCGTCGCGCCATTGTAAACAAATAATCCGGCAGAATCCTGAGTTGACATATTGCCGCTGAAAGTGCAGTTGGTAATCGTCGCGTTCGTCCCTGCACTGATTGCGCCGCCGGCGTAAGCCGTGTTATTGGTGAAAGTGCTATTGGTAATTGTCGTATTACTGCCGAAAATATCAATTGCGCCGCCGCCCGTAAAACCGGTCGCAGAATTTCCTGAAAATGTGGAATTGGTTATTGTCAAAGAAGTTCCGCTATGTTCAAGTCCGGCACCGTAAACCGGACCCGAATTATTAAGAATACTGCTGTTTGAAATCGTCATTGCGCCCTGATTCAAGATTCCGCTTCCATCGCTAGTGCTTTGATTATTACTGATAGTGCAATTAGTTATTGTCACTGTGCCGTTGTTTTGAATTCCGCCGCCATTCGACTCAAAAGCAAAACCGTTATTGATAATCAAGCCGGACATATTGACAGTATTTCCGCCATTGACGAAAAATATCCGATAATTGCCGCCCGAACTTCGATTAACCGTTAAATTCGGCGCGGTCGTCGTGTTGTTGCCGATGTTCATTGAAGAACTAATTTCGGGCAAAACAGCGGTCAAATTAATCGTGCCGGAAACGCTGAAAATAATATCGTCAGTTCCCGAACCTGCGACGCAACCTAAACCGTTGGTCGTGTTGTTTCCGTTCGCATTGTTAATCGCTTCGCGCAAACTGCACGCCGCCGCGTTCGTGTTGTTTTCGTCAACCAAAGTGTTGACCGTAATCGTCGCCGCGTGTCCCGTAAATGCGAATAAAAATATAATTGTTAAAGTAAAAATTGTGCTTGCTGAATATTTTTTCATCTTTCTTCTCTTTTCCGTATAATTTGGAGTTAAAAACTTACGTCAAATTGCTGATTGAAAGCGCACAGATGTATAAACGTCCGTCCGCTGTTTCAAAAATGTGAAAATTATCGTTTTCGACCAGATTAAAAATCTCTCTTTCGCTCAAATGCAGAACTTGCGCCGCCTGACTTGCCGGAAACATTTTTTGCAAGTTTTCGCATTTCGGGCAAAACATTTCAATCGCACCGGAAGAAGTTCTTAAAATAACTTTTTGCCGTTTTTGATATTGAATACTTGTTAATTTGATAATTTTCATCTTTTGATACTTTAAATTAAACAGATTTATCGTCAATAATCTTTAAGATTTCGGCTAATTTTTCCTAAGATTTGCTAAGAATTGCGATTATTGAAACCGATTCTTTAATTTTGGCGAATTATTTATCGTCTAAGCGAACGAGTCAGCGCAGATTTGTCCAAAACGGTGTTGATAGTTCGCTAAAATCGTCAGATTTTGTAAAAATTAAATTTATACTCCCGTATGAATCAACAAACTTCCAGAGTTCATCAATTTGGTAACTTTCGGCTTGATGTCGGACGACGTTTGCTGTTTAAAAATCAGGAACAAGTTTCGTTGCCGCCGAAGGCTTTCGAGATTTTGCAATTTTTGATTGAAAGTAATGGGAAAATTGTCGAAAAAAGCGAATTGATGCAGAAAGTTTGGCAAGATTCGTTTGTTGAAGACAATAATTTAACCGTCAATATGACGATTATTCGCAAGGCTTTGGGCGAAAAACGCGGCGAAAATAAATTTATTGCCACAATTCCCGGACGCGGTTACAGATTTGTCGCCGAAGTTTTTGAAGAATCCGCAGACGATTTTTTAATTCTCGAA
This sequence comes from Acidobacteriota bacterium, assembly GCA_031409875.1. GTDB lineage: Bacteria > Acidobacteriota > Blastocatellia > Pyrinomonadales > Pyrinomonadaceae > CALMEH01. The sequence goes on along the minus strand of JANNYB010000083.1, from coordinate 6,598 downwards.
GAAATTTCGACCACCGACGTTTTAATCAGAGAAGAATTTTTTGAAACTGAAACTGAAAAGGTTATAAATCCGCAAAATTCCGCGCTTCTGTTATCGCCGAAATCGCAAACTTTCTCGAATCGTAAATATCTTTTTGCTTCAATCGCCGTTTTACTTTTAATTTGTTGCGGTGGAATTTATTATTTCGCAATTTCGCCGCGTAAAATTGAAAACCCGAATCAGATTCAAACGCTTGCCGTTTTGCCGTTCAAACCTTTGGCGATGAACGAACAAGACGCGATTTTAGGTGTCGGAATGGCGGACGCGCTCATCTCGAAACTCAGCAAAATCAAGCGCGTTACGGTTCGTCCGACGACGGCGATTACAAAATATGCCGCGCAAAATAAAGATTTAATGACTATCGGAAATGAGTTGAATGTTGACGCTTTGCTCGACGGAAAAATTCAGCGCGACGGCGAAAAACTTCGTGTTTCGGTGCAATTAATTCGCGTTTCGGACAATTCGCCGCTGTGGGCAGGAACTTTTGACGCGAAAGAATCTGACATTTTCGCGCTTCAAGATTCGATTTCCGCGCAAGTCGCCGATTCGCTCGCGCTCAAACTCGACGACACCGAACGCCGCCAAATTACGAAACATCCGACTGAAAACGCCGAAGCCTACAAACTTTACTTAAACGGAATTTACCAACTCAATAAACGTCGGTTAGATTCGGCAAAACTTTCGATTTCATATTTTGAACAAGCCATCGAAAAACAGCCGGATTACGCGCTCGCCTACGCCGGTTTGGGCGATGCGTATGTGATGCTCGGCAATCAGGAAGCCTTGCTTGGCGCACTTTCGGCGAGCGAAAATATCCCGAAAGCAAAATCTGCGCTGACCAAAGCGTTAAATCTCGACGAATCTTTGGCGGAAGCGCACGCTTCGATGGCGTGGGTTTCGATTTGGGAAACCGGCGACATTATTATTTCGACCAAAAATGTTAATCGTGCGCTCGAATTAAATCCGAATTTGGCAATCGCGCATAATTACAACGGTTTGCTGAAAATGACTAAAAGCGAATTTGATTCAGCTTTGTTAGAAATGCAAAAAGCGCGGCAAATTGACCAATTTTCGCTGATTTATAATCTCAATATTGCGACGATTTTGTTTCGCGCCAAGCGTTACGATGAAGCCGAAGCGCAATGCCGCAAAACGCTCGAACTCGATCCGAGTTTTGCCCGTGTTTATTGGCTTTTAGGTTTGATTTATGAACAAAAAGGAAATTTCACCGAAGCCGTTTCATCGTTAAATCGCGCTGTCGAATTAAGCGGCGGCGGAACGCTTGCCAAAGCCTCGCTCGCACACGCTTACGCCAAATCGGGAAACCGCGCCGAAGCCGAAAAAATCTTAAACGAATTGCTTGCCAACGAACGCGAAAAATACGTCGCGTCCGATTCAATCGCAATGATTTACGCGGCACTCGGCGACAAAGAAAAAGCGTTTTTCTATCTCGAAAAAGCCATCAAAGAATCTCCGTTCTCAATGTTCCAACTCGCCATCGAACAGCGTTTCGACGAAATACGAGATGATTCACGCTTTCAAAAAATCCAATCCGAAATGCAAAAAAGCCGCTAGACTCTGTTGACATTTATAAATTGCCTCCAGCTTTAGCCATTAGTATCTAACCAAGTTGGAAACACCTCAAATTTTTGGTTTTTGTCGCTGAAAGCGACTGACATTATAGCCTAGCGAGAATCGCTAGGAAATTTCCGGTAATATCCACGCTCGCTGAAGGCGAGCAACACTCATCGGGCTTTTTGTTCGTCGCCTTCAGCGACGGACAAGTGATCAAACTGACCTAGCGATTCTCGCTAGGCTATAATGTTGGTCGCTTTCAGCGACAAAAGCACATTCATTCAAGTCAATTTGGGCTTGTGTCAATACTAATGGCTGAAGCTAGTGAAAATTGAAAAAGATTAATTATGTCAACAAAACCTATTCTTTCAAACTAAGCACTTTAATTCAAATAATTTAAACGTCAATGATGTTCGTATCCGCCTTCGGAATTATTGCCATGATAAATTTCCGCGTTATCTCTAATTCCGTTTAGTTTCTCAAGAAATTGTTGTCGGATTTCATCACATTCAATCTCAGACTTTCTTTTTTTGCTTAATTCGAGAAAACTTTCTTCTTTGTCAATTCCGACAAATCTTCGGTTTAATAAATTTGCCGCAATTCCCGTCGTGCTTCCGCCGGTGAACGGGTCAAGAATCCAAGTATTCGGCTTGGTTGAAGCTGAAACTATCCGATGAAGCACCGAAAGAGGTTTCGCCGTTTCGTGTTTGCCGCAAGTTTTTTCCCATTTTTGAATGGCGGGAAGCGTCCAAACATCTTTCATTTGCCGATTATCGTTAATCTTTTTCATCAATTCGTAATCATAAAAATGCGGAACTTTTTCGTTTTTTCTCGCCCAAATTATCTGCTCGGTCGAATAAGTAAAAGTCCTTTTCGCCCAACTCGGCGGCGGATTCGTTTTTTGCCAAGTGATGATATTGAGAATCTTAAATTTCAAAGCGGTTAAAACTTGTCCGATTGAAAAAATATTGTGCATCGTTCCGCTAATCCAAATTGTCGCATCATCTTTCATCTTTTCGCGGACAAACGAAAGCCATTTCATATTGAATTCATTAAGCTGATATACGTCAGAACCTTTATCCAAATCGCCTTTGTTTACAATAGTTAATAAATTGCAACAAACGTCTTTTAATATCAAATTGAATTTCAAGACAATATAGTGCTAACTTGTTGTAAATGATCAGTTTATTGGTTTGCATTTATCCAAAAATGATCGTATTTTTGATCGGAATCAAAAGTATGAACACTTCATTTGAAAGATGCGAACTTACAAAAGTCGAATGGCTCACACCGCCCGAATTGGTCAAAAAACTTGGTCATTTTGACCTTGACCCGTGTTCTCCGATTGACGCACCGTTTCATCACGCCAAAACGAACTTTACGATTGAAAATAACGGTTTAGAAAAACAGTGGTTCGGCAGAGTTTTTTGCAATCCGCCGTATGGAAATCAAATGCACTTGTGGCTTGAAAAATTGAAAAAACACGGAAACGGAATTGCGATAATTTTTGCTCGAACCGAAACGAAATGTTTTTTTGAAAATATCTGGTATTCGGCGGACGCTCTGCTTTTCGTCAAAGGAAGAATCAAATTTTTCCACGTTTCGGGAATTCAAGGCGGAGCTTCGGGCGCACCGAGCGTTTTTGTCGCGTATGGAAAAGAAAATGCTTTGGCTTTGAAAAATAGCGGAATTGAAGGTCGTTATTTGGAATTATAAAATTAACGAAAAATGTTTGCTTTCAATAATTCGCTCATATTGTTTGGCTAATGCGTCGTAATCTAAAAATTGAACACGCGATTTTATATCTTTCAAAGCACTATAATTCAGTTTTTTTTCAAATTCATCTTGGCGCAATTTGTCGGCGACAATAATCATTCTTGAATAGAAATCTTGCAAATCGTTAAATTTTACAAGTGAATTTTGAATGTCGGTTGAATGTTCGATTTCAAAAAAAGAATGCGGCATTTTTCTTTCGTTAAACCAAATAACGTCAACGGTTGAACTTCTTTTGACTAAAATATCGTGCGAATAATTCGGAAGTTTTTGCAAAGTCGGTAAATCGCCAAGTGTTTCGCCGAGAAATTTTTTGCCTTTGTCTTGGCTTGGCGAAAATGTGGCAAAGTTTTTTAAGTTCCCGATTTTGATTACCAAACCTTGATAATAATAATGATTGAATTCGGTAACTTCTTTAGAATCTTTATTTTTTGCGGTTTCTTCAATTATTCCTTTCGCTTCATTTTGAGTTTTATGGCTGACTAAACCATAAAGTCCGGGCTTGATTTTATAAATATCTTTGTTTAATTGAACAATTCGGCGAATGCTTGCAAAAGGCGTTTTTGTTTTCCATTCACAATCTTTTATTTTGAAAACCTCTTGATTCAAAAGTCCGAGAGTTGCAATTCCACCAAGTTTTTCGAGAGTATTTAAAACGGCTTCGTGTTGTTTCATAATTTTTCCGCAAATAAAATTTTCTAGTTTTGTGGCAAAGCGTGAAATTGTTTTTGTAAATCTTTTAGGATTGAAATTAAGTTTTTAGGTTGCGAAGCGATTATTTTGTAAGCATTTATCAAATCGGAATTGATGTCATTGATAACGGCTTTTTCTAAATTCGGGAAATTATTAAGCATCCAAAACAAAACCGCACCACTTCCGGCGAAAGGTTCGAGATAAGTAAATTTGTCCGTCCGAATTTCCGTCGGCAAACATCTTTCAATCTCCGAAATTAGCTGAGTTTTTCCGCCAGCCCATTTCAAAAAAGGTTTTGCTTTGAATATTTTTTTCATATTTTCCGCTTTTTGAAGATGTTCGTGTCCACCTTCGGGCAGATTACCGTGATAAATATCGCTAAGTTGAAATTTGTGATATTTTCCAAACAGTTTTCGCAATTTGAGCTAATTTCTCTTGTCTTGACCTTACTTGGCTGACTGTCCAATCTTGATAATCTATTTGTTTTGTCATTTCATATTGGCTTGTTTGGTAAATTAATTGCTTGTCGTTAAAAGGTTTAACGCCGCATTCATTGTTTTTCGATGATTCTAAAAGCGTAAAATTTCCTAATCTGTAAATGTAATTTTCCTGCTCTTCCGGCGAGAAAAAATTATTCCATTCCAACGAAGGATTTTCAGGCAAAATATGTTCGATGGTTGCCGTTTCATCCTCAAAATTCCTTTCAGTTCCAGCCAACTGATTTTCGAGAGAATACAAAATGTAGCGGGCAAGTTTCTTTTTGCTTTTTGTAATTAATTGCTTAGTTGAAAAAGCATTCATAAAGTCTTCATCGCTCGGATAAATATCTCGCAACTCTTGGGCAACTTGCGCGGCACTTGTAATTTTGCCTTCAAAGACTTTTTTGGCGGTTGTGTGAAAAACCTGTTCCTGCTTATTCGGATTTAAGCCGCCGATTATATTGTAACGAAAAGCAATAATCGAACAAAAGCGTAAAATTTGCTCAAACTCTGAACTTAAAAATTGATATGCCACCAAAAGCAACGGAAAAGGCTGCGTTACATTAAACAACTTCAACTCTGTAATTCGTTTTGTAATCAGTTTATTTCCTTTCCATAATTCATCATTCGGGTTTTTCAAAGCGCAATAAACGCCGACGTTTTTTTCAAGATTATCGAGTAATTCAAACGTCTGTTCTTTAGTTGTAACGGAATTTCGCAAGGCTTTGAAAAGTTGTTCTTTTCTGTCAAGTGAAAAACGCGAGTTCCAATAACATCCTAGAAAAGCAGGAAATCCGTTTAAGTCCGTAAAGCTAACTATCTGATTCCATTGGTCTTTGGCTTGCTGATTGTCCTGATTGCTTTGTGAAGTTAAAGAAAGAATATAGTTTTTTAAAAGGTCTGAAACACTTAATTCAATTCTGCGAGAATTCAGCGTTTCAAAAACGGTGTAAGCATCGAGATCATTTTTAACGACAATTTGAATAAACAGTAATTTCTCGGCAACTTGATTTTGCAGAAAATCAGCTAATTTTTCGCCGCTAAAATCTTCACCGAATAATTCTTTTATTTTCAAATAAAAATACTCAAAGGCTTGTTGCAAAAGTTTATTTGAACTGTTTAATTTATGACGATTAATCGGTTCGCGCAGTTGAACTAAATTACTTGCGTAAAAAGATTCATTATTTTCATTTAATTTAAGTTTGTTGGAATATCTCAAAGAAACCGCGTCTTTATCGCCGATATATTGTTCCATCAATCGTGTTTTGCGGAGCGTGTTTGATTCAATTTCAACTTTAGAATCAATCAAATCTTGAATACGCTGAATAATTGCAAGCGCAATAATGCTCAGAGTTGCTAATCTTTGTTGCCCGTCAATAATTGAATATTTTTTGTCATTTAAATTCTGCAAAACAATCGCGCCCATATAATGAACGCGGCTTTCTTGTTTATAAGTCGCTAAAATATCCGTCCATAAATCGTCCCAATTTTCTTCTTGCCAAGAATAATCTCTCTGATAAACCGGAACTTGATAACGTCTTCCATTAGTAAAGATGTCATTTAATGCCGCCGTATCTGTATCTAAAAGATTGTGCTGTGCCATAAAAAAAAGCCTCGAAACGATTATAAACTAAAAGCGAAAACTGTCATTAAAACAATGATAGTTTTCGCTTTTTATTAATAAAAGATAAAATAATTTAAGTTTTAATGATGTTTGTGTCCGCCTTCAAGAATATTGCTGTGATAGATTCTACAAACTTTGTCCGAACGTCAGCAAATTATTGTCCGGGTCGAGAATCGAAAACTCCTTTTGTCCCCAAGGTTTAGTTTGCAGATGTCCGTTTGGATGAATCGTAACATTATTCTCCAAAAATGCTTGATACAACGTATCAATATCGTAGGGCGAACGCATTAAAAATGTAAGATAAGGGGAAAATGTGTCAAACTTCAATTTATTTCTAAAATTGAGGTGAGTAAAAGTTGAAACAGTTAAAAGCAAAGAGTTTATTTGAAAAAGTTGGGGAAATAAAAGACCCGCG
>JANNYB010000082.1:0-14113 GCA_031409875.1 Acidobacteriota bacterium | reverse complement strand
GCGCCTCGATAAAACCCGGCTTTTTTTTGGTTGTCTTACGGTGGCGGGGTCGCGACTCGATTAAATCGGGCGTGTCGCAACCGCTCCACGTTCTGACTAAAACAGTTCTAAACTCGTTCCGAAGACGAACGAACGTCCGCGTGCCGGTGCGAAAACCAATTGTTCGGTATAAAATCGGTCAAACAAATTAGTTACGCCGACATTAAAACTCAGACGATAATTTTCGCGTCGGAAATTGTAGCCGCCGCGAATGTCGCTGACCGCAAATCCGGGTTCTGCGCCGCCGTTTGAAGTTAAAAATGCCGCGCTCAAACGATCTTGTTTGCCGACAATTCGCGTTGTCCATTCGCTGTAAAATCTCGCTTTCGTGTCGTTGTAGCGCAAATTCAAAACCGTTTTGAGCGGCGGCGCGATGTTAAACGGCTGGTTTGTTTCAAGATTGTCGCCGCGCAAATACGAAATGCTTCCGCTCGGCGTGATGAAACCGTATTTAAATTTAAAAGGTGCTTCGATTTCAGCTTCAAAACCTTGCAGACGCACGCGCCCGAAGTTTATGGTTTGCTGAACTCGCGTGAAACTTCCGCCAATCGGCTGACATTGGTTTGCGTCCAAAACTGTTGTTCCGGTTAAAACCAAAACCGGACAATTTCTCGCGTCAAAAGCGAAAGTGCTGGACAGAAAATCGCGGTAATAATTGTTAAAATAAGTAAATGAACCGGCGAATTTCGATGTTCTGAATTTAACTCCCAAATCAAGATTTATGCCGCTTTCCGGTTTCAAACTCGGATTGCCGACGAGAAAACCGCCCACTGAACCTGCGCCCGTGAAAAATCTTTCAAACAAATTTGCCACGCGAAACGAACGCCCGATTCTGCCCGTCAAACTTACAAAATTATTTAATTTGAAAACCGCGCCAAAATCGCCTGTAACCGCCGTTTCCTTGACTTTTAATCCGGTGTCTAAGCCTAAAACGCCTAAATCCTGCAATTGAAATTGACGAATTCCCGACGGAAATGCAAAGCCTTCGGTTTGTGTTGATGACGAGAAAAATCTTTCGACGCGAATTCCGCCAATTAATTTCAGGCGTTTCGTAACTTGAAATTCGTCTTGCACAAATCCCGCGAAACTTCCGAAATCAGCATCGGGAACGCTTTTCGTGCGGTTTGTTGCGCCGCTCAAACGATTGGTCGTCAAGCGCGTGTCTTGGTTTTCGTCACGGAAAAAACTGACTCCGCCGGTTAAGAAATTGCGGCTTCCGAGAATCCAATTCGTTTGCGCGTCAAAGCCGTAATTTGTTGTATTAGTTGTAGTTTCGCTGATTGAATTAACGAACGGCAGAAAAATTGTCTGATTATTAAAAGCTCTGTCTTGTTTTTGCCAATAAGCTGAAAACGAGGCTCTTGCCAAGTATTTATTGATGTTTCTGGTTTCAAAACGCCCGTTAAATTTGTCGCGGTTCGAGTATGGAAACCAAGCGTTAAAGCCGAATTGCTGAGTTAAAAGCGGCGAACCGACATTCAAAGCGCGGCGACGTTCATAGTTCAAACGCAAATCGTTGTTATCATTAAAGAAAAATCTCGACGTGATTTGCGTGTTGCCGCCGTGCGACTGCGAATTTCCGACTTCGCGCTCGGAAACAAAACCTGCGGAAGGCGAAAAAATCAGATTATCCGCGCTTCCCGTAAAATAATTATCGTAGCGTTCGAGCGTCTGCGCGGCGCGAAAAGCGAAAAATTTGTTTGAACCCGTAACCGCCAAACTGCCTCGTCTGCCTGTTTCGTTTGAACTGAAATAACCGTTGAAACTTCCGCCGAAACGAAAATTGTCGCCTGTGCCGCGTCGTGCATCTTTGGTGATGATATTGACCGTTCCGGCGAGCGCGTCCGTGCCAAAAAGCACCGAACCTGCGCCGCGCACGACTTCGACGGTTTCGATTTGTTCGATCTCGACAAGTCCCGGTTCAATGCCCGATTGCCCCGTCGAAGTCCGCGCATTATTCAAGCGTTCGCCGTCAACCAAAATCAATATTCGATTGCTTTCCAGCCCGCGAATACGCGGACGAACTTGAAATGCGCCTTCGCCGGTGGTCGAAGTTCCGGGCAAATCGCGGAAAACATCGCCGACGGAATTGACGTTTTGTTCTTCAATTTCACGCCGCGAAAAAACCGTTACCGGAACTGCCGTGTCAAGCGTCGCAACCTGTGTGCGCGTTGCCGTAACGGTTACGTTTTCGATGATATTGCCAACGGACAAAGCAATTTCCAACTTTTCGGCATTCGTTCCGTCAAGCAAAATTTCGCGCGATGCAGACGAAAATCCGGCAGATTCGACCGTGATTCGATATTTGCCATTCGACAGATTGGCAAACGAAAAATTGCCGTTCGCATCGGTTTGCGCCGAATATTGTTCGCCGTTTGCTAAATTTCGCGCCGTAACATTCGCGTTTGTCACAGCTGCGCCGCTAACATCTGCGACGCGACCGCTCAGATTATTTTGATTATTTTGGGCTGATAAACCCAGTGTAAAAATGAAAATTGATAGAAATGTTAAAAAAAGACTCTTGCTCGTCATAAAAAATGCTCCTCAGGGTTGCAGATTTTCGCCAACGAACTTAAAATCTTGAAGGTTCGACTGGCTTTTCCGCTTGTTGAATTTATCTGAGGTTTGAGCGCATTTGATTTCCTAGGTCGCAATCGCTCAAGCCTCTTTTTGTATTTTGCTTGCGTAACGCAAGTTTATTGTTTTGTCGCTGAAAGCGACTGACATTATAGCCTAGCGAGAATCGCTAGGATGTTTGCACAAATCGTCCGCTCGCTGAAAGTGAGCAACAAAATCGCCGCACTTTTTTGTTCGTCGCCTTCAGCGACGGAATCCGGTATCAACGCTGACCTAGCGATACTCGCTAGGCTATAATGTGCGTCGCTTTCAGCGACAAAAACCGAAATCAGGTTGATAAATCACTTAAAAAATTTCGGATATTTCTTTTTCAATTCGGGCGTAAAACGATAGCCCGAATCGGCAAAATCTTCGCCGAAATATGTGTTTTCACCGCCGCCGCGCCCGATGTGGCAAATCGTGCATTTGTTTTTATATTCTCGCTTCGCGCTTTTATCGGCATTGTAGCGCGTCATATATTTCGGACGCGCTTCCGATTTGAAAACTGCGAATGTCGAAAACGAAATCACAAAGAGTAAAATTACAGAAATTTTCAATTTTGATTTAAACATCGGCTTGTTTTCCTTTTTCGATTGGAGCTTTAAAACATTCGGTAAAGCTGTCGAATGTTTCTTTCGCCGCGTTGACAATCGTTTCGTCATCCCCGTTTTTTTCGGCAAATTCAGTCGTTATCGCACAAAATTCCTTCCACATCGGTCCGACCATTACGCCATAACTGTTAAAAAATGCGCCGCCATTTTCGGGTGTGATGTCGAGATGTTGTTTCAGATGCCGCATAATCACTTGCCCGCCGAGCGTTGCGCCTTCCATCACATACAAACTTCCGAAGGCTTTCGCATTTGAATCGAGCGTTGGTAAATCGTTCCAGCGCAAAGATTTAACGTCTTCAAAAATCTCTAAATTCTTCAAATCTTTTTCGAGCAAATGCGTTTTGTGCCGCGCATCGAAATCAAATCCGGCAGACTGTAAATCGTTTGCCGCCACTTTCGGCTCGATTGCCGAGTAAAAACGATAAAATTTCGTCAATAAAGTCTTGTAATTTTCCAGTGAAAACATTTGATTCATCACATCAACCGTATTTTCGAGATTTTCGTGTTGCGAGCGTGTCGCTTCTTTCAATTTAGCTAAAATCATAATTTGGCTTCCTTTTTCGTATCAAATTCGGGCAATAAAAATTCGCCCCTAAACATCTAATTTTAGAACTTCTTCGATGTCAAATCAATATTAAGGTTTCATTGACTTTTGCTGTAATTTCTCTCAAAAAACTTTCCGCTTGCTTCTTTCACCTTTTTTGATGATTATTTAACTTCTCGAATTTCATTATTATTATGATGAAATTGAAAATCGTTTTCAATAAGTAAATTATCGCAAAAAACTTTCTTCGTCAAACCGTAAAAGTAAAATAACCTGAGTTCGAGAAAAGATTTTGCCCGCGAAACACACGAAACACGCGAAAAAAGACAAATAAATTTTGAATGAAAAGGCGTTAATATATTTGACACAGTAAGTTAAGCCGTTTTTTCAAACTGCGCTGAAAGCGGCAACAAGAAGATCTAAGTTCAATAATTGTGTCAAATATATTAACGCCTTTTAATTCAGTTTGAAGATAGAACTAAGCACATAAAATTTGCGCGGCGAGAAGCGGAATCATAATTTCGTGATGTCCTGTAATGGAAAATCCGCGACCTGCGCCGTTTGCCGTCGGGCGGCGGACGACATTTGTTAAAGGACGATAATGTTGAATAAAATCAAAATTTGCGGTGGTAAAATCCTGTAATTCACAACCTAAATTTCGCACGACTGTTACGGCTTTTAAGAAAATTTCGGGCATCATTACCGCCGAACCCAAATTCAAATAAACGCCGCCGCCGTTTAATTTTCCGACCAGCGAACAAAACAGACGAAAATCCGTGTGCGAAGTTGCGCCGAGAGCCGCGCCGTCCGCCGAAGCGTGAAAATGTCCAATGTCTGCGCCGATTGCTAAGTGAGCGGTAAATGGAATTTTGTTTGCGTAAGCCGCGCAAAGCAAAGATTTATCGGCATTCGGCGGATTTTTCGCGGAAACTGCCCTGCCCATCGCTTCGCCCAAACCGATTTTATCTCTTTGTCCGTTTTTCGCCGCCTCGTTGAGAATTTCACCCGTTTCCCGTGCCGCGCCGAAATCACCTTTTCCTAAAACAGAATCAACATCTTCCGACGTAAAACCGACCAGCGCAATCTCGCTATCGTGAACTAAAACCGAACCGTTTCCGGCAATCGCCGTAATAAACCCGCGCTCCATCAAATCAATCAAGATCGGCGCAAGTCCGGTTTTGATAATATGTCCTCCGATGCCGATAATGATTGGTTTGCCCAAACTTTTAGCGCGGCGAATTTGCTTTGCGATTTCTCTGAGCGATTGCACGGCAAGAATATTCGGCAGATTATCGAGAAATTCCTTCATCGAATCGTTTTCGCTAACGGGCGCGGCAAAATCTTCAACCGTAACTTTGCTTGGGCGCGAAGCAAGTTCGTAAGTGTTGATTTTTTCCAAATTTATCGGTTCGAGATTTTCGTAAATAGACATAAACATCGACATTATCGCACAAAACAACATTACTGAGCGGCATAGAATTTGCCGACCCGGAAAATGTCATTTATTCGGGCGTTTAACGAAGTTTTTCTTCCGTGTTTTTCGTGTTTTTCGTGGACAGATTTTTTTTCTATCCACAGAAAACACAGAAAACACGGAAAAAAGCATCGAAAACTCAAGCACTATGATTTCATAATCAAATTCTGTGCCGCTCAGTAATGAAAAAAAGGAAAAGACTTCCGAAGAAATCTTTTCCTTATGTAGTTTTAACGATTCAAACCATTACGGAATGGCTTGAAAATCGAGATCACCGACGTTTTCCTGCAACGTAACGATGACGCTTTGATTTTCAAAGACGAATCTCTTCGACCGCACAGTTACAACGTAAGTGCTGCCGAGTTCCAGACCGTCAATCGAATAATATCCGAATGCACTTGTGCGAACGACACGCGGTTCGGTCAAGTTTCCGCCCGTAACGGTAATTACCGAATTGCGAATACCAACGCCGTCCGCCGCCATTACACGACCGCTTATCGAACCTTCTGCCGCCAACGGAGCAAGTGCTTCGTCGCCACCGATGTCGGGAACGCCGCCAGCAAAACCGACCAACGAGCGGGTTTGCCCGTCAAAATCGTCAGTTATCGCAATCGGACTTGTTATTGCTATTCCTTTGTCATACATCGGACTTGCAATTCCCGAAAGATGCAAATCGTTTAAGTCCGATACAAACAACGGATCAACTTCCAACGAAGTAGCAATCGGATCATCTCCGGTCGCACCATTCCAAAGTGCTAAAGTCGCATAACCAGTTCCGAGACCTCCGGTAAGTGAACCCGAGCGGAATCCGCCGTCATTTACTCCTGTTGACCAAAAATCATTGTAATTGGAATCAAGATTAGCAAATGTCGTCGTAGTCATTCCGATGGCAAAACTAAAGGCATTCGGACTCGTGCCTAAATCAGCCAGTTGAGTCGTGTAGAAGATGTTATTTTTCATCTCAACTATCGGGTCAGTGCCGCTTATGGCAATACCATAACTCGGCTCTTGTGTGGCTCCAGGAGTCAATAAAAGATTGCGGTCGCCGGTCATCGAAACCGCATTATAATACAGTCTCGTAGTTGTTCCGGTAACGCCCGTAACAAAGATTCCGGCAGGTATATCACCTGCGTTACCATCGCTGATAACGCCGGTAATCATATTATTGGCAATCCTATTTGTGCCGGCGATTCCGGCAACTGCAATTCCTGCCGCCGAGAAAGTGGCATCTTGTTTTACGCCATTTATCTTGTTTCGGGCAATGACTGCATTGGTTACGCCGAATGTTGTTGTTGTTGTTGACGTGCTAATAGCTCCGATACCGGCGGCAATACCGAACGTATCCCCGCCAACATCAAGAGTATCAATACCGCCAATGCTGTTTTGATTAATTTGGATGCCGTCTTCGTTTCCGACAAAGATGCCGAATTGTCTGACGCGATTCAAACCTGTCGCACTTAAATCATTTTCCGTAATCACGGTTCCTGTATTAAGCGTGGCTTGGCTGACACCGCGAGTGAAAATACCCACTTGAACTCTTTGGATACTATTGTTTTCAATGCGGTTATTGTTATTGACAAATGCCGCCGTTGAAGTCGGAGTTGCGCCGCCGGTCGAAATACCGGTTATAGTTTGAAGCGGGTCATTGCCTAGAACGATAAGGTTTCTAACGGTATTCGTGTTAGAACTTCCCGTTGCCGAACCGATGTGGATAACACCCGAAGTTGTTGAAGTGCTTAAGTTCTGAATGGTCAATTCACGCAACGCCGGAGTTCCACCAACGACTGATGCCGCTGTCGAACCGTCAATTCTGACACGGTCTGCGCCGTTAAGACGAATAACCGCAATTGGCGCAATACCCGAAATTGTGAGACCTGCGCTCATCGGTTTGATAAGAACGGTATAAGTTCCGGCTCCTGCGCCTTCCTCAGCAAGTTGATTCAAAGCGACTGCGCCTGTTTCACCTGCCAAACTAGCCGTAATATTGACAACCGTGTTGCCCGTAAATGCTCCGGCATTCATTGCTTCAAACAATCCGCCGACATTGGTTAATGACGGGAAATCGCCCGGAACGCTTACTGTTGACAAGAACGCCGCGATAATCGTATATGTATTCGGCGTGGTCGGCGGAGTCGTAACCGTATTTACATCGGTTGCAACCGCACCTGCGCTCGGATTGATACTGACATTTCCTGCCGTGTCTTGCGCGACAACAAAGTAATCGATTACATCAGCCACCGCAGAACCGCCGACGAGTGAATAATCAATCGTGCAAGTATATGTCGGACTTGCTCCCGTGCATTGTGTCGAGAAGTAAGCTCCGGCATTTTTGCGGAAATAGATACGCGGAGCGAGTGCGCCGCCGGCAACGCCCGAAGCGTCGGTAATCGTAACCGTCAGTGGGCGATTTGCCAGCAATGCCGTATTTGCAAAAGCCGTATAACTAATCGCCGGACCGACTAAATCAATCGGAATACCTATAAATTCATCTGCGCCGATGTCGGGCGTTCCCGCACGAGCATCGCCATCAAAGTCAAGTGTAATTCCGCCAACCGATACGCCGCCGCTTTCAACTTGTGTGGCAATTACCGCACTAATATGTAAAAACATTGCGCTTGATCCGGTCGTGCTTAAGAACGGCGGATTTTCCGTTACCGAAGTCGAATCACGCGGACTTGCAAGAGCTTTATAACCTGCAAGCGTCGAATGGTCGGTTACTGTGTCCGTAAAAATCAGATTAGTTGCCGAAGGCGTTCCGGCATAAAACAAGTTGCCGTTTGATGCCGCCGCGTAACTCGCCAGCGTTGCTGTCGTGCGCCGATAAGCAACGGTTTCGCCCGCGCCTGTCGGAGTCGAAAGATTAACAAAAATGTTGCTGCGAAGCGTAACATTCGGCGTAGTTGAAACATTGATAGCGGCTGAACCGAACAATGCGCCCGCGCTGGTCGCGTTTAAATAAACTGAATTGAAATCAACAGTAACGGTCGTGCCGCCCGAAACATTGATGCCTGTCAAAGGAATCGCCGCATTTGCATTCGGAGTCGTGATGTCGCCGACAAGATTGTTTTGAACATTAATGGTCGTGCCGCCCGAAACAGTTATTCCGCTAGCCGCGCCGCCCGCGTTGGTATTTGAAATACCGTAAACTTTGTTGCGCGAAAGAGTTGAGGATAAAGTAGTAGTCGCACTATTAACAATACCCGTAACAGTTCCCGTTCCGCTTCCCGTTAAAGTATGAACCGTATTTTGCGTTATCGAGCGAAGTCCCGCGCCCGAACCGTGCGTCATTCCCGTAACCACGCCGGCACCATTAAGATTACTCACGGTGTTTCCTGAAACCGTTATCGTGCCACCGTCGAAACTCGTCAGTATGCCGGTAATCGAGCCGGTGCCTCCGGTAATATTGCTGACCGTATTTCCGGTAACATTTCTATTCGGCGCACCGCCATCATTATTGTTAATTCCCTGAAATATGGTAGTGCCAATAATGGTTACGTTTGAAAAATTATTATTGTTGGAATTATTCGTTGCTCCTGCCGGACTGCCTCCCGCATCAACAAATCCGGTTACCGTGCCGCCTGCGCCGGTTTTACTGAATCCAGTTACAATCGAGTTGTTGTTGACATTTTTAGTCCCGCCCGCCGGAAGACTGTTACCGTTTGAAATAAACGTTACCGAGCTGGTCGTATTGACCGTCATATTGGTAAAAGTGTTATTTGAAATGCTTTGGGTCAAATGAGTCCCGGCTTGGGTAATGAATATAATTGCTCCGGTTCCGGCAACCGTATGACCGAAGTTAGCAAAATTATTGTTGTTGACGTTGATGATTGAAGTTACACTTGCAGTCGTTCCTAAAATATTAATACCGTTCATCGCACCGGCTATTAAGCCACTTTGTAATGAAACTGTATTATTGTTGACATTTTGCGTAAATGTTCCCGTTGGCGCAACACTAAAGGCGGGAAATTGAATTCCGTTTAGTGTGCCTGCGGTAACACCGCCGACAGAGCTTGTAATGGAATTAAACGAGACGGTCGCGTTTTTTGTATTCCTCACCAAAATACCATTGACCGTGCCGGAGACATTGGCATAGCCGGAGAATGTTCCGGTTGTGCCATAATTTGTTAAGGTATTCGCATTGGGGGCAGTTCCACCGATTGTTACCGGATCATTATAGTCTGCCGCTCCGAGCGGACCAACGACCACGATGCCGTTGTTGACATCGGTAATGTTATTGGCAGTAATCGTCAAACCGCTATTGCCGCCCGCTGTGGTGGTTGCAGTGGCAGAGGTTGTTACCGTCGTTGCCGAGTGC
The DNA here is from genome assembly GCA_031409875.1 of Acidobacteriota bacterium. Taxonomy (GTDB): domain Bacteria; phylum Acidobacteriota; class Blastocatellia; order Pyrinomonadales; family Pyrinomonadaceae; genus CALMEH01. The sequence continues at coordinate 4,514 of JANNYB010000082.1, read as the reverse complement.
GTTGAGTTACTGTAAATCCCGAAAGTATTTTGATAGGTTCGATTGAGGTCAATCGTATTGCCGGTAATCGTAATGTTCTGTGCGCCGTTTGTTGTCGAAGCATAAAGAAGTGCCACGCCCCATTCGGTCATGGTATTGGTCGCCGCAGCCGTTACAATATTCGCGGGATTTTCCACCATTGTAAAACCGCTAATGGTAATGAAGTCCGAGCCGATAATCTTAAAGATACCATCGTTCAAAGCCCCGACAGTATGAGTTATCGGCGCGGTTATGGTATTTGCGCTGCCCGCAATGGTAACGGTATTGGTGGCAGATGCACCGGCAAGCGATGCGGTAATCGCATAGCCACCCGAAGGTGCTGTCTGCGGATTAGCCGGGTCAAGCGTAATCGTTACCGGACCTGAAATGGCGGTTTGGGCATTTAAATCCGTAATAGCCGTTGCCAAATCGCCATAGCTCGCGGCAAGTCCGGGTGTTGTATTACCCGGATTGGTTACTGTTACCTGCGCCGCTGCGCTGATTGCAAAAGCTAACATAACAAATGTCAGCAACGTAATAATTCTCAATGACTTCATAAAATCTCTCCTCTTAAATTTACTTCAATTTATTCGGTAACAATCGCAGGTTAAATTTATCGGCGATAAATTCGCCACGCGCACACAAAAGAATGACGGACTGATTTATTATTTTGTTAAATCAATCGTCATCGGAGTGTCTTTTTCTTGCTTACCGATATAGTTCCAAAATCTGCCTTTTTCTCTTTTTTTGCCTAAAAAGCCTTGAAACATCTGATTTCTCAAATATTTATGGTTCAAGTTTGCTTTCGGGGATATAGGTGTCTTTTTATTTTTAGTTAAAAATACTTATGTTGGAAGTATAAGCGGATTTGTATTATTGTCAAGATGTTTGAGGCAGATTTGTTAAGAATTTTAGAAAATTTAATCTTTTTCGTGTATTTTGTCATTACTGAGCGGCATAGAAAATGCTTTAGATGGAAACCGCCAAAAATGTCGTTTGATGAACGATTTAACGAAGTTTAGTTTCGTGCCTTCCGTGGGTAGTTTTTTTCTGTCCACGGAACACACGGAAGACACGGATTTTTTTTTGTCTTCTTTTCCGTGCTTTCCGTGTGTTCTGTGGATAGTTTTTCTTCTGTCCACGGAACACACGAAAGACACGGAAAAAGAATCATATAACATACCGTTTAAATTCGAGTTTCCCGACGCTTCCGAAATTAAAAAGCAAACCGACACGCATCTTGGCAATCTTTTGATAATTCAAAAGCTGTGCCACATCGCGCCCGCACAAAGCGGATTCGGCTTTGAGTTCGACGATTATCTTTTCGTAACCCACAAAATCAGCAAAATAATCTTTCTTCAGAATCGTCCCTTTGTAATTGATAAAGAGTTGCTTCTGCGCTTCAAAAGGAATCTTCCGGCGATTCATTTCAACTCCCATCGCTTCTTGATAAACAGGTTCGAGAAATCCCGTGCCGAGTTGATAATAAACTTCCTGCGCCGCGCCGATTATCGCGCCCGTTTCCACTTGATAAATCAATTCCCTCATCTTTGCTTCTTCTTTTTCCGTGCTTTCCGTGCCTTCCGTGGATAGTTTTTTTTCTGTCCACGGAAAACACGAAAGACACGGATTTTTTTATCTTCTTTTCCGTGCTTTCCGTGTTTTCCGTGGATAGTTTCTTTTTATCTACTGAATACACTAAAAACACGGATTTTTTTTTGTCCTATTCCGTGTTTTCCGTGGACAGTCTCTTTTTTATCCACGGAACACACGCGCAGACACGGAAAAAACAATTACGGCGCATCGGCAATAAAATCAGCATCGCCGACGTTTTCGTTGAGCGTGATGACACGGCTCGGATTGGTGAACGTGAAGCGTTTTGAATTAACCGTCAAAACGTAAGTTCCGCCGACTTCCAAATCTTCGATGTTGTAATATCCGAATGTTCCCGTGCGAACGTAAATCGGTTGCGACAAACTTCCGCCCGAAACAACAATAATCGCATTGCGAATGCCTGTGCCGTCTGCCGCCGAAACTCTGCCGCTAATCGAAGCGTTTGCCGCGACAACTCCCATACGTTCAGCCGAACCTTTTTCGCATCCGGTTTGTTGTGGACGAGTAACGGCATTTTGCGAAGTCGTAACCGTCGTGCCGCAATCGTTCGTGCCATTCGGAATCGTGTTCGTTACCGGACTCGCAACTGCCGGAAGTTGCGTCAGCGTCGTGCCGCCGTTGTTTGCCAATGCGCCAAGCAACGGGTCAGATCCCGTTACATCATTCGGCAAAGGCAGAAACGAGGCAACGGAGATTTTATTTGATTTTCCACTCGAATCAACTAAAAATGTTCCACCCGTTACATCTTCAACGTGATTATAATCTTGCGAAGTAATCGTGCCGAAAATATCCGGTCCCGAAGTCGTCGCCGTATTGTCGGCAACGATGCTGTTTTTTAGATTAATCAAACTGCCGGCTCCGCTTTGATTTAAGCCGCCGCCGCTCGTTGTCGCCATATTTGAAGCAACGGTTGAGAAATTTAGATTGGACGTTGCACCAAAGGCAGCCGCTCCGTTTTCGTTCGTAATTCCGCCGCCGTTTGCACCGCGATTTCCGCTGATGGTTGAATTGGTTGAATTTATGGTTGCCGTGCCGGTGGTGCCGGAAAAGGAAATATTGTAAATTCCGCCGCCGTTTCCGGTGGCAATATTTCCATTTACAGTTGAACCTGTCAGCGTAATTGTTGCCGCACCGATTCCGGCTGTAGCTGATATTTGATTCATAATTCCGGCACCAAACGTCGCGTTGTTATTGCGAATCGTTGAATTGGTGATGTTCACCGCCCCGACCGAAGTTGCTGTCGTAGATCCGCTGGAGTTCAAGACACCGCCACCGGCACCTGCCGTTGAAGTATTCCCGAAGATGGTTGAACCGATAATATTGGTTGTCGAATTCAAAGTGGATGTCGGAATATTTACAACGCCTCCGCCATCGCCGCCCGCGGTGTTCCCGCTGACCGTGGTGTTAGTAAGGGTAGTTGTCGCGGCGATCGCTCCTGCCAATGTCCTGATTCCTGCATGAACGGCGAGCGTTGCAGTAACAGTATTAGAAACTGTGTTATTCGTTACGCTTGAATTGGTAAGATTAACCGTTGCTTGTTGGTTATAGACTCCGCCAACCAGAGCCGCTCCTGTTCCGCCGGTTACTCGTGCTTGATTTCCCGTAATCGTGCTTCCTGTAACATTTACAGTTCCGGCAGTAACATGGAGACCACCTGTAAAAGCGTTTCCGGCAGCCGCCGTGACGTTTGAAAGGTTATTTGAAATAGTTGTGTTCGTAATAGTCATCGAAGATGTTGCACCTGTTTGGGCAATACCTCCGCCCGATGTTCCCGCAGTTGCGCTTGAAGCGGTATTTCCTGTAAATGTCGAACCCGTAATAGTGACATTCGCAACTATGGAAATAACCATTCCGCCACCTGATGCCCCCGATGTGTTGTTGCTGATTGTGCTATCGGTAATCGTCAGCGTTGCGGGTGTAGTTGAAACAGAAATTCCGCCGCCGCTTGTCGTTGTGCGATTGCTCGTTATCAAAACACGGGTTAAGGTTACATTTATTGAACCACTATCAAGTCTCATACCCGCACCGTTAAGACCTGTGGTGTTACCATTTTGGATTGTTACATCATTGATTACAGCTATTGGCGAGCCAGCAACAAAGTGAAGAACCCTCTCAGTTGCAGTTGCCGGTAACGCATTTGCTTGAATAATAGTTGTGCCGGAACCTGCTCCGTTGATTGTTATATCGGATGCAATGTCAAAATCACCTCCGGCATTGAGGTTTTCAGCCGCCGCAACTAAAGCCTGTGTATAAGTTCCCGCCGGAAGCGTAATAATATCCGCGCCTGCGAAAGCATTTGATTCCGAAATCGCCGCCCGAAGCGAACACGCGCCTGCCGCGTCCGCACACAAGCCATCGTTAAGTAGCACGTCTTGCGTGTCGGCAGTCGTATTGACCACAAAAGTTACGGCACTTGCCGTTGAAACCGAAAACAATAAAAAAAGTGTCGTTAAAATCATTGATTTCAACATATTTGAATATTTCATTACCTTTATCTCTCCTCCGAAAACAATAAATTAATTAAGTTTTAAACTAAACAGACCTTTGAGTTATGAAACAAGCAGGGGAAATCTATTTCTTGCAAAAATGGAATGCTTATGTAAGTTAAATTATTAGCAGATTTATAATAAAGTGCAAGACGCTTCAGATAAATTCGAGAGTTTTTCGGAAGAAATATGTTCAAACATAAAAAAAGAAAAGCGGAAATTAAAATTTCCTGCTTTCCTTTTGTCTAATCAAACTCATTACTGAGCGGCATAGAAATTGATTGAGCAACGCGCTCGACTGATATGCCCTTGTTTTTTTCGTGCTTTCCGTGTAATCAGTGGATAGATTTTTTTCTGTCCACGAAACACACGCGCAGACACGGATTTTTTTTATCT
>JANNYB010000081.1:0-7141 GCA_031409875.1 Acidobacteriota bacterium | reverse complement strand
CTTCGAGTCATCAAAATAGCGGTTCTCTCGAAGATTTCGGGTGCGAAAGCTGAACGTGACAGCGCATTAAAACGCAGACGAAAAGAGAATAATGTCGCAAAATATTTCCTAAGGCGGCAAGGGCTTTCACGAGTGAGCTTTTGTCGCTTTTTGTTTATTTGAAAATGAGGAAAACATAATGTCACAGAAAAAATATTTGAATGAATCAATAAAATTAGGCGATAAGGAATTGACCGTCGAAACGGGCAAAGTCGCCAAACAAGCCGATGGTTCGGTCGTGATTCGCTATGGCGATACGATGATTTTAGTTACGGCAGTCAGCGCACGCACCGCACGCGAGGGCTTGGATTTCTTCCCGCTCACGGTCGAATATCGTGAATCGCCTTCATCAGCCGGACGTATTCCGGGAAATTATTTTCGCCGCGAAGGTCGTCCTAACGAAAAAGAAACTTTAACTTGTCGTTTGATTGACCGCCCGATTCGTCCGCTTTTTGCGGATGGTTATCGGTTTGAAACGCAAATTGTCGGGACAGTTCTTTCGGCTGATTCGGATAATGATCCTGACGTAATTGCAATTACGGGCGCGAGTTGTGCGCTTTATCTTTCGGATATTCCGTTTGATAATCCGATTGCGGGCGTTCGTATCGGTTTAGTTGACGGAAAATATTTGATAAATCCGACGTATGACGAACGGCGCGAATCGCTTTTAAACTTGATTGTTGCCGGAACTGAAGAAGCCGTCGTAATGGTTGAAGCCGAAGCAAACGAAGTTTCCGAACAAATTATGGTTGAGGCTTTGATGCTCGCGCACAAAGAAATCAAGCGTCTTTGCTTGTGGCAACACGGATTGTTTAAAGCCTTGGACATCAAAAAACGCGAATTTGTTGCGCCTGCTTTGGATGAAACTGTTCTCGCCGAAATCGAAAAAAATTATACTGCAAAACTGCGCGAAGCACTTGATTCAACAGGCAGAGATAAATTGACAACTTACGCCGGACTTGATGCGCTGAAAAAAGAAGTTGTCGAAAGTTATCCCGAAGATGACGCGGCAAAACGCTCGATGGCGGGAAAAGTTTTCGGACATTTGAAAGAAAAAATCTTCCGCGAAGATATGCTCGGCAACAAACGGCGACCGGACGGACGAAAATTCAGCGAAATTCGTGCGATTTCGTGCGAAGTCGGCTGGCTTCCGCGAGTTCACGGTTCGGCACTTTTTACACGCGGCGAAACGCAGGCGATTGTTACGACAACTTTGGGAACGAAGATGGACGAGCAATTTATGGATGATTTGGAAAAAGGCGAAACTCGGCGGCGCGTGATGTTGCATTACAATTTCCCGCCGTATTCGGTTGGCGAAACAGGTCGAGTTGGCTTTACGTCGCGCCGCGAAGTTGGACACGGAAATCTTGCCCGTCGCGCTTTGCAAGCAATTTTGCCGGATGCAGCAGATTTTCCTTACACGCTTCGCATCGTTTCCGACATCACCGAATCAAACGGTTCGAGTTCGATGGCGACGGTTTGCGGCGGTTGTCTTTCATTGATGGACGCAGGTGTTCCGATTAAAAAGCCGGTCGCGGGAATTGCGATGGGCTTAGTTTTGGAAGGCAATCGTTACGCGATTTTGTCAGACATTGCCGGCGCAGAAGATCACTACGGCGATATGGATTTCAAAGTTACGGGAACTGCCGACGGCATTACCGCTTTGCAAATGGACATTAAAATTGCCGGAATCAACGCAATGATTTTGCAAGAAGCCTTAGAGCAAGCGCGAAAAGGTCGTCTGCATATTTTGGAAGCAATGGCGAAAGCACTTGCCGAACCGCGTGAAGACCTTTCGGAATATGCGCCGCGCATCATCACGCTCAAAATTCATCCTGATAAAATTCGTGATGTCATCGGTAAAGGCGGTGCAACAATTCGCTCGATTACGGAAGAAACCGGCGCGAAAATTGACATCGAAGACGATGGCACGATTTTGATTGCGACGGCTGACGGTGAAGCCGCGCAAGCCGCTGTTGATCGCATTCGTGCGCTCACGGCAGAAGCCGACATTGGCGAAACGTATCTTGGAACGGTTAATCGCATCGTTGATTTTGGCGCGTTCGTCGAAATTTTCCCCGGTGTTGACGGCTTGTTGCATATTTCGGAAATTTCGGACAGAAGAGTCCGCGATGTCCGCGATGAACTCAAAGAAGGTCAGCAAATTATGGTTAAATGTATCGGCAAAGAAGGCAATAAAATAAAACTTTCGCGTAAAGCTGTTCTCAGCGAAGAAAAAGCCAACGCCGAAGGCTAAAAGTCAGAACAGAAAGCGGTAGCGACCTGTTATTCTATTGTGGTTTAGCAAGTCGCTACCGCTCTCTGTTCTGACCAAGAAAAAGCTGGAGCCGAAGGTTATAAAGGTAAAAAATAAAAGGCGAAATTTGGAATAAATACCTGATTTCGCCTTTTTATTTTTGCCTATTGGTTTGAAACACGATTTACTTGCAAATTTTTTTGAAAAAAACTTCAATTTTTCTGGAAAAACCCTTGAATTAAGAATATTTTCCACTAGAATAACCGACAAAAACGGTTTTTGGGGTAAAAGGTGAAAAAGTGATTTGATTTTTTTCACAGTTTTGATATAGTTTGGAAATCAAGCCCCGACAACTATTTTATCGGCGAGTCAAATCGAACGACTCGCTCCGGTATGTATCGTCTTACACTGAAATCGAATTCAGGTTGGTAATAAAAAAGATGAAAAATTTATTTAGATATGTAATTTCGGGATTTTGTTTAGCTTCAATTTTGTTAGCGGCAACATCCGTATTCGCTGCGCCGGTGCGTTTAAACCAGGTTGTTCAAGTTGTAAATGCCAAACCGGGCAAAGCCAATACGGGCAATTTTTCGCAGTTGCGCCTTGTTGATGATTTGGTTATCAAAACCGATGACGACGACGATGACACTGTAATCGCAACGCCGACACAAGACGATGACCGAATGATTGTTAAGAAAACAACGGAAATCGTTGAAGAAGAAGTTTGCGATTGCGACCAACCGACAACGGGTGGCGGAGGCAAGTTTCCGTATTGGGCATTAGGTTTTGCGGCAGTTCCGCTTCTTTTCCTGATTCCGGGCAAAGACAAAACGCCGACACCGACAACGCCGACAACACAAACGCCGACACCGACAGCGACACCGACGGAAACGCCGACGATGACACCGACACCGACACCGCCTGAGCCTGTGCCGGAGCCGATGACGCTTCTACTTTTCGGAACCGGACTTGCCGGAATCGGAATTGCCGCACGCAAAAAATTCGGTAAGAAGGAGCAAACAAACACGGAGAATTAAATTTTAAGTTTTGAGTCCCGCCTTCTGGCTGACCGCCAGCGAAGCGCGGCGCAAGAAGCCGTCTAAAGACGGGACGCAGAACAAAAATGAGGTTAAAAAGATGAAAAAGATTAAATACAATTTTTTATTCGTTGTCGGGCTGATGTTGATTTTTGGCACTACGAGCGCAGTTTTCAGCCAGGGTAAATTAAACAAAAATTCGGGAGTTCTCACGGTTAAAACTTCGCCGCTGTCTTATCCGGTCAAAGTTGATGGACAAGTTATCGGGATGAGCGGCACTGCAAGCGAAGCCGTTTTCTACCTTACGCCGGGCGAACATTTGGTTGAAGTCGAAGGTCCGAACGGACAGAAATTCAGCCGAAAGATTAATTTCGAGAAAGGCAAAAAACATTGCGTTTGTTTAACGGTTGTCGAAAAAGTTGAAAAAGAAAGATGCCCGTATGACGTTATTGTTCAAGGTCCGGCAAAATACGTTAAAGGCGACACGATTTATTTCAAAGCCATTAACCGCGTTACAAACGGAGCGATTCCCGTAAATTTTGCGTGGAGCGTTTTTCCGGCATCGGCGGCGATTATTGACGGATTAAATACCGATACGATTGCCATTTCGACGAAAGACACGAACGGCGAACAAATCCGCGTTAATCTCGATGTCAATGACGGCGTTTATGACGAATTCTGCAAACAAACAATTCCGACCAAAACCGAAAATGAATTTATCGAGGAAAAGAAACCGTTTCGTTGCGACATTTTTGAAGTCGGTCCGTTTGATGAAGACAAAGCACGTTTCGATAATTGCGTAATTCAATTACAAAATATTCCCGATGCCCAACTTTACATTATTCTTTATCAAGGCACGGACAGAAAAAGTAAAAGTGCCGACAGCATCGGCAGACGATCACTTGATTATTTGGTCAGAACGCGCGGCGTTGATCCGAGTCGTATCGTCATAACCAAATGGGGAACTCGTCCGAAAACATCAGTCGAAATCTGGATTGTTCCGCCGGGCGCACAACCGCCTGTGCCGCAATAAAACAGAAAGTTAGAAAGTGAGAAGAGGAGAAAGGGAGACTTTTTTGGAGTTTCCCTTTTTTTTATTTGTATTGAATTTGATTCACGCCTAAGATTTTGCGGCTTTCGTTTTCCTGCACGAAGACGATTATTTTCAAGTTTTCTTTTTTCCAATTAGGTTGAAATTGTAAAACGGTTTCGGTTGAAAATGTCGAATTCGCGCCGCTGACAACTCCGACGTTTTTGAGTTCGCGGACAACGGAAGTATGCGGCAAAATTTTGCCCGAATTTTCGCCGCGTTTGACGTTGGTTGAAATATCGTTTTCGGCGATTGCCGCAAAAACTGTGGCGTTTTCGATTTTGGAAATTTGTGATATGTTGATTTTCAAATTATTTTCGTTAAGCGCGAGTTCGATTTTCGCCTTTGGCGATTTTGCCGCCGCCATTATCGAATTTACGGCTTTGCCCGAATTATTTCCGACAAATTCGGCTTGTCCGTCAACAATCATCTGCGGTGTGTAAATCGAATCAATTTTGAATTTACTGCCGTAAGATTCTTGTCTTTTTGAAAATTCGGCGGATGAAAATGCGTCTTTCCAGCCGAGATAATCCCAATAATCAACGTGAAACGCCAACGTAATAATTTCGGCTTGCGGTGCGGGTTGTTCTTTCTGCAAAAAAGCCAAAATTTTGTCGGCGGGTGGACAACTCGAACAACCTTCCGATGTAAAAAGTTCGACCAAAACCGGCTGTTTCGATTGCGGATTCGTGATTTGTGATGGCGAATTTCCGTCGCGTTTTTGGCTCTCAACCGATTGCATCGAACACGAAACGGACAAAATTAAAAATATAAAAATAATCGCGGTTTTCATAAAATTATTATACCTTTACTTTTCAATTTTATTCCAAACTTTTACCTTTGCGCTTGATTTGATAGAATAGAATTTTGCTTAAACGGCACAAATTTTTGACTATGCAAGCAGTAAAGCCCAAAGAAGAATCAATCGAAGTTCGCGGTGCGCGGGTTCATAATCTGAAAAACATTTCGTTTCATTTGCCGCTTAATAAATTGACGGTGGTAACGGGCGTGTCGGGTTCGGGCAAATCTTCGCTCGCCTTTGATACGCTTTATGCCGAAGGTCAACGCCGCTATGTCGAATCGCTTTCGGCGTATGCGCGGCAGTTTCTCGAACGAATGGACAAGCCCGACGTTGACGAAATCATCGGAATCGCGCCGGCAATTGCGATTCGACAGAAAAATTCCACCAAAAATCCGCGCTCAACTGTTGCCACACAAACCGAAATTTACGATTATTTGCGGCTTCTTTTCGCCAGAGTCGGACAAACTTTCTGTTACGAATGCGAACGCGAAGTAAAAAAAGATTCGCCCGAATCTGCCGCCGATGAAATTCTCGAAACTCTTGCAGACGGAACGAGATTTTACGTTTTATTTTCGTTAGAAAACGACCAAAAAATCGCAAATCGCAAATCGCAAATCGCAAATCTCATGGGTTTGATGCAAAACGGTTTTACGAGATTTTTCCGCGACGGTGAAACTATTGATTTGCAGAAACCGGAAGATTATAAATTTGAAGATTTTGAAAACACTTTCGTTTTAATTGACCGTCTGAAAGCCGAAAAATCAATTCGGCAAAGATTGGTTGATTCGCTCGAAATTTGTTTCCGCGAATGCGGCGCGGCAGTTGTCGTAACGGCGGAAAAAGAACCGCAAACGCTAAATTTTTCGGATAAATTCATCTGCAAATTCGACGGCACGATTTACGAAGAACCCGAACCGCGTTTGTTTAGTTTTAATTCGCCTTTCGGTGCGTGTCCGCTGTGTCAAGGCTTTGGAAATACGATTGATGTTGATTTTGAATTGGTTGTGCCGAACGAAAATCTTTCGATTGCGGAAGGCGCGGTCGAACCGTTCACGCGCCCGCAATACGATTGGGCTTTTAAGGCTTTGAAAAGTTTTTGTGCCGTCGAAGACATTTCTTTGAAAACGCCGTTTGCCGATTTGACCGACGCGCAACGGACGGCGATTTTTGAAGGAAAAGGTAAATGGAAAGGCGTTCGCGGATTTTTTTCGTGGCTTGAAACGAAAAAATACAAACTCCACGTCCGCGTTTTTATGGCAAAATATCGCGGCTATACGACTTGCCCGGAATGCAAAAGCGGACGACTTCGGAAAGAAGCGCAAGCCGTAAAAGTCGGCGGACGAAATTTGCCCGAAACCGTAAATCTATCAATCAAAGACGCGCAAATTTTTTTTGACTGGGACGCGGGACGCGCCCGATACTGCAAGCGGGACGCTTGCGCTACGAATGACTGCCGCGCCGCATTCGCGGAAACAAGTTTCGAGCGAATCAACCAATCTTTGACGAATTGATTTTTCGGCTTTCAGACGGTCAATTAAAACGAAAGTGTTTTCAAAATCTTCAAATTTATAATCTTCCGGCTTTTGCAAATCAATCGTTTCGCCGTCGCGGAAAAATCTCGTAAAACCGTTTTGCATCAAACCCATAAGATTGGCGATTTGGGATTTGGGATTTGGGATTTGGGATTTTTCCAGCGGGAAAAGAACGTAGAATCTCGTTCCGTCTGCAAGAGTTTCAAGAATTTCATCAGCCGCAGATTCGGGAGAATCTTTTTTTACTTCGTTATCGCATTTATAGCAAAAAGTCTGTCCGACACGCGCAAAAAGCAGACGCAAATAATCGTAAATTTCGGTTTGTGTGGCAACGGTCGAGCGCGGATTTTTCGTCGAATTTTTTTGTCGAATCGCAATTGCCGG
>JANNYB010000080.1:0-7771 GCA_031409875.1 Acidobacteriota bacterium | reverse complement strand
CCCCCCCCCCCCCCCCCCCCCCCCGCCCCCACCTGCCCGCCCGCCCCCCCCCCCGACCGCGCCGCCCTCGACCGGCGCAGGGTGGGAATCCGGCGCGAACGGTCGAGCGATAGCACGCGGGGTGCGGCGGGTCAAGCTCGAAAACGTACTCATCACGCTCCGCGTGATGCGGTCCTCACGCGGAGCGTGAGGAGTACATTGGGTCAATGGCGGAAGTGCCGCACGCCGGTGAAGATCATCGCGAGCCCGTGTTCGTCGCAGGCGGCGATGGTCTCGGGGTCGCGGATCGAGCCGCCGGGCTGCACGATCGCGGTGACGCCCGCCTTCGCCGCCGCATCGACATTGTCGCGGAACGGGAAAAACGCATCGGAAGCGAGAACGCTGTTTTGCAAAGGCAGATTGAATCTTTCGGCGCGAATTGCCGCGATTCGCACGGAATCAATGCGGTTCATTTGTCCTGCGCCGACTCCGATTGTTTGCGTTTCATTAGCGAAAACAATGGCGTTTGATTTGACGTGCTTGCAAACTTTCCACGCGAAAAGAAGTGCGCGAATTTGTTCTTCGGTCGGTTGTTTGTTTGAAACTATTTTTAAATCTTCCGCCGAAATTTGCAAAATATCGCGGTCTTGGACGAGAAATCCGCCCGAAATTTGTTTGTATTCGAGGCTCGGAATGTTTGCAGTTTTTTCGACGCGAAGAACGCGCAGATTTTTCTTCTTTTTGAAAATTTCGAGTGCTGCCGCATCGAAGTCAGGCGCAATTACTACTTCCGTAAATACTTCATTGACAGAGTTTGCAACAATCGCGTCAACCGTTTCATTGAATGCGACAATGCCGCCGAAAGCGGAAATCGGATCGGTCGAAAGTGCGCGGCGATAGGCTTCTTCGTTTGAATTTCCAACGCCGACACCCGATGGATTCGTGTGTTTGATAATCGCGCAAGTGCTTTCTTGAAAATCGCAAACTAAATTCCACGCGGCTTCGGCATCAACGTAATTATTAAACGACATTTCCTTGCCGTGAAGTTGTTCGGCGCGGGCAATTCCGCCTGTTTCGTTTGTTTCGTAAAGCGCGGCTTTCTGGTGCGGATTTTCGCCGTATCGAAGGTCGGCAACCTTGGCGAGTTCTATAAATTGGAGTTCGGAAAAATCGTCTTTTGAAGTTCCGATTTTTTCTTCCAAATCTTCTTCCGATTCGATAAATATCAAATTTTGCAAAGGGTTAAACGGTTCGAGAAAATCTAAATCTTCGTTTGAAAGTTGTTTTGCAAGATAAGCAGAAATCGCCAAATCGTAGCTCGCCGTGCGTGTGTAAGCAAGCGTGGCAAGGCGTTGGCGCGTTTCGAGGCTTAAATTTCCGTCGTGCGCGGTTAATTCTTTGATGACGCTTTCATAAAGTTTCGCGTCCGTAACAACGGCGACATCGCGCCAATTTTTCGATGCTGAACGAATCATTGCCGGTCCGCCGATGTCTATGTTTTCAACGGCTTCGATTAAGCTAACATCTTCTTTTTCAATCGTTTGCTCGAACGGATAAAGATTGACGACAACCAAATCAATCGGTTCGATGTGATGCGTTTTCATTGCTTCGACGTGGTTTTCGTTATCGCGCAAAGCGAGAAACGCACCGTGAATTTTCGGGTGCAAAGTTTTAACGCGCCCGTCCATCATTTCGGGAAATTCGGTAACAGAAGAAACATCTGTAACTTCAATGCCGTTTTCTCTTAAACTTTTCGCCGTGCCGCCTGTTGAAATAATTTCTATGCCGAAATTTTTTAATTCTTTGGCAAATTCGACGATACCGTTTTTGTCTGAAACGCTGATCAGTGCGCGTTTGATTTTTCTTAATTCACTCATAAATTTAAGTATGGAGTCCACGCTTTAGCGTGTAAAACCGATGCGCTTCGCTGTCGGTTTTCAGCCTGAAGGCTGGACTCCGAACAATAAAAAAGCGGTCAAAACAGACCGCTTACGCTAAAAGCATAATTCTAAAATACAATTTTACCGAGCCTTGATTGCCGAAACATTAAAAAAAGAAACGCCCCAAGAATAAAAGACTCAGCAGAAATGCTAATGTATAAATGACGATTTTGATAAGACTCATAAAATTTTTTATCCTGTAAGAGTCCGAAATAATAGAAACGACCAAATAATTATTTTAGTTCTGATTTTAGTATGATGTCAAAACTTCGCCGTTCATTTTTATTCAGTTTCGCCGCATTTGCGGTAATTTTACAATTATTTAACAATCTTGTCGGAACAGCGAGCGGTAGCGACCTGTTAAAATTACCGCAAAACCGAGTCGCTGCTGCTTCTCGTTCTGACTCGCAAAACCTTGAAGCAAATATTAAAATCGAATCAATCGAACCGCCGATTTTGCGCGTTGAGGGTAAATTTTCGGCGGAAAGAACGAGCAAAAATTGGACGTTTCTAAATTCCGTTGCCGGCGCGGAAAATCTGGGCGAAAAAATATCGGACTTTGTTGTGATTGATAAAAACGGGCAAACAGTTGCCGTCAAAAAATTACAGTCGGGCGAATATTTAGCGGAAAATTTTGCAACCGCATTCAGTTATAAAATTGATTTGTGGCGCAAAGAAAAACTTTCTTCGATGGCGCATATTTCTTGGGTTTCGGGCGAAAAAGGTTTTTTGATGCTTGATGATTTGCTGCCGCAATTCGGAGAAAAACAGAGCGCAGAAATCAAATTCGATTTGCCGCAAGATTGGAAAATTTCCGCGAATGAAAAAAGTTTAACGAAAAATTCGTTTGAAGTTGCCGATATTGAAAAAGCCGTATTTTTTATCGGCAAAAATTGGCGCGAAAAAGAATTCGATAAATTAAAAATTATCATTTCGGACGAATGGCAATTTACGGACGATGAGGCAAAAGATGCGGCAAGCGAGATTTTGCTTGAATATCGCAAGATTTTCGGCGAAATACCGAATGAAAAAGCGCAGGTTTTTGTCGTGAGATTTCCGAAGGAAACGCCGCACGGAAATTGGGAAGCGGAAACACGCGGCGGAAATGTCGTGATTATGTCGAGCGATATGCCGTTTCAAAATCAATCGGTGTCGAGAATTCACGAACAATTTCGCCACGAGTTTTTTCATCTCTGGATGCCGAACGATTTAGCTTTAAATGGCAGATATGATTGGTTTTATGAAGGTTTCGCGCTTTATCAATCTTTAAAAACCGGCGTTGCGGTTAATCGTTTGCGGTTTGAAGATTTTCTCGATACATTGAGCCGCGCATACAATCTCGACAGTTTTCAAACGCAGAGAATTTCGCTTATCGAAGCCTCGAAAAATCGTTGGTCGGGCGGAAATTCTCAGATTTATGCGCGTGGAATGTTGACGGCTTTTTTGTGCGACATCGCAATTTTAAAAGAAAGCAAAGGCAAACGCGATTTAACCGAAGTTTTGCGCGAAATTTATCAAAAACATCGCAAACCGAATAAAGAAGTTGACGGAAACACGGCAATTTTGCAAATCTTGAAAACGCGGCGCGAACTGAAAATAATTGTCGAAAAATACATTGAAAGCGCGGAAAATATTGAGTGGCAAACCGATTTGGAAGCATTCGGCATCGAAGCTAAGACGGAAAATTCTTTTACAAAATTGGTTGTAAAAGCGAAATTAAACGGTCGGCAGAAAGATTTATTAAATGAGTTGGGTTATAATAATTGGCGAAAACTCGTGCAAAAATCCAAATGAGAAGTAGTTGTGATTTGCGGTAACATTCTTATTTGATAAACTAAATGAAAAGTAGAAAAATAGTCGTTTTATTCATAATCCTGATCGCATCGTTCATTTTGAGCGGTTGCGGCGTTGTGGGCAATTTTTATAACAGTGTTACAGGGCTTGTCGGCTTAAACAGCACCGGCAAAGTCCTTGCTTTTCGGGCGCAGATTCGGAGTTCTTACGCGGTTGTCGCGGCGGATATTTTGGAAGTTAAGCGCGGCGATATTTTGGATATTTTAGAAACTTACGAAGTCGGCGAATCGCAAAAAGTTACATGGTATCGCGTCCGCGCCCACGACGAAGATCAAACCGAAGGCTGGATCGAAGCGCAAAACGTAATTACCACCGAATTAATCGAGAAATCGCAAAAACTCGTCGAACCATTTAAAGATTCGCCGCCGCAAGCCAGCGGACAAATCAAATCCGCCTCAAATTTGCGGCTTACGCCTGAAATGAAGGACGATAATATTCTGGTGCGTCTGGACAGCGGCTCGAAATTCGAGATTATAGATTGGAGTTTCGTGCCGAAATCGCAAGAGGCTTTAGACATTGATGACGCGCGAAAAGGCGAACAGAAAAAGTCCAAAAGCAAAACGAAAAACGCCGACATCGAAGCCGCGAAGGAAGCAAATCAGCCCGAAGAAATTGATGATAAATATGATATTTGGTATCAAATTCGGCTTGATCCGTTGGTTTCGCCCGCGCCTGCGGGTTGGATTTTCGGCAGACAGGTTGATTTGCAAGTTCCGGGCGACATCGTTTTTTATCAGCATAATGACCGAAAATTCGTAACGTGGCAACGACTCGACAACCTCGACACGACCGATAAAACCGCGAATGCCGATACGAAAGCGTCAAAACCGGGCGCGTGGGTAATTTTGTGGCGCACGAATAGAATTAAAGCAGTTGACGGCGTTGAACCGGATTTCGACGGCATTCTTGTTCTCGGTTTCGACAAATACGACCAAGCGCATTACACGGTTTATAAAACGCAAAACGATTTCGGCGTTTGGGGTTTGCTTCCGCTCAAAGTCGAAGGCACAGGCGATAATAAAACTTTTACTTTGAAACTGCGGAATAATGCCACAGGACAGCTTGAAGACAAGCGTTTTGTTGTGTTAAGCGACAAAAACCGGATGAAAGTTACGCCGCCGGCGGACATTGCCAATTACGAAAAGCGGGAGGAAAGTAAAAGGTAAAAGGTAAAAATGGTTGATTTGGAAAATCCGTTTCCTGAGCCGGTTGAGATTGAAATTACCGATTCGATTGATTTGCATTCGTTTCAGCCGCGCGATGTGCGGGCGGTTGTCGAAGCGTATCTGGACGAAGCGCGAAAGAAAAAGTTTCGATTTGTGCGGATAATTCACGGCAAAGGAATCGGCGTTCAGCGCGAGATTGTAAGAAAAGTTTTGGCGGAAAAAGATTTCGTCAAAACCTTTAAAAACGCTGCCGAATTTTCCGGCAGTTGGGGCGCAACATTTGTCGAATTTTACGAATAAAGCTGAAGAAATTGTCCACAGATAAACACAGATAAACACGGATAAGAAATCTGATTATCTGTATTTATCTGTGTTTATCTGTGGATAATATAAAAAAATGAAAATTATAGTAATCGGTAGCGGATTCGGCGGATTGTCGTGTGCGATTCGTCTGCAAGCGCAAGGACATCAAGTTACGATTGTCGAAAAACGCGACAAACTCGGCGGGCGTGCTTACGTTTATGAGCAAGACGGCTTTAAATTCGACGGCGGACCGACGATTATTACTGCACCTTGGCTGATTGACGAACTTTTTACTCTGGCGGGAAAAAAGACTGCGGATTATGTCAAACTCGTGAAAATTGATCCGTTTTATAACATTCGTTGGGCGGACGGAACGGTTTTTAATTACAACGACGACAAAGAAAATCTCTACGCGCAAATTGCGAAAATCAATCCCAAAGAAATTGAAAATTATAAACGATTTGCCAAAGATTTGGACGATATTTACCGCGTCGGGTTTGAACTTATTGACAAGCCTTTTTCGACGGTTTGGGATATGGCAAAAGTCGTGCCGCAGATGATAAAACTGCGTTCGGATCGTTCGGTTTATAAATTTGCATCGAAATATTTCAAAGACGAACGCTTGCGCGAAGCCTTTTCGTTTCATCCTTTGCTCATCGGCGGAAATCCTTTTACTTCGACTTCGATTTACGCGATGATTCACGAACTCGAACAAAAATTTGGCGTGTGGTTTGCGATGGGCGGAACGGGTGCGTTGATTAAAGCCTTTGGCGATTTGTTTTTGGACATCGGCGGCGAGATTTTCTTAGACGCGGAAGTTGATGAAATTTCAATCAAAAACGGCAAAGCCAACGGCGTGAAAATGAAAACGGGCGAATTTCTGGAAGCCGACGCAGTTGTTTCAAATGCTGATGTCGGGTTCACCTATTTAAATTTGATTCCGCAGAAATATCGCAAAAAAAATACGGACAAAAAAATAAAATCGCTCGAATATTCGATGTCGCTTTTCGTGATTTATTTCGGCACAGACCGAAAATATGAAAATATGGCGCATCACGAAATCATTATGGGCAAACGATATAAAGGCTTGCTCGAAGACATTTTCGATAAAAAAGTTTTAGCCGAAGATTTCTCGCTTTACCTGCATCGCCCGACGGCGACCGACCCAAGTCTTGCGCCCGAAGGTTGCGATTCTTGGTATGTTCTCTCGCCCGTGCCGCATCTCGGCGCGAAGATTGATTGGCGCGAAAAAGCGAAAAGCTACCGCGATTCGATAATCAAATTTTTGGAAGAAAACTATATGCCCGAACTTTCAAAACACATTATTTCCGAAACGCACATTGACCCGCTGCATTTTGAAGGAACGCTGAACAGCTATCTCGGCTCGGCATTTTCCGTCGCGCCGATTTTAACGCAATCGGCATATTTGCGCCCGCACAATCAAAGCGAAGACATCCCGAATCTCTATTTCGTCGGCGCAGGAACGCATCCCGGCGCAGGAATGCCCGGCGTAATTTCGAGCGGAAAAATCGTCGGAAATATGATTGGCGAATCCAAATAAATTACGAATTTCAAATTACGAATTACGAATGAAGAACTTTGTGATTTACAATTCGTAATTCGTAATTGATAATTTGTAATTGAGTTTATGTGGTATTGGACAAAAGTTTTAACTCTAGTGTTGGTCGGCGCGGTTTGCGTTTGGGTTTTGTATGAATTTTTTACGTTTCCTTCGATCTCAAAACTTCGCACGGAAAATCCGACAACGACTTCGATGATTGAATTTCGGCTTTCCGAAGCAAAAGAAGAAAATCGTGAACCGCGAAAATCAATGATTTGGATGCCGATTGAACAAATCTCGCCAAATTTACAAAAAGCGGTTTTGGCGGGCGAAGATTCGCATTTTTTCGAGCATAACGGTTTTGATTGGGACGCGATTGAAGCGGCGTGGGACGAAGCGCGGAAAGAAGGCGAAAAACAGGCGAAAGAAGAAGGCGATTACGATGAAAATGATTGGATTCCGCCGATGCCTTCCTTCAAACGCGGAGCTTCGACCATCTCGCAACAACTCACGAAAAACCTGTATTTATCGGAAGAACGCTCGTTTTTCCGCAAAGGGCGCGAGGCACTTTACACCTATTTTCTCGAAAGAGAATTGAGCAAAAAACGTATTTTGGAAATTTATCTGAACGTGATTGAATGGGGCGACGGCATCTACGGCGCAGAAGCCGCTTCGCGTGTTTATTTCAATAAATCCGCCTCAAGTTTAACACCACAAGAAGCCGCGTATTTGTCCGCAATGATTCCTTCGCCGCTCAATGTTTTCAATCCGAAAAAAAATCCAAAACGAGTTGTGCGAAGACAAAAAGTAATTCTTCGCGGAATGAATTCGATAAAACTCACCTATTGAAGAAGAAGGCGAGAAAGTGAGAAAGCGAAAAAGCGAGAAAGCGAGATAACTAATCTCCCCTTCTCGCTTTCTCGCTTTCTCACTTTCTTCTTTACTTGCCTGCGGCTTTAACTTTCGTG
>JANNYB010000079.1:0-29222 GCA_031409875.1 Acidobacteriota bacterium | reverse complement strand
GTGTGGCAAAGAAGTCACGATAAGTTAATGCCTTTACAGGCGCGATTTTAGTGTGTGCTTCGCGCTTTTTCTTTTTGACATTTCAAACCGAACATCCGGTCTTCTTAAAGAAAAAAGTTCCGTCATCTGGCGGAACTTTTTAATTTTAAAAGTTTTGAGTTCCAACTTCAGTTGGCGCAACCGTAAGCGAAGCGAAACGGTTGCTTGGCGTTGGCAAACTTGAATTATTAAGCAGATTGAAACCGCATTGCTTCGCTCGCGGTTTGCCAACTGAAGTTGGAACTCAAAACTTTATTGCATCTTCACAACAAGCAACGGAATTTTCGAGTTTTTATCAATCGAAACTTGTTGCGGTTGATTGCTGACTTTAATCGTAAAAGTTTGTTCGCGTTTATCCATTTTGATTTTTTCCGTGTAAGTTTTCGACTGAGTTTGAATTTCTACGTCCAAAGGCAATATAAAAACATCTTTGACAAGCTGGTCGGATTCCTGCGTTTGTCTTAGTTTCAATGTCAGAATCTTTTTCTTCGCGTCGTAATTTTGTTCGACTTCGACTTGCGGATTTCCACCGCCGTAAATCCATTGCGCGAAAAACCAATCGAGTTTTTGACCTGATGTTTCTTCCATCGCACGTTGTAAATCGGGCGTTTCGACATTCTCGAATTTGTGGCGATTGAGATAAATATTTATCGCTTTCCAAAATGCTTTGTCGCCGATTTGTTCGCGCAAAGTGTGAATTATAACGCCGCCTTTTTGATAAGTCGTCGTGTCGAAAATCGAATCATCGGGACGCGCTAATTGATTATAAAGTCCGTGCCGCGAGCGTTTCGGTTTGGTTTCGGCGAAATGTATTTCGACATCATCGCGGATTTTCTCAATATATTGCTCGCGCCCATACATTTTTTCGCGGTAAGCGGCTTCCATAAATGTTGCAAAACCTTCATTTAACCACAATTCCGCCCAATTTCGGCAAGTTACGAGATTTCCGAACCACGAATGCGCGAGTTCGTGCGCGACAATATCTTCGACGAGCGGTTTGCCGAAGTCGAATTCGGCAAAAAAGACTTCTTTATCCGAAAGCGTCGTCGCCGTAATATTTTCCATCGCCGCAAATTCATCGTAATTTGCGACAATTGTTTGATCGTATTTGTTATACGGAAACTCAATGCCGGTTAATTGTTCGTAAATCCGCATCATTTCTTTCGTGTTGCCGAAAGCGATTTTCGCAAGGTTTTCTCTGCCCTGATAGAGATAAATTCCGAGCGGAATATTTTTGTATTTATCTTCGATTTTTTTGTATTTTCCGACGATAAACGAAACCAGATAAACGGAATGTCGCACCGGCATTTTATAATGAAAAGTTCTCGTATTATCAGCGTTTTGAATAGTTTCCAACAGTTCTCCGTTGCCGATTACCGTTTCATCTTTTTCGACGGTAATAAATTGTTCAGTTGTCGCTTTATCGTCAGGAAAATCATACGAAGGAAACCAATGATGCGCGTATTCCGGTTCGCCCTGCGTCCAAATTTGCGCGGCGCGTGTTATTTCGTTTCGATTTCTTTCGGCGGAAACGAAATAAATTCCGCGTTTCGGGCGCGAAGAATATTTGAACCGAATCGAAATCAAATCATTCGGCGAATAAGTGCGGTCGAGCGTGATTTTGATTTTTTTTCCCGAAATCTGATACTTTAATTCCGCGCCGTTTGATTCTAATTTCACCGAATCGTAAATCATATCTTCCGAATCGAGTTCGACTTGGTTAAAATTGTCGGTAAGCGGTTTTAGTTGAACGGTCGTATCGCCGAAAACTCTTTTTGCGCTGCGGTCGAAACTAATGCGGATAATGTAATGCTGAACATCGTAAGTTCTGACACGATTAAAATCCGGGCGGCTGTTTTGCGCGTGAAGCGTGGTAAATAGAAGCGCAAAAACTAAAGAAAAGAATAAAAAAGATTTAAACTTCATATAAAAAATATAGCGGAAACCCAAAGTAAAAGAAAATGTTGACCGCCGGACTTAACTGATTTGTTTGTAATTTCAGTTGCTGAAAAACTATTGATTGTGAAAATCAACCGTTAAAAACCGAAATAAGACCGTTTATAAAAAAAACAATGTGTCGTTGTTTTTCATCTGCAAAACTTATATGAGTTTGCAATTTAAACTCGACCTTTAAGTTACATAAAGGAAGGGAACTGCCGGGAAGCAGTTCCCGATACAAAGATTTGTAACAAATAATTTTAAGTTGCTTTTTATTTAAAAATAAGTCCAAAGTCATAGAAAACTTTGGACTTATTTTTTCGGGAAGACCTTTAAGACAAGTTACATAAGATTCCGCCTAAATTAATCGAACAATGCTTTTACATACTGTTCGATCTCGTGAAAAAGACAAGTGCAACCGATTGGTGCATCGCCTTTTTTGCCTTTGCCGACAACAACATCAGTTTGCGGATTGTGCATAATGCCGTCATCCGCAAATGAAATCGTAAAACATACCAGCAAAAGTGCTATCGCAAAATATTTTTTCATACGAAATCTCCTGTTTTGTGTAAAAGGTGCTTTTAACCAAGGGCGTGGAAGTAATCATCGTCAGCACCGCCAAAAGCGATAATCGCCCCGAACTTTTGCAATCATAAACCCTTTTTTCAAAATCATCAATACTTCATCAATTCCGCCCCAGCTTTTTCGACATCTTCGATTTGCAAAGGCAGACAAATATTCAATTCTTGATTTTTATATTTTAAGCAACTTGGGGCTGGCGCGGGCGTAACTTTCGGGGCGCGGGCAACTTTGAAAATAAGTTGAATGGCAAATCTAATCGCTCGTTTTCCAAAACTCTCTGTAGAAATCTCATCAGATTTTTACTTAGCGACACATCATTTGCTCTGAGTAAAAACTCCAATTCTTTGGAAAACTCCGCCAATATTCCGCCGCCCGATTTATCTATTTTAATGACAAAACATTGCGGCGCAGAGTCAATCTCAGAAAATAGCTCGATAACATTTTGCTCCCGATGCGTTACTTTATTTATGATAAACTCGCTAATTTTCTTCATAAAAAATAATTCCTCCGCCCCAATTTCCGAGAAAATCTTTCTGAGCCATTCGATAAGCTGTTTGGTCTGCCGGATCATTTATCACAAAGTATCCTTGTTCGTCAAAACCTTCTACGAAAACCGCGTGTCCTAAATTTAGAGGTTCTTGCAATACTGCCAGAAACTTTTCTTTGCTGAAAACAATTTCTTCATCAACCGCATAACCGCCTTTCCATTTACCTGTTTTATCAACTTTGTTCAAAACATCTTTCAAATCATAAATTGATGCTTTCTTACCAATTATAGCAAGAATATTCTCTTGGGTGAAAACAATTCCTCTTGCTCGCAACAACATTTCGCCGACTGCGGCAACGCACGACAAATCTTGCTGTTTGACAATCGAATCATCAAACTTCTCATCAAATCTTCGCCAATTTCCGCCCGCGCCGATTTTCATTCTTTAATATTTCATCAATTCCGCCGCCGCTTTTTCGACATCTTCGATTTGCGGCAGAATGTAATCTTCGACTTGCGGCGCGTAAGCGACAAAAGTATCGGTTGCGCCGACACGACGAACAGGCGCGTCTAAGTATTCAAATAATTCATCGGAAATTCGGGCGGCAATTTCTGCGCCGTAGCCGTAGGAAATCGGGTCTTCGTGCGCGACGATGACGCGATTTGTTTTTTTGACAGATTCGGCGATGCGTTCCCAATCGTAAGGCACGAGCGTTCGTAAATCTATTAATTCAACCGAAATGCCTTGTTTTTCTAAGCGTTTTGCGGCTTCAAAACTTCTTTGCACTAACGCGCCGTAAGTTACGATTGTTAAATCAGTTCCTTCGCGCACGACTTTTGCTTTGCCGAACGGAATCATAAATTCCGACGATGGATATTGTGATTTGTTATAAACTTGGCGATAAAGATGCTTGTGTTCAAGAAACAAAACCGGATCGTCGCAACGAATCGCGGTTCGCAATAAACCGTTTGCATCCAACGCATTAGACGGATAAACAATCATCAATCCGGGCGTGTGCGAAAAAAGCGTCGTGCCGGATTGCGAGTGATAAACTGCGCCGCCTTTCAAATATCCGCCAACCGGAACGCGCATCACCATCGGACATTTTGTGTCGCCGTCGCTTCTCCAACGAGTTACGGCGACTTCGTTTCTGATTTGGTGAAACGCAGGAAAAATGTAATCGAAAAACTGAATTTCGACAACAGGTTTTAAGTTGCGAATCGCCATTCCAACAGCGCGACCGATAATATTTGCTTCGGCAAGCGGTGAATTAAAAACACGAGCCGAGCCGAAATTGCGTTGCAAATTCGCCGTAACTTTGAAAACGCCGCCTTTGCCTTTGACAGTTTCGAGATATTCTTCACGCGAAACGTCGGCGACATCTTCGCCGAAGACGACAATGCGTTCGTCGCGCTCCATTTCCTCGTGCATACAACGATTAATCAGGTCAACCATCGTTCCCGCATTGCCGGAAAGTTCTGCGCCGTCTTCGGTATCAAAATCTTTCGATGTCGGATCAATATCGGGCGAAAATACGTTACGATGTGCGCTTTCCGGCGGCGGTTGCGGCGTAACAATCGCAATATCTGCGGCGGAATTTACTTCTGTATCAACTTCTTTTCGCAATGTTTCCAAATCTTCCGACGAAATAATTCCTTCGGTCATTAAAAATTCGGCAAAGGTTTTAATCGGATCAATCGCCGCGTCTTTTTCGAGTTCTTCCGCCGGACGATACGACCTTTCATCGTCGGAAAGAGAATGCGAATAAGGACGCACAACTTTGGCGTGAACAAATGCCGCACCTTTTCGCGCACGGCAAAATTCGACGGCTTTTTTGAATGTTTCGTAACTTTCAATCGGATTCGTGCCGTCGCATTTTTGAATTAAAAGATTCGGAAATCCGGCAACAAGTTTAGAAATATCGCCGCCGGCAGTGCCGACTTCGACCGGCGTAGAAATCGCGTAACCGTTATCTTCGACCACAAAAATCACCGGCAATTTCAAATTACAAGCCGTGTTTAGAGCTTCCCAAACTTCGCCTTCGCTCGTCGTGCCGTCGCCGATTGACATATAGACGACTTCATCGCCTTTGAAACCGACAATCTTATTTTGCAAACCTGTCAACAAAGATGCGCGATATGATGCTTCCGCCGCGCCGACCGCGTGAAGTGCTTGCG
This sequence comes from Acidobacteriota bacterium, assembly GCA_031409875.1. Taxonomy (GTDB): domain Bacteria; phylum Acidobacteriota; class Blastocatellia; order Pyrinomonadales; family Pyrinomonadaceae; genus CALMEH01. The sequence goes on along the minus strand of JANNYB010000079.1, from coordinate 23,998 downwards.
TTCCGGTGCAACTCGATTGCGACGGAACATTTAAATCTTTATGTCCCCAATGTGAAGGCATTTGTCGTCCGTGCGAATTCGGATCAACTTCTGCGCCGACTGCCGACCAAAGCATTTCTTGCGCCGTCATTCCGAGTGCGAGCATCAAAGCGCGATCACGATAATATGGGAAAAACCAATCGTAAGCCGGTTTCATTGCTTCCGCCGCGCCGACTAAAACTGCTTCGTGTCCTGCGCCCGAAATTTGAAAAAAGATTTTGTTTTGACCTTTTAATTGAATTTCTTTATCGTCAACGCGCCGCGACATATACATCGTGCGATACATTTTGACCAATGTTTCGGGTTTTAAGCCGCTATAATCTTTCGCCGCTTTTTTTACTTTCGCCGCTGTTTTAGGTGTGATTGATTTTGCAGTTTCGATAACGGTTTCAGTTTTGTTAAAGCCGTCGGCTTCCGTTCGCGTCGGTTTTTCGACAACCTTTGCCGCATTCTTTTTATTATTGGTTTTCGCCGCGTTTCCGGCTTTTTTCATTGCTGTTGCCATTCTTAAAAATTCCTGTTAAATAAAATATTGGTATAAAAGAAAAATAATATCTTAGCGCAAAATGTTTTGAAATACGAAAAGGCTTACGGCTTCAAAGTTAAAACTTCACGCATTTCCGCTTTTTTCCAAAGCTGTAAAACGTAAAAATCTTCGCCTTCAAATTCATTTATGACAGTTTCGAGGTTGCCGTATAAAACGCGAACTCGATAAATTGCGGGTTCAACTTCGATTCGTGCGGCATCAGGCAAATAATCCGTGCAACCGATTAAAATTAATTTGTCGGAAGTTATTTCCAAACTGCATTCATTGACGCGGCTGTATTTTTCCAACTCCAAAATCGGTTCTCCGTCGTGAAATTCGATTGAAACCGGAACGGTTACATCTCGCGCCGTGCCGACAGCGACGAGTTTTTCGCTCACGCCGAGCATTTGTTCAACTGTTTCTTTTGTCCAAACTTCATCGGTTCGATGCGGCGAATTTTCGTCTTCGAGATAAAACTGATGATAATCGGCAAAAATCTCGAAATCCAGTTTTCTACTCAGCATAATCTAAATCTAAAGTCATCTGATAATCGTTTGCCATCGTCGGATGTCCGTGTGCAAGCGAAACTTCGATGCCTTTTTTATAAATTTCAATAGCTTTTTCGCGCTCGCTGGTTTGTTCGTAAGCCTTTGCCAACATTCCGTAAGCGTTGCCTTCGTCTGTTTCTTGGGCGAGATAATTTTCTAAAAGCGTGATTACTTCGCGTGTTTCGCCAATTTTTTCGTATTCTTTCGCCAAACCAAACATCACCATCGCATTATCAGGTTCGGCTTCGAGCATTTGTTTGAAAACTTCGATTCTATTTTGCATAGTTTAAAATTATCATTTTTTTTCTTGTCAGAACAGCCTGCGGTAGCGGGCTGTTTAAAGTTTGTTATCTGAGGTGTTTTCGTATCAACGCTCAACAGCCCGCTACCGCAGGCTGTTCTGACAATTCAAAACAGTTTCTGCTGAACCGGCAAAACCTTTTCAATTTTCGCAGTTTTTTCAATTCTTTCAAAGCCTAATTTCTTAAAGTTTAGCTCAAACATTTTTACGGCGATTTCCCACTTTTCGGTATTTCCTTTATTTCGTTCTTGATAATTTCGATGTTGCAAAGTTCCACCGTGTTCGCGTTTGATTTGATTGAGAATTTTTTCGGCTTTCGTCGGAAGTTTTTCATAAAGTCTTTGCGTGAAATATTCTTCAATCGAATCTGTATCAAAATGAATTTTTGACATAAACGCTTTGGTTGCGCCATTTTCTCGCGCTTTTCCAAGTAAAACGGGAATATCCGAATCATTATAACCAAGAATTATCGGCGCAATTCCGATGCCGCACGTTATTCCGGCATCAGTTAAAGTTTTCATTGCGCGAAAACGAACGTCGGGAATCGGCGTGTAAAGCTCAAACGGTTTAGATTTTTCCGTCGTCGGAAAGGGAATTGAGAAAAATACGGTGAGATTTTGCAGTTTTGTCAAAATATCTAAATCTCGCGTAACCAACGGTGATTTCGTAATAATTCCAACCGGAACGCGAAACTCCGCGCAAATTTCCAAACATTTTCGCGTTAATTCATAGCTTGCTTCAAGCGGTAAATAAGGATCAGTAGCAAACGAAAAATCTATGTGATTCATTTTCTCGCGTGTTTTTTTTAGTTCTTCGCGCAATAAAATCGGCGCATTCGGTTTAACGACAATTTTTGTTTCAAAATCCGTGCCTGCACCATAGCCCAAGTATTCGTGATATTGCCGCGCAAAACAATATGTGCAAGCGTGAATGCAACCGCGATAGCAATTAACCGTGTAACGATGCCCGAAATCCGACGAAAAAGCCTTTGTAATTATTTTCTTCGTTGCGGTTTCTTCATAAATTTCAAGTTTTGTCGCCGAAGGTTCGCCCAAAAATTCCGAAGAATATTTTTGATAAGGATTCGGCGGATTTGAAATATATCTCATAGATAATACAATAAACCATCTATAAGTTATACTCAATTCAAAATTGAAGTATTCTTATTTCGCGCTTTTTCGCGTCTTTTCGCGGTTAAAAAATCTATCGTAAAACCGACTTTATTTTCTCAAAATCGCCGTCATTTTTTGCGGGATTCAATCCTAAAATTTTGCACATCAAATTATAAACCTGAATATTCTCAAAAGGTTCGGCGACAAAATTTTTCTTAAACGCCGCGCCGTGCGCGAGAAAAATCGCTCGCATCGAAACCAGAGAATTATCGTAACCGTGTGCGCCGCGAGGTCGCGTGATGTCGTCTAAATCTTTAATCCATTCGTCATATTTTTTATGATTGGTCGTCATCCAACCTTCTTCGGAAGAACAAATTATCGGAGCAACCCGCGCACCTTGTTTATAATTTAATCGTTCGGGAATATCTTTTTTGAGCCAGCATTTTGCGTGTTCGAGATTTTTAATTTTCCCGATTATTTCCTGTTCCAAACCTTTTTTCGGGAAAATCTGAATAATTTCGTTCGTCCAGAGGATTTTTTCGGTCATTTTTTCCAAATCAAAATAATCATCGAGAAAAGTTACATTTCTCGCATCATAACTTGCCATTCCGTGGTCGGAGAAAATGATTAAATTCACCTTTTTATCAATCTTTCGTGCCTTCAAACCATTCATCAGACGCTCGATATATCTATCAACATTCTGCACGGCATAGCGCGTTTCTTCGGCATCGGGCGAAAATTCGTGCGCCGTTTCGTCAACATCTTCAAAATAAAGCGTCAACATTGTCGGGCGTTTTTCCGCAGGTTCATCCAAATACGAAAGAATCTTGTCAACGCGCATTTCCGGCGGAACTTTGCCGTTATAAACTCTGAAAACATCGGGCAAAACTCCGCCAATCGCCGTTTCTGTTCCGGGAAAAAAATACGCGGCGGTGTTTTGACCTTGTTTTTTTGCCGTTACCCAAATCGGTTCGCCCAACCACCAACGCGGATTTTGCACTTCTTCACGTTTCGACATCGAAAAAGTCGTCCCAAAGTCATAAATATTATTTTCGACAAGCCCGTGATTTGCCGGATAAAGTCCCGTGGCAACAGTATAATGATTCGGAAAAGTCTTCGTCGGAAACGAAGGAATCAGCCACTTGGCGCGAACTCCGTTTTTTGCTATTTGATTTAAAACCTTCGGCTGATGTTTTTCAAAATAGTCATACCGAAACCCATCGAGGGAAATTAAAATCACCGTTGGTTTTAAATCATTGATTTGCTTTTGGGCAGATGCGAAATTGGAAAGAAAAAAAAATGAAAGAACTAAAATCAATTTTGAAATAGATATTTTCTTCATTGAATTATCATAAATCAACTCTGATTTTTTTGTGTTCTTTTGTGTCCTTTTGTGTCTCTTTGTGTATTTTTGTGGTTTCAGGAAGATTTAACCACAAAAAACCACAAAGAACCACAAAGCAATATTCTTAATTTTGTGATGATTTGTGTTATTTTGTGGTTTGAAAAAGAATTAACCACAAAAAACCGCAAAATATCACAAAGCAATAAAAATTAAAGCACATATTTTTTCCATTCGAGTTTCGGAACGCTTCCGAAGTTTATCAGAATTCCAACGCGCATTTTAGTTATTTTGAGATAGTTTAGAAGTTGTGCAACTTCGATATTGGTTAATCTGTCGAGGACTTTTATTTCAACAATTATTTGACCGTAACAAAAAAAATCAGGAATATATTCTTTTCTGAGCTTTATATCTTTGTAATAAAAATTAAGTTTTTTCTGTTGTTCAATAAGGAATATTTCTTTTGGTGAGTTCAATTTCAAGACATTCTTGATAAATAGGTTCGAGAAAACCTATGCCGACTTTGTAATAAACCTCCATTGCCGCTCCAACGACAGCATAAACCTCATCTGAAAGTATAAATTCGCCCATTTATTTTGAATTAACCACAAAATAACACAAAAAGACACAAAACAAAATCAAAAAGTTTGTGATGATTTGTGTTATTTTGTGGTTGAAATCTTCATTCACCGTCGGCGCGGGTTGCCGTGATGACGTATCTTTCGCCTTCAATGCTGAATTTTCCGGTCATTTTATTTCGTTTTTTGCCGCTGATGAGAACATTTCCGGCTGCACCGCCGAAATTTAGCGTAACCGTATTGCGTCGAACGCTGTAAGTTCCTCTGGCAACGGTGTCAAAATCTTCCTTTCTCGAATTATATTCGAGAAAACGAACGCTGCGTTTTGCGCCGAAATGCAGAGCATAAATCGTTCCGTCAATGTTCCAGTAAGTCTCGGTCAATTCGTCGCGGGCGGTGGCGATTTGTCCCGAAAGTAAAAATTCCGACGGCGAAAACAATTGGAAACCCAATGCGCCGCATAAAAATAAAGCCAAAACTGCATATTTAATTTTTTTCATAGTTTGATTCTCCTGTTTTTGAAGTTCTGCGATTATAAAGAATACTTCGCCCGAAATCAATAAAATTCTTTTGAACTGCGAAAAAATGCGAAAAAAAGCAAATGGTTTGAGCTAGTTTGTGTTAGTTCGTGATTTTAGTAAAATAAACCACGACATCACACGAAATAATTTGTGATAATTTGTGATATTTTGTGGTTTATCGTTTTTTTAATCTCAAAAGAACACAAAATAAGTAGATGGACAAAGTTATTCTTATAGAAAATCTATCCACGGAATACACGAAAGACACAGAAAAGACACTTAAATATTCGTGTTTCTGTTCAGTGTCTTTCGTGTGTTCCGTGGATAGTCATAAAGATAATTCTGTCCTGTTACTTATCACAAAAAAAACATAAAAAAATGCGTGTAGCGATAATTTCTGCAGAAGCAGTTCCATATTCAAAAACGGGCGGTTTGGGCGACGTGGCGGGCGCGTTGCCGAAGGCTCTGAAGCAATGCGGCGAAGATTCGTTTTTGATTACGCCGTTTTATAATCAACAGACGCGCATTAATTTAATTTCGCACACGGCGTTTGATGATTTATGGTTTGATTGGCGCGGAAAGCCTTATAAATGCAATGTTTTTTATTCGGAGGCGAACGGTTCGCCGACGTTTTTGATTGATGCGCCGGAATATTTTAACCGCAGTTCGATCTACGGTTTTACCGAAGATTACGAACGATTTGCATTTTTTAATCACGCCGCGCTTGCCTTAATAAAAAGATTGGGACGTGCGCCCGACATCGTGCATTTGAACGATTGGCATTGCGGTTTTGCGGCAACCGAAATCGCGCATTTGCGATTTTGGGACAGTTATTGGCAAAATACGCGCACCGTTTTTTCGATTCACAATATGGCGTATCAAGGCGGTTTCGGAATGAGCGAGCTTTGGAAATTAGGTTTTTCGAGCGAATTTGAACGAAATGCGTTTGCCTTTAACGGCTATGCTTCGGCAATGAAAGCAGGTTTGGCAAGTTCCGATATGCTTTCGACCGTTTCAAAAACTTACGGCTACGAAATACAATCTGCACAAGAAGGTTACGGACTTGATTGGCTCACGCGCCAACGCGCAAATCGTTTGATTGGAATACTTAACGGCGTTGATTACGAAGTTTGGTCGCCTGAAGTTGATATGGAAATTCCCGCAAATTTTTCGGCAAACGATTTGAGCGGAAAAACCGCTTGTAAAATTGCACTTTTAGAACAATTTTCGTTGCCCGTAAATCTCGAACGTCCGATTTTTGCAAGCGTTACGCGATTGACGGCGCAAAAGGGAATTGATTTGATGATGCAAGTTGCCGGAGAAATTTTGGCGACAGGTTCGTATATTATTTCGCTCGGTTCGGGCGAAAAGCAATACGAAGATTTCTGGCAAAGATTGCGAAATTACGCGCCGCAGCAAGTCGGAGTTTATCGCGGTTATAACGAATCTTTGGCGCACAAGATCGAAGCCGGCGCGGATATGTTTTTGATGCCTTCAAAATTCGAGCCGTGCGGATTAAATCAAATGTATTCGCTGAAATACGGCACAATTCCAATCGTTCACGCCGTCGGCGGACTTGCTGATACAGTGCAAAATTTCGACGCAGTGCGCGGCACAGGCAATGGATTTAAATTTAGTCGTTATCGTGCCGACAGATTTTTAGAAAGAATTTACGAATCGCTTTTCGCATTTTACGACAAAGACGCTTGGCGCAAAATTCAATGGAACGGAATGAACGAAGATCATTCGTGGGAAAACGCGGCGCGGAAATATATTCAGCTTTATAAAATGACGATGGGTTAAACCGCGAAAAATGCGAAAAGCCGCGAAAATTTTATTTTAGTTTTTTCGCGCATTTTCGCGCTTTTCGCGGTTAAATAAAAATAATGATTATTGTAATAATTGGCGCACAATGGGGCGACGAAGGAAAGGGAAAAGTAGTTGATTTATTGGCGGACAGATTCGACATCGTGGCGCGTTATCAAGGCGGACACAATGCCGGACATTCGGTTTATGTTGGCGATAAAGCGTTTGTTTTGAGACTGCTACCGTCGGGAATTATTCACGAAGACGCGACTTGTGTTCTTGGCAACGGAATGGTAATTGACCCGATTGCTTTTTTTGAGGAAGTTGATCAAATTAGCGAAAAGGGAATTTCCATCACGCCTGAAAGATTAAAAGTTTCATCGCGGGCGCATTTGATTATGCCTTATCATCGTGCGCTCGATCACACTTCGGAAGAACGTCTGGGCAACGAAAAAATCGGCACGACTTTGCGCGGAATTGGTCCTGCTTACGAAGACAAAGCCGGACGGCGCGGCATTCGCGTTTCGGATGCGCTCGTTCCCGAACTTCTAAAATTACGCATCGAAAGAAATCTCGAAGAAGCGAACAGAATTATTGTTTTATACGGACGCGAGCCGCTTCGTTCAGACGAAATTTTCAATGAGATTGCGCCGCTTGTTGAAAGATTAAAACCTTTTGTTTGCGAAACATCTCATTATTTTGCCGAAGCGCGAAAGCAAAACAAAAAGATTTTACTCGAAGGCGCACAGGCAACTTTGCTCGATGTTGACCACGGAACTTATCCGTATGTTACGTCGTCAAATCCGACTGCGGGCGGCGCATCAGTCGGCGCAGGAATTCCGCCGCATCACATTACGGGCGTTCTCGGAATTGTCCGAACTTACGCCACGCGCGTCGGCGAAGGTCCGTTTCCGACCGAAATGCTTGATGCGGAAGAGGATATGGCAAATTTGATTCGGCAACGCGGCAACGAATACGGCTCAGTTACAAAACGTCCGCGCCGATGCGGTTGGTTTGATGCGGTGGCGACAAAATATGCCGCAGAATTAAACGGTTTTGATTCGATGGCTTTAACAAAACTCGACGTTCTCGACGCTTTGCCCGAAATAAAAGTTTGCGTCGGCTATGAAATTGACGGTGAACGCATCGAAACATTTCCGGCAGTTTCGCACGATTTAGGGAAAATCAAACCGATTTACGAAACGCTCGAAGGTTGGCAAAGCGACACGCTCGGCACGACGAAAATAGAAGACTTGCCGGAAAATGCGCGAAAATATGTTGAGTTTCTTTCAAATTCAATCGGTGTCGAAATCGGTTTGATTTCAACCGGACCCGAACGCGACCAAACAATTATTTTGCAAGATTCGGTAATGGAAAGTTGGTTTAAGAGCTAGGAAATGTCATATTTGTAATTAAGATTTATTGTTTTAGCGGAGAGAATTATGAAGTCGAGAGCAAAAAAGTTAAAGTTTTTAAGTTTGTTAGCGTTTTTGAGTTTGGCGGTAATCGCCTTTTTCAGCAGTAATCGTGTCGCGCACGTTACGGTTGCAACAAGCGGCGGACCGCCGGCGGGATTTTCGGGTGCGCCCGATGAAAACAGTTGCACGGCTTGCCACACGAACATCGCGGGCAACGGGCAATTTACGATAACTGCGCCGCCGGCTTACGTTCCGGGGCAAACATATCAAATCGAAGTGCGAAACACGACGACCGATATGACGCGGCGGCGTTGGGGATTTCAAATGACTTCGCTTGTCGGACAAACCGGAGCGGGAAGTTTTGCGAATACGAGCGCGAACACTCAACTCTTGAGCGACAGCGGACGAAATTATATCGAACACACGGCAACCGGAACTTTTGCCGGACAAACAGGCGGCAATATTTGGACATTTAATTGGACAGCACCTGCAACAAACGTCGGCGCAGTTACTTTATATGCCGCCGGAAATCAAGCCGATAACGACACGACATCCGAAGGCGACAGAATTTTGATGTCAAATGCCGTAATTCCGCCGCAAGCCGTCGTAAATTTCCCGCCGATTTTCGATTTTGACGGCGACGACAAAACCGACATCGGAATTTTCCGTCCCGCGCCCGCCGAATGGTGGTATTTGCGCTCGTCCGACGGCGGAAACCGGGCGTTTCAGTTCGGCTTAACCAGCGACAAAATCGTTCCCGCAGATTACACGGGCGACGGCAAAACCGACATTGCTTTCTTTCGACCTTCAAACGGTCAATGGTTTATTTTGCGTTCGGAAGACAGTTCATTTTTCGCGTTTCCGTTCGGCGCAAACGGCGATGTTCCCGCGCCGGCAGATTATGACGGCGATAACAAAGCCGATGCTGCAGTTTTTCGTCCTTCGTCAACAACGTGGTTTATCAGTAAATCAACCGGCGGCACAACGATTACGCAATTCGGCGTTGCGGGCGACGTTCCCGCCGTTGCCGATTACGACGGCGACAGCAAAGCCGACATCGCAATTTTCCGCCCGAATCTCGGACAATGGTGGATTCAGCGCAGCACTGCCGGATTGCTTGCTTTCCAATTCGGTTCGGCTACGGATAAAATCGTGCAAGGCGATTACACCGGCGACCGCAAAGCCGATGCGACATTTTGGCGACCTTCGACCGGACAATGGTTCGTGCTTAGAAGCGAAAATTTGAGCTTTTTCGCCGCACCTTTCGGCGCAAACGGTGATGTTCCCGCGCCCGGCGATTATGACGGCGACGGCAAAAACGTTTTAGCCGTTTTCCGCCCATCGTCCAACACTTGGTTCATCAACCGTTCGACAGCCGGAACACTTATCACAGGATTTGGCATTAACGGCGATATTCCGCTGCAAACGGCTTTTGTTCCGTAAAATGGAACACGAACTTCAGTTCGCCAATGGTCGGCGAACTAAAGTTTTGCGTTCTGTCTATTTGCATAATTTCGGTTTAGCCGAAAAAATATAAAGTCGCACTTGCCAAGTTTGAGTTCGATATGTAAAATCTAAAATTCGGCTTTGGAAATTTCAAACCGAAAGTGTGGTCCGATAGCTCAGTCGGTAGAGCAAATGGCTTTTAACCATTGGGTCGGAGGTTCGAGTCCTCCTCGGATCACCATAATTTTCAATAAAAAAAGACATCCATTACGGTTGTCTTTTTTTTATTTGCCGAAGTTTTATTTTTTTTACCTTCGACAGTTCCGATTTTGTCATCAGTCAAATTGTAGAATCAAACATTTAACCTTTTCGGTAAATTTGGAATGTATCATTGTCTATTTTTTTGATTGAAATTTTAATTCCTATTTTTTTTACCCTTTTGTATAAAGTTGAATACGGCTTTTTCGTTGTGGGGCGTTTTATCAGAACACTTTCGCCAATTTTTATTTGATATAATTCGGGATATTTTCTATTTAAAAATCCTGAAGAGCGTTTTTCAATTCCATTTCGATCCAACTGCTTTGATATTGAAGTGGCATTTGAGTTCAGTCGTTTTGCCGTTTCACGAATATTCAGCTTTTCATCAACATAAACTTTGACTAAAGTTTCGTGGTCAAATATTTTTTCCGAAGGTCTTGGTAATCGCATAGCAATTCCGGCTTTCCTGAATTGGTGGTGTATTGCTTGCCGCGAAACGCCGAATTTGTCCGCAATTTTTTGAAGCGTCCATTTTTCGACCGTATAAAGTCTTTTCCTTACTTTAAATTGTTCTATTTGCTCTGCTTTTTTCATTTTTTACCTTCGACAATCTTTATCTCGTCCGCCGTCAAATCATACAACCGATAAACCATTGCATCAATTTTATTTTCCTGTGAACAAGTTTCCTGTCCGAGCTTCTTTTTTTTGAGAATTTCATCAACTAACTCAATAAACGGCTGTTGCGCTTCGGGCGTGAGTTTGGAGGTTTTGATTATTCATCTTTTACTTCTTCAAATAACGCTGTAAATTCTTCTATTTTTGCTTGTAAGAGTTTTTTATCGGGCAATTTGGTTTGATAATCGGCAATAACGGCGGGCGAAAGATTTCTTGAAAGTGCGTATTCGATAACCGTGTCGTCTTTGCCTTTGCAGAGCAAAACTCCAATACTTGGGTTTTCGTGTTCTTTTTTTACGTCGCGGTCTAAGGTTTCGAGATAAAAATTCAGTTTGCCGAGAAATTCCGGTTTGAATTTCGTGATTTTCAGTTCAAAATCAATCAAGCATTGCAAACTGCGATGAAAAAACAGAAGGTCGAGGTAAAAATCGGTATTGCCGACTTGAATCCGAAATCCCTGTCCGACAAAAAGAAAATCTTTGCCTAATTCGAGCAAAAAATTCTTTAATCTTTCGACCAACGCTTTCTGTAAATCGCTTTCGGAATGTTTATCGGGCAAATCGAGAAAATCGAAAATATATTGGTCTTTAAAAACATTTTCGGCGTTTGGGTGTAAAACTCTCAGCACTGCTGAGAGTTTTAGATTGCCAAGCATTGTTCGTTCAAATACGCTCGAATCTATTTGCCGTTCAAGTTCACGTTTGCCGAATCTTTCGCTTGCACTCAGGCGCAGATAAAATTCTTTCTCTTCGACAGTTTTGCACCGCGTCAATATCGCCAAATTATTTGTCCAGCTAATTTCTCTCACCAGTGGTGAGAGTTTTGGCAAATCCTTGTAAGTTTCGTAAAACTGCTTCATTCGCCACAGATTTTTATCAGAAAAACCTTTCAAATCGGGTTCATTTTTCTGCAAATAATCGGCTAATTCCACAACCACGGCTTTTCCCTAATCTTCGCTTTCGACACGCTTGCTGATGTATTCACCGATTTGCCAATAAAGATTTATCAATTCGATATTGACCGCGTGCATTGCTTGAAATCGAGATTTTTTGATGAGATTAACAACTTCGGTAAAATTGGTTTTAAGCTCTAATTTTTTCATACTTTCATTTGCCCTCAACAATCTTTATCTCGTCCGCCGTCAATTCAAATAGTTTTTGCGTTTCGAGCTTGATTTTACTCGTTTTCAAGCATCAATGCGCGAAAACCTGCTTGGCGAAAGTGGTCGTCGGTGGTCAAAGCCTCAAAAAGATTTTTTTCGTTCATCACGACAAACGAAACACAATCGGTTAAGCCCCAACTTTTATCAGGTCGGCTTTCGTATAAATTTAATCCTTTGCGAAAAAGTTCGGATGTCGCGGGAATAATTTCTATAAAATCGCTGTTTTCCAAGATTTGAATTGCACTAACCGCTTGCCGACGAAATTTCAGAGATGATAATCCATCGGCAATTTCAGTCAAAATAAATTGAGTTGTTAATAACTCAAGACGTTCTGAAACAATTCTTTGTTGCCATTCGACAGCTTTTTTGTGCCATTGGTCATTTGGATTGATTATTGCGTAAGTAAATGACGTATCAATAAATAACGGATTATTTAGCAAGATTTAATCCTCCAATTTTCCGTGAGCATAAAAATCGTGTCGCTCGGCAAGATCGGGCGGACCATCAATTTGAATTTTAGCCAACAGCGTCAACGGATGTTCAGGTTTCGTTTGATACCGGCTTTCGACTTCTTCGACAATTTCCAAAACTTCTTTTTGAGCCTCAAAAGGCAACCGATAAACTTTTTCTTGGATGGTTTCAGCGACATTCATAATTTCTTGATTTTACTACTTTCATTCACCTTCGACAATCTTTATCTCGTCCGCCGTCAAATCATACAACCGATAAACCATTGCATCAATTTTATTTTCCTGTGAACAAGTTTCCTGTCCGAGCTTCTTTTTTTCGAGAATTTCATCAACTAACTCAATAAACGGCTGTTGCGCTTCGAGCGTGATTTGTTTGATTGGAATTTGCGTAACATACATCGGCTTAAATTCGTAATAGCCGCCTTGTTTGCCTGATGCGGTTTGGCGGATTATCCACCAAGAAATTTGCGAATTCAGAATCGCCGCCAAATATTTGGCATCGGACGAAACGCAGATGTTTGTTTTATCGTTTCCGAAAAATCCGTTTTCGTCAATCGCAAACGCCGTGCGCTTTTCGATTGCCGGAAGAATGATTTTCGGCTTCTCGAATTCTTGCCAATAAGCAATATTATCTTGGATTTCATACCATTTATAAATTCCAACTTTTCTTGTCAATGATTTTCCGTTCTGGTCTTTTAATCCAAGCGGTTCTAGCCGATTCTTAAATTGTAAAAGATAATTTTTTATCGCCGGATATTCGTCAATATTTGTTCCGTGTCTTGTAAAAATCAGCCACAAATCCTGCGGTTCGGTTTGCCATCGTTTCACATCGCGCCCGCGCAAAAAAGGTTTGAGAATTTCGGCTGACGTGGCATCTTCTTCAATCAATCTGTCGCGTATTTCGCGGTTGACGACAAATGCTTCGTTCAATCCGGTTTTGATGCCGTAATAAAACTTGCCGTGAACATATTCGCCAAGCGGTTTGCCTTTGCTTCGGAGTTTGTCGAGAAGTTCCAGAACATCGGCGCGTTCAATTTGCCAGCCGTCCGCCGCGAGTTTGCTTTGTTCCAGATAAAAACCATCGTTTTTATAACTCGTTTCAAAATCGGGAACGTCTGATTTTGTCGGAAAATTGTAAGCGCGGGTTTGATTTTCGCTTTTTGCATTAAACTTTTGCAAATTGACGATACAGGCATAAGCCGCCACGCCGTCAAAAACCGGCGCATCGCCAAAATCAATAATTTCCGAAAGATTTAACGCGCTAAGAAATTCGCGCAAAGCCTTTCCGTAATTTGCTCGCATAAATTTGTTTGAAGTGATAAACGAAAACGAGCCTTTTTCTTTCAAAAGTTTTATTCCGAGTTCATAGAAATAAACAAGCAAATCGGCTGTTCCGGCGAAAACTTGATAATCTTTTTTCAAATAATCTTTGAACTTTCCGATTTCTTCTTGGCGAATATACGGCGGATTTCCGATGACAATATCAAAGCCTAAAAAGTTTCCTTCGTTGTCGAGAACTTCGGGAAACTCGAAACGCCATTCAAAAGCATTTTTGTAAATCGCGTTTTCTTCGATTTGCTTGATTATGTCATTTTGTTTATCGAGTTTATCTTGCAGTTCCTTTATTTTCTTTTGTTCTTTGAGTTTGATTTCTTCGCTTTCTTCAAAGAAACGCGGTTGGTTTAGAATCTTGTCGAGTTCACCTTTTATTTCGCGGCGTTTCTTTCTTTCCGGCGAATAGAAAAATAACTGAGTTTTGAAATCGTCTTTGATTTGCTTGATTTTCGTTTCAAAGTCGCGTTTGGCTTCGCGGTCGCGGGTTTCTTTGTAGCCAAGCACAAAGTTTCGATAATCTTTTACGCTGTATTTAAGAGTTTTCAAAACCTGCGATAAATCATCGTCTAATTTGAAACGGCTTAAAAGTGAATTACCTTGTTTGATGTTTATATCAATATTCGGCAAAGTTTCGAGTTCGGCAAAACCTTGATTTTCTTTGTAGTAAGCATTTTTGAGAAGTTCGATCCACAGACGCAGACGGCAAATCTTGACCGAATTCGGGTTGATGTCCACGCCGAAAAGACAGTTTTCGATAATCGTTTGTTTTTCGTGAAAAAGCGTTTTTTGTAGTCGTTGCGCTTTGGCTGTCGGTTTGCCGTCGGCGTTTATTTGATACTCGAAAATGTCGCCGCGTTCGTCTGTGATAATCAATTCGTCGTTTTCAATATGAATTTCAAAATCCGACAATCTGACATTAGTTTCATCTGCTAAAATTCCGAGTTCCGATTTAATCGCAATAATTTCATTGAGCGAAGAAACAAGAAAATGTCCGCTGCCAACCGCCGGATCGCAAAGATGAATTTCGTTGATAAGCGCGTTATATTCTTTGATTTTTTCGGTTTTATAGACGTTTCCGATAAAGTTTTTCAATTCGTCAAAAGTTTCAATATCAATTTCATAACGGTCTTTGAACTTTTGAATAACTGCCAGACGGATTGCTTGCCGACACATATACATCGTGATAAATCCGGGCGTAAAAATCGAGCCGTCTTTGTAGCCGTTTATTTTCTCGAAGACTTTGCCCAAAACCGACGCATTTATCAAACTGCGGTTATCCGCTTGCACGTCTTCCGCGCCTTCACTCGCAAAATCGTAAGCATCAAGAAATTTGAACAAATATTCAAGCGTGTTCAGCGTTTTGCCTTGCGCTTTGAAGTCTTTAAGTATGGTTGAATTATTGAAAGGAAAAGCAATATTTTTCAGAGATTCGATTGAAATTGTCGCGTCTTCCAATTCGCTAATCTCAAAAAGCGAACTGTTCAAATATGGAACGCGCTTATATTTTTCTCTGATATTCGGTTCGCGGTCTTCAAAAGTCTTCGCTAAAACTTGGTGAAAAAGCGTAAAAAGTTCGTCAAAATCGGAAATAGTTTCGACATTCAAAAACCGATATTCGCGGTTTCCTCTGTGATAATTAACAAGTTGCGCTTCAAGCAATTTGAGAAACAAAATCCGGTTTATCCAAGTTATGCAAAGCTCCAAAGCTACATTTTCATATCTTTTTTCAATTTCCGCGCCGTAATCGGCAATGTTTGAAACTTTCCGCAAAGAATCTTTCGTCTTCAAAATAGTTATCGCATTTTCCAAAAGACTTCCGGCATTGCGGTTGCCGTCTTCTTTGCGCCGGATAATTGATTTGCTTTTTATTTTAACTTCTTCAAGTCCGATGATATGCAAAAGTTCATCATAAAACGGCTTATTCAGCGCGTTGCTGTCATTCGCAAACGGAACTTTCAAAAGATGATACGGCGAAAGAATCTTGTAAAGTTCAATCAAATTCTTATCATCTTCCAAATCCGAATTATTCAGAAAAGTTTCGTAATCTCTGAGATTAAAATGTGTGCAAACGATTTCTTCATCGAGAGTTTCGAGAATCTTCCGAAGTTCTTCATAGAAAAATGGATTGTCCTTTTTGTCATTTTTGTAAGTGTCATAAAGCCGTTTAATTTGTGAGTTTCGATAAATCTGCTTATCAAAAATATTCACATCAAAAATAAACCATTCGTAAGTATTCGTTACGATCAGATTTTTTAACTCAGAATTATTTTTCGTGTGTCTTTCATCGAAATAATACAAAACAAGTTCGTGAAAGGCTTTCGCGTTTAGTTTGTCGGTTTTAACTCGATCCGCGCTTTCCGGCGTTTTCGCTTCGATAATCACGCCAACATTTGAATCGTTAGTTTTGCCAAGATGAATAACAAGGTCTTTGCGGTCTTTCGTATTAACTTCGTTTTTGCCCTTGTAATAGGTTTCAAGCAAAAAATCGCGGACGTGATTCTTTTTATTTTCTTCGGATTCTTTGGCTTCAACTTTTGCAAGCAAAGTTTTCAAGTTTGCCTTAAATTGTTCGATTTCACTTCTCAAAGGACGTTGCTTCAAAAAGGCTTTATTAAGCGCGAATTTAGGAGTCTGAGCATTTAGTTTCATTTCAATATTAGATTATAATCAAAAAAATGTTTGTGTGCCTATTGTGTGCCAAGTGTGCCGAAAAGAAAAGAACGCAGATAAAAGCAGATGAAGTTAAAAGTTGATTTTACTGAATAAAATGAAGAAAAGTGAAAATTTCCAAACACAAAACAAAAGCCTTTTAACTCTTTTAACCATTGGGTCGGAGGTTCGAGTCCTCCTCGGATCACCATAATTTTAAACGAGAAAGACGGCAAAATTAAGCCGTCTTTTTTTTCTGCTAATTTTTGTAACTTAACTTACCCGATTCGATTTTAGCTCGATTAATCGGACTTTCTGCGTGTTCGGGTTTTTCGCGGATAAATTTTTCGTTTTAATTGGTTTGATTTAATTATCACGAACACAGGTTAAAATTATTTTGTTGCGGTTGCCCCGACGATGTAGCTGTCGCGGGCTTTGACGATTAGATTCGGACGATTGACACGAACGCGGATTTGTTTTCTTTCGCCTGTTTTTCCGATTTCCGTCGGATAATAGCCGACTTGATATTGTTTACGGAGTTCTTCGGCGATGCCTTCAAACGCTTCTTTTAAACCTTCGGCAGTGGCAGCGGCTTTGAACATCGTGCCGCCGGTGCTGTCCGCTAATTCCTTTAAATATTGTCTGCCGAGCGCGTAATCATTGATAATTTGCCGCCGCGAAACGCCGCCCGAAGTCTGCGGATTGTTGAGCGTGTCGTTCAAAGTGTTGTAATGAATCGGGAAAATCAAAACGTCGGCTTCTTCGGCTTCGCGGATGCTTTTGTCGTAGCTCGATTTAAGCGATTGTGTGTCAACGCCGTCGGTCAGCAAAACAATCGCTTTGCGTCCTTGAATATTTCGCAGACGTTTGCGAAGCGAAAAATCAACGGCATCGTAAAGTGCCGTGCCGTTGCCGATATTGGCGCGGTTTATGGCGCGGTAAAGCGTTTCGCGGTCGTTTGTCGCTTCCGCTAAAACTTCAATATCGCCGTCAAATTCCATTACGATTACTTGATCTTGCGGTTGTAATTGGTCAACGAAATTTCTCGCCGCTTGTTTGATTTCGGGCAAAATTCTTTCCGCCGAAATGCTTGTATCGAGTAGCAAAACAACGGTAAAAGGTTTGTCCGATGTCCCGAAATATGCGATTTCCTGCTCTTTTCCGTTTTCAAAAATCTTGAAATTTTCCTGTTTCAAAGCTGGAATATAAAGTCCGTTACGATCAAAAACCGAAACCGGAATTGTAATCAAACTCGTTTCAATCTTGATTACTTCCTCATCCGCGTCGGTTGTCTTATCGGAAGTTTGAATGGTTTTTTGTGCTTTGTCTTCCAAAGTTTCTTTCTTTTGCATATTCGGCGGCAAAATGCGCGTGCTGCCGTTGTTCGGTTTTGATTCCGAAAAACCTTCTTCCACAGGTTTCGGAGTCGGAGTCGGAGTCGGCGAGATTTTTCTGCCCGATTGTCCGAACGCAAAAATAGAAAATCCCAACAAAATCAAACAAATAGACGCAAATTTTTTCATTATAGAACCTCTCAAAATATTCGATTGCAGAAGAAAAATTTAATTTATCCACAGATGAACAGGATAAACACAGATGATTTAATCTGATTTCCTATCTGTGTTTATCTGTGTTTATCTGTGGATAATTTTCTTCAGCCTTACTTTCAATTCAATACACGAGCAGAATGCTTTCAGATTTTTGATGCGAAAAGAAGCGAAAAAGTCCGAATTTTATTGCAAATTATTGTAAAGCGTCAAAATCGAAAAAACGAGCATTACCAAAACGACCAACCAGCCAGAAATTTCGAGCCAAAGCGGATGTTGATAATGTTCGCCAACGATTGATTTTCGCCGTGAAGCAAGCAAAATCAATGCCAAACCAAACGGCAAAATAAAACCGTTGACAGTTCCAGCCCAAACCAAAACTTTTATGGGATTTCCAACAAATAAAAAAATAATCGTTGAAAAAATGATAAACCCGATGATGACGAAATTATTATTTTTCTCGATTTTTGCGTGAAAAGTTTTCAAAAAAGAAACCGAAGTATAAGCCGCACCGATGACCGAAGTTATTGCCGCTGCCCACATTACGACACCGAAAATCCGAAAACCGATGTTGCCCGCCGCATTTTGAAACACCGAAGCCGGCGGATTTTTATCGTCAATCGTCATTCCGAGCGCGACCACGCCGAGCGATGCCAAAAACAGCGCAAATCTTATAATCGCCGTCAAACAAATTCCCGTAATCGCGCTTCGATTTACTTCTTTTAACGATTCAATGCCGGAAATTCCCGAATCAATCAACCGATGCGCTCCGGCAAAAGTGATGTAACCGCCGACCGTTCCGCCGACAAGCGTAACAATCGTAAAAGGCGAAATCGTTTCAGGCAAAAAAGTTCGATAAACCGCTTCGCCAATTGGCGGTTGCGCGGCAAAAACGACATAAATTATCAAACTGATCATCAAAACGCCGAGAATTTTAACGATAAAATCCATAGCTTTTCCGGCTTCTTTCAAAGAAAAAATCAAAATTGCGACAACCGCGCTAATTAACGCGCCGTATTCGACAGGCAAATCGAATAAAACATTAAGCCCAAGCCCGCAACCGGCAATGTTTCCAATATTAAACGCCAATCCGCCAAGCGCAATCAACGCCGCGAGAACATAACCGCTGCCCGAAATCGTTTCATTCGCCACGTCTTGCCCGCGCTTTCCGCTGACTGTTAAAATACGCCAAATGTTGAGTTGCGCGAAAATGTCTAAAATCACCGAAATCAAAATCACGAAACCGAAACTCGCCGCAAGTTCTTTGGTAAATTTCGTCGTCTGCGTGAGAAAACCGGGACCAACCGCCGAAGTCGCCATCAAAAATGCCGCGCCCAAAATGACTGATGAAATTGCAGATTTTTTCATATTTTCTGAATTCTAACTCAATTCGTTTAGTATTTAAAAACGATTAGCCGGGAGCGCAGGCTTCCCAGCCTGCAAGATTGTGGAGCGTTTCGCGGAGCAATCTAAAAGAGTTTGAGTAGAAATCAAGTTGATTGTTTCCGCAACGCCATTAGATTGCTCCGCGAAACGCTCTGCAATCTTGCAGACAGGATGTCTGCGCTCCCAGCCTAAACAGATTTGATTGCAATATTGTTTTCAGTTAATGTTTTGTTGATTATACGCGCAAATTCAAGCGCGTTTTCGCCGTCGCCGTGAATGCAGATTGTTTCGGCTTTGATTGAAATTGTTTCGCCGTTTGTTGCCGTAACTGTTTGTGCGTTAACCATTTGCAAAACTTGTTTGACGGCGGTTTCAGTATCTTTGATGAGCGCGTTCGGTTGATTTCGCGGCGTTAAACTTCCGTCTGCTTGATAAGTTCTGTCGGCGAAAACTTCAGATGCGGTTTGCAGTCCGATTTTTTCGGCTTCGGAAATCAAAAAACTTCCCGAAAGTCCGTAAAATATTAAATTTGAATCAATTTTTTTGACGGCTTCGGCGATTGCCAGCGACATTTCCGCGTTTTTTGCCGCCGAATTATAAAGTGCGCCGTGCGGTTTGACGTGATGAAGTTTGCCGCCAAATGTTTCGCAAATTCCTTTGAGCGCGGAAACCTGATACAAAACAATATCGAAAATCTCTTGCGCCGACAGTTTCATTTCGCGCCGCCCGAAACCTTGCAAATCGGGAAACGATGGATGTGCGCCGATTGCGACATTTTTTTCGATTGCCGTTTCAACAGTTTTTCGCATTGTCGAAGCATCGCCGGCGTGAAATCCGCAAGCAATATTGACGGACGAAACATAATTCATCAATTCCGCGTCGTTTCCAAGCGTCCACGCGCCGAAACTTTCGCCCATATCGCAATTTAAATCAACAATCGGCATAAAATTTGTTCAGAGTCCCGCTTTCAAGCGGAAACCGCCAGCGAAGCGCGGCGATTTGCCGACTGAAGTCGGGACTCAAAACATTAACCTTCAATCCAAACTTTTACCATCTTGATTTCTTCGAGCGGTTTGTCTCGCGCATTGACTTCGACTTCGGCGATGGCGTTGATAACTTCTTGTCCTTCAACGACTTTGCCGAATTTCGTATAGCTCGGCGGAAGCGGATAATCAATGTGCATTATGAAAAACTGCGAGCCGTTCGTATTTGCTCCCGAATTTGCCATTGCAACCGTGCCTTTGTCATATCCGCCTTGATAAAGCGGCGAGTTTTTGTCAATTTCGTCGTCGAATTTTCCGCCCCAAGCCGATTCGCCGCCGTAACCTTCGCCGAGCGGATCGCCGCCTTGAACCATAAAATTACGAATAACGCGATGAAAAATCACGCCGTCGTAATAACCTTTTTCCGCCAAAAGCCGAAAATTTTCCGTCGTTTTCGGCGCATCTTCTTCCAATAATTCAAATTTGATTGTGCCTTTGTTTGTTTCTAAAACTGCAATTCTATTTGCCATTTATATTTCCTCTAAATTAAAAATTATAACTACTTTTCTATTCTACAAAATAAATTTTTCGATGGCGAAAGCGACACCGTTTTCATCGTTTGAAAGCGTCTGAAAATATTTCGGGTTTTCGAGTAATTCGGGCGAAGCATTTCCCATTACAACGGGCGTTCCGGCAAATTCGAGCATTTCTAAATCGTTAAAATTATCGCCGCAAACCATCACATTTTCAGCAGTCAGATTATTTAACTTGGCGAGTTTTTCAACGCCGATGCCTTTTGATGCGTCGGGCGGCAAGATGTCGAGAAGCGTAAAATCGAGTTGCGGATAAATTGTTGCTAAAATATTGACCGAATCTTTCAATTCGTCTTGCAAAAGCGTTTGAATTTCGCTCATCGCCGCGCATTTTCCCGAATATGAAATGTGTATGACTTCGGTTTCGTTCAAAATTTCCGATAAATCCGCAACGTGATGGACGGCTTCTTCGGCTTCGTCGCCGTGAAAAGTTTTCGACCACGCGATATATTTTTGAAGCGGAATATTGTCGGCAGAAATCGTATCATAAAGCAAAGTTCCTTTCGTATGAGGATTTGTGCTGACCAAAGCATCGCCGCCGAATTCGCGCCCGACACGCAAAATCTCCAACGAAGTTTCGAGATTAATCAACGAAAAATCAACCGTTTTGAGCGATTCGGCAAACTTCAAAAGTGCGCCGTTATGCGAAATTATCGGCGCATTAAGTTTCGCTTCGAGCGCAACCGGACGCGCATCACGAAAACGCCGTCCGGTCGCAATCGTTACCAAAACGCCGCGTTCTTCGGCTTTTCTGATGGCGTTTAAATTGGCTTCGGGAATTTTGCCTTTCGAGTTCAAAAGCGTTCCGTCAAGGTCTAGTGCGAGAAGTTTTATCATTTACGGTAGTCTGTTTTTCCTTTGCAAAGTTTTTAATAGCATACGCAAATGAAAGCCGATTTGACAAAAGAAGAGAATCGAAACGCAGATGATAATTGTTAGCTCTAAACGAATCTCATCCGCAAATAATATTTCATAACCTCTGACTCCAAATGCTTCGGTGTTTTCATTTATTTTGAAGAGATTAGTAGAACTATAAAGTAAAAAGAAAAAGGTAGTGTCAATTAGGAAAAAAGCCAAGTGAAGCAGTTTAGTTCTTTTTGACGCAAAGAATATAAAGCCCGTAATTAAAATTAGAAAAAATAGAAATATTGGAAAATAATCAGGTCGGCAATATGGTCCGAAAACCATTCCGTTGCCGTTAGCCGATGACGCTAAATTAGATTTTTCAAAATCTACCCGAAAATTGTATGAATAAATCGCATAAGCGAAGAAACTGACAACGGAAAAAATAAAGGCGGAAAAAGAAATTCTTAAAAGCCATTTATTATTTTTACCATTTACTTTCATAAAAGTTTTAGACATCAAATTTTGAAAAAAGTTCCCGAAAAATCATTTCGCTTGGTGCGCTTCCATATATTCGCGGAGAATTTGATTGACCTTTGCGGGATAATTAAACTCCAACGATTTGAAGAATTTGATTAAATCTTTGTCAATCGGGAAGTTTTCCTGATGTTTTCTCGGAATCGGTTTCAGACCTTTTCGTAATAATGAATTTTTAAACATTTCTTCGGTAATCGGCGGAATATCCGAGTAATCAATATCTTCATCTTTCATATTTTTCAGCCGTTCAATATCAGTCCCGAACTTCTTTAAAGTATTTTTCTTCGTCATCTTTATCACCGTTTCTGACCGAAATTATTCTGATTATTTCGTCTAATTCCGTGTGAACAATTACAACAACTTTGCCGAATAACAAGCCCAAAGTTGAAAATCTGATTTCACCGTAATCAAATCGTTCATCAATTTCGGTTGCCGTTTCATAATCAAAAACTTCCATTACATCGGCAAAATCAATGCCGTGTCGTTTCAAATTTATCAAACGCTTTTCTTCGTCCCATTCAAATTTCATTTTAATCCTATAAAATCGGCGCGTCAATTATTTTGTTCTTCGCGTTTTTTCTGACGTTGTTGTTCGAGCCATTGTTGATAGGCGGCTTTGCCTTTTTCAAATTCGTTTGCCGAAGCGTAGAAATTGTGCGAACCGTCGTTTTTTTCGACGTTTAGGACATAGAAAATATAATCGGTTTGTTTCGGGTTAAGTGCGGCGAGAATTGAACTTTCGGTTACGGATGAAATCGGTCCGGGCGGAATTCCGGCGTATTTTCGCGTGTTGTATGGCGAGGTTGATTCCAAATCGCTTTTGTTGATTGTGCCGTCCCAACGGTTTTCCATTTTGGCGATATAAACCGCCGTTTGATCAATGCCGAGAGCCATATTTTTGCTCAAACGATTGTAAATTACCGACGCGACAATCGGGCGTTCGCCTTCAAATTTCGATTCGGTTTCGATTAAACTTGCGATTGTTACAATTTCCTGCGGCGTTTTATTTAAAGTTTTGGCTTTTTCGCTCCATTCCGGTTTCCAGAATTTTTTGAATTGTCCGACCATTGCCGTGATAACTTCTTTCGCCGTCGTGTCTTTCGGAAATGTGTAAGTTGTTGGATACATATAACCTTCGAGGTTTTTTGCAGTCGGCGCAATGTCTTGGATGAGCGAAGTTTCGTTCATAAGACTGACGAGAACTTTGTCTTCGACCGCCGGATTTGAAGGGAATTTTTCGTTAATTCGTTTGGCAATATCAAACCGTGTAAAGCCTTCGGGAATTGTGATTTTGGTTGTGCGTTCTTCGCCTTTTTCAAGTTCTTTCAAGACTTGCAAAGGCGTAATCGGCGATGAAAATTGATATTCGCCGGCTTTCAATTTGCTTGCGTCGCCCAATGTTCGCAGATAAATCGAGAGCGGGAAAGAGCCGGTTAAAATTCCTTCGGAATTCAATTTGCCAATAATGTCATTCGGAGTCGAACCTTTCGGAATGATAATAAATTGATTGGTTTTCGCGTGTGTATGCGGCGCGTTGAGCGAAGCATAAAGCCAATAAGAAACGCCGCCAACAGTCAAAATCAAAACTAAAAACAGAACGATAAGAATTGTAGTAAATTTCATTGCAGAGAAATTTTAACAAATTTATGCAGAAACACGCACGAAGTAAGTATGTTTTCGCACACCTGAAAGAACGCCCTTTAGGATTTTCTCATAAAAATTGAAAGTTAAACAAAAACCGAAAATTAACAGGGATTGAAGGGATGAAAGGGATTTTTTCATTACTGAGCGGCACGGAAATTGATAGGACAAATCAATGACCGCCACGTTTCCGTTTTCTTCCGTGTTTTCAGTGTCTTCAGTGGATAGATTTATTTTTCTATCCACTGAAGACACAGAAAACACAGAAAACACTTGATTAAG
>JANNYB010000078.1:0-43635 GCA_031409875.1 Acidobacteriota bacterium | reverse complement strand
TGATTCGATTTTGACCAATTCACTCATATTCTTTTCAACTTTCCAATTCGCTGTCAGATTTTTCTTCGGAAATGCCGAAATGGTTTTTGATGTCAGCTTCGCTGATGATATGAACGCCCAAAATTTCCTCGACATTATCGCTTGATTGTTTCTTATTTCGCTTTCGCGGCTCGGAAGTTTTTTTAATGGAGGTTTCCGATTTTCTCGGCTTCGGATTTTTCATATTTTTCGCGTTGTTTCAAAACTTCATTTCAAAACTAAAAATGAAAGTTTTGCTTCTTACTTTTATTTTTTCTTTTGTGTATCGCCAACCATTCACGTTGTTGTTGATGATTTAACCCAGCCGCCTTCAAATCTTTCTTCTTATATTTGAACCGCCGCAGACCAAATTTAAACAGAAAATAAAGTCCGCTCGTAAGCAAAAAGGCAACCAGAACTTTTACCCAAAAAGCGTTTGGGTCATCCGGTAAAATCATCATTAAAGGAAAAAGTATCATCTTTACTTTTTTAGTTCTTCATCAATCAAAGCCCGCAAATCCGTTTCGCTGAATCGCGCCAATTTTCTGCCATTGACGAAAAACGACGGCGTTTGACGCACACCCAAAGTTTGCCCGTCTTTCAAATCGCGTTGGAGTTTGGCGGAATAACGGTTTTCGGCAAACGCCGCGTCCATTTTTTTCGTATCAAGTCCGAGTTCCGTCGCGTATTTTTTGAAAAGCGCATTGATGTCGGCTGGCGCACTCGTCTGAGGTCCGTGTTTTGTTCCCCATTCGGACTGTTTTTGAAAAAGCAGTTCCTGCGCCTGCCAGTATTTTCCCTGTTCTCCGGCAACTTCAGTAAAAGTCGCGGCGGAAAGCGAATTCGGATGAAGCGGCATATAACGCGCGACGAAACGTATTTTGCCTTCGTAATCTTTCAGCAGTTTTTTGACAACTGGATGAAAAGCGGCACAGGCTTCGCATTCCGGGTCGTAAAACTCGACGACTGTAACGGGCGCATCTGCCGCGCCAAGCGTCGGACTGTCCGGGCGAACGAGAGTTTCAGCGTTGACCGCACTATTTGTCGAATTACCGCTCGAATTACTGTTGGTAATTCGCACGCTTTGTTCTGAACTACGATAATAATTTGCGCCGATAATCGCCGCGATGACGACGACAATTACTATTGCACCTAAGATTTTTACTTCTTTTTTCATAATTTTTTTATTTCCCTTTTTCCGTTTTAGAGAACAAAAGACACAAACTGATACCGATAAAAGCCGTCAGAGCCATCAGCGGAATCGTGATAAATCCGAGCCATTGGAACTGCACGGTCGTGCAGGAAATTCCTTGCGTGCATGGCGCAATGCTTTCGGGAAGAATGCCGTAATAAAGTAAATTGTGATAAATCGAAATCGCTAGACCAATTAAACTCAATGGCAAAGCGTAACTTTTCAATTTCGTATCACGCATAATAATTCCCGCGCCGATAACGACAACAAGCGGATACATCGCAATTCGTTGATACCAGCACAAAACGCACGGCGGCAACTGCATCACTTCACTAAAAAACAAACTGCCGACGGTTGCCACTAAAGCGATTATCCACGCCAGATACGGCAAAAACTCGTATAGTTTTGTCTTTTGAATCTCACTAATTGGTTTCGTGTCTTCCATTTTTTTCTCAAATTTTCTATAAATGCGTTTCGTGCGTTGCAAAATCGCCGCGTTCGGTTTGCACAGTAACGTGGGAAATTTTGAAATTTTCCGTCGCGTGTTCGTGAACTCGTGCCAGCACATCGTCATGTTCAGCTTTTTCGGCTAAAACCGCGTGAACGCTCATCGCATTCACACCTGAAGTCAGACTCCAAACGTGCAAATCGTGAATTCCGGCAACGCCTTCGATTTTTCCCAAACTTTCGCGCAGTTTCGGTAAATCAACATCCGACGGCGTGCCTTCGATCAAAACACCGACGGCATCTCTGAGCAACGCCCAAGTGCGAGGCAAAATAAACAAACCGATGCCCGCTGAAATTATCGGATCGGCGTAATACCAGCCGGTCGTCAGCATAATTATTCCGGCGATAATCACGCCGATTGAAGTGAGCATATCGGACAAAACTTCAAAATACGCACCTTTCATATTCAGACTTTCGCTTGAACCTGAACGCAGAACGTAAACGCCGATTAAATTGATAATCAAGCCAACAACTGCGACACCGATCATCGTTGCGCTTTGCACTTCCGGCGGATTTCTAAAACGCTCGTAGGCTTCGTAAAGAATATACAGCGAAATCAGAATCAACACGACGGCATTGGTTAAAGCTGCCAGAATTTCAACGCGATAATAGCCGTAAGTCCTCTCCGGCGAAGCGGGTTTTTCGGCAAACCAAATCGCCAAAAGTGCCAGTCCAACTCCGGCAACGTCCGTCAACATATGCCCGGCATCGGCGAGCAGCGCAAGGCTTCCCGTCCAAAATCCGCCGATAATTTCGACGATTAGATAAAAAGAGGTCAATCCGAAAACGATTGCCAAACTTTTCTTGTTACGCGAACCTGCGCTTGTAACGTGACCATGTGAATCTCCCATTTATTTTCCCCTCATATCCTTTTTTATTTCTTCGGTTTTTTGATTTTTTCCATCAATCCATTTATCTAAAAAGTTCATCAGTTTCGGCGAAATGAAAATCAATAAACCACACAATATAATTCCGCCGATTAGGAAAAGCCAGACATAATCGTAATTTACGGGTTCGTGCATTATTTTCTCCTTCCGCCCTTGCTCCATCGCTTTTTGTTTTTTCGTTTTGCCAATTCGTTGAAATTAAGAATCTCCTTGTCTTCCAATTTGATTTTTGTCCGTTTTCGGTTGAAATGTCCGAATAGAAATAAAAAGCCTAAAAACATCACCACGACTACGGTAATTCTAATTAAAATATGTCCCTGATGTTCGGTCAGAAATTGCAAAAACATAACTTTTTCCAACATCAAATCAAGACGGCGTTATCAATCGGCAAAATAAAAATTATTCCATCGCCTTTTTTGCCGGTGTGTGCGTGGATGCGAATTGCCGAAACTATTTGTTCGACCATCTCATCATTACAGGCAATCTCAATCCGCTTTTTTTCCTTGAACGGACTGAGTGCATCGTATGAATTTGCCCGCAAACGCTGTCCGAAACCTTCGGCTTCCATTACCGTGATGCCGGGAAAACCTTCAATTTCTTCGAGCGCAACGACGATTTTATCGAGCGTAAATGGGCGCACAATGGCTGTTATAAGTTTCATATCTCGTTAATCTTCCTCCGTAAATTCTCCTTCGATGTCTTTTTCAAACCAAGCGTAAAGCGTCGGCAAAATCAAAAGTGTTAATAAAGTTGACGTTATCAAACCGCCGATCACAACCGTTGCCAAAGGTCTTTGAACTTCCGCGCCAGCCGATGTTGCCAGAGCCATCGGAATAAAGCCTAAACTTGCGACAAGCGCGGTCATTAAAACAGGTCTGAGTCGTGTCATTGCGCCTTCGTTGACCGCATCAATGACGGATTTTCCTTCTTCGCGCAGATGATTGATAAAGCTGACCATCACGACACCATTTAGCACGGCAACGCCGAATAATGCGATAAATCCGACTCCGGCAGAAATCGAAAACGGCATTCCGCGTAAGGCAAGCGCAATCACGCCGCCGACAATCGCAAATGGAATTCCGGTGTAGATAAACAAGGCTTGTTTGACCGAATTAAAGGTCGAAAAAAGCATCACAAAAATTAGAAAAAGTGCAATTGGCACAACGATTAAAAGCGTTCCCGTAGCGCGTTCGAGATTTTCAAATGCGCCGCCCCATTGCAGATAATAACCCGGCGGAAGTTGCACCTCTTTCCCGATTTTTTCCTTTGCTTCTTGGACAAAACTCGCAATATCGCGGTCGCGGACATTGGTTGAAACAACGATTCTTCGGCGAGTTGCTTCACGCGAAATTTGCGCCGCGCCTTCAACTAAAGAAATATCGGCAACTTGCGCGAGCGGAACACGCTGTCCGGTCGGCGAAGTTAAAGTTAAAGCGCGAACCGAATCAACTGTTTTGCTGGCGTTTTCGTTGAGGCGCAGAACAATGTCGAAACGCTGTTCGCCTTCAAAAACTTCGCCCGCTTTTTTGCCCGCGAAAATTGCTTCGACAAGTTCGTTGACATCTTCGACGTTCAAACCGTAACGCGCAATCGCGGCGCGGTCGGGTTTGACCTGCAATTGCGGAAGTCCGGTCGTAACTTCGGCTTTCGTTTCTTCCGCGCCGTTTATTTTCGCTAAAACCTTCTCAATTTCTTCGCCTTTATCTGCCAAAACCTGTAAATCATCGCCGAAAAGTTTGATGGCGACATCGCCGCGTGTTCCGGCAATCAGTTCGTTGACGCGCATTTCAATCGGCTGCATAAACCCGAACGAAGCCGCGCCCGGAACTTCCGCTTCCAATTTTTTCGACATTTTCTCAATCAATTCTTCTTTCGTCATTCCCGATTTCCACTCTCCAATCGGATTGAGCATCACGAAAACATCGCATTGATTCAAACTCATCGAATCCGTCGCAACTGCCGGTGCGCCGCATTTGGAAACAATGGTTTTGACTTCAGGAAAAACTTTTAAAGATTTTTCAATTTCAGTCGTTACCTTCATTGATTGATTGAGCGAAACACTCGGCAGCAGAATGGCTTCGATTAAAATATCGCCTTCATCAAGTCGCGGAATAAATTCACCGCCAAGATACGGAAAAATCGCACCTGAAATTAAAACTGTGGCGACTGCAATCGCTAAAACTTGGGCGCGAAATTTCATTACAAAAGCGAGCGCAGGTTTGTAAATTTGCTTTGCCCAACGAATCAGAAAACTTTCTTTTTCCGAAACATTGCCGAGTAAAATCAAGGCAAGCATCGCGGGAACATAAGTCAGACTCAAAATCAGCGAACCCAAAAGTGCGAAAATCACCGTCAAAGCCATTGGCACGAACATTTTTCCTTCAATTCCGCGAAGTGAAAGAATCGGCAAATAAACAATCGCAATAATCGCCACCGCGAAAACTACGGGACGCGCTACTTCCAAACACGCTTCTAAAATCGTCCGTTCCGGCGGTTCGCGTGAATTTTGGTGCTGGGCTTCGGCACGACGACGAACGACGTTTTCGACCATCACGACTGCGCCGTCAACGATTAAACCGAAATCAAGCGCACCTAAACTCATCAAGTTTCCCGATACATTGAAAATACGCATCAGAATCGCCGCAAACAACATCGAAAGCGGAATTATCGTCGCCACGAGCAACGCACCGCGCCAGTTTCCGAGCAGCAAAAGCAAGACGAAAATAACCAATAATGCGCCTTCGATTAAGTTTGTTTCAACAGTCGAAATTGCTCTTTGCACAAGTTCCGTGCGGTCATAAAATGGCTCAATCGTTACGCCTTTTGGCAGAGTTTTGCGGATTTCTTCAATTTTCAACTTGACTCGTTCGGCAACCACACGGGAATTTTCGCCTTTCAGCATAATTGCCATTCCCGAAACAATTTCGCCTTCGCCGTTGGTTGAAACCGCGCCTTGCCGAATACTTTGACCTTCGACAATTTCGCCTAGATCTTTAACAAAAATCGGAACGCCTTCTTTGCCGGTTTTGACAACAATGTTAGTGATGTCCTCCATTTTTTCGACCAAACCGACACCGCGTAAAAGATATTGTTCCGCACCTTTTTCGATATAGCCGCCGCCGACCGTCGAGTTATTTTTCATCACGGCATCGTGAACATCGCTCAAACTCAAACCGTAACTTTGCAGTTTTTCGGGCGAGAGCCGGACTTCATATTGTTTGCCGAAACCGCCGTGCGAATTGACTTCCGTTACGCCCGGAACGCCCATCAACTGCCGTCGAATGCTCCAATCGTGAATCGTCCGCAGATCGGTCGCCGAATAATTGCTGCCCGGTTCGGCTTTGACTTCGTATTGATAAATTTCGCCCAGACCCGTCGCAATCGGACCCATTTCGGGCGCACCGATCCCGGGCGGAATCTGTTCCCGCGCCGTCGCCATTCGTTCGAGGATTAGCTGACGCGCAAAGTAAATATCGGTAGATTCTTCAAAAACAATCGTTACATTCGAGATGCCGAACTTCGACACCGAACGAATTTCTTCAACGCCCGGAATGCCCGACATCGCCACTTCAACCGGAAAAGTAATTTGCCGTTCAATTTCTAAAGGAGCGAGCGACGGCGCAGATGTTAATACTTGAACTTGGACATTTGTTACGTCCGGCACAGCATCAATCGGCAAATTTATCAAACTATACGCGCCTGCCGCTGCCATAATCAGGACAAGCAACAAGACGACCATTTTTTGTGCAATCGAAAATCTAATCAGTGCATTTATCATAAAATCTTTTTTCAATCCAAAATCCGAAATCTAAAATCTAAAATCGAATTAGTGATCGTCTCCCATTGCGCCTTTTTCAAGCTGTGTTTTTAAGGTGAAACTTCCTTTGGTAACGACTGATTCACCGAGTTTCAAACCGTTTTTGACGACAGTATAACCGTCGGTTTCGCCGCCGATTTCGACTTCGCGGACTTCAAATGCTCCGGGTTCATCTTCACGCGGCACAAAGACGATTGTTTTATCGCCTATCCGCTGAATGGCGGCAGATGCAACAACAATTTCTTCGCCTGTCGTATCCGAAGTTCCGGCGTAAAATCCGACTTCCGTGAACATTCCGGCGCGTAATTTACCATTAGAATTCGGAACTTCCAGACGAACCCGCGCCGTTCTGGTTGTTTCATCGAGACTTGGATCAATGTAGCTGATTCGTCCGTTAATCGTGCCGATGGTCGGCGATTTAATTTCAGCAATCGAACCAATCGAAAGTTTTCCGACATTTGCCTCCGGCACATTGGCAATGACGTAAACCGTTCCTAAATTCGAGACGGAAAAAATCGGAACTGCCGCTTCAATTCCTGCTCCGGCGTTGAATTTTCTTTCGGTAATAAAGCCTGAAAGCGGCGCACGAAGAGCTAATAGCGAAGTATCTTTTGTATGGTCATCACGGCTGCTGTCAACCGGAACGCCGAGCGAGCGCAATTCGTCTTCGATGTGCCGCAAATCTACTTGGGAGGTTTCGACTTCGGCTTTTGCTTCCTGGATCTCTTTGTTCAGATTGATGTTATTTTGAAAATTGTATTCAGCTAAAGCGGATTTGTAAGTAGCTTCGGCAGTAATCACATCTTTGTTTGCCATCGTGCTTTCTAAATTTTTCTGCTCGATTTTGTAAGTAGTTTCAGCGGCAATCAAATCTTTACCGGCACCTGCGCCAAGTTCAATTAACCGTCTGACTCGTTTGAGATTGGTTTCCGCTTCATTTAGTTTGGTTCGCGCTTGTGAAACGCCCGAATCGGCTTGGATTTTAGCACGCTTCAAATTAGCTTCGGCTTCATCGAGCCGCGCTTTTGCCTGAAGCACACTGACCCGATTTTCGGGTTTTGCTACCCGTTCAAGTTTTCTGTTTGCCAGTTCATAACGGGTTTTGGCTTCGTGCATTTTGCCGTGCATTTGGGCAAGCTGCGGACTGGAAATAGTTGCTAAAACTGAGCCTTGATTGACATAATCGCCGACTCCGTAATAGACGTTTTCGATTCGTCCGCCAACTAACGGCGTTGCCATTTCGGTTTTTTCTGGGTTAAGTTCGACTGCACCCGTGACATAAAGTTTCGCAATCGCTGGACGCTGCGTAACGCCTTCAGTGACAAGTCCGGCAGAATTCAATAATTCCGGTTCGAGTTTGACTTCTTTACCTTTTTCATCTTCTGAATGACCCGGTTCTTGCTTGTGCGTTTCTTCTGCACCGCCTGATTTTGCAGAACTTTTGTAAATTATCCAACCTAAACCGATGATTGCAATTAAGCCAATCAAAGCGGCAGTTACAATCCACGCAAATTTCGATTTGGCAGGAGCTTCGCTGATTTCGCTGTCTTCATCAATCTGATTTTCCAGTCGGTTTAACTCGGCTTCATCAGCTTGATGATGGTTGTTTTCTTCGTTTTCTACTTCCTTTTTCATATCAATCTTTTCAATTTTTTCGCTCATTTTTCAAAAACTCCTTATTTCGGCTCAGGCAAAAGTCCGCCTGCTCCCATCGCAATCTGTAAATCGGCTTGGGCGCGATATTTTTCGGTCAAGGCTTCGGTCAAATCGCGGTTGGCATCGAGCAAACGACGCTGTTCGGCAATCAAATCCGTAATTTTTATTTCGCCGATTTCATAAATGCGTCGGAAAGTTTCGACGTTTTCGGTCGAGCGCGGAATTGCCGACATCTCCAACGTCAAAACCGCCCGACTTGCCGCTTCGTAGCGTTGATAAGCGGATAAAATCTCGCCTCTGATAACTCTTTCGGCAAATTCGCGCCGTGATTGCGCTTGTTTAATTGAAATTTCCGCCTCAGTTTTTGCGCCTTGGTTTTTGTTGAAAATCGGAATGCCGATTGCGACACCAAAGGTCAAACTGCGGTCGTTCTGCGGAAAATTTCCGATTGACGTATCAATCACCGACCGACCTTGCGAATAGCGTGTATAAGCGGTTACGTCCGGTTTGCTCTGGGCGCGAACAAGCCGCAGTCCGGCAGTCGCCACTTGTTCTTCGATTCTCGTCAAAAGAGCATCTGGGCGGTTTCTCAATGCAATGTCAACGGCTTCTTCCCGTGTCTTGGGCAAAGCCGGTAAAACTGCCGTATTGATTTGTTCACGAAGCCTCAGAGGTTCATCAAAATCAATTCCGGCGAGCATTTTCAGCCCCGTCAACGATGATTGAAGTTTGCCTTCCGCTAATTGTCGGCGCGAACGCAGACGCTCGACTTCCGCTTGCACAAGATTCAGTTCGAGCGGTGCAGCATCGCCTTCGTTGACTCGAATCTGGATGAACTTCGTCGTCTGCATATCGAGTTCGAGAACTTTTTCGAGCGTGTCAATCTCGCGCAAAGCTCCGAGTGCTTCGACGTAATTGGTTAAAATGTTATTGGTTAAAATTCTTTCGCGGTTGCGGACTTCGGCTTCGCTTGCCTGAATCTCAATCTGGGCGAAATTGATTCGAGCCTCACGTCTGCCGTAAATCTCAATCGGCAAAGACGCACCGACGGTAAAATTGCCGTCGCCGCCGTTTCCGACTAATCGCCCCGATTGCTGCTCAAATTCGAGCGTCGGATTCGGGCGCAGTTTCGCTTGCACGAGTCTGGCTTTGGCTTTTTCGATTTCAAGCCGTGCGGCTGTCAAATCCAGATTCGCGTCCAAGGCGCGTTTAATCAGTTCATTGAGCGAAATGCCGTCCTGCGCGTTGTAGTAATTCGGCAAAATCGAAACGACCAGCGGTTTCGGCACGTTGGTTTCCGTTGCTATTTCTTCCGAAAATTCATTTTTTGCTAAAACTTCCGTGTTTTGTTGCGCCCTAACTCCCGTTGCACAAACGGCAAACAAACAGAGGAGAGCGCACCACGCTTTCGTGCGGGTGGTAAAAAATCTCATTATTATTCCTAGATCAAAATCATTTACAAAGTGTCTTTCCCAACTTTCACAGTTGAAAAACAAAGAGAACTTTCCCGAAAACGTAATTATTTCCGCGCCAAATGGCGGAAATAATTACATAGTTCGGCTTTATTTGTGCTGATTAGGAATGTTTTGGCGGTTGGAATGGCGGAGGAAGCGAGTTTAAAATAAGTTCGCCGTAGCTGAGAGCAATTGGCTCATCTTTGTCAAAGGAATCTTTCAAATCAACGAAATTAAAACTTATGATTGGGTTAGCGTGGCACAGACACTCATCGCAATTACTTTGTTTTGAGTTGTCGGTGTTTTGCTCTAATGTCGAGATTGTGGCTTTATCTGAATCGCTATTCTTGGTAATCAAAGCGATTATTTCGGTATTCGCTGAATTTAGAAGAGTCGCTGAATTGGGTTCTTCACAAATCACGGGGCAGAAAAGTTCCAGAATCACCAAGCAGAGCCAAACCGCGCTCAAACGGCGCAGATTTCTCTTTCTTTTGATGATGCGAAAAACATTTTTCATTTTATATAATTGAACTTGTGAACAATTTCCCTAAATTAAAGCTAATGCGAATCCGAGAAATTTGTCAACCGAAGTTTTAACTTATCAAATTTATACTTTGATTTCGCAGTTTAAACTGTCTGTTTTCAAACATCTGCCCTGTTTGTTATCAAGCAATTTTGCCTTTTCCGCTAAACTCCAAAAAAAATCATTAATTACCTTGCACCCAAGAAACATCGGCATCAAACGCTGATTCTCTAAAGTT
This sequence comes from Acidobacteriota bacterium, assembly GCA_031409875.1. GTDB lineage: Bacteria > Acidobacteriota > Blastocatellia > Pyrinomonadales > Pyrinomonadaceae > CALMEH01. Next base: position 33,343 of record JANNYB010000078.1, on the reverse strand, counting down.
CATTTTGTATGGCACGTTCATTGCGAAAGTGGTTCTGAAGAAATTTCTAATTTTTTTCTGTTTTGAAACGGGAAGGATGAATTTATGAAAAAGTTTCGAGCAATTTTTAATCACGCAAAATTAAAGGCATTGATTCTCGCTCTGATGTTTTTGGCAGCGGGCAATATCGAGCGCATTTACGCCCACGGCGGCGAAGACCACGGCGATGCCAAACCGAAAACCGAAACGACCGATAAAGGCACGGTTTCTCATTCATCGCGGCTCGGCGATTTGGAAGTGATGCTCAAACATCCGCTGTTTAAGCCGGATACGGCAACTGATGGACGGCTTTTCGTAACGAAATTTGAAACCAACGAAGCCTTTAAGGATGTAGTGCCGACGGTTGAAATCGAAGCGGCAAACGGTTCGGTAACGCAAGGAACAATCGAAAAAAGCGAAACTGCCGGAATTTTCAGCGTTAAATTTCCCGCTTTGCCCGAAGGAATTTATACGATTCGCACCAAATTAACACACGACGGCGAAACAGATACGGCGACTTTTTCGGGCGTTGAAATTAAAAACCAGACGCTTACGGCGACTGAAAATGGCGGAATGTCTTGGCTGCGAACCGTTTTGATCGGCTTTATTTTCTTAACTATTTTAGGTTTATTCGGCGCGTTATCGTATTTTGTGTTGCGCTTAAGTTCGGCGGGCGAGTCGGCAAATCAGGAAACCGTTTCTGCTTAGAATGAAAAACGCGATTCTCCACAATCAAAATTTAACGAGCAAGGGCAGTTTTATTAAGTCGAAAAGATTCTCCTGTCTTCTTTCGGCTGTGGCGGTCGCGGTGATAATTTTTGCCGCGTCCGTCAATATTTTTTCGCAGGACGCAACGCCGACACCGATTCCCGCCAAATTAACTTCCGCCGAATATGTTTCGGATAACGGTTTGACGATTGAAAAATTGCTCGAACTCGGGGCAAATCGGCGGGCTGATTTGCAGGCGGCGCGTCAAAGATTGACGATTGCCGAAGGACGTTTGCAACAAGTGCGTTTTCGTCCGAATCCGACTTTGAGCGGCGATTACGGCACGGCGAAAATTTTGGGCGGCGGCGATGAAAGCCAGTTTTCCGTCGGAGTCAGCCAAGTTTTTGAAACGGGAAATAAACGAAATCGGCGCGTGGCGGTTGCCGAACTCGAATTACAGCAAGTTCGGGCGGAAATTTCCACGCTTGAAAGACGGCTCGCGGTGGAGATTAGGACGGCTTACACCAATGCGCTTTCGGCGGCGCGTCAGCTCGACGTTTTGGAAAAATTGATTGTTGCGAATCTCGAAATTGTTCGCGTCATCGAAGCGCGTTTGAAGGAAGGCGACGTTGCGCCGCTTGATGTCAATTTAATCAAAGTCGAAGCCGACCGTTTGCGAATCCAGATGATAGGGGCGCGAAACGATTTGGAAACTGCGCTTTTGCAACTGAAAAATATTATCGGCGCGGACGTTGCCGAAAGTATCAAACTCGCTCCGCAAAATGAACGCCCGCCGCGTCTCGATTTGGGTTTGAGCGAACTGACCGATATTGCTTTGCGCGAACGTGCCGATTTGCAATCCGCCAAACTTGGCGAAGAACTCGGAACGGCGCGGATTGATCTTGCAAAAGCCAATTCTGTCCCGAATGTCGCGGGTTCAATTACTTACTCGCGCAACAAACGAATTACCGATTTTCCGCCTGTTATCGGCGGAAGCATAACTAATCGGGACAACGAATTAACTTTCGGCGTAACGGTTGATATTCCGATTTTCAACCGCAATCAAGGCGAAATCGCTTCGGCGACGGGCGAAAAACTGCAAGCGACGCGCAACCGCGAGTTTTTGGAAACAACCATCAAACGCGATGTTGCCATCGCTTTTCGCAAATACCGTGCGGCGGCGGAAACGCTGACGATTTATGCGGTGCAGATAATTCCTCGTTCGGAAGAAAACTTAAAATCAATTCGCGCGGCTTACGGTTTCGGCGAGTTTTCAATTTTTGAAGTCGTCAATGAACAACGCCGTCTGACCGAAAATGTCAGTGGCTACAATCAATCTCTGCGCGATTATTATAACGCTTTGAACGAACTCGAAACGGCACTCGGCACGACGATTCCGCCGACAGGTTTGATACCCGTTTCGTCAATTTTGCCTTCGGAAGATTTAGCTCCGACGCAAGCAAACCGCGAAAAACTTTTGAAATCAATCGAGACGGTCAATATGCAGAAAAAACCGGAAATCTCGAAAAACAAAAAACAGGAACAGGAAGAGGAAGAAAAATGAAAAAATTTACTTTTTTAGCAATTATCGGATTGGTTGCAATCGTCGGCTTGGCGGGCGCGTGTTCGTCCGGTTCAACGCCGACAACCACAACTAATACAACGAATAATCAAGCGACAACCAACACAGTAAAGCCGACAAATGCCGCGAATACGGCGAAAACCGATGATGAAACTCCGGCAACGGTGAAAGCGATTTTTACGGACGCGCAATCATTTACGACGCAACACAAAGACGTTCCGGCTGACAAAATCGCGTCAATCGAAAAAGATACGGGCGGTAAAGTTCCCGATAAAGACCATCATTCATATCTCGCTTTTGCGACCAAAGACGGCAAACGCACACAAATCGGCGCGGCAACAGTGGTCAAAGCGGACGGCAAAGAAGTCATCATCATTTACGAAAATAAAAATGGAATGCCGACAATTAAGGAAGTTCGTGCTGATGGCGTAGCGAAGGAATTTTTAGCGCAGTTTGCCGGAAAAAATCACGATACAAAAATCAAATTCGGCGAAGACATTAAGGCAAACGGTGCAGATGAAGCAACCGCGAAATCAATTACGCAAGCCGTCCGCATTGATATTTTGACGATGGAAGCACTTTACGGCGCGGCGCATTCACACTAAATGAAAATTTCAGATTTCAAATTTCAGATTTCAAATTCGGCAGGCAGATTTTTTCTGATTCTCGTTCTGCTTTTGCCGATTTTTGGCGCGGAGAATGAACCGAAATCCGCTAATTCGACTGCGGTTGTAACAATCGTGTCGGCGGAGCGCAATCTGACCACCGATGCGGGTGAATTTAATGTGATTTTGAAACGCTCTCCGGCAGATCCGCGCACGGGCGAAACAGCACAGTTTTTGGTGCGTTTTGCCGAAAAAGTCGAAGGCGGATTCGGCGGCGGCGAACCTGTTGTGCTTGAAAAAGCTAATGTTACGGCAAAAATCACGCAGGCGAACGGAACTGTCACGGCGGAAAATATCGCGGCGAAAGCGGAAGCGGGCGGCAATTATCAAGTTGCCTACGCTTTTTCGAGTTCGGGCGATTACAAAATCATTTTTAATGTCGCAACTGCCGATAATCGTAGTTTTTCGGTTGATTTTCCCGTATCGGTTGCGTCTTCGCCGATTCGCTCGTCATTTTGGATCGGAATACTGATTTTGAGTTTATTGACGCTCGGTTCAATCGGTGCGGCGATTTTTGCGGCGAAACGAAAAGGCGCGATGAGTTTGAAAAGAATTGCGCCGCCGATTGTCGCCGCACTTTTAATTTTCGCGCTTGGAACAGCGGCTTTGGCGTATTTTCTGCCGCCGCGACAGACTCGAACCATTGCCCAAATTTCGCCGAATGCAACAGTTGAATCTACCGCTAATCAATTAGAAACCAAAACCGTTTTGACCGTTCCGAAAGAATCGCAAATTCTTTTCGGAATTAAGACCGAACCTGTTGCAATTAAACAAATTACGGGCGGACTAAAAACAACCGGAACAGTTCGGGCGCGTCCTGATGCGAAAGCGGTCGTCGTGCCGCCGGTTGCGGGGAAAATCGTTTTGCGCGAAGGAATTACGCTTGGTTCGGCGGTCGGGCGCGGCGAACAAATCGGTTATGTCGAACAGATTTTGGATGTTTCAGGGCAAACTGCTCTGGAACAGCAAAGATTGGATGTTGAAGCCCAACAACGCGATGTCGAAGCCAGAAAATTGGAAATCAGAAACACGGTTTTGCAGCTTCAATCGCAACAAGCCGATTTTCGCTCGAAGGCAAATCAGGCGCGAACTCAGCTTGCTCAAGCAAATCGTGAGTTAAGACGTTCGGAAAATCTAGTTGAAGTCGGCGCAGTTCCGAAAAAACGTCTGGAAGAAGCGCAAACGGCGGTCAAAGTTGCCGAACAAGAAATTTCTGCCAACGAACAGCAGGTAAAATTGCTCGACAATCAAATCAAACAAACCAATGCCGGACAAACGATTTTCCGCAACCCGAAAGTGAATCAGCCGAACAAACGATTTCCGCTAACTTCACCGATTACAGGAATTATCAACGAGATTAAAGCAACCAGCGGTCAACAAGTCGAAACGGGAACGGAAATTTTATCGCTGGCGAATCTTTCAACGGTTCTGCTCGAAGCACAAGTTTTTGAAAAAGATTTACCGATTGTCCGCGAATCAACCCGCGCAAGTTTTACGGCTTCCGCGCTATCGGGCGAAGTTTATACCATCGGCACGGCGGACGGCGACGGCAGACTCGTTTCCATTGGGCAAACCGTCAACGAGCAAACGCGCACTGTTTCGGTCATTTACGAGGTCAAAAATCCCGTGCAAAGATTACGCGACGGAATGTTTGTCGAAATGACTATTGACACGAGCGGCAAAACCCAAGTTCTCGCCGTGCCGAAAAAAGCCGTTGTTACCGAACAAGGTCAAAGTTTCGTCTTCGTTTTTGACGGCGGCGAAGCGTTTGAAAAACGTCCGGTTTCGCTTGGTGTTGAAGGCGCGGATTTTTATGAAATTAAATCAGGATTGAAAGAAGGCGAAAGAGTCGTTACGGAAGGCATTTATCAACTGCGTTCGACACAGCCGGGCGCGTAAGAAATTTACCGAAAATTATTTAACGGATATGGACAAACAATCATTGTCAGACACGATAAATCAAAAGACTTACGCGAAAGCTAAAGTTCTTGATTACTATGACGAGTTGGAAGAACTTTTTCCAACCGAAAGAGTTCTATTTGAAAAACTATCGTCGAAAATTAAGACCGGAAAGATTTTGGACATCGGAGTCGGTGGGGGCAGAACAACTAAATATCTGTTGCCAATAAGTTCCGATTACACGGGCGTTGATTATGTTCAAGAGTTTGTCGAACGAGTCAAAAGAAAGTATCCGCAGGGGAATTTTTTGGTCGGTGATGCGCGAAATTTAAGAGAGTTTGCGGATGAATCTTTTGATTTGATCATTTTCCCTTATAACGGTATTGATGCCGTTTCGCACGAAGACAGAATAAAAGTGCAACAAGAAATTTATCGTGTCCTGGCAAAAGGCGGGGTGTTTATGTTTTCGAGCCACAACCGCAACTATGAGCATTTCAATAAACCATATTGGCTTATTGATTTTCGGGTAAATGCCGCGTTTGCCAAAAATTTATTATCGTATGTTTTCTTTTTGCCCAGACATTTGAGGATGAAAAGAAATGAGGTTTTTACAGAAGAATATGCAGTTGTGAATGATTGTGACCATCGCTATTCGTTGCTTATTTATTACATCAGCATTGCGTCGCAAATCAAACAGCTTGAAGAAACTGGCTTCCTTAACATTGAGGCTTATAACGACAAGGGCGCATCGGTAAAAACTGATACCGAGTCATTTTGGATTTATTATTTGGCAAAGAAATGAATAGGAAAACTGATAACAATTTTGTGGGAACACAAACAATAATGGTAACTGCTCAAATATCGCTGAATCCTGCTTTAATCGCTCGCGTATTGAGCGCGTTGGCTATTATTTTGATTTTTGCCAGCAGCGCGGCGATGCTGACGGATTATTTGACCGGACATAGTTCTGTTCTTATTCGCAAGCTCGTTAAGTTCTTTTATATTGACCTCGAACTGAATGCCCCAGCTTTTTTTTCTATGCTGCTGCTGCTCTTTGCGGCTTTGCTTCTGGCGGTTATTGCCCTTCTTAAAAGCAAACAAAACGCCTCCTATAAGTTGCAATGGGCAATCCTTTCATTCGGGTTTCTGGTGATGGCGTTTGACGAAACGGTCGCCGTTCATGAGAGGCTGATTGAGCCGATGCGGGCGATTTTGGGAGAGGCAAATCTCGGCGTTTTATATTACGCTTGGGTTGTTCCAGCTATCGTGCTTGTCTTGTTTCTCGCGCTCTTTTTTGTGAAATTCTGGCTGCGTCTTCCGGCGAAAACGAGGCTTTATTTTTTGATTGCTGCAAGCCTCTATATCGGGGCGGCAATCGGCTTAGAGCTTGCCGAGGGCAAACACTCCGAAATATACGGAATGGAAAATTTGACTTACATCACACTTGCAACAGTTGAAGAAGGTCTGGAAATGGCGGGCATTATTGTTTTCATTTGGGCACTGCTTGGATATATCGCTGATACCTACAAAGAAGTGCAATTGCGATTTGATAATTTTGTGGGAGATACCTAATGAGATGTCTAAACGAATTGGATTTACTATTTAGCAAACAAACTTAAAAAAGCTGAAGAAACAATTTACCGAACGTAGTTTTCAGAGGCGTTCGACAATCAACTAAAAAAGAAGGAATTATGAAAAAAATTATTATTATTATCATCGCGTTAAGTGGGTTGATTTTTATCGGTTGCAATACCACAGCGGAAACGAAAAAAGAAAATACAAATCAAACCATCGGCGAAACTAAAACCGAATCAAAATCGGCAAAGTTTAAGGCTGAATTTAAGACTAATCCGGTTGAAGTAAAAGCGGGCGAACAGACCGAACTTTCGTTCACGGTTAAAAATGACAAAGGCGAAATCGTTAAAGATTTGCCGATTGTTCACGAAAAGCCGATGCACTTACTCGTTGTTTCGGAAGACTTAGCGGAGTATTACCACATTCATCCCGAACCGCAGGCGGACGGTTCTTACAAAGTTTCGTTCACTTTTACGAACGGCGGAAATTTCAAACTTTACGCTGATTTTACGCCGAAAGATTCGCCGCAAGTTGTCGAAAACTTTATGTTGAAGGTTTCCGGCAATGAACGCGCGAAAGTTGAACTCAAAGCCGATGAAAAGTTTGAAAAAACGATTGACGGATTAAAATTTGTGATGAAGCCGGATGCGGATTTGGTCGCCGGAAAGGAATTGATGCTCAATTTCAGCGTTTTTGACGAGAAAACGAACAAGCCTGTTACCGATTTGGAAAAATATCTGGGCGAATACGCGCATTTTGTCATCATCAGCCAGGACTTGAAGCAGTTTGTCCACGCGCATCCGATGTCGAAAGAGGAACATTCGGAAGGTTCGCACGATATGAGCAAAATGAACGATGCGAATAAGAAAATTGACGAAAGCAAGCCGCATACGCACGATGAAAAAACCGATATAAAAGGCTTAAGTCCTTCGGAAGTTTCGGCGCACACGTCCTTTCCGCAAGCCGGACTTTTCAAAGTTTTCGCTCAATTCCAACGCGGCGGGAAAGTTATTACCGTGCCGTTTGTTGTCAATATCAAAGCCGGAGCGAATATTTCCGATGTCAAAAGCGCGAATGTTCCGGCGGGCGCAACCAAAATCACGGTTTCCAAAAACGGTTATGAACCGGCTTCAATCAACGCGAAAAAAGGCGAGAAATTAACGATTGCGTTTTACCGCGCTGATTCCGAAAACTGCGGCGGCGAAGTAGTTTTTCCGAAACTCAAAATCTCGAAAAAACTGCCGGTCGGCGAAACGGTTCTGGTTGAAATTACGCCAACCGAATCCGGCGAAATCGCGTTTGCCTGCGGAATGGATATGTTGAAAGGAAAAATTTTAGTTCAGTAAAAATAAAAAACAGGAGAAATTAAATATGAAAAAACAAATTATGAAATCAATCGTTGCCGCTTCGATGATGGTGGCGATGTTATTCGGCGGAAACGCCGCGTTTGCGAACCCGATCTACGGGAAAAATAATGTCAAGAAAAAGTTCGCGCATCCGAAAACCGTGCGGATAAATGTTAGTAAAAAAGGCTTTAGTCCTTCAAGTATTAGTGCTGAAGAAGGCTCTCCTTTAACGCTGATTTTCAAACGCACAAGTAAAGAGGGTTGCGGCAACAAGGTTGCTTTTCCGTCGCTCAATATCACGAAAGATTTGCCTATTGGCAAATCCGTCACCATTAAAATTACGCCAAGTGAAACCGGAAATATAAGTTTTACCTGCGGAATGGGAATGTATAAAGGAACGATTGTCGCACAATAGATTTCAGTAGAAAAAGGGGTTAAAAAATGAAACAAGTTACTTATTTAGGTCTAGTTTTGATAGTCGGACTCACCATTTTGGGAGCGGCTTGCAATCAAACGGCAACCAACAGCAATTCAGCGATGAATCACGGCGGAATGAATCATAACTCGATGATGAATAACAATTCGTCAATGAATATGAGCGGAATGAATCAAAATTCGATGCCGATGAACTCGAATATGCCGATGAATCATTCGGGAATGAAATCTGATGCAAACGCCGCATCTGCGCCGTATGATTTGCAGTTTATTGACACGATGACGGCGCATCACACAGGCGCGGTTGAGATGGCGAAAATGATTGACGGAAAAACGCAGAATGCCGAGATTATCAAGTTCGGCAAGCAGATCATCGCCGATCAGGAAAAGGAAATCGGACAGATGAAAGATTGGCGCGAAAAATGGTTTAAAGGTGCGCCGAAAGCGATGAATATGGAAATGCCCGGAATGATGGATTCGATGAAAATGGATATGTCGAAACTGTCGAACTCGAAGGATAAAGGCTTTCGATTTGGCATTTATCGAAATGATGATTCCGCATCACGCCGGAGCGGTTACGATGGCGAAAGAAGCCTTACAGAAAAGCGAAAAACCGGAAATCAAAACGCTCGCCGGAAACATTATCAAAGCGCAGGAAGCCGAGATAAAAATGATGAACGAGTGGAAGGAAAAATGGTCGAAGTAAAAAGTTAGAAATATGGAAACGGCGCAATTAGCAAAACCTGAAAATCAGCGTGAGCGATTAAATAATCTTTATCGCTTTCAGCGTCATTTTTACGATTTGACGCGCCGTTTCTTTCTTTTCGGACGTGATGATTTGTTGCGGCAAATGAATGTCCAGCCTGGAGAGCGAGTTTTGGAAGTCGGTTGCGGAACGGGCAGAAATCTGCTGAAACTTTCGCAAATTGAGCCGCCAGCGAGAATTTACGGACTCGATGCTTCGGACGAAATGCTGAAAACTGCCGGAGCGAAAATTGATAGGCAAAATAAACAAAAAGACCTCATTTTGCGGCAAGGTTTGGCGGAAGAATTCGATTATCGAAACACTTTCCGGCTTGACGTGCCTTTCGACAAAATCTTTATTTCCTATTCGCTTTCGATGTTTCCGGCGTGGCAGGCGGCTTTAAGAAATGCCCTTGAAAATCTTCAACCGAACGGAGATTTATACATTCTCGATTTCTGGGACGGCGCGGGTTTGCCCGCTTGGTTTAACAGGGTTCGGCAATGGTGGCTCGGACTTTTCAAAGTTTATGCCCGCCCGGAATTTCTGGAATTTTTGAAAGAATTACGCCAAGAAAACACGGGCGAGTTCAGCATTTCGGCAGTCGGACGACGTTACGCTTTTATCGCGCACTTCAGGAAAAATTAGCAGATGAACGCAATTATCAAATGGGCATTACAAAATCGGCTGATTGTCGTGGCAATTTCGGCTCTGCTTCTGGTTTGGGGCGGTTATGTCGCGTTCAATCTGCCGGTTGACGTTTTTCCCGACCTCAACAAACCGACGATTACGATTTTGACTGAAGCCAACGGACTCGCACCCGAAGAAGTCGAAACGCAGGTTTCTTATCCGATTGAAACGGTGATGAACGGCGTTCCGGGCGTTTCGCGGGTGCGTTCGGTCAGCGGCATTGGCTTGAGCATTGTTTATGTCGAGTTCGATTGGGGAACGGATATTTACCGCAATCGCCAGCTTGTTTCGGAAAAAATCACCGAAGCCCGCGAACAACTTCCGCCCGGAGTTTCGCCGTTTCTCGCGCCGATTTCCTCGATTATGGGCGAGATTATGCTCATCGCGGTTTCATCGAAAGACGGCAAAACCGATCCGCTCGAACTCAGAACGCTCGCCGATTGGACGATTCGCCCGCGTCTTTTGACGATTACAGGAGTTTCGCAAGTTATCCCGATTGGCGGCGGTGTCAAACAATATCAGGCACTCGTTTCGCCCGAAAAATTAAAGCAGTTCGGCGTTACCATCGAAGAAGTTTCAACCGCGCTCGAAAAATCTAATGCCAATTCAACCGGCGGTTTTGTTGATGCTCAATCGCAGGAATATCTCGTCAGAAATTTAGGCAGATTTTACACGATTGATGAACTCAAACAAACGGTTGTCGCCTATCGAAACAACACGTCAATCAAACTCGGCGATGTCGCTGATGTGCAGTTTGGCGCACGCATCAAACGCGGCGATGCCGGAACGAACGGCAAACCCGCCGTTATCGTTTCCGTGCAGAAACAACCTGGTGCTTCAACCTTGGATTTGACCGAAAAAGTTGACGAAGCGGTTAAAGAACTGCAAAAAACTCTGCCGCCGGATGTTGAAATCAATCCAAAACTTTTCCGCCAAGCAAGTTTTATTGACAATTCAATCTCGAATGTCATCGAAGCCCTGCGCGACGGTGCGATTCTGGTAACGATTGTTTTATTTTTATTTCTGCTCAATTTCCGCACGACATTTATTACGCTGACGGCGATTCCGCTGTCATTTGTCGTTACTTTTTTGGTGCTTTGGGCGTTCGGAATTTCAATCAATACGATGACGCTCGGCGGTTTGGCGGTTGCGATTGGCGAACTCGTTGACGACGCGATTGTTGATGTCGAAAATGTCTTTCGCAGGCTTCGTGAAAATAAAAACAGTCCGAATCCGCGCCCGTCGCTCGAAGTTATTTATCACGCATCGCTCGAAATTCGCTCGTCAATCGTTTACGCCACGATTATCGTCGCGCTCGTCTTTCTGCCGCTGTTTATGCTGACTGGAGTCGAAGGCAGATTGCTCGCGCCGCTTGGTTTGGCGTATATTACCGCGTTGGTCGCTTCCCTTTTCGTTTCTCTGACCGTAACGCCCGTTTTGGCTTCATATTTACTGCCGAAAATGAAGGCGATGAAGGAAGAAACAGATAGTTTTCTCGTGCGGTTCTTAAAAAAATACGACGAAAAACTGCTGCATTGGACGCTTCGCCATCCGTATAAAATTATGGTTGGCACGGTCGTCTTATTTGCGCTGACGATGGCGACTTTGCCGTTTGTCGGCACGTCGTTTTTGCCTGAATTTAACGAAGGAACTTTAACGGTTAATGTGCAGGCAAATCCCGGAACTTCGCTCGCCGAATCGAACCGCATCGGACAGATTTCCGAAAAATTGATTTTAGAAGTTCCCGAAGTGATTTCCACGGGCAGACGCACCGGACGCGCCGAACTTGACGAACATGCCGAAGGAGTTCATTACACCGAAATTGACGTTGATTTGAAGGAATCAACCCGCACCCGCGAAGAAATTCTGACAGACATTCGTGCGAAACTCGCAGTCGTGCCGGGCGTAACCACAAATGTCGGACAGCCGATTTCGCACCGCCTCGACCATCTGCAATCAGGCGTTCGCGCTCAAATTGCCGTCAAACTTTTCGGCGACGATTTGGCAACACTTCGCTCAAAGGCGGAAGAAATCCGCAACGCAATCAACACCGTCGAAGGCGCGACCGATGTTTCGATTGAAAGACAGGTTTTGATTCCGCAAATTCGCTTTAATGTTGACCGCGCCAAAGCCGCTCAATACGGATTGCAACCGGGCGAAATTACGCGAACTCTGGAAACTGCTTTAAACGGACGCACCGTTTCGCAAGCACTTGATGGAGCGCGGCGTTATGATGTCGTGGTGCGTTTTGACGATGCTTCGCGGAGCAGTTTGGACGCGCTCAAAAATGTGACGATTGATGCGCCAAACGGAACGCAAATCCCGATTTCTGCCGTTGCCACAATCGAAAATTTGCCGGGACCGAATCAGATTTTGCGCGAAAACACGAAACGCCGCATCGTCATCGGTTCAAATGTCGCCGGACGCGATTTAGGCTCGGTCGCGCAGGAAATTCAGCAAAAAATCGCCGCTCAAGTTCAGCTTCCCGAAGGATATTTCATCGAATACGGCGGACAATTTGAGGCGACACGCGAAGCTACGCGGACACTATCGCTGCTGACGTTTTTTTCGCTCGTCGCCATTTTCTTTTTATTGATAAAAGCACTCGGCGATTGGCGTTCCGCGCTTCAAGTGATGATTAACATTCCGCTCGCTTTAATCGGTGCGGTCATCGCTCTGCTTTTGTCGGGCGGCGTTTTCTCAATTGCCACGCTCGTCGGATTTATCTCGCTCGTCGGCATCACCTCGCGCAACGGAATTATGATGATTTCGCATTACCTCCATTTAATGAAAGAAGAAGGCGAAAATTTTACCGAAGAAATGATTATTCGCGGTTCGCTGGAAAGACTCGTCCCCGTGATGATGACAGCATTAACCGCTGGACTTTCACTTTTGCCGTTAGCGATTGCGGCGGACGCGCCCGGAAAAGAAATTTTGCATCCTTTGGCGCTCGTTGTCCTCGGCGGAATTATCACTTCGACGTTGCTTGACCAGATTGTTACACCCGCCGTTTTTTATAAATTCGGACGACCTTCAGCGGAAAGAATTATCGCCGAACGCGAAGGAAAATTAACAGGCAAAAGCGAATGGGGCGAACCGGAAAAGCCGCAGGATGAAGACGTGCCGCCGTTTGAGCCTGACACTTCAAAGCCGGTTTTGAGCGATTAAATTATTTGGTGAAAAAGACGCGAAGGGTTTGTTTTGAGATAAAAGATGCAAAAGAGAGTAGTAAATTTTTATTTGACATTGCCGATAACGGCTTTTGGATTGAATTGGATATGGGAAATGGTGCAGATGTTCGCTTTTGAGATTAAGCCCGAAGCAAGCCGCCTGCAAGTTTTTTTCTTTTGCACGCTGGCATCGGTTATTGATGCGGCTGTTACGGCGTTGATTTACAGAGTATTGAAATCGCTGATTAAATCGAGGAGCGTGAAATTTTATCTTGCCGCCGCTTTTTTCGGAGCGTGGTGCGCGGTATTTTTCGAGTGGTTTGCCCGTCTTTTCAACCTCTGGTCATACAACGAGATGATGATTGTCATACCCTTTTTGGAAACCGGACTTTTGCCTTTTTTGCAGTTGACTTTGCTTGTCCCGCTGGCAATTTGGCTAGTGGGAAAGTTCAAGAAAACTTAATTTTACTAACTTGAGGAGGAGAATTTGAAATAATGAAAAAAATGAATTGGAGAAAAATTTTAATTGCCGCGCCGTTTTTAGTATCTCTGGCAGCGGTCGTCGGGTTCAATTTTTACGGAGGCGTTTCGGCACAAAGCAATGAAGTAAAAGCCGTCACGGACGTTTTGACCAGAGAAGCGCAAGCAGTCGAAAAAGGCGATTTAGCTGAACTCGACAAAGTTTGGGCAAACACCGAAGACGTGACTGTTTTTGAAAGTGGACACGCCAATTATGGCTGGAATGATTATCGAAACAATCATCTCGCCCCAGAACTCAAAGAATTCAAAAACACGAAATACACCTTTTCAGATTTGAAAGTAAAGGTTGACGGCAAAACTGCTTGGGCGACTTTCAAATATAAACTTTCTGCTGAAATCGAAGCCAGAAAAATAGAAAGTGGCGGACTTGCCACGGCGATTTTAGAAAAACGCGACGGAAAATGGCGCATCGTCCATTGGCATTCGAGTGCGCCGCGTCGCGCTCCTTCGCCAACGCCAACACCGCAGAAATCAGAAGAGTAAAGTTAATGCAGGCTTAATCCAATTGATGACTAAACTTCAGAAAAAAAATGATTTATTACTCAAACTGACAGCCACGCAATGTTGTTTGTGCGAACAGGACAATGCCGAAATAGTCGGCACCGGCGAAGATTTTGAATATCGCACAAGTTCTGCCAAATTTACAGCGATGCAATGCTGCGAATGTAGTTTGGTTTATCTGAATCCGCGCCCGACGTTTGACGAGTTTGAGCGAATTTATCCGCCTAATTATCACGCCTTTGAGTTTTCCGAAAGTGAATTTGGTTTTGTTTTCAAAGTTCGGCGAAGGCTTGAAGCTAATCGTTTATTAAGTTGGTGTAAAAACTTGCCTGAAGACGCAAGAATTATTGACATCGGTTGCGGCGACGGCTTTCATCTCGAATTGCTCAAGGATTTTGGTAAGAAAACGTGGACGCTCGAAGGCGTTGATGCCGACGAACGCGCCGCTTCGATGGCGAAAAAGAAAGGCTTAACCGTTCATTGCGGATTACTCGAAAATCTTGATTTAAAAGCTGAATCTTATGATCTGGCAATTTTGATTCAAACCATCGAACACGTTGCTAATCCGCCACAGCTTTTGCGTGAAGTTCGTTCACTTTTGCGTCCGGGTGGTCGAATTGTAATCGTTACCGATAATACAGATTCGCTCGATTTTACGTTGTCAAAAAAACGCTTTTGGGGCGGCTATCATTTTCCGCGACATTGGAATTTATTCAATAAAAAAACTATCGGTTTGTTAGCGGAAAAAATTGAAATGGAAGTCGAAACATTGACTACACAAGTCAGTCCGGTGAATTGGGTGTATTCGATTCGCAACTTTTTGACCGATAAAAATGCTCCGAATTGGTTGATTAAACAATTCAGTTTGAAATCAACCGTATCACTCGGAGTTTTCACGATTTTCGATATTTTGCACAACTTTGCCGGACGTGGCGCATTACTCAATGTGATTTTGAAGCGTCCTTTGTAGCTGGAAAAATTATGCCCTTAGAAACTAAAAAACCTGTCGTGATTCTTGGAGCCGGTTTAGCCGGACTGACCGCCGCGAATTTTCTACGAAGTAATAATATTCCGGTTCTTCTCTATGAAGCCGGTAACAAAATTGCCGGACTCGCCCAGAGTTTTCACGATACAGACGGCTTTACCTACGATTTCGGAGCGCATTTTATCACCAATCGTCTGGCAAAAAATGTCGGAATTCGTGATAAATGCCGCACGGTTCGACATTATGCCGAAACAGTCTGGCTCGGCGGCAAAAGTTACAGTCATCCTTTCGGGTTAATGCGAGTTCCGCGAATGACGATCAGCGGCGTTTCGACCAAATTAAAATCGTTTGGCAATAATCAAAAACCCGAATCGGCAGCGGAATGGTTTCGCGGCAATTACGGCACGGCTTTGGCAAACGAAGTGGCGATTCCATTAACCGAAGCGTGGTCGGGAGCAAAAGCCGAAGATTTATCTCCGGCAGTCGGCGACGGGATTTCAAGCGGCATTGGTCAAACCCTTTGGTTAAAGCTCGCTTCACGTCTGACACGCCGCGCTGTTTCCTGCGGTTATAGCCGCGAATTGCCTGAAAAAGCCAGCGTTTATCACGTTTATCCCGAAGGCGGTATCGGAACTTTATGCCAAAAATTAGCCGAGGATTTAACCGATATTATCAAACTTGATTCGCCGATAGAAAAGATTTTGGTTGACGGAAATAAAGCCGTCGGAGTTCGCAGTAACGGCGACGAGATTGAGGCTTCGGCAGTAATCAGCACCGCGCCGATTAATATTTTGGGGAAAATTGTCGAAGGCACAGATCGTTTAGAACATCTTTCACGCTTTCGTTATCGCCCGATGGTTTTTGTCAATTTACGTCTGAATGGGCGTGGACTGCTTCCCGACGTTGTTACTTGGACACCGGAAAACGAGTTCCCTTTTTTCCGTTTGACCGAAACACCGCTCTCGATGCCGTGGCTTGCTCCATCTGGAAAAACCATTATCACGGTGGACATCGGTTGCGAAAAAGACGATGAATTTTGGCAAATGGATGATGAGAAATTGGGTGAATTTTGCGTTGAAAACTTAAAGCCGATTATTCCTGATGTGAAAAAACGCTACGAAGGTTGTCGCGTGATGCGAACGCCAATTGCATATCCTGTTTTTTTGCGTGAATACGAAACTGAACGGCAAGAATTTGCAAACGGAACAGGCATCGAAAATCTTTACAGCGTTGGGCGAAACGGCGAATTTATGCACATTTTTATGGAAGATGTGCATCATCGGACGCAACGAAAAATGAGTGAATTGATAAAAAGGAGTGTTCAATAAATGAAAGAAAGCAAAGAATTAACAACATTATGGCAAGGCTTCTTTATTTGGTTTTTGTTAGCGACTCTAATTTTAATAATTTGGGGATTGCTGGCGGTAATTTTTTATTATTTCTTTTCTGACAGTATTTCGGTTATGTGGTATTTGCTCGGTTCAGGGCTGTTATCGGTCGGAATTGTCGCTATCTTTGCCAGATTTATGAAGAAATAAAATTGAACGGCAAGAATACTTTATCGAAAAAAACTAACTGCAACAACCTTGATAAATTGACAGGCGATGCGATGTTACGAAACGAATACGCAACGACACTTTTCGCTTCCCAAATTCGTTCTTTGAAACAGAACCTATCGAATTTTTCTTATGATAATTGCTTGAACAGCGCGGCAAGTTCGTCTGCCATTTCGCGCCTTTCCTGCGGCGAAAGATTTCCGGCAATGATGGCTTCGCCGAGTGCCGATAGATGATCGCGCAACATATCGTTTTGGACGCGGCGTAAAGCATTAATAATTGCCGAAATTTGATGGTGGTTATTTGGGATATTTCTTATTGCCATTATTTTCGGGTATTTTGAACCGGTTCCGAAAAGGCGGATTAGAAAAGATTCGCCGCTCGAAATTCTACAAAAGCGACTCGTTCGATGTCATTGGGGCAATTCACTTGTCGCCGATATTTTGACCGTGCAGCAAACGAAAGGAGCTGAAATTGCTGGAAATAATTAATCATTGATTAATACTCGCGCTTTGGCAGGAATGTTTGCGACAAAGTGAAAATTGGTAAAAAACACTTATGAATGAAATTAAAAACGAACAATTGTTGAGCGCGGATGAAATCCGAAAAATAAATGCTTACTGGCGGGCGGCAAATTATTTATCGGTCGGGCAGATTTATCTGTTCGACAATCCGCTGCTGCGTGAACCGCTTAAAATCGAACACGTCAAGCCGCGCCTGCTCGGACATTGGGGAACAACGCCGGGACTGAATTTCATCTATGTTCATCTGAATCGGCTGATTAAGATGAACGATTTGAATGTCATTTATATTGCCGGTCCCGGACACGGCGGACCCGGAATCGTTGCCAACACTTACCTCGAAGGAACTTACAGCGAAGTTTATCCAAATATTTCGCAGAACGCTGACGGTATCCAAAAATTATTCAAGCAGTTTTCGTTTCCCGGCGGAATTCCGAGCCACGTCGCGCCCGAAACACCCGGTTCGATTCACGAAGGCGGTGAACTCGGTTATTCTCTGGCGCACGCTTACGGCGCGGTTTTTGATAATCCGGATTTAATTGCCGCGTGTGTCATTGGCGACGGCGAAGCCGAAACCGGAGCATTGGCGGCAAGCTGGCATTCCAACAAATTTATCAATCCGGCGCGTGACGGAATGGTTTTGCCGATACTGCATTTGAACGGTTATAAAATCGCCAGTCCGACTGTTTTGGCTCGTCTAAGCCGTGAAGAATTGACGAATTTAATAAGCGGTTACGGTCATAAACCGTATTTTGTTGAAGGCGACAATCCTGAATTGATGCACGAAAAGATGGCGGAAACGCTTGATACTGTTCTCGCTGAAATCAAAAATATTCAAGCCGAAGCAAGGGAGAGTGGATTTACGACGCGCCCGATTTATCCGATGATTGTTTTGCGCTCGCCGAAAGGCTGGACGGGACCGGAGTTTGTTGATAATTTGCCGACTGAAAATTCGTTTCGCTCGCATCAAGTGCCGCTCGATAAATTGGCGACAAATCCCGAACATTTGCGACAGCTAGAAGAATGGATGCGAAGCTACAAACCCGAAGAACTTTTCGACGCGAACGGAAAACTCATCCCTGAATTGCAGGAACTCGCGCCGAAAGGCGTAAAGCGTATGGGAATGAATCCACACACCAACGGCGGAAAATTGCTCAAAGATTTGGAAATGCCGAATTTCTCCGAATATGCGGTGGAAGTTTCCAAACCCGCCGCAACAAACGCCGAAGCGACCCGCGTCTTGGGCGGCTTTTTGCGCGATGTGATGCGGCTCAACGACGACCATAAAAACTTTCGCATTTTCGGTCCCGACGAAACCGCCTCGAATCGGTTGAATGCTGTATTTGAAGCGACGAACCGAATATGGACGGAAGGCGTTTTCCCGTCGGATGACCATCTTGCGCCCGACGGTCGCGTGATGGAAGTTTTGAGCGAACATCTTTGCCAAGGTTGGCTCGAAGGTTATTTATTGACCGGACGGCACGGACTTTTTTCGTGTTATGAAGCCTTTATTCACATTATTGATTCGATGTTCAACCAGCACGCCAAATGGCTGAAAGTAACTCGGCAGATTCCTTGGCGGAAACCGATTGCATCCTTAAATTATCTGCTCACCTCGCACGTTTGGGGACAGGATCATAACGGTTTTTCGCATCAAGACCCTGGATTTATTGACCACGTTATTAACAAAAAAGCCGAAGTTGTGCGCGTCTATCTGCCGCCCGATGCCAACACCTTACTGTCCGTCGCCGACCATTGTTTGCGGAGCAAAAACTACGTCAACGTAATAATTGCGGGCAAAAAACCATCTTTGCAGTATCTCGATATGGACGCGGCGGCGAAACACTGCGCGGCGGGAATTGGTATTTGGCAATGGGCGAGCAACGATCAAAATGGTGAGCCGGATGTTGTCATGGTTTGCGCGGGTGATGTGCCGACGCTGGAAACTTTAGCGGCAGTAGATATTTTGCGACAGGAATTTCCGAGCCTAAAAATCCGTGTCGTTAATGTCGTTAATTTGATGAAACTTCAGCCCGTAAAAGAACATCCGCACGGACTTTCCGATGCCGATTTTGATTCGATTTTTACCACCGACAAACCCTTAATTTTTGCTTTTCACGGCTACCCGTGGCTGATTCATCGCCTAACTTATCGGCGGACGAATCACGACAACATCCACGTTCGCGGCTACAAGGAAGAAGGCACGACAACTACGCCGTTCGATATGGTTGTCTTAAACGATTTAGACCGATTTCATCTAGTGATGGACGTTATCGAGCGAGTTCCCCAATTAGAAAACCCCGGAGCGCACGTCAAACAAAAAATGCGCGAGAAACTTATCGAACATAAAGAATATATCAACGAATACGGCGACGACCTGCCGGAAATCCGCGATT
Organism: Acidobacteriota bacterium; assembly: GCA_031409875.1. GTDB lineage: Bacteria > Acidobacteriota > Blastocatellia > Pyrinomonadales > Pyrinomonadaceae > CALMEH01. The sequence goes on along the minus strand of JANNYB010000078.1, from coordinate 14,014 downwards.
GGAAATGGACGTATCTGCAAATTTAAGCACTTTTAGGGCAAAGCTATTTTCTGATATATTGTTGCTAGAATTAAAAACTGAAAATACTACTATGCCGATTAGATATGAAAATTTATTCAACGACCCTACTCCAAATGGTTATATTAATCAAAGATTTGTTTTTACGATGATGAGGATTGCTCAAGATTCAACAGATTTTACAGATGAAGAATTTATTGAATTTGTGAAAGAACTCTTATTAATAGCAAAAAAATTAGTAGCTGTATGGAAGCACAAGCAGAGGTATGAAGAAATCGAGGACGCATTGATAAAAATTGAAGAAAATAATGAGCCTATTGAAAAACTTGATTTACAACATATAAGCTATTCACAAGATTTAGCTTTGGAGGTCGATGAATTTTTAGTGCAATTAAAAAGCACTTTAGATTATTTAGCAAAGTTTCCTCGTGCAATTATTGGAAATGGTTTTCCTTATTTACATACATTTGGTGATAAAGGCGGAGCAGTTATAAAGGCAATGAAGAATAATCTTCCCAAGAAATGGGAGAAACACGGAATTATTGTAAAAGATTGGTTACTGGTTGACCATAGACCGTGGTTAGAAATGGCAATAGACGCTCGTGATAAATTAAATCATTACAAAGACGGCGGTTTAGATGATAAGGCATTTCTTGTTGCTAAAACAACGGTCAATGGAAAAACACAAGTTATCGTTCCGCATTGGGTTGAAAATTTAACAATTAGAGAATATCTGAATAATGTTTGGTTTAATCTTTTTACGCTAGTAGAACAATTTACTGTTGGCTTTTTAGTTATGAGATTTAAAGAAGGAATTGGTTTTGTTCATACTTTAAAACCTCGTGATGGTATTATATCTCCCTTTATAATTGGACCAGATGAGATAATAATACCAATTCTTCAGGCTGAACAAATTCGTCTTCAAAAGAGTAAACAAAACGAGAAAGAGTAATTCACAGAACCAGTTTTAAGAAGTCTTATCAGTGCATAATCCAGCACTTTTGGTGCAAAGCCATATCATTACATGAATATTTTGGTGCTAAATTGCGGCAGTTCGTCGCTCAAATTTCAGTTGATGGCGACCGATTTGGAGCGCATTGCAAACAATACTGATCAGCGTTTGGCGCACGGACAGATTGAGCGCATCGGCGGCGCGGCGATTATTACTTTTACCGCCGAAGGAAAAATGCCGCAGCGTTCAGCCGCGCCGATTAAAGATATTCGCTCGGCGGTGGAGGCGATTGTCCGCTGGATTGCGTCGGAAGCGTCGGAAATTGAACAAATCAAAAGCCTCGACGACATTCACGCCGTCGGTCATCGCGTCGTCCACGGCGGCGAACGCTTTACCGAATCGGTAATTATCACTGACGAAATTTTACGCGGCATCGAAGACTGCATTGAACTTGCGCCGCTTCATAATCCGGCAAACATCAAAGGAATTCGCGCCGCCGTCGAAATTTTCGGGAAAAGCATCGCGCAAGTCGCCGTTTTCGACACGGCTTTTCACCAGACTTTGCCCGAAAAATCGTTTCTTTACGCGCTGCCGTATCAACTTTACCGTCGCCACAAAATCCGCCGCTACGGTTTTCACGGCACTTCGCATCGTTACGTTGCTTATCGCTATCGCCAATTGGAAAAAATTGAGCGCGAAAAAGTGAATATCATCAGTTTGCATCTCGGCAACGGCTGTTCGGCGACGGCGATTAAAGGCGGCAAATCAATTGATACTTCGATGGGAATGACACCGCTCGAAGGTTTGGTGATGGGAACGCGCTCCGGGGATTTCGATCCGGCGATCATTGATTTTATCGCCGCTAAAGAAGGCTTGTCGGCGCAGGAAATCGAATCGCTGGTTAATAAACAATCGGGGCTTTTGGGGATTTCCGGTTTGACGAACGATATGCGCGAACTCGTTGCTGAAGCGGGCGAAAATAACGACCGCCGGGCGCGGCTCGCTATCGAAATCTTTTGTTATCGGACAGCTAAGTATATCGGTTCATATTTGGCGGCAATGAACGGCGCGGACGCAATTATTTTCACGGGCGGCATCGGCGAAAATTCGCCGGAAATACGAGCGAAAATCTGCGAAAATTTATTGTGGATGGGAATCGAGATTAAACCGCAGCTTAACGAGGAATTCGTTAACGGGCGCGAAGGAATCATCAACAAAGACGCGGCGCGGCTCAAAGTTTTTGTTATTCCGACCAATGAGGAACTGCTGATTGCCCGCGACGCGACCAGGCTAATCAGTAAAGATGATTCAAAAAATTAAATGCGGCGGATTTGAATTGGAAAAATTTATTACAAACGAGAAATTAAATTCTTAAAACAGACGAGGGAAACTAAAACAATGATTGAAGCTAAAACGATGGTTCAAGTCGAAGAGATGGATGACAAAGACAGCAATAAAATTCTTCAGCGCGTCGGTTACGGGCATCTGGGATTGGCGAGCGATTCGCACCCGTATGTTGTCCCGATTCATTATGCCTATAATGAATCCAATATTTACATTTTTACAAGGCAAAAAAACCGAATTATCGAAAACAGCGGCGTGCTGTAAATCCATCACTTCCCTGTGCAGCATTTCGTTGTCCTCGTCAATGATGACCAATTCTTCGACCGTGCCGTTCATTAAAATTGCATACGCACTCGTCGCGCCGACGTGACCGCAACCGATAATCGCTATTCGATTCAAATGTGACGCTTTTTTTGTCATATAAATCTTCCCGTTTTTCTCACCCGATCTCTATGAATTTATGTTATTTCCGCAGAATAATTCTAAACCATTTAACTTTTACTAAACATTACTTACGAATTTTTGGCTGTGGTCTGCTTTGCTCATTTCGATAATGCCGCCGTCTTCGATGAGAAAAATTCTGTCTGCTTGTTGAGCCAGACGATCATCGTGGGTAATCATCACAAAAGCTACGCCGCTTTCACGGTTCATTTCACGCATTAGGGCAAAAACTTCTTCGCCCGAATTGCGGTCAAGATTCCCTGTCGGTTCATCGGCAAGAATAATTTTTGGCGAATTTGCCAAGGAACGGACGATGGCACAGCGTTGATTTTGTCCACCACTCATTTCGTCGGGATGTTTGTTGATTTGGCTACTAAGACCAACTCTATCAAGTAGTTGCAGAACTCTTGAAGTTTGTTTTTCGTCTGCTTCACCGTGCCGAATCGTTATTGGCATCAGCGCATTTTCTAAACAGGTGAATTCATTAAGCAGAAAATGAGCTTGGAAAATAAAGCCGATTTCTTCGCTACGGAGAATTGCTAATCCATCTTCATCAAGCGTTGAAATATCAACGCCATTGACCAGAACTGTTCCACCTGTTGGCACGTCCAAAGCACCGAGAATATTGAGCAAAGTTGATTTTCCGCTGCCCGATTGTCCGATGATGGCGACAAATTCGCGTTCCCTGATTTGCAGATTTATCCCGTGTAGAACAGGAATGTTGACTTTTCCGAGATAGGTTTTTTCCAACTCGCGTGTTTCAATCACAATCCGAGAATCTGCCGACTTTTTTGAGCCATTGGTTGAGGTTTTTTGAATCGGAATCTTGACAGTTTCTTCTTGCATTCCAACTCCTTAACGCATTACATCCACAGGGTTTAGTTTCGCCGCTCGTCTTGCCGGAAGCACGGAGGCAATGACGGTCGTAATAATTGCCGCGACAACTGCCAACGCAATATATGTCGGTAAAATTTTGACTGGAAAAAGTTGGTCGGGCGGTTTGCCAATTTGGGTTGAAGGTCGCGTCAAAAGTCCAAGTAAAAAAACGACTAAAGTTCCGATAATTGCTCCTAAACTACTGCCGAAAATCGCCACACCTAAACCTTCATATACAAAAATCCGTAAAATTTGCGATTGTTTTGCGCCCATACTTTTCAAAATCCCGATTTGTTGCGATTTTTGCAAGACTGAAACAATCAAAACGGCGGCGATTGAAAAGGCTGAGGCAATCAAACTAAAGGCTGAAATAAGATATGCGGAAGCTCCCATCACATTCATATTAGTCAAAAATGAACCAAAATCCGCCGTCCAAGGTCTGGCTTCATAGGGCAGCAACGCCATTATTGAATTAGCGACGCTGTCAACATCATAAATGTCATAAACCTTGACATAGATTGCATTTACCGAAGTGCCGTAGCCAAAAAAACTTTGCCCGTTTCGCAACGTAATATAGACACTTCCGCGCCCTTGCCCGGAACTGTAAATACCTGCCACGGTTAGGGATTCAGAAACGCCGATACTTGAATTTAAACGAATTCGATCACCGACCGCAACATTCAAATCTATTGCAAGTTGGTTATCAATGACGATTTCATCACTTCCCAAACCTTGATATTTTCCGGCAATTAAGTCGGGCGTAATGGGTGTTACCAAATCTTGGAGAACAGGATCAGCACCGATGACCGAAACGCCTTTTGGATTCGCACCTTTTGACGCAAAACCTTGCCCTGTAACAATCGGTGCAATCGCTTTGACATTGGGCAATTTGCTGACTGTGCTGACGATTTGTTCCCAATTATCTATCAATTTTAGTTGCGGTGCTTGCTGTTCGATTTTGCTCGAAGTCAACGATTTATCTTCTAAAGTTTTAGGTGTCGGATTAGCGACTTTGATCGTGATGTGCGGAATGGCATTCGTCAAAAGTACCGAAATTCTATCTTGCAAACCAAAAATCAGACAAGTAATAAAAATAACGATGATAACGCCTGTCGTAACAGCACTTATCGTCATCAGAGTTTGCCAGCCGCCCGAAAGTAGATGCCGCATAGCGACCTGAAATTCAAACCGCCGCGCTCTCGGAATAATGGCTGAAATGAAGAGATTAAAAAATGATTTCATCGTATTATTTAGATTGAACTTTATCGCCGATCTTAACCGCCGAAGCATTGCTGATAATGAATTCTTCCGCCGTTAAACCTGAAATAATCGGCACGCCGTCTTTGGTAATCGGACGAGTTTCAACTACTTTTTGTGCAACTTTTCCATCCACAATTATAAAAACAACCGTGTCATCGCCTGAACGAACCAAAGCCGTTTGCGGCACTAAAAGACGATTGATATTTTCAGCGGTAATGATATTGACATCAACCGTTTGCCCCGGGCGCAACCATTCGGGCGATTGATTCGGAATCACTTTTATTTCGATAGTTCCGCGCGTTTGGTCAACCGCCGCACCGAGTTCGGAAACTTCTCCGTCAAAACTATTATCAGAAAATGCTCCCGAAGAAATGACGGCTTTTTGCCCAACTTTTAATGATGAAAGATTGCTTTCGTCAACATCCAGACGAATTTCCAACGAACTACTAACCAAAGTTAGAACGCCTGTTGAACTAACTGTTTGACCTGCTTCGGAATTGATTTTGGTAACAGTTCCGGCAAAAGGCGCGATTACGTTGGCATTTGCCGCTTGTTCTTGAGCCACGCCGAGTGCTTTTTCAGCTTCCAAAACTCGTTGTTTAGCCACGGAAATATCTTCCGGTCTCGCCCCGAATTGAATTGTCCGCAGTCGTGCCTGCTGCGTTCGGACGTTCGCCTGTGCCGATTTCAAACCTGCTTGAGCCGATATAACGCCCGATTGTGCTAAAGCAATTCCTTGCTTTTGGGCGGTAACTTTCTTTTCCGCCACGCGAAAAGTTGTTACCGATTTATCATATTCAGACCGTGAAATAACGCCGTCCTTGACCAAACTCGAACTGCGATCAAGTTCCTTTCTTGCCAAATCGCGTTCCTCTTCAAATTGAGCCAAAAGCGCACGAGCTTGCAAGACATTTTTTTGCTCCCGAACAATTGCGGCGTTTTGTTGCTCAACTTGCGCTTGAGCTTGTCGGACTTGTTCAATCACCGCATCAATATCAGAAGCTAACGAGCCGCGTGAAACTTGTTGAAGTTGAGTTTGGGCAGTATTTAAAGCGGCTTGAGCCTGCAAAACTTGGGCTTCGGCAACATCGTTTTTGATCAGCGCAAGTTGTTGTCCACGAATGACTTCTGCGCCTTCTGCAACAAATAATTGTTGGACAATTCCTTGCGATTGCGAGCCGACATTTGTTTCCGTAATTCCGCCGACTCTGCCGCTGCTCGTAATTGTTTCAGTAATGTTTGCCTGTTTTAGCTGGACTAAAACAACTTTGGTCGGGCGCGAATAATACCAAAGAATTGAAACGCTGATTAACGCCACAACCGACAAAAAACCGATTCGGATAAGCCACTTTTTCGAGTTTTTAGAATCATTCGGCGCGGTTTTATTTTCAATTTCATCGGCAACTACTACCACGGGTAATTGCGGTGTTTTTACTTCTACTTTGCCATTTTCACGAACTTTGACGGCTTCCATTTTATTTTCCTTACTAACCTAAATTATGGCTGTAGCAGTCTCATAAAATCCGTAGCCCATAAACACAGGCATTGGATTCATCAAACTAATCAGCGTTTTGGTGTTGTTTGCTTCGACAATTTCGAGAACTCCAACGTGCGAATTTGTTTCGCTCAAATAGGCGATTTTTATAGGTTTGATAATGGTGTGTGTTTGATGATTTTCAGTATTTTCGCCAAGCGAAATTTCGATGGTGCAATTTCCTGATTTATCTTCGTGGGTGATGCCGTTCAAAATAAGTCCTTCGGATAAAATTTGATCCCCGACTGATTCATCTAAAACTTCGACTTTTGTTCCCCAACCGAATCGCCGTTTGCTGAAATCGTTAAGAAATTGCGTCCATTTCTCTTTGGGAATTTCAATGGTTTTGTCTTGGCTTAGTTTTGCCGTATCTATAAAATCTTGGGTTTTCGTTGCTTCTGTTGCTTGATTTGTCATTTTGTTTTTTTCCTCTTTTTTTATTAAGATGTAAAATTTTAATCGGTTATTTTGCCTGATGTAATTTCGCTATTTTTTCGTTTAATTTAGCTATTTTGTTTTCAAACTTAACTATTTTTTTAGCTTCTTTGACTAATTTTCGTTTGGCTCGCTTTGTTTTGATTGATTCAATTTTGTCGGAAATTTTGGTTTTTAACTTTCCGATTTCATTATCCAAACTGGCTGGATTTAGTTCGGTTGTTACGCCGTCAAAATCCTCGCCATTTGCTTCGGCTTCCGCTTTCGTTGCTCTCAATATTCCGTCTTTGTGATGTGGCGGTGCGTAGATGCTATACATTTTGAATTCTTTTTTGGTGTCAGCGTTGATGACATTGTGCTTCGCTCCGGCAGGGACAATTAACGCATCACCATCCTTGACTGAATATTCGTTGCCATCAATAAAACACTTGCCCGTTCCACTTTCAAAACGAAAAAATTGATCGTTTTCGTGGTGAATTTCTTCGCCGATTTCCTCGCCTACTTTCAGAGTCATCAGGACGAGTTGCAGATGTTTTCCCGAATACAATACCTTTCGGAAATTTGTATTTTCTAAAGTGTCGCTTTCGATGTTGCTTTTGTAACCTTTCATATTTTTCTAACAAATGTGGCGGAAACTCGCACGTTAAAGTGTGCTAAACCACTGTAGTTATTTAGTTTGCTCACTCTTACTAACGTGCGGGTTTCTGCCTTAAATTTGAATTCTAACCCGCGTTGGCGTGTTTAAAATTTGCAAGTTTCCCGTTAAGTTCTTCGATTTTTAGTTGGTATTGAGCCAGTTTTTCTTTTGTTCGATCTAACCGAACTGAATCAACTTTGTCTAACGCCTGATTTTTTAGATTGGCAAACTGCGTTTGAAGTTTGGCTAGATTTGATTCCATTTTTGCTTTCAATTCATAGAGCCTTTCCTTACCTTTCAACTCAATTTCAACGATTTTTGCGTTCCGATTTGCTCTCAGTTCAGCAACTCTCGCATTTACTCTTTCCCTTTGTGCTTCTGCCGCGACTGCCAGTTCATTATCGGCAACTTTGATTTCTTCATCTATCAAATTCAGTTGTCTATCAATAAATTTGTCGTGTTCGACATAAATATTCGACCTCCAAATGACAGCTCCGAGTGGTTTCAAATATTCGTCAATAAAGACCGAATTTTCTTCGGCAACTTCGGCAATAATTGAGGTTGAACCGCTTGGGATGTTTTTGCTAATCGTTTCTATAAAATCATCTTCAAACATATAATGTGTGTAATCAAAAACAACCCCGATAACTGTTCCAACGTAAAGCCCAATGGCAACCCCGATTGGTCCGCCAAATGCTCCAATCAATCCGCCAAATGCCATTCCCGCTAGCGTTCGCCAACCATTTGTATTGTCATCTTTCAAAATCTCATATTCATCATTTAACCCTTTGCGAATCAATACTTTGTCATAAACACTAATATCATTTTCGCGGTCAAGTTCGCCTAATCTATGAAGTGCCTGAATTGCCTGTGCTTCATCGGTAAATGTTGCAACAATGATGTTTTCCATAATTATTTACTCCTCTCTTGATTTATTTGAAAGGCAAGATTTTCACCCTGCCAATTTAAATTGTTGATAAAATATGCGGACTAATTGGTTTTTACTTGAGCTTTATCGCCTTGGAGTCTGTCCTCGCGGTCATATTCTTTTCTATTCATTTCAATAACGTGAGAAACTTGCTCAACTTTATGGTCAACGCCATTTTGCAAATTTCCCTGAATTTCGGCGATTGCATTTTCAGCCGAATTTAGTTTTTGTTTGGCTGAATCGTAAATTTCGACCGCTTTTGTTTTTGTATCGGCATAGACAGTTTGGGCTGTTTCGCTGAACTGAGTTGCTAATTTTTCGGTTTTATTCATCCCTTTGCGAGTCGCATCCGCAATATCAGACCGCAGTTCTTCTCCAGCTTTGGGGGCAAAAAGCAATGCCAAAATTGCACCAATTCCGCCGCCAACGATTAAATATGTCAGTTTTGTTTCGATATTTGATTTTTCGTTTGTCATCTTATTTCTCCCTTTGTTTCACTATTCATATTTTTATTAGGGCAAACAGCGTTCCTTACTTAATTTTGAAAGAATGTTGTTGTGATTAAACGGGTTCGGCATTTTAAACAGAGATGTTTCCGAAAATTACTAAAGAAACCGCGAAATTTTCCACACTCTACGCTGAATTGTTCGCAACGGCGATTTGCTCAAATTCCAAAAAAGATTGATTTCAAAAAAATGTTATCTGACTAGCGTTTCGCAAAGCATAATTTTAGTTGCTAACTTTGCGGACGGGTGGACTTTGATAACCTTGCCGATAAGTCAAAGCGAATCGTTTGCTTCCCTCGACCGAGCGCAGTCCGATTCGTAAATCGTGCCATTTGCCGTCTGCAGCTTCGCTTGGATAAAAACTGAGCGTGTAAAATTCGCGCATTTCCGAGTCAATTCGGTTGTAAATTTTGTAAAGTTCCAAAGTGTTTTCAGTCGCCGGATAAAGTGATGTGCCGCCGCTTTTCAACGTCAATTCCTGAAGTGCCGCGCGGTCAAGACTACTCGCATCATTAGAAAGTCTGCTACGCTTTTTGCCGCGTGTGATGTCGGAATAAGTCCACATTTCCGCTTCGTCGAAAACAAGAGCATAAATTTGCACATCGAGAGTTTTTAGCTGTTTGCTCAAATCCGAAAAGCTATGACGGCTGTTGTGGTCTGCGCTGTCGGAAATAACTAAAAGCGTGCGTTTTAGATTTTTACTTTCGCGCAATTTATTTGCCGCCAAATAAATCGCGTCGTAGAGTGAATTCGGCTCGCTTCTTTTCAAATTATTTTGGATTTGCTCAACGGTTGGAACAAAGTCGAGATTCAAATTGCCGCTCTCGTTAAAAGCAACAATAAAAAAACGGTCGTCCGCACTCAAATTTTTCGTGAACGCCCGCAACGAATCTAAAACCGCCGTTGTGCGTTCGATGGTTGTCGGGTGCATATCATAAACAATACCGAATGAAACAGAGGCGTTCTCCGCCGAAAAATGCGAAATCTGTTGTTTCAATTTGTTGTCGAAAACCTCGAATTGTTCCTGCCGCAAGCCTTTGACGGATTTTCCCTGTTTGTCCGTGAGGGCGACGTTGACGGTGACTAAATTGGTTTCCACCAGAATCGGTTTGTCCTGAGCATTTATCGGCACGACGGATAACACGACCATCAAAAGCAGTAATAGATTTTGTTTTATTTGCATATTTATTAAACGCTGATTTTTCATCACTAATCTCCTGTTATCGCTTTATAAGCGCAAGAAATATGCCGAACAATTTTCGCTGAAAGAAATCGTTTTTACTATTGTTTGTTGAAAATTTGGAGTTCGGAAAATAGAAACAAAAAAAAGCCGCGAAAGAATTCGCGCATAAGGAGCAAAAACTGCGGAAAATTTCGCGGTATATTTTCCCAAAAGCTAATAAATACGAGTTTTTCGTAGTGGCATACGTCTTGCAAAATGTAATAGCAACAGTTCGTGAAAAATTGTGAATTCTGCCGAAACAGTAATCACACAAAGTTACAGCAACTTGCGAGAGAGGCACGGAAAAGAAGTTTAACGAAAGGCTTTTGGAGAAAAATTTATGAAAATATTAATTGCATACGATGGTTCAAACTGCGCGGAAGCGGCTCTTGATGATTTGGCGCGAGCCGGATTACCTGAAACGGGCGAGTTTTCGGTGATTTCCGTCGCCGAAGTCTGGCTTGTGTCCGACCAGATGAGAGAGGAATGGGAAGCGGAAAATCCCGACGCTGATTACCTGAATGAAATAAATCGCCAACACGACAAGAAAAGCAAAGCAACGATTGCCGAATTTCAAACCTTAGCAAATCACGCCGCCGAGCGTTTGCGGCGAATGTTTCCCGTTTGGACGGTTACGGCGGAAGCCGCTTCCGGCTCGCCCGCGTGGGAAGTTCTGAATAAAGCCGATGATTTCAAACCGGATTTGATTGTCGCCGGATCGCAGGGGCGTTCGGCTTTGGGACGGTTTTTTCTCGGCAGCATCTCGCAAAAAGTTTTGACCGAAGCGCATTGTTCCGTCAGAGTCGCTCGCGGGCGCGTGGAAGTTGATCCGACACCTCCTGTCCGTATTGTCATCGGTTTCGATGGCTCGAAAGGAGCGCAGGCGGCGGTCGAAGCGGTTGCCAAAAGATACTGGCGCGAAGGAAGCGAATTTCGTCTTGTGATAGCTACCGATCAAGCCGCTCCGTCGTCACTCGACCGTTTTGTTCCGCCGACCGCCGTCCAATGGGCGGAAGATGCAATGAAAAGCGAAGTCGAATGGATGGAAAAACTTGCTGCCCCTGCTTTGCAAACTTTAATAGACACAGGTTTTGCGGCGACGCTGCAAACAGTCGCGGGAAATCCGAAAAAAGTTTTGGTCGAAGAAGCTGAACGATGGCACGCTGATGCAATATTCGTTGGAGCAAACCGTTTCGGCAGCCGCATTGAGCGTTTTCTCCTTGGCAGCGTGTCAGCGGCGGTGGCGGCGCGGGCGCACTGCACGGTCGAAGTCGTCCGAACACAACAATAACTTTAAATGCAAGTTGAGTTTTATTGCCGCCCGTGTCAATGCAATCGAATCTTTATCAACGGAATAATTATGAAGAAAATTGATTTAATAAAAAATCTCAATTTGAAAGAGATTTCCCAAAGCGAAAAAAACAAAGAGGTTAAAGAAATTTTCAAAGGCACCCGCCGCAGCCTCATCGAAATTACGCTTCGCAATAATGAAATTCTGGCAAAGCATAAAGCCGCCGAACCGATTACCGTTTTGTGTCTGGCGGGCAACGGCACGTTTCGCGCCGGAATCAATTTGGAAGACGTAGAAAAACTCGAAGCCGGAACTTTGCTGACTTTGGAAGGCGGAATCGAACACGAAGTTATCGCCGAACCGGAATTACGTTTGTTAATCACGAAATTTAAGGAAGTTTGAAAATAAAATGGGAGAAATTTAAATGAGAAAATTGTGGCTGATTTTTATTGGAATTTTTGTGTTTTCGTTTGCAGTTTTGGGCTGGGTCGGAACTGAAATTTTTCGCCAAAAGCCGCCGATTCCCCGCGAAGTCGTTACTACTGACGGGAAAGTTTTGATTCCAGCGGAAGAAATTCAGAATGGGCAGAATGTCTGGCAGGCGATGGGCGGAATGCAGGTTGGCTCAATTTGGGGACACGGCAGCTACGTCGCGCCGGATTGGTCGGCGGATTATTTGCACCGCGAAGCGATGTTTATTTTAAATAATTGGGGGCAAAAAGAGTTTGGAAACAATTACGACAAACTTAATTCGGAACAGCAAGCCGTTTTGCGTCAACGCTTACAAGATACGGTTAGAAAAAATAACTACGATCCGACAACTGACAACTTAACGATTGAACCGATTCGCGCTCAAGCATTTGAGGAGAATCTTAAACATTACTCTGAGATTTTTACCAATGGAAACAAAGATTACGCCATCCAAAAAAACGCTCAATCAGACCCAATAAAACTTCGCCAACTAAACGCATTTTTCTTTTGGACGGCGTGGGCTTCAGCCGCCAATCGCCCGAACGATATAATTTCATATACGAGTAATTTTCCGCCTGAGCCGCTAGTTGCCAATGTTCCGACGAGCGGTTCAATTGTCTGGACGGGCGTGAGTATTATTGTGCTTCTCGCCGGAATCGGTTGGATGGTTTGGTATTACGCCCAAAGTAAATTGGCAATCGTAACTGATGATGTGCCGTATCAAGACCCTTTAATCGGCTTGAGTCTCGCGCCTTCGCAAAAAGCAACGGTTAAATATTTTCTAGTCGTCACGCTTTTGTTTTTACTGCAAATCGTGATGGGCATTATCACGGCGCATTACGGCGTGGAAGGCGGCGGGTTTTACGGTTTTCCGTTACAGGATTATCTGCCGTATGTGGTGACGCGAAGCTGGCACACGCAGCTCGGAATTTTTTGGATTGCAACGGCGTGGCTGGCGGCAGGGCTTTTTATTGCGCCGTTTATTTGCGGTTATGAGCCGAAATATCAAAGGCTTGGCGTAAATGTTTTATTTGCGGCATTGGTTATCGTTGTTTTCGGTTCGATGGCGGGACAATGGATGAGCGTAATGCACTTGCTTCCCGGCGATTTGTGGTTTTGGGTTGGGCATCAAGGCTATGAATACGTTGACCTTGGCAGAGTTTGGCAAGCCGCACTTTTCGTCGGTCTGTTGTTGTGGCTGTTCCTGATTGCACGTTCGGCGATTCCCGCACTTAGACAAAAAGGCACGCCAAAATCATTGATTATTCTCTATCTTTTGACGACTTCGGGCATCGCTCTGTTTTACAGTCCGGGACTTTTTTACGGAATGCGCTCGCATCTTTCGGTGGTCGAATACTGGCGTTGGTGGGTCGTTCACCTATGGGTCGAGGGCTTTTTCGAAGTTTTCGCAACGGTCGTGATCGCGTTTCTTTTCGCTCGGCTAAAGGTGATAAAGCCCGAACACGCGGCACAGGCGTCGCTATTATCGGGAGCGATCTATCTGAGCGGTGGCATTATCGGAACGCTTCATCACCTCTATTTTTCGGGCACGCCGACGATCGCTCTGGCCTTTGGATCGGTATTCAGTGCACTTGAGATCGTGCCGCTGGTATTTGTCGGGTACGAAGCACTCGAGCACATTCGCCATTCAAAGTCCCGTCCGTGGCTGGCTCAATATAAATGGATCGTTTATTTCTTTGTGGCAGTCGCTTTTTGGAATCTGGTCGGTGCCGGCATATTTGGATTTATGATCAATCCGCCGATCGCTTTGTACTACATGCAGGGCCTGAATACGACGGCAGTTCACGCCCATGGAGCATTGTACGGCGTGTACGGAACGCTGGGGCTTGGGCTGTTGCTCTTTTGCATGCGTGCAATGCAGCCTGAACGGATCTGGAACACCAAGCTGCTCGGTTTTGCATTCTGGACCATAAACATTGGAATGCTACTCGAAATTATATTCAGTCTCTTGCCGATCGGATTGCTGCAAACTTATCAATCGGTCGCCTACGGTTATTGGTCAGCTCGCAGCCCAGAGTTCATGCAAACGCCTTTAATGCAAAACCTGCGATGGATGCGTCTATTCGGCGACACAATAT
>JANNYB010000077.1:0-115446 GCA_031409875.1 Acidobacteriota bacterium | reverse complement strand
CGATTTCTCCTTTTCGTTTCGGTTGATAATCAGTTTCAGCAATGCGAAACGCGATAAATTGGTTAAAGATTTTTTGCCGTCTTTGGCTAAATCAACCGCGATTCTGTCCAACAAACCTTTTGCCAAAAGCAACGACGGTTTATGATTTTCCAACGCCGCCCGATAAAGTTGGGTCGGCACTTCGGGACGCAAATCTTTGGCATCTCGAACGGTTGCTCTCGCCAACAAAAACAAATTAAACGGCGGAATTTTGTCGTTATCGTGTGAACGCATTTTGATAATCTGCAAATCTTCAAACCACTTATCAAAATTTTTGATTGCGTCCGAAACCGTCATTTGCATCCAATTTCTGACGACCACGCGACCTGCATTTCCGCCCAATGTAACACTGAAAAATTGTTCGCCTTCAATTTCGGGCAAAAAATCATCGCCGCGAAACGGTGCTTTCATAAAATTTTCGAGCGTTTTTTCGTCCGGTTGTTCAAAAAGTTGAGCAAACATATCAGGCACGTCATCACTTTTGTTCGCCCAATAAAGTAGCGAAGTGTCTCCGATCTTTAAACGGTTTCGTTGACTTGAAAGCAAATAATTCAAGGAATTCACATAACTTTCGACCGCCGAAAATGAAACCGGCGAATTATAGTTTTTCTCTAACCCGTAAGAGCGGAATGAATCTTTATCGAACGAAATTAAACTTGCTCCCATTGCCAACGCTCCCGGAACACCTTTTATTTTGGGATGCGAAGCCGAAATTGCGACATCGGATTTGCCCGAAACTAAACAAAGTCCTTTCTTCGATTCACCTTCGCTTGAACTGCGTTCATCAGCAAACGATTTTCGCCAAAATTGCCGCAACTCTTCATTTTCAAAGAGAAATTCTCCATTTACTTGGAAGGTAAAATTCTCGGTTTTGAACTTTTCTTGCGTGCCGTTTGCCGTTTTTATTAGCCAACAAGGATTTTCTCCTTCTTTCAAAACTGCCCAACGCAGAAATTCGGGTGTTTCAAGCGATTGAAAATTATCACGAAACTGCAAAACGGCTTTCAGCATCGGCGAATTTGTTTCCGTAAATGCTTCTTCGATTTGTCGCCAAAAATCATCAAACTTAGCTTTGCGATTTGCGATTTGCGAAGCTAGTTTTCTTTCGTTTGGCTCAACCGAATCAAAGTCCGGATTCAGACAAAACACGGCTTCCAAACTGTCCCACAAAAATTCGGCAACGCCGCCCGCAACTTTCTTGCGTTCTGTTTTGGGAAGGCTGAAAAGCCGTCCGCCGTTAATGATTTTTGGGTTTTCCGTCAAACCGATTCCTTCCAAACTTCCGTCAAGTTTCAAAGGAATATTCCACCGGATATATTTTCCGGTAAACGCGGCTTCTTGAATCAATCCGTCACGAGTCGCTCGTCCGTAAAATTCGTTTAAGGCTTGTAAAAGCATTATGTTACGCCTCCTTTCATCTGAATTATTTTGACCGAATTTGGGTGGCAATCCATCACCGAATCTTTAAGTTCCGCCAAGAAAAACGAAGCCGAAGGTTTGACTAAAACGCCGTCGGTCAAAGGTTTCCCCTTTTTCTTTTTCGATATTTCAGTTGCAAAAAGCGGAACTTGATTATCGGCATAATCTTCGCCGTCCAAAAACCTGAAACCGACCGCACGTTCCTGATGCGAAAAAACATCATAAAGCATCAATCCAAGCGGTTCATTCCAGACGGTTTCGGGCGAAAAATCATTTGGATTTTCAACCCAATCAAAATCAGCCGAAAATTCACGAACGCCCAAACTCGGACGATGAAAACATTTTCCGCCGCGAACTCGCCGCTCGATTTCCTCTTTATATTTCGGCAAAACTTGGTTTGAATGTTTGCCAAGATCGCTCAAAACGACTTCCGCCGTGATGATATATTCCACGCTTTTTAACGCCAACATGTTGCGTTGCGTGGCATCATCCGCACCGCCACCGGCTTTGATGGTCGAAATTTCACCCGTTCCCGCCATCGCCGATTTTGCTTGGCTTAAACTGATGCGTTTCGTCACCTCATTTCGTCGAAACGAAGTCCACACGCCGCGTTTTATAACCTTGATTGAATCAATCAGATAAAACATCTGCGGTTTCCAAAAAATCGCTTCCAAAATCCCGCGAGCCGCCGATGGTGTCATTATCGGATACGAAACTCGCTCGACTTTCATTTCAGGACGAGTGAAACAAGCATAATCGCCCCAAACTCGCACGCTGATAAGGTTTTGTGTCATAAAAAAATACCTCCTTTTAGTTAAATGTTTTCCAATTCATGAAATCGGAAATTGTTTTCAAAAAATTTATAAAATAAAAAACTCATCTGTTGGTCTTTTATCGGTTAAAACTCCAAGTTCTTCGTGATACGAACCCTCATTAATCACCATCAAATCAAGATTTTTACCGTCAACCAAAGGCTGTAACTGTCCGTGATTCAATAAATAATCAAAATCTCGTTGATGCAGATTAACCATAAATCTTTGTAAAAGTCGCAAATCGTCTCTGCCAAAGATAAGTTTTTCCGCCCGAAAGTTTTTCGCCCGAATTTTTTTAACAATCTCAATGCCTTTTTTATACGGCACGATTACGCCAATTCCGGCGTTATCAATTACTTTGGCATCTTTGGCAACTTCTTTGAAATTAAGCTGTTCACGATTTTTTTGTATCTCATCGCCCAATGAAACTCTTGAATAAATTCGTCCGAAATAATCGGCAAAAATCTCGTGATTAACTGCTAAATCATCTTCGCTGTAATTAGGAAGCAAAAGACAAGTTTCGTCTGTCGCTAATTTATAAATTCCCGGCGGAATTTTGTTATCGGCAGGCGTGAACACAACCACGCGACCTTTTTCGAGTTTTCCTTCACGATTGCAACGTCCGGCGGCTTGGACGATTGAATCGAGCGGAGCGATTGCCCGAAACAGAACGGGAAAATCAAGATCAACGCCAGCTTCGACTAATTGAGTTGAAACAACTCGGCAAGGCAAATCATTTTTCAAACGCTCTTTTATCGTCTCAATTATTTCCAAACGATGTTCAGCACACATTGCCGATGATAAATGAAAAAGCGTCTGTTTTTCGTGTTCGGCAAGTTTGCCGTGAATTTCGTCCCAAAGTTCAAAAGCGTGTCGGCGAGTGTTCAGAACGCAAAGAATTTGTTGTTCGGCTAACATCTCGCCTGAAATTTCCGTCCAAGTTTTCGGCGTTTGAAAGTTTTTGAATTCGTAATTTACGCGATTCAGAGTTTTATAAATCTCGTCCGTATTTTCAGTTATCGGAACTAATTCGCCTTCGGTTAGACCTTTTTTAAAATTAGAATTATTTTTCTTAAACGCGGGTTGCGTGGCGGTTGAAAAGACAAAAGTTACGCCGTAATTTTCGACCAATTCACGCCAAACGCTAAACAAAGGCTCAAGCAATTTGGCGGGCAAAGTTTGAATTTCGTCAAAAATTACCACCGAATTGGCGATGTTATGAAGTTTGCGGCAACGTGAGTTTTTATTGGCAAACAGTGATTCGATGAATTGCACGGAAGTTGTAACAATTACAGGCGCGTCCCAATTTTCCGTGATTAAAGTTAGCGGATTGTCGTCGTCTTTATTGTCATCGGGATTTTCTTTTGCTTCTACCGCCGAATGATTTTCGATAACTACTTCATCGCCAAAAACTTTGCGATATTCTTTGGCATTTTGCTCGATAATCGAAAGGTAAGGAATGACAACAATGACACGTCTTTTTTGATAAATTTCTGCGTGTTTGAGGGCAAAAGCCATTGATGCAAAAGTCTTTGCTCCGCCGGTCGGCACGGTCAAACTGAAAAAACCGGGTTTATGTGCGGCTTTTTGAACGCAATCAGCGAAAATTTTATTGCGAAGATTAAGTAATTTTTCGTCAACTCCGTTTTGCTTGGCATTATCGCTTTTTTCTTGCCTCGATTTTTCGAGTTTCTCAAATAATTCGATGGCTAATTCTTTAGTCAGTTTAAGAGTTTTAGTTGGTTGCCAATTATTTGCGTGAAATGCTGTGTCAAGCCTGTCGGCATCAATCAATGCCGAAAAAATCATTCTGGTTGCAAATTCAATTCGGAGCGGAGAATTAAGAAATCCGTTACCGGAAAGTTGATCGGGTATTTTTCCGAGTTCCTTTTCAAATTTTTCAACCAACGACGGAAGATGTTTATCGGTTTCATATTCAACAAACCTTGTTTTTAATTCGCTTTTGTTATGCAATTTTCCGTGATGAGCCAAAATCGCAAAAGCAAGCGGAATCCACGCTTGATTACGGGTTTGTATTGCCTTTTCAAAAGCCAACGCCGCACCATAAACCGCGTGATGATTTTCTTTTGAACTAGCAATCTTGCCTTCGCTTAAAATATAGTCTAGAAATTCATCACGATATTTGCCAAAATCGTGTAAAAGTCCCGCCCATTGAGCGATTTCCGCTAAATTAGGATTAGCTTTTTCAAGCGATTCTTTGGCAATTCTTCCAACCTCGCTTAAATGTTTGTCGAGATAATGAAAATCTCCTAAACCATTCTTTAAATGTGCTAGATATTTACTTTTCATCTGTTTAATTTGAGGGCTGTTTGGGCGCAATAGCGATTTGTCCCCCTTTGTAAAAAAATAAAGTATTGATTATCAAGCAGTTAGCGGAATCATAAAAAAGGAGTTTCGATAAATTGCACAAAATAGTGAGGTTTTGCCTCAATTTAGAATCTTGAGTAAAACAGTAAACTCTCTATTGTGAGTAAGTTAATGAATATACTAGAGGGGGACAAAACGCTATTGCACCCGTTCGATAATTTAAATTGAAAGTTGTGCCGATAATTATAGTAGATAAAAAGAAATGCGAAGTCAAAAATAATCGTCAACAAAGCGAACTGCCAAAATAAGGACAAGAATTTATTTTTTGAGTAATTCTATTGAATTGAACAGACTTAAACTTTCTGTTTCGAGTCAATTATTTTTTCGGTAACTTTCTATTTGCTTTACATTTTTCATTTGGGCTTTTATGCTAAATTCACCAAAGAAAGTTTTTGTGGGTTATGAAAGATAAAGTAGCAATCATCACAGGCGCAAGTAGTGGAATCGGTCGGGCAACGGCGTTGCTTTTTGCGAAAAAAGGCTCGAAAGTTATTGCCGTCGGCAGAAATGAGAAGGAATTAAACGCTTTGCGCGACGAAGTTGAATTAAAAGTGCAACTTGCGGACGTGCGCGAGATAACACAAGTCGAAAAATTGGTTACGGATACGGCGGATTCTTTTGGTAAGATTGATGTTTTGGTCAATGCGGCGGGAATAATTATGAACGGCTCGATTGAAGACACGAATCTCGACGATTGGGACAAAATGATGAATGTGAATCTGCGTTCCGTGTTTTTTATGATGCAAAAATGTGTGCCGCATCTTGCAAAAACAAAAGGCAACATCGTCAATGTTTCGAGCGTTGCCGGAACTCGCGCGTTCCCGAATGTTTTGGCTTATTGCGTATCAAAAGCGGGAATTGACCAACTGACAAAATGTGCCGCGCTCGAACTTGCGCCGAAAAATATTCGCGTTAATGCCGTAAATCCGGGCGTGGTGGTTTCTAATTTACACAAACGCGGCGGAATGGAAGACGAAAAATATAAAGAATTTTTGGAGAATTCAAAGAAAACACATCCGATTGGACGAGTCGGCGAAGCGACGGAAATCGCCGAACTCATTTATTATTTAGCATCGAAAAAAGCCGCGTGGATAACGGGCGCAACCTACGCGATTGACGGCGGACGCGCCGAAACTTGCGCGAGATAGATTAAACTAGAAATTAAAGAATGAAATTTCAGCTTTTACCAAGCAGTTTTGAAGAGGGCAAACGGGCTTCGCCGCTCCAACATTTGGCGTGTTTTGTGATTGATGATTGCGTAACAATTGATGCCGGCAGTCTTGCGATGTCAACAACTTCCGTGCAAAAAAAACAAATCCGCGACGTGGTTTTGACACACGCGCATCTTGATCATATTGCCGGATTGCCGCTTTTTATTGATGATTTGTTTGCGACGATTCGCCGTCCGATTCAGATTTTTGCGACGCAGGAAATTATCGAAATTCTCGAACGCGATATTTTTAATTGGTCAATTTACCCGCGTTTTTCCGAACTCGAAAACGAAAACGGCAAAGTGATGAATTATCGTCCGTTCAAAGCCGGTGAAGACTTTTCGGTTCAACATCTGCACATCAAAGCGGTCGAAGTAAATCATAAAGTTCCGTGTTTCGGATTGATTGTTACGGATAACAAAACGAAATTTGCCTTTACGAGCGACACGGCGGCAATGAGCGAATTTTGGGAAGTGTTAAATAAGGAAGAAAATCTTTCGACGATTTTGGTCGAATGCGCTTTTCCGAACGAATTGGAAGAATTGGCGGAAATTTCTTATCATCTCACACCGCAAACGCTTAAAAAAGAGTTGGATAAAATCAAGATTCCGAATTGTTTGATTTATGTCGTCAACATCAAACCGATGTATCGGGACGCAATCGTCAAACAAATCGGCGAACTCGGATTGGATAATTTACAAATCTTGGAAGTCGGACAAATCTACGAATTATGAAAAGGGAAAAAGTTTAAAAGTGAAAATGTGAAAAAGTTTGGTTGCGTCAAGTTACTCCGCTTTTCCACATTTTCACTTTTAAACTTTTTCCCTTTTAAAGTTTATCGGTTCAAACGAACTTTGACGATGTTCGTCGGGAAAATTATAAAGTTTAACGCGCCCGTTTTGAAAAACTTCTTTGATGCGAAATGTGCGCTCTTCACGGCTTTTGCCGGGCATAATTTGGGCGCGAAAAGTTACCATCATTTCGGGACGCGCCCAAACATTCGTCTGAGGAATAATTTTATTGAAAAGTTTTTTGAAGAAACCCATATTAATCGTCTAAATCTTCTTTTTTCTTATGTTTTACTTTGCGGCGCGTCGGATGAATTTTCTCTTCCGGTTTTTCGCCGCCGAATTTTTGGGAAGGCGGCGCAGTCGGTTTGCGAATCGAATCGAAAACCGGACGCTCGTTTGATTTTTTCTTTTTCTTGCCTTCTGCCATTAAAGAAATTATAGCAAATATGTTTGTTTTCTGCTTTGGATAAATCTTTTATTGCCTGCAAAACACACGAAAGACACGAAAAAATAAAACCGAAAATTTCGCGTATTTCGCGTATTTCGCGGACAAAAATTAACTTTAAAAGTTTTTCAATATTGACAATTTAGCGATAAACTTTCAATATAAATGCAAGTTTCAGGCAATAAATGACGGGGCGAAACATTCAAGCAGAAAATTATCGAAAACGCGGTGGCGGCGGTGAATATTCAAAATATCGCCGACCTTTTTGGCTTCCTGCTTCAAATTATTATATTTTGTCATTTGCCGTTGCTGTCGCGTTCTTTTTTCTCGTTTGGGGACTTTTGCACGAAGAATCCGACGATATGGCTTACGTTCCGGCTGGAATCGGCGCGAGTTTATTGCTTGTCGGTGCGGTTTTTTTGCGCGAAGTCATTTTACGAAAAGCGCGGAATCGGTATCTTTTGGCGGAGCGGCGGCTCGATTATAATTTGAATAATATTGCTCTGCATCGTCCGCCGAATCAAAATCCTAATAAGCTCACTTTGGAGCAAAACGCCGCAATTATCGCGCAAATCAGAAAAAAATCGGAAGCGGCACAAATTCTGGCAAAACTTTCGGACGGACATTGGGAAGTTTTCGAGATGTGCAACCAATATCTGATTTTGAACGAATCCGAAATTGTAACCGTTGGCATAGGTTCGCCGCGTTTGGCGGCTTTGCGGCGCGGAAAAGAGATTGTCGGCGAACTTCATAAATTTCATTTGTTGGCGTGGGCGGAAATTGAATCGCGGGCATTGACGCAAGAATCGAAAAATAATGTTACAATTTCTGAAAAACTTAAGACGGCGCAAAAAGCCTTGACAGTTTTGGATTCGGCATTGCAGTTTTATCCGAATGAAGTTAAATTATTGGAATCAGAAACCGCTCTGCGCGAGTTTGCCGCTTCGATAAAAATTTCGCACCGGCTCGAACAAGCCGAACGTGCGGCTTTTCAAGGAAACAACAAGCGAGCAATTAGTCATTACCGCGATGCACTTTTCTTTTTGGCGAGAGAAAATGTGCGGGAAGAAGAAAAGGAAATAATCGCCGAAAAAATTAATTCGGAAATTGCCAAACTCCGCGAACTTTCGGCGAAATCGAGAGATTAATACTCAAATAAAATACAAGGGGAAACCTGAATGATTAGTCAAAAATGTCCAAGATGCGGAAGCAAGAGAATTCGTCGCGGCTACAAACCGACTTTGTTTTTCTCAAAATTGATTTTTCGTTATAATCTGCTTTGCGATAGTTGTAATTGGGAATTTAAAGGTTTTGCCGTTCCATTCACGGTTTCGTCAAAGCCCACAAAAAAAGGTAAAAAGTAATTGGCAATAGGTAATAAGGTAGAAAAAACGGAAGAAAGTTTGTTTGTCAGTGTTTGAATAATGAAAATCACAAAGCAGTATTGGTTCTCATATCTTTTTCTTTACGTTTTGTTTTTGCAAACTTCGGTTTCGGCACAAACTCCAACGCCGACTCCAACTCCTCAAAGTTCTGCGGATACGATTCCTGTTTCGGAAGAAAATCTTATACATTTAGGCGATTTAATCGAGATTGATGTCGTCGGCAGTTTTGAATTTGACTGGCGCGGCACGGTTTCGCCCGAAGGTTTTTTGAGCGGCATAAATTTTGTTGAAGAACCTGTCTATGCGCTTTGCCGCAGCGAAGAAAGCATTGCGGCGGACGTTACTAAAGCATTTTCAAAATTTTTGCGCGAACCGCAAATCGTCGTGAAAATTCTCGACCGCTCGAAGCGTTCGCTAACCATAATGCTCGGCGCGGTGAAAAATCCGCAGAGATTTCAAATCAAACGTCCGGTTTATCTCAACGAATTACTGATAATTTCGGGCGGTTTGACCGATAAAATCAGCGGCGAAATACAGATTTTTCGTCCGCAAAATCTGTCGTGCGCGGCAAAGACAAAAATAAATGAAACCCGCGACGGGCAAAGTCGTGAAAGATTTGTTAATTCCAGCCAAGACAACGGTTCGGAATACATAAACATCAGAATAATAGACCTTTTGGCTGGTAAAAAAGAAGCAAATCCGAAAATCCTAAACGGCGATATTATCACTGTTTTTGAAGCGCAAAGCGTTTATGTCATCGGCGGCGTGGCAAATCCGAAACAGATTTCGTTTCGTTCGCAGATAACTTTAACGAGAGCAATTGACAGCGCGGGCGGTTTGGCGAAAAATGCTGATGCGAGCAAAATAACGATTTTCAGGCGCGAAAAAGGCGAAACTAAAATTATTGAAGCCGATTTGGAAAAAATAAAGGCAAAACAATCTGAAGATATTATTTTACAGCCGTTCGACATTATCGAAGTTTCGCAAAAAGGAAGTGAACGACGCAAAGTTCCGCCGATTGTCGGCGAAGCGAATCTGGAAGTTGAAATTACTTCAAAATTGCCGCTTCGGGTGATTGATTAGAAAAAAATGCGATTTTTTATTGTCGAAAAACGATAATTATCATAAAATAACCAATTACCTTTGTTTGGAAAGAGGAATTCATTTAAATTTATGGCACAAAATAGTTTAAGCCGCCGCACACAAGCACTTCTTTGGTGCATCGGAATCGGCATTGTTATCGGGATTTTAATTAAATATGAACTGATTCAAGTTCTTTATGTGATTGCGACGCTGGCGTTGGTTGCTTTGCTGGTTATCGTGAGTAATGCCGATTTGGAAAAAATCGGCGCGAATGCTGGAAGTTTTTCGTCAAAAGAGGATTAAGTTTGTTTGGTAAATCGTTAAAATTTGCGTTTGGATGGCTTTTGTTGTTCGCGGTTTCGGCGGCTGGTTTTACGCCGCAGTTTGCCGACGAAAGCAAACAAGTGCGCCTGCGTTGGAAAAATCCGACAATTCGCATTGCGCTTTCAACGTCTTTGACAAAACAATCATTCAATTTTAATCCCGAAACTGATGTTCGCGGTGCAATCGAGCGCAGTTTGAAAACTTGGGAAAACGCCGCAAATATCAAGTTTGAAACGACTTGGACGGAAAGACAATCAATTTCACCGGCAGGAAATGCCGGCGACGGTGTGAGTTTGATTACAATCGGGCAAACCGCTGAAAATTTATCGCTTTTCCGCGACGATAAGAACGAAATTTCGGCGCAAACACGAACATTTTATAATGCAAAAGGTTTGATTACCGAAGCCGATATTGTCTTGAATCCGTATCAGCAATTTTCGACTGACGGCGGATTTGGCTCGTTCGATTTAGAAGCAACCTTGACGCACGAAATCGGGCATTTGCTCGGACTCGAACATTCATTTGTTTTGGGCGCGACGATGTATCTGCACCAAGGCAAAAACGGCGTTTATGATTTGCCCGCTTACAGCCCGCGAACGCTTGCGGAAGACGATATTACCGGCATTCGCGCACTTTATGGCGCAAAATCAGACGATGAAGAATGTTGCGGCGCAATCAGCGGAAAACTCGTTTTGGCAAACGGAAAGCCCGCAAAAAACGCGCAAGTTTGGGTTGAAGAAGCCAATTCGGGACGAGTTGTTTCAGGCGTTGTATCAAATAATGAAGGCGAATATCTTTTTGACGGTTTGAACCCGGGCGAATATCGTATCTACGCGCAACGTAAATCGGAAGGAAATTCATACGTTGCCGAGCCAATCGGTTTGGTTGAAGTCGAAAAAGACGAAACGACGGAAATAGTCAAAAAACTCCAATCGCCGAAAACTTCTTTTAATCTGCAATTTACGGGATTTAAAGGACAAATTTCCGCACTCGCCGTGCCGGTCAACGGTGGAAAATCATTTAAAATTTACATCGGCGGAAAAAATCTCGACTCCGACGAAATCGAAATGAGTTTTAATTCGCCAAACATTTCGGTTGTTCCGAACAGCCGTTTAACCTACGATTACGGGGATGAAATTTCGGTGTCAAGTTTTGAAGTTCGCATTGCTAAAAATACGCCTCTGGGTGAATACGGAATCTTCGTCGGCACGCGCTCGGAACGTGCAACTTGTCTTGCCGGAAGTTTGACCGTGGAAGCCGCTCAAGACTTTGAAAATATTTGGTTTGAGCGTTTGTTCGACAAGTAGGCAGTTTTTTCTTTGTAAATTGAAGCGGTAGCGAACAGGCAATCTCTGCCAATTCGCTGCCGCTTCTTATTTCAGTTTAATTTTCAATCCAAAATTTTAATCACAAAACCGAAATTTTGTTAAAAATAAATTTCTCAATGGTTTCAAGACACAATTCAGTTAGAATATGTTTTAGCAAATTTGCAAAACGTCAAATCTTGTGCATAATCAGTAATTGTTCACCTCCCCGGTGAACATTTGGTCACGAGGGGTGAGGACTTGTGACCTAGGGG
The DNA here is from genome assembly GCA_031409875.1 of Acidobacteriota bacterium. GTDB lineage: Bacteria > Acidobacteriota > Blastocatellia > Pyrinomonadales > Pyrinomonadaceae > CALMEH01. The sequence continues at coordinate 103,970 of JANNYB010000077.1, read as the reverse complement.
CGACGGAGTGGGAGACGTCGCCCTTTAACTTTTAAATTACAGAAAATAAAAGCAGATAATCGGTTTTTCATATTCTTCAAATGCTCAAATCGTTTGACGGTTCTAATCAAACAAACTATGATTTAGAATGTAATTTCGAGTTTTAGAAAAAAGCAAAAAAAGGAATCGAACGTGAGATGATTTTCGCGTTTCGCCTTCGTCTCGTTAAGTGAAATGGAGCGTAAAAGCCATTCAACTTAGAAAAATATTTTCTCAAACCACAGATGCTAACTTTTAGCGTCGGTGGTTTTTTTTATTTTGCAGCATACATTTATGGCAAAAGATACGAAATCCGTCAAAAACAGTTGGTTTCGCCGTTGGCTTTACAAGGGCGTAACCGAAATGGAAGGTCCTCACGAAAAGGAAGGCGCACATCAACAACATCCGTGGTGGAAAGTTATGTGTCTGACGGGCGTTGATTATTTTTCGACGCTCGGTTATCAGCCGGGCATAGCATTTATCGCGGCGAGTGCGTTATCACCCGTTGCCACATTGATTTTAATTCTTTTGACGCTTTTCGGCGCACTGCCAATTTACAGCAAAGTTGCCGCCGAAAGTCCGAAAGGCGAAGGTTCGATTGCGATGCTTGAAGCCTTGTTTTCGCGTTGGAACGGAAAACTTTTCGTTTTGATTTTACTCGGATTTGTCGCCACGGATTTTGTCATAACGATTACACTTTCGGCGGCGGATGCAACGGCGCATATCCTCGAAAATCCTTTTGTTCAGAGCAATTTATCTTTTCTCGAACATCCTGTAATTATAACCGTTGCATTGATTTCGGTGCTGGGCGCAGTGTTTTTGAAAGGCTTTAAGGAAGCTATCGGGATTGCCGTTATTTTAGTTGCTGTCTATTTATTCTTAAATGTAATTGTTATTTCTATCGGAATGTATGAAGTTCTAACGCATCCAGAACTTTTGAGTAATTGGAAAAACGCGCTTTTTACGCATAAAACGTCAAGCGGCGCAATTGAAGGTCGAAGTGTGATAATGATTATCGCTTTATCTTTGTTGGTTTTTCCTAAACTTGCACTCGGACTTTCAGGTTTTGAAACGGGCGTTGCCGTAATGCCGCTCGTCAAAAGCCCGAATCGCATTGCCAATACGCGCAAAATGTTGGCAACGGCAGCCCTGATAATGAGTTTTATGCTGTTATTCAGCAGTTTTATTACCAGCGTAATGATTCCGTCAAATGAATTTTGTCCGGCAATCGCTTGCAATAATGTGGAACGAATCCACGAACTTCCCGAATTTTGCGCCTGCGGAATGGAAAAGGGCAAGGCAAACGGACGCGCTCTGGCTTATATTGCCCACGACAAATTCGGTGAGATTTTCAGTCCGGCATTCGGAAATATTTTCGGAACGATTTATGACATCAGCACGATTTTGATTTTATGGTTTGCGGGTGCTTCAGCAATGGCGGGACTTTTGAATATTGTGCCGCGCTATTTGCCGCGTTATGGAATGGCTCCCGAATGGGCGCGGGCAACTCGTCCGCTTGTGCTGGTTTTTACAGCGGTTTGCTTTATTGTAACGATAATTTTTGAAGCCGATGTTGACGCGCAGGGCGGAGCGTATGCCACCGGAGTTTTGGTTCTGATGAGTTCGGCGGCGGTTGCCGTAACGATGTCGGCGCATCGCAAAAAGAATAATTGGTGGCGGGCTTTTGCGGTTATTTCGGTGGTTTTTGTTTATACGACGATCACAAACATTATTGAACGACCGGACGGCATTAAGATTGCTTCGGTATTTATTTTTACGATTATTGCCGCGTCGTTCATTTCACGAGCTTTGCGTTCGACCGAAATTAGAATTGACAAAATCGAACTGGACGACAAAGCAAAAGAGTTTATTCGGGAAATGGCTGACGGCGAAATCCGCATCGTTACAAACCGCCGCGAAAAAGGCGATATGTCGGAATATCGTTTTAACGAACACGAAAAACGAACCGATAATCACATACCTTCATCCGACCCGATTGTTTTTTACGAAATTGATTTGAGCGATGCGTCGGAATTCAAAGGCAAAATAAAAATTCGCGGCGTGGAAATTGCCGGATATAAAGTTTTGCGAACCGAAGCTGCCTCAGTTCCAAACGCGATTGCCGCATTTTTGCTGTATTTGCGTGATACCACCGGAAAAATTCCGCACGTTTATTTCGGTTGGAGCGAAGGCAATCCGTTGATGTATTTACTGCGTTTTGTTTTATTCGGAGAAGGCGACACCGCGCCTGTAACCAGAGAAATTTTACGCAAAGCCGAAGAAGACCCGGAGCGTCGTCCGAGCGTCCACGTTGGCGGGTGATTTAAGGGATGAGGGATAAGGGATGAGGGATGAATAAAACTGAAAATGAAAATTTTGATAATAAGAAATCTGAGCGTGAGGAGAAGAAGCAAAAGTTAAGAAAACGCCTTAAACAGTATGCTTTGCGGATAATTCGGCTTTATGAGTCATTGCCGAAAACGGGAGCGGTTCATATTATTACTCATCAACTTGTGCGTTCCGGCACTTCGCCCGGAGCGCAATATGCCGAAGCCTGCCGCGCAAAATCGAATGCGGATTTTATCAGCAAAACCGAAGGTGCATTGCAAGAACTTGAAGAAAGTCTTTATTGGCTAGAATTGCTTATCGAAGGGAATTTTGTTGCTGAAACGAAATTAAAACCGCTTTGCGATGAAACATCTGAATTGATTGCGATTTTTGTAACAATGGTTTTAAACGCGAAACAAAGAAAATGATGAGAAGCGCAAATCATATTCATCCCTCATCCCTTATCCCTTATCCCTTATCTCATCCCTTTTTCAAGGAAGCACGAGCGGCACAAAACCGGACGACCTTGCGACGGATAGAAGGGAACAGTTGTGTAAGAATTGCATTTGGCGCAATGAACGGCGATTTCGATTCTTTGTCTGATTCCGGCTTCGCGGGCGGCAAATACGGCGGAGATGCGTTCGTTTTTTGCATTTTTGCAATCACGACAGCGTTTTGGCGGATTTGTCAGCCCTTTGTCGCGGAAAAACACTTGTTCGCCGACAGCCCAAATAAACTCCGAATTGCAGTCAATACAGAGCATTTGTTTATCGAGAAGTTCTTCTGTTTCAGACGGACTTCCGCCGTTTTGATGATGGTTTGAATTATTATCCGACACCTTATTTTTTCCTTATGCCGTAAGTTTAACTGAAGATTACACGAAAAAAATGGAGTTTATTCAGTAATCTCAAGTATTTTTGCTGAAAATTTAAAATTTATTCAAAACGAAACCGAGATCGGCACTGTGGCAAGAGCCGTTCTAAGTTTTTCGGCATTATGCCTTTAGTTGCAAAAAAGTGAAAACTTCGGAACTTTATCTGACATTATCGCTAAATTTTGGCGATGTCAAGTTTATGATTCGGTGTGGTTAATTTACAATCTAAGGTTATGAAAATTCTTGTTATCGGTTCGGGCGGACGCGAACACGCGATTTGTCGCGCCTTTCAAAAAAGCGAAAAAGTTTCGCACATCTTTTGTGCCGACGGAAATGCCGGAATTAGTGAAATTGCCGAATTAGTTGCGATTAAACCGACTGAAATCGAAAAACTCGCCGCATTTGCTTCTGAAAATAAAATTGATTTGACCTTTGTCGGCGGCGAAACTTCTCTGGCTTTGGGAGTTACGGACGAATTTGAAAAACGCGGTTTAAAAATCGTCGGCGTAAGCGGAAAAGCGGCGCGTTTGGAAGCCTCGAAATCTTTTGCGAAAGATTTTATGGCGCGTCATTCGATACCGACCGCTGAATATCAAACCGCCAATTCAACTTCGGAAGCAAAAGAGATTTTAGAAAACGGTGTTTTCGGCGATGAAAACGCGCCGGTTGTCGTCAAAGCAGACGGACTCGCGGCGGGAAAAGGCGTAGTTGTCGCAAAAAACCGGCGCGAAGCAATCGAAGCGATTGATGAATTGGAATCAATTGTCGGCGCAGAGGCAACGGAAAAAATCGTTTTGGAAGAATGTTTAATCGGCAGGGAAGTTTCGCTTATTGCTTTTGCGGACAGTAAGAATTTCGCTTTGATGCCGCCCGTGCGCGACCATAAACGCATATTCGACAACGACGAAGGCGCAAACACCGGCGGAATGGGAACGGTTTGCGACGCAAATCTTTTAACGGCAGAACAAACCGAAAAAATCATTGCCGAAGTCATTAGACCGACGCTCGAAGGTTGTCAAGCGGAAGGTTTTCCGTTTCGCGGAATTTTGTTTTTAGGTTTAATGATGACCGAATCGGGCGCGAAGGTTTTGGAATATAATGTCCGTTTCGGCGATCCTGAAACACAAGTGATTTTGATTCGTTTGGAAACGGATTTTGTCGAAATTTGCGAAGCAATATTAACAACAAACCTCGATAAACTCTCAATAAAATGGCAAAAGGGAAGTTCGACTTGCGTAGTTTTGGCTTCAAAAGGTTATCCGCAACAATCGCAAACGGGAGACGTGATTTACGGTTTGAACGACACGCAAAACGTCGAAATTTTTCACGCCGGAACAGCCAAAAATGAAAGCGGAGAATTTATCACAAACGGCGGCAGAGTTTTAGGCGTTACGGCAACAGGTGAACAACTTTCAGAAGCCTTAAAAACAGCTTACGAAGCCGTCGGCAAAATCAGTTGGGACGGAATGCAATATCGTCAAGACATCGGAAAAGGATCAAAACAATCAGTCCGAATATCTTGATTTATCGAATTTTTCTGAATAAGTAAGTGGACAGAATTATTTTTAAGTTTTGAGTTCCGCCTGGCACAAGCCCGGGCATTTCGTCAGCGAAGCGCGGCGAAATGAAGAAGCCGACTAAAGTCGGGACTCAGAACACGCGCCAAATATTTTGAATTTAATTCTGTCCACTTACTTATCAGTCATTATGCAAACTGTTTTCAGACAAGTTTTGCCACGCGCCGAGCGTTATCAAAAATTGTGCAACGGCATATGTCAGCATTATCAAAATGTTTGCGAATTCAAACGGTTGATAGAATCGGTTGATTGCCAAAAATGAATCGGAAACGACAAAAAGCAGAGTTCCGGTAATGCAGATTTTGGCGAACGAATGTTTTTGAAAATTAAAGGCGTGAAAACTCGTAAGCAACATTGCGGCAAGAGTTAGCGCGTAAAAAAGAACCGGAATTTGCAGAGATTTCAGATTCGGCGCAAGAAGCGAAAACAGCAAAGCGACGTAAATTAAAACGGCAAGCGAAACTAAAATTTTCGGCGAAAACTTTACCGCATTTGCTTTTCGGATTTGATAAAAATAAACGATATAACAAAGATGTGCGAGCAGGAAACTTGCCAAACCGAAGATGAAAAGACTTTTATTTTGCTTCTCAAAAAGCAGAAAGACATCGCCGAACCACGAAAAAATCAAAGCCGAAATTATCCAATATTTTAACGAACCGAAAAAGCGCGAACTTGACCAAAACCAAACAATCAAAATCAGCATCAGCGAAGGTTTCGTGAAAATTTGCAGATGTGGAAGCTGAAAAAACAGCACGAAAAGCTCGGCAAAAAGTGCGAGGGCAAAAATAATCGTGATTTTGGTTGCGGATTGTTTCATTTAGGTTAAAATCAAATTCTAACTGATTTTCAACTTAAAGACTGTGCAAAAAAACAGAAATTTCAAATATTACGATTTATTGATGGCGGCTTTTGTTGCTGTTTTGCTTTGTTCAAATTTAATCGGCGTGCATAAAGTTTCGTCGGTAAATTTACCTTTTTACGGCGAATATATCTACGGCGCAGGCGTTTTGTTTTTTCCAATAAGCTATCTTTTCGGCGATATTTTAACGGAAGTTTATGGTTACGCACGTTCGCGTAAGGTCATTTGGGCAGGTTTCGGCGCATTGATTTTTGCGTCATTGATGTCGTTTGTGGTAACTTCGCTTCCACCGGCGAAAACGATGTTGGCGGAAAAGCAAGAAGCGATAAATATGATTTTCGGACAAGTTCCGCGCATCGTGTTGGCTTCGCTGACGGCGTTTTGGCTGGGCGAATTTGTTAATTCTTTTGTTCTTGCAAAGTTAAAATTATTGTGTGCGGGAAAATTTCTTTGGGTGCGGACAATCGGCTCAACCGTTTTGGGCGAAATTGCCGACAGTTTATTGTTTTATCCGATTGCTTTTTACGGTGCGCCCGGTTGGACTAACGAATTACTTATCAGCGTGATGATCGGAAATTATTTCATCAAAGTTTTATGGGAAATTATCGCCACGCCTTTTACTTATCTAATCGTTGGATTTCTGAAAAAAGCCGAAAGCGAAGATTTTTACGATAAAGATACTGATTTTAATCCTTTTAGTTTGGAAACTTAAACAAATGAGAAATAAAAAGTGAGAAATGAGAAGCCTTCACCTCTCATTTCTCACTTTTTATTTCTCATTTGTTTAAGGAAAAAAAGCTGTCGGAACAGGCTTGTCCGTCGAGAGACCAAACTGAACAGCTGTAAATCCTGCCGTGCTTCTGAGCAGATACCAAGTTCTGTTTGACGGTCGGAAAACGGCAAAATCGAATGTTCCGTCGCCGTCGTAATCGCCCGGCACAGGTATATCGCCATTTGCTCCAAACGGCGCGGCGTAATAACTTGGTGATTCACTTCTCAAGACAAACCATTCGCCCGTTGAAGGTCGCCAAAAAGCTACATCTGCTTTGCCGTCGCCGGTGTAATCTCCGCGAACAGGTATGTCTGTCGGCGTGCCTAAGACATACGCAATTGTCGAACTGACCGAACTGCGATACCACCACCATTCAACGCCGAGTCCGCCATTGAACCGAATAATTGCAATATCAGCTTTTCCGTCGCCGTCGTAATCAGCTACTGCCGGAAAATCCGTGGATGCGCCAAATTGTTGAATGCGTGTTCCGCCTGACGAAAGCGCAACAAACCAAAGCGCGGATGACGGACGAAAAACAGCGGCATCGGCTCTTCCATCGCCTTCAAAATCGCCGACTTGCGGAATATCTCCGGCAGATCCGAAGGTGAATGAGTAAAAGCTGGAATCTTCGCTTCGCAAAACAAACCATTCGCTTGTTGAAGGTCGAAAGAAGGCGATGTCGGTTTTGCCGTCGCCCGTGAAATCTGCCGGAACGAGTTTGTCCGAAGAATTTCCGAATTGAAAAGCGCGATTTTGATTGTCGGAACTTCTCATATACCACCATTCGCCGACAGGTTGACGAAAGATGGAAATATCGGTTTTGCTGTCGCCATCGAAGTCAAAAGGTTTTTGCGGATTAGGAATATCGCCGCCCATATAGCGCAACAAAATGGCATCAAAATCAAAAAGCGTGCCGACATTTTTCTTTCCGGCGACGACAATTTTTCCGTCGGCTTGCAAGGCGACATCGAAACTGAAATCGGAGAGCGGCGAAGAACCGACTTGAGTAAAAACTCTTCCACCGTTTCCGAAAGTTGCGTCCAACGAACCGTTTGCGTTGAGTCTTGCTAATAAAACATCTAATCCGTTGCCTTGAACCTCGGTGTGTCCGACGACAATAATCTTTCCATCGGGTTGAATTTCCAAAGCCTGTGCCGAATTTGAAGTGTCTGAAATAATGACGGTTTTGCCGTTAGTTCCGAAATTTATATCCGGCGCACCGGAACTTTGGTAACGTGCGACGGTGAAGGCAAAAGTAAAAGTTCCGGTGCTGCCAATCGAAGTCGCAGTTATTATTTTTCCGTCCGGCTGAATTACCAAATCGCCGAATGTAAAATTCAAGCCGTTCAAATTGGTCAACGCAATTCCGTTTGTTCCAAAGCTCGAATCTAAAGTTCCGTTCGGCAAATATCTGACGAGAGCTTGAAAATATGTCGAGGTATTTCCGTTATCCGAATTGGCGAGGACGACTATTTTCCCGTCCGTCTGTAATTTCAAAGCGTAACCTTGTTCGGCAACGGTAATTGTTGTAATTACTATTCCGTTGCCGTTAAAGGTTGAATCCAAGTTTCCGTTTGGTAGAAATCTAACCAAACCAATATCACTTCCGGTTAAGCCCATTTCATTGACTGAACCGCAAACGAGAATTTTCCCGTCCGGCTGCACGGTTATATCCCGCGACATATCATTGCCGGCTGAGAGATTCGTAATCACAAATCCTTGTCCGCCAAGAGTCGTGTCGGGCGAACCGTCCGTATTGAGTCTGATGAGCAAATAAGCGTTATCATTTACGGAAACCGCATAGATACCGGAAACGACAATTTTCCCATCCGGTTGCAAAGCAATGGCGGTGCTGGAGGCAAAGACCGTGATGTTCGCCGCAACGTAAATTCCTCCATTGGCAAAACTCGTGTCGAATGAGCCGTTTGCGTTATATCTAATGACTATTATTTTACCGTTTCCGTTTTTTCCGGTAACGACTATTTTCCCGTCTGGCTGAATTACAACGCCTTGAAATGTTTCTTCCAAATCATTTAAACGATACGTTACGATACCGCCAACGCCGAAAATCGAATCAAGATCGCCGGGCGCAGCGAAAACTGAGGGCAAGGCTGACAGAAGGCAAATTAATAAAAAAAACAATCTTGCGAACATAAATAAATATATGAATAATTAAAAAAAACGAGCGTCTAAATTACAGACGCTCTTCAAGTATTCCGACTGTCCTTTTAATTAGTTTCTGCCCTGTGTCGGAATGTCATTGGTCAAGCCAAAAACGAATTGATTAAAACTGCTGTCGCCGCTGTTGATGATATACCAATTTTGATTAGCCGGTCGCCAAACGCCGATGTCAATTTTACGGTCGCCGTCGAAATCGCAGGGAATCGGAATATCGCCCGTCAATCCGAAATTGTAAATCGAATTCCCGCTGTCACTGCTTCGTCTGATATACCAAATTCCGGTTGAAGGTCGCCAAACGGCAACATCCATTTTGTTGTCGCCATCGTAATCTTCTTGGACGGGAACATCGCCTTCAAGTCCGAAATGCTGGATCGAATATTCGCCGTCAGAACTTTGTAAGATATACCAATTTCCGTTGCTCGGTCGGAAAACGGCAATGTCGTCAATGCCGTCGCCATCGTAATCGCCGGCTACCGGTTTATCGCCTTCGATACCCCATTTCTGCCACGTCGGGAAAGTATTGGAACTGTTGCGGATATACCAAACGCCGTCTTCGGGGCGGAAAATTGCGATGTCCGCTTTGCTGTCGCCGTCATAATCACGCGGAATCGGAATGTCGCCCGCTTTGCCCCACGGAATCGTCAGATAATTCTGTGCCGGATTGAAGCCTTGTTTGGCAATATACCAATTTCCTTCCGACGGACGAAAAACCGCTAAATCCGTTTTGAAATCACCGACATAATCAGCCGGCGCGAGAATATCATCGTTCAAACCGAAAAATACTGAATAAATACTCGGATTAAAATACCAATTTCGATTGCTCGGACGATAAATGCCGGGGTTTGATCTAGTGCTGTTCTCTAAAAAATTATACGGAATTCCTTGCAGACGTTTGATTTCAAACGGAATATTCGTGCTTCGCGTCAACAGAATTTGCCGTGTGCCACCAACAGACGTTTTAGTCGAAGTTGTCAGAATTTTGCCGTCCGGCTGAACTAAAACTTGTCCGTCATAAAGTAAATTCGGTGCGGCAGATGTGTAGGCATTGTTAAGATTTGTCGCTAAATATTTGCCGCCGAGTGTTCCGTTTTGGTCTAAACGGGCAATCGAGAGAGTCAAACCGGAAGTCGGCGTTCGGTTATATTCAATATCGGTTGCGCCGCTGACGATAATTTTGCCGTCCGTTTGTTCGCCTAAAGCTATCGCGTCGTCGGTCATCGCGCTGGTTACGTTATAATTCGTTTTTCCGTTTGTTCCGAAAGTGTTGTCCGAATTTCCTTCCGAAGTATAGCGGTTGACTACGATATTTCGATGTGTGCGAAGCAATTCCGCATTGTTGATGGTGATGCTTTCGGCAGTCGCAAATTTATCGTTGCCGAGTAGTTTGAAACTTCTTAATTTCGGCGTGTTTCCCGTTTGATAAACAACCGGCGTGAAAGTATTATCAACCGTTCCATTAGTGTTAAAGCGATTGATTGCGCCCGCAAAGAAATAATTAGGGTTTTCACTACTTTCTTTTTGCGGCACGGTTAAAATCTTGCCCGTAGATTGCAGATGAACTTCACTGACGGTCGGATATTGCAGATTATGAATGATAAATCCGCCTTGGTCGCCAAAAGTTTGGTCAAGATTTCCGTCGGTTTCATAGCGCACGAGAAACAATCTCGAAGGTTCGGTATATCCAACGATAATCATTCCGGCAACGACAATTTTTCCGTCCGCTTGTTGGATAACTCCGGCGAGTTTTTCCGAAGCCTGCTGATCAACATTCGGCGTGTGAACGCCATCGCCCGAAAATGTCGAATCGAGTGTTCCGTCTTCGTTAAAACGATAAACCGACTGCAAATCCACACAGAGAATTTTTCCGTCCGTTTGGCGGTTGCAATTAAAAAATCTGGAAAACTGTTGGCTCGATTGCAGTCCGGTCAGCGTTACGACTCCGTTCGCACCATAAGTTGTATCGGGCGTGCCATCTGCGTTGAGTCTGATTAAATTATAACGATACGGTTGAAATGTTTGAGGGTTAGTCAATTCTTCGCTGATGATGAGAATTTTACCGCTTGGCAAAACAAAACTCGCCAACGGTTTTGTTCCAACATTATTTAAAACAACTGTTCCATTTGCTCCGAATGTCGTGTCGAGTTGAGCGTTTGTGCCAATTACGAAAAGCGCAAATGTAGCTAATATCAGCAAAAAAATTTTGAAAATTTTTCGGGGTTTCATAAAATTTATAATTCCTTTCATTTATTACTAAAAACTGATTTTCTCACGATAAAGTAAAGTTTGCCCAACTTATAGTAAATAAAGTTAGAGAAAAAGTCCTTAAATTATCTAAAAAAATATAAAAAAACATTAAATTTCATCGAAATAATTAAAAATCAATGAATTTTACTTAAAATATCTATAAAGCGCGGATGATTGCGAACCTCGTCAGCGCGAGGTTCGACAATTAGCGCAACATGCTCTAAATCCTTTTGAATCAACGATTTCTCCAAATGATCAAAACCTTTTTCAATCTCGCCGAGTTGTATATGAATATAAAAATTCTCGACTAAAGGCGCGGTTGATTCTCGATTTATCTTGTCTAAAATGTCTTTTGCCTTTTTTTCTTCTCCGGCAACGGCGAAAAGGTAGCCCAAAACCGCTAAACGGCTCAAACTCGGCGCGGAATCGTAACCTTTTTGCATCAAATCAATCGCTTTTTGATAATCGCCGAGCTTTGCAATAGAAATCGCCATCGCCGTAAAAACCGGAATACAATTCGGGTAAAGTTCGATGGTTTTTTCGGCTTGGCGAATTGATTCGTCGTAACGCTTGGCGTAATAAAACAGCGAAGCCAGAGTTTTATTGAGCGAAAGCGAAAGCGGGTCAATCTTTGTTAAATGATTTAATTGCTCGTGCGCTTCATCAAATCTGCCTGAAAGCATCAGAAAAACGACATACCAATATCTCGCAAAAGTGTAGTTTGGATTGAACTTAATCGCCAAAAGAAATTCTTTTTCAGCTTCTTGCCAATCCCATTCATAGACGTATTTAATTGTTCCCAAAGTGGCGCGAACTTCAGCCAAATCGGGCGCAAGTTCGAGTGCTTTTTCGATGGCATCGTTGGTGTCTGCCAAAATATCGTCAACGGGCGAAAACGAATAGCCGTTGAGCAGGAAATAAGCGTTGGCGATGCCGACGTAGGAAAGCGCGTATTGAGCATCAATTTCGATAGCTTTGTGAAAATATTCGAGACTTTTTTCCAAACCTTCTTTCGTATGCGTAGAAAGAAAATGACAGCCTTTCAGATAAGCGTCGTAGGCTTCGGCGTTTTGTGTCTGGCGGTTGATGAGCAAATCTTTTTCGCGGCTCGTCAAGCGCGGAAGTAGTCTTTCTGCAATACTTTGCGTGATTTCTTTTTGGATTTGAAAAATTTCCGAATGCGTTTTTTGATAGCTCGTTCCCCAGATGCGGCTTTCATCTTTGACTCTGATAAGTTCAGCACTAATCGTTACTTCATCACGAAATTGACGAACTCTGCCGGTTAAAATTGCGCCGACGTGAAGCGTGTTTCCGATGTCCGTAACATCGAAATCTTGGTTCTTAAATCGCGCCACGGTGCGATATGCCATCACCTTTAATTCGGGCATTTTCGACAGCAGATTAATCAAACTTTCAGTTAAACCGTCGGCAAAATAATCGAGTTCTTCATTGCCGTCGAGATTAACGAGCGGAAGCACCGCAAGCGAAGAAATTTCGCTGTCGGGCGCAGTTTCAGCCGCCAAAAAACCGTTGGTTTCAGGCAGTGATTTTTCTTCAACTTTGGCAGTAAAACAATAGCCGCGTTTTGAAATAGTTTGGATAAATTCGTTTTGATTTCCGAGTAATTTTCTGAGGATAGCGATTTGCACGTTGACATTGCTGTCTTCGACAAATTCTTCCTGCCAAACGCGGCGTAAAATCTCTTCGCGTGTAACCACCTTGCCGTGTTTTTTGAGAAGCAGCCACAGCAATTCAAAACTCTTTGATGTGAGTTTGATAACATTGCCGTTTTCCGTCAGATGCCGACTTTCGGAATCTAAAATGAATTCGCCGAAGCGAAATAGTCCGTTAGACACGGTTTTAGATTTGGGATTCGAGCCGTTTGAAAGCATATTTATTATTATTTGCGAATTGCTGTTAATAAAATAATCTTTGTTTAAGAAAAATTCAAAAGAAGAAATTTTCCGCTTAACCGAAAAAAAATATAAAAGTTAAAAAAACTCGCCGTGAAGTTATAATAAAGCATTGTATCATTTTCTTATTTAACATATATGCCGAAAATAGTTTGCTTATCAGATACGCATAATTGCAACGAACAAATCATCGTTCCCGAAGGCGATATTTTGATTCACGCAGGCGATGCGACAGGTCGCGGCTCGATTCCCGAAATAATTGCTTTTAATCGTTGGTTTTCTAATTTGCCGCACCGATATAAAATTTTTATCGCCGGAAATCACGATTGGTTATTTGAAACGAATAATTCTTACGCGAGAAGTTTATTGAGTTCAAAAATTATTTATTTGCAGGATTCTTTCGTCGAAATTGAAGGTCTAAAGATTTACGGTTCACCCTGGCAACCGAGATTTTACGATTGGGCTTTTAACTTGATGCGCGGCGCGGAACTTGCTGAAAAATGGAAACTTATTCCGAACGATACAGACGTTTTAATCACACACGGACCGCCACACGGGATTTTGGACGAAGTTCCGCGTCAATATTGGATCGAAAATACAGGTTGCGAAGAATTGCGAAAAAAAGTCGAAGAAATTCGCCCGAAAGCACATATTTTCGGGCATATTCATTGCGGTTATGGGCAGACGGAAGAGTTTGGCGTAAAATTTATCAACGCTTCTAACTGCGATGAAGAATATAATCCGACACAGCCGCCGATTGTTTTTGAATTAGACATCTTTCCAAAATAACTGCTGTATTTCAGAGATTTAGCCTGTTTTAACAGGCTTTCGTGCGTTTCGCACGTTTTAGCCACGCTCGTTCACGGCGTGGTTAGATTCAAATTATTGTGATAAAGGGCGTTTTAACGTCCTTACCTGATTGGCTTAAGCCGCAAGAAAAAAGCACGTTAAAACGCGCTCACACTTTAATTTTCAATCCGAACCACGCCATAAATAGCGTGGCTAATAGCCGCGAAACGCGGAAAGCCTCGTGAACGAGGCTGAAAATTACAACATTTAAAGATACCGCAAAACCATTTTATTTCGGAAAGATGTATATTGTAATTAAAACGCTAAATTTTATAAAAAAAAGGCTTACAAAATTAATTTGCAAGCCTTTTAGTTTTTATCATTACCGATTTTACGGAATATATTGTTTTGGAATGGCTCTATCAGTTGCGAGACCGAAGCCTTGAATTAACAAGCCTGAAGTCGAACGGTTGACATACCACGTTCCGCTACGATAAACCGCTAAATCATCTGCGCCGTCGCCGTCGTAGTCGCCCGGAACAGGCACATCGCCCGATGTGCCGAATGCGCTAAACTGAGTTACGCCGTTTGTGCTTCGCAGAATATACCAAGTTCCGTTTGACGGACGGAAGACCGCGACATCATCACGATTGTCGTTGTCGTAATCCGCCGGAACGAGCAAGTCGCCGGCTAATCCGAACGGATAAGCATCGAAGTTCGTTGCCGGAGTTCCGGTCGGTTTGGCAATATACCAAGTGTTGTTTGACGGACGGAAGACCGCCAGATTAGTTTTGCCGTCGGCATTATTGTCCATCGCCAAAGGAGTATCGCCGGTTGTTCCGAACGGCTCAATCGTGTTTGAACCATTACTGCTGTTTAAGATATACCAAGTCGAATTGGACGGACGGAAGACTGCAAAATCTGCTCGTGCGTCGCCGTCATAATTGCCGGTCATCGCAACGTCGCCCGGAACTCCCCAAGACGCGCCGGACACGGTAAATCCGTTACTGTTCAACACTAAAAAGTCGGAAATGGCAGGATTTGCATTTGCGCGGAAGACCGCCGTATCAGCTTTGCCATCGCCGTCAAAATCGCCCGGAACGAGCGTATCGGTTGAAATTCCGAAATTAAGAACTTGGAATCCGGCAGTCGAACGGTTCAGATACCAATTGCCTTCACTCGGACGATAGACTGAAAGATCGGTGCGTCCGTCGCCGTCAAAATCAGACCGCGACTGAATCGTAACCACTCCGGGAACAATCGTAAAATTCGCGTCCGACATATCAAAGAAGATATTGTTTTCGCCTTCCACTTTGATTCTGCCTTGCGTTGTTGCGACATTCGGAACGGTAATTGTTTGCGTTCCGTCATTCGGCGTTGAAGCCAAAACTGTCGTCGGGAAAGTTAATCCGCCATCGGTTGAAAACGAGATTTTAACATTCGCCGCGCTAACAGGTGCGGCAGTCGTGTTTGCCACGTTCCAAGTTACGGTTTGTATCGAACCTCCGGTCCACGAAATGCCCGTGTTCGGCGCAGTTACGTTAAACGGACCTGAAGCCGCATCAACAATTACTGCAACAGTTGCCGAGTTGATACCGCCGCCGTTGACACGGTTATCACGCACAACGACTTGGAAATTCATCGTTCGAGTAATTGCCGACATCAATTCGCCGGTCATAAATCCGCCGGTCGTGTTGGGCGGAACATTGGCGTTGTTGCGAATGAATTGCAATGACGGGAAAAATCGTGTCGGGCTTGAAGACGGAAGATACGGACGGAAAAGCGGACGCGCAATGCCGTCGGCATCCGCATTCGGAATAACCGTTGCCGGACCTGCCGTGCCGCCGGCGTTGTATTGCTGCCAATCGTAAGTTAGCGTATCGCCATTCACGTCGGTTGCGCTTGCGGTCAATGAAAACGGCGTTTGGCGCGGAATGTTAAACGAATTTCCGAGCGGAACTGTAACAGTCGGAGGCGTGTTGCCAGTTGCTGTTTCCACATCGCAAGTATTTCCTGTGCCGTTTTGCGAAAAATTAACGATAACTTCCAAACTTCTGACGTGGAAAGTATCAATACTGTTCGCCGCTAAATTTTGACTGCCGCAAATTCCGGCATACGCCATAATCGTAATGCCGCTTCCGGGTTCAAACGAATTTGCGTTTGAACGGTTTCCGCCGCCGCAACTTCCGACTGTTGTATTAAACGTATGGTTTGCCGACCATTGATGTCCCATTTCGTGGGCAACATAATCAATCGCAAATGGATCGCCAACCGGATTCGGAAGTCCGGTAACGCCGCCCGCTTTGCTTGCGCCGCACGGAACAGCCAAAAATGCTACGCCGCCGCCGCCCGTCGAGAAAACGTGACCGATGTCATAATTGGCAGTGCCGATAACCGTGTCAATGTTGGAGATATTTTCGCTCAACATCGTGCCGCCGTCGTTATTCGTATAAGGATCGGAGGCACCGTTGGTATAAATCAACAAATTGTTGTTGGCGATAATGACCATTCGGATTGCCACGTCTTTTTCATAAACGCCGTTGACGCGGTTCATAATCAAAACCTGCGCTGCCAAACCGCCTGCAACTGTTCCGCCGCCGGCAGCCGCCGTATATTCGCCGGTTGCGGCAAGTGCCAAACGATAAGTTCTCAAGGTTGTGCCGCTGATAACATCGTTCGTGTTTTCGCCGAAAGGCAGCGTTTCTTTAATTTTCAGAAATGATTGAAACTCTTTACTTTCATTAAAATGACAGATAAAAGCATCAGTTTGCGAAACCGTATTTTTGACATAGCTGATGTAATTTTCCGTGTCGCCTGATTTGAAATAAGGGTCAACTAAAATCGTGCCTTTGCTCGAAAGAATCTGCGAATGAAAACCGCTCGGCAGAAAATCAAACCGCACGGTTGACGACGGATCATCAACGCCTTGACCGCTGTAAGTTCTTAATTCCGGGAACTTTACGAGAAGTCCGGGTTCGACAATCGGCGATTCCGTAATGCGGAATCGCTGAAAAGAACCGTCGGGCATCGGAAATGTCAGAATCAATTGGTTATTTCGCGCCTCGTCGGTAAATTCCATCGGCGCATCCGCCAAAATCGAGCGCATAACCGTTTGATTAATACGAAATGTTTTATAACTTGCCGGAAGGACAAGCCGTTCGAGCGTTCTTTGTCTAAAGCTCGTGTCATCAGTTTCCTGCCACACGCCGTCGGTCGAAGTTTTTGCCGAAGCCGAAACGCAAAGCGTAATTAAAAACAGGAAAAAGATACTGATTTGGTAACTTTTTTTATACATACAAACTCCTTAAATTTTTTCGGGAAATTATTACGAACTATCAACCGCTATTTTTGAAAAAGGCAATAAAAGGGATGTATCCTCAAAATTACGCAAACGGTCGAATTATTATTCTCAATGACAAATTATCATACAAAATAATTTTTAAGTTGTCTATGAAATCAAACGGAACGTGAACTTTTTTATCAAAGGTGGAAAATGCTAAACTGATATTTTTGTTTATGACTGAAAACGAGTTACTAAAAAACCAAAGCGCGGAAATCATCACACCGGCATCCGAAGAAATTGCGGTTTTAAATTTAACTGAAAAACTCGGATTTCGTCTGGCGCATCGGATGAATCTCGGCGTGTGGAAAAATCTCTGGACTTTTTGCCAGCGGCATATCGGTTCGCTTTGGATAAAAATCTGCACATATAATTTGATGAACGTCTTCGGTATCGAAAATGTCGAAAACGCAGATGTGGAAAAACCTCTGCTTCTCGTGGCAAATCATCGTTCGTTTTTTGATATGTATGTCGTTTCGAGCGTGATTTTTCGCCAAACGCGCCGTCCCGTAAAATTATTTTTCCCCGTCCGCGCCAAGTTTTTTTATTCAAATCCGCTTGGCTGGTTCGTCAATTTCGTGATGGGCTGGTTTTCGATGTATCCGCCGTTTTTCCGCGAAGAAAAAGAAGCCGACAAACGCGAATTCGATAAATATTCTTTGCGAAGATTAGTGCAAATTGCGACGCACGGACACGCGCACGTCATCGGATTTCACCCTGAAGGAAAGCGAAATTTAGACGAAAATCCTTATGATTTATTGCCCGCACAACCCGGCGCAGGCGCGGTAATTAGAAAAGCGCGTCCGCAAGTAATTCCGGTTTTCATCGCAGGTTTAGGCAATGATTTGCCGAAACAAGTTTTAGGAAATTGGACCGGCGGCGAAAAAGTCAGAGTTTGGTTTGGCGAACAAATTGATTTAACAGAATTCTACGAAAAATCCGACCGACTCCGCACCCACAAAGAAATCGGCGATTTTCTAATGCTAAAAATCGGCGAACTCGGCGAAAAAGATAAAGAATTTATGAAATAAAAACTCCCTCAACAAACTATGTCAAATGAATTAACCAAAGATTACGCAGAATTTCTGCAATCATTAAAAGAAAGGATTTCAAAAGCGCAAGTTAAAGCCGTGCTTGCTGTTAATCGAGAACTCGTTTTGCTTTATTGGCAAATTGGGCGCGAGATTCTCGAACGCCAAAAAGCACAAGGTTGGGGCGCAAAAGTCATCGAACAATTATCGAAAGATTTGCGCGTCGCGTTTCCTGAAATGAAAGGTTTCTCAAGAGCTAACTTATTGTATATGAGAGCTTTTGCGGAAAATTATCCCGATGAGGAATTTGTCCAACAGGTTGTTGGACAAATTCCTTGGGGACACAATGTTCGTATTTTAGACAAAGCCAAAACGCCGGAAGAGCGTGAATTTTATATACGAAAAACGATTGAAAACGGTTGGAGTCGGAATGTTTTGGTTTTGCAAATCGAAAGCAGACTTTACGAACGTCAAGGCAAAGCCGTAACGAATTTTGAATTAACTTTGCCGAAACCGCAATCGGATTTGGCTAATCAACTCTTGAAAGACCCGTATAATTTCGATTTTCTGACGCTTCACGATGCGGCGGTCGAGCGCGATTTGGAAAAAGCTCTGATTGAAAATATTCGGAAATTTTTGCTCGAATTAGGTGTCGGATTTGCGTTTGTCGGAAGCCAATATCATCTCGAAATCGGCGGCGAAGATTTCTATATTGACCTTTTATTTTATCACTTAAAATTGCGCTCGTTTGTCGTGATTGATTTAAAGATGGGAAAATTTAAGCCGGAATTTGCGGGCAAAATGAATTTTTATTTGTCGGCGGTTGATGATTTGCTCAAACACGAAAAAGACGAACCAACCATCGGTTTGATTTTGTGCAAGACGAAAAATAAATTCATCGCCGAATATGCGTTGCGTAAAATGCAAAGTCCAATCGGCGTTTCCGAAATGAATTGGTTAGAAAAATTACCCGAAAATTTAAAAGGCACTTTGCCGACAATTGAAGAAATCGAAGCCGAATTGAACGAAGCAAATTTACTCGCAGACGGAAATTGATTTTAATGTTTATGTGTCGGAAATAAACGCGGAAAGTGTTAAAATTTTGAAGTAATTATGGACAAAATAGTTTTTCTTTTTGATGTTGATAATACATTGCTCGACAATGACCGTGTTACAAAAGATTTGCGGGAATTTTTGAAAAATGAGGTCGGAATTGATCGCTGTAATCATTACTGGCAGATTTTTGAAAATCTGCGCTCAGAACTCGGTTACGCTGATTATCTCGGTGCGCTTCAGCGTTATCGCGTTGAAAATCCTTACGATTCACACTTACTTACGGTTTCGACTTATCTTGTCAATTATCATTTTGCCAATCGGCTTTTTCCGAATTCGCTCGACGTTTTGGAGCATTGCAAACAATTCGGTAAAGTGGTGATTTTAACGGACGGCGATGTCGTTTTTCAGCCGCGCAAAATTGAGCGTTCAGGGCTTTTTGAAGCGGTCGAAGGAAATATTTTGATTTACATTCACAAAGAACACGAACTCCACGATGTCGAACGCCGTTATCCCGCAGAACATTATGTTTTGGTTGACGACAAACTCCGAATTCTAACGGCAATCAAAGAAATCTGGGGCAAAAAAGTAACCACAGTTTTTCCGCGTCAAGGTCATTATGCCTTTGACGAAAAAGAAATCGCCAAATATCCGGCGGCTGATATTACAATTGAAAAAATCGGCGATTTATTGAATTTTGATTTGAAGCAATTAAACGGAAATTGATTTTGATGTTTAAGTTTTGGAAATAATCACTAAAGACAAAAGATTTATCAATTAATGATTTACGTTAAAACGATTTTTTGAATTTAGCCTCGTTCACGAGGCTTTCCGCGTTTCGCGGCAATTAGCCACGCTATTTATGGCGTGGTTTGAATTGAAGATTGATTTATCAGCGCGTTTTAACGTGCTTTCTCAATTGGCTTAAGCCGTAATCAAGGACGTTAAAACGCCCTTTTGTCAGATTTCCGACATTTGACCACGCCATAAATGAGCGTGGCTAATTGCCGCGAAACGCGGAAAACCCGATAAATCGGGCTGAAATTAAATCGCGTGAAATGAGTTAATGGACAAAACTGAAAAAGAAAAACGAAAGAAAATTAAGCGATTAATAAAACAAAAAGAAAGAGATAAAATTTTAGATTCTCTTTCAATTTCACTGGAAATGCTTCAAAATTGTTTTGATTTTCTTGATTTTAAATTAGCTGAAAATGATTGCGATGACACGCAAAAAATTACGTTGCAATTTACTGAACAAAATAATCTGCCGAAAGATGATTTTATCGAATGGTTAAGAAATAATGGAGGTTATTGTGATTGCGAAGTTTTAGCAAATGTCGAAAGTGAAATAAATGATAAATAATTTTCTAAAAACATCTGATTTTTCACGCGCTGAACTCGAAGAAATTATTGAGTCCGCGTTGAAATATAAAAATGAACAAACTAACGATAAACCTTTGAGTGACAAATCGGTTGCGCTCGTGTTTTTTAATCCTTCGCTGAGAACACGCGCTTCGATGCAGGTTGGAATTTATGAACTTGGCGGAAATTCGGTTATTTTGGAGCCGGGCGGAACGAGTTGGACGCTGGAGCATCGGGACGGAATTGTGATGGATTCGGATAAAACCGAGCATTTGGCGGAGTTTGTGCGCGTTTTGGAAAGATATGTTTCGGCGATTGGCGTGCGGACTTTTGCGGAGTTGAAGGATTGGAATTTGGAGCGAACCGAGCCGATTTTGTCGGCGTTTGAACGATATGCGTCGAAACCGATTATCAATCTCGAATCGGCGATGCATCATCCGTGTCAATCAATGGCTGATATGATGACGATTCGTGAAAAACTTGGCAAGCGCAAGAAAAAAGTTTTGCTGACGTGGGCGTTTCATCCGAAACCTTTGCCGATGGCGGTGCCGAATTCGTTTGCGCTTGCGTCGGCGCAATTCGGACACGATTTGCGGATTGCACATCCGAAAGGTTACGAATTAGACGCGGAACTTTTGACAGAAATCGAAAATCAAGCGAAAGAAAACGGCGGAAGTCTGGAAATTGTAAATCGAATTGATCAGGCTTTTGATGATGTCGAAGTCGTTTACGCTAAGAGTTGGGGAAGTTTTCATCATTACGGAAATTTAAATCAAGACGTTCGAGAACGTGAAATTTATCGCGGAAAATGGATTGTTGACGAAGCGAAAATGTCGCGCACAAACGACGCGATTTTTATGCACTGTCTTCCGGTTCGGCGAAATGTGATTGTTACGGATTCGGTCATTGATTCGGCAAATTCGGTCGTTGTGGACGAAGCCGAAAATCGTCTGCACGTTCAGAAAGCGATTATGGCTAAATTGATAAAATAAAATCTTTTGCCTGCGAAACACACGAAAAAAACGAAATAAAGAATCAAAAACTTTCGTTCTTTTCGTATGTTTCGCAGGCAATATAAAAAATGGTTCAATCAAAATTAGATTTATTGCGCGAAGCTCTGCCTTATATTCAAAAATTCAAAGGCAAAACTTTTGTCGTCAAATTTTCGGGAAAAGTTACGGAAGATAAAGAAAATCTCGCGTCTTTGGCAGAAGAACTTGCGCTGATTCATCAAGTTGGAATCAAAGTTTGCGTGATTCACGGCGGCGGCAAACAACTTACGGAATTGGCACAAAAACTTGGCGTTACGCAAACCGTAATTGACGGTCGGCGCGTAACGAATGACGAAACTTTGGAACTTGCGAAGATGATTTTTGCGGGCAAAATTAACACGGAAATTCTCGCGGCTTTGCGTCAGCGCGGAACTTCGGCGGTCGGACTTTCGGGAATTGACGGCAATATTGTTCACGCGAAAAAACGTCCGCCGAAAGAGATTCTAAATCGGCATACCGGCTTGAATGAAACGGTTGATTTCGGTAATGTCGGCGATATTTTGCAAATCAACGCCGAACTTTTGCAATTGCTTTTAGATAACGATTATTTGCCGATTGTTTCATCGCTTGGCGCAGATGACGATGGAAGGATTTTTAATATCAACGCCGACACGATTGCTTCGGAAATCGCCGCGCAATTAAAGGCTGAAAAGTTGATTTTATTGAGCGATGTCAACGGAATTTATCTCGAAGCCGACAAATCCGAAACAAAAATTTCACATCTCACAGTCGCGGAAGCTGAAGAATTAATTACGAGCGGAAAAGCCACAGGCGGAATGATTCCGAAACTGCAATCAATTATTAATTTGTTAAATCGCGGCGTAAAATCGGCGCATATTATCAGCGGAACGAAACGCAACGCGCTTCTTTCCGAAGTTTTTACAGACGACGGCGAAGGCACCATGTTAAGTAAAAAGTAAAAAGTAAAAAGTAAAAAGTAAAAAGTAAAAAGTAAAAAGTAAAAAGTAAAAAGTAAAAAGTAAAAAGTAAAAAGTAAAAAGTAAAAAGTAAAAAAAGCGTCGAACGATAAATTTTATTTAACGCAGGACGCTTCTTAATTTTTTACTTTTTACTTTTCCGTCTCTCCGCCTTTGACGCTGAAAGTGCCGGATTTTTTGTCAACTTCTTTGCCTGATTCGTCTAAAAGTGCGGCTTCGGCTTTATATTCGCCGCCCGCGACATTGGAAATTTCTAAATAAGCCGTGCCGTCGCCGGGCATATCTACATCTTTGGTCATCGGTGAACCGCTGGAAGGCTCAACCTTGAAACGGACTTTATATTTGCCCATTACGCCCGAAAGAGTCGCCACGCAATAGACTTTATCGCCTTCATTAAAGCTCGTCGTTGAAGGTTCGCCTTTTTCGTTTTTGCCAAAGTTAAAACTGCTGATATTGGCAGTCGTAAAACTTGCGTTACAAGCCATCGCAATGAATACTAAAATTCCGATAGCAATGATGGAGTTAATTTTTGTTTTCATAATTTAATTGTTGGATGATTTAGTTATTTCCAAAATTCTAATAAAACACCGGAGTAATATCAAGGCGAAAATAGTTAATTTATGATAATCTAAATGTTTATTTTTGTTTTATGAAAAAAGTAGGATTTGTCAGTCTCGGTTGCCCAAAGAATCTGGTTGATTCGGAAGTGATGATGGGACAATTAAAAGAAGCCGGTTACGAAATTACGAATAACGCCGAAGAAGCGGATACGGTTGTCGTAAATACTTGCGGTTTTATCGAATCGGCGAAAAAAGAATCTATTGACGCGATTTTAGAAGCGACTTCGTGGAAAAGCGAAGGAAAAGCGAAAAGAATTGTCGTTGCAGGTTGTTTGGTCGAGCGTTACCGCGACGATTTGATGAAGGAATTGCCGGACGTTGACGCATTTATCGGGACAAACGAAATAAATCGAATTTTAGACGCGGCAGATCGCACGAAAAATTTCCGCGAACTTCCGTTGTTGCCAATCGGCAATAAAACCGCGACTTATCTTTACGATTTCGACTCGCCGCGGTATCGTGCCACCGAATCGCACACGGCTTTTATCAAAATTGCCGAAGGTTGTGATCGTCCGTGCGCGTTTTGTTCGATTCCTGCAATGCGCGGCTCGTTTCGTTCGCGCCGATTTGGTTCGATTTTGAAAGAAGCCGAAGATTTGGCAAAACAAGGCGTGAAAGAAGTTGTTTTAATCGCGCAAGATTCGTCGCGTTTCGGCGAAGATTTAGGCGAAGTTGACGCTTTAGCAAAACTGATTCGCGCACTCGGCGAAATCGAAGATTTAGAATGGATTCGCGTGATGTATGCGTATCCGACGCACATTTCCGACGCTTTTTTATTAGCGATTGCCGAAACCGAAAAAGCCGTCAAGTATCTCGATATGCCGCTTCAACACGGTTCGCGCAATGTTTTGAAATTGATGAAACGCGGCGGAACTCGTGAAAGTTTGGAGAAATTAATCCGCCGTGTGCGCGAAAAAGTCCCGAATATTACGATTCGGACAACATTTATCACAGGTTTTCCGGGTGAAACCGAAGAAGATTTCGGAGAATTGATGACGTTTGTCAAAAACTGCGAATTCGATAACGTCGGCGTTTTCACATATTCCGATGAAGAAGGAACTCCGGCGTTTGATTTGCCGAACAAAGTTGACGCAAAAACAATGAAACGCCGCCGCACGACTTTAATGAAAGAACAAGCCAAAATCTCCAAACGCAAAAACAAAGCCAAAATCGGCAAAGTTCACAAAGTCTTATTTGAAGGTTTATCGCAAGAATCAGATTTGCTTTTCCAAGGACGTTTGGAAGGTCAAGCACAGGAAATTGACGGTTACATTTTAATAAACGATATGCCCGAAAACTTAGAGCCGAAAATTGGCGAAATCTACAATGTAAAAATTACGGAAGCACACGAATATGATTTGATTGGCGAGATTGTTTAAAATTCTTAAAACAATGATGGAAATAAAATACGAATTAAAACCTGAAGACTATTACCAATTTGGCGGAGAAAATCCTCCGCCGAAACCTAACGATCCGACAGTCATTCTTTTTCAAGTTATGTTCTTTGTGTTTATTCTCGCAGACATAATTTACGCTTTACTTTTTGGCAATTTAGCAGATTTCAAATCAGTAGCAATAGGGTTTTTTGTTCGTGTTATTTTAGTTTTTTGTGCATTTATATTGAGTTTGACAATTTATAAACTGATTTTTAAACGGGTAGCAAACAAAGTAGAGAAAGAATTAGAGGGCGGATTGTTTTGTGAGCATTGGGTTATTTTGACGGAAAAGGAAATGATTGAAATAACTCCGAATGCGACTGCACGATATTCGTGGAAGGCAATAGGCGAAATCAAAGAAACCGAAAGTTTTTTGTGGATAGGCAATTTAATGTGGAATTATTTCATCATTCCGAAGAAGTTTTTTAAGGACGCTGATAACGTGAAAAAATTCGTCGAGACTGCCAATCTTTACAAACAAAATGCCGCAAATGTCTTTCAGACTTCGCATTTTATCGAATACGAAAAACGACTTGAAGAACAAAACTCGGTCGAATAATTTCATTTATGCCGCGCGAGATTTTTATTTGGCAAGGTTGTTTAACTCCGGCGAGAGATTTTATTAACAGGTCATGCAAAAAAAACGGTAGTAAAGCATTTTCGCTTTCTACCGTTTTTTTTTGACTTAAACTAATTTACCATTTATAAGTAGTTTGCAGTCCGACGACAGGTTCGCCGTTGATGCCGACACCGATTGCGACTTCGACCGGAATTTTTATCGAGGTTTTCGGGATTATCAAAACTGCCGACAAAGATGCTTTGAGTGCGGCGTTGACTTCCGTGTGGAGTTGTTTCCCGTCTATTTTAAATCCAACGGTTGCTTCGCCCGAAACCTTGAATTTTACTTCCGAAATCGCGCCCCAGAAGGCTTTCTTTTTAATTTCTTCTTCAATCGCCGTCCATTCCGCGCCGAGTTCGACTGCGCCGGTTTCTTTGACGCTGGCTTTGACGCTGATCGGCGGTTTGGTTTTGAAAATTCCGCCTTCCTTGAAAGTCAATTCGACTTCCAATGCCAATTCGCCTTTCAGCACGTCTTTTTTCACCGAGCCGTCGGCATCAATCCATTGTTCTTTTGCACCGGAAGGCGTTTGCGGATTGGTCGGAATTGTCGGCGTATATGGCGGCAGAATACCTGAATTTATATTTAATTCTTTGACCGAAATATGTATTTGTCCGCCCCAATTACTTGAATATGCGACTCCGCCAATGTAAATGCTATCATTCGGCACGCCCATTTGAATCAGATAGTTTCGCAGATTACCAAATCGCGTTTGCATTGCCGCACGTTCTCTTTTTTCGATAACGCTGTTCATCTGCGATTCGGTATTGATATAACCGTAAATATTGATGTCCGCAACTTTGGAAGTGCTTTTGTAGCCGCGAACAATCTGAAGCAGTTTAGCGGATGCGGAAGCCTCGGAATCTACCGAATAAAGTATCTCAAAATTTGACGTTTCTTGTGTTTGTTGAGCCGATGGTGCCATAGCGAATATTTACCTCTCAATTTGATTTTTAGATAGCCTACCGATAGAAGCAAGAAAAAGACGGCTTTTGCGCTATTCTCGAAAAATGATTGACATTATTTCATTGTCATCTATTCATTCAGTCATTACTTGTCGGAAGTAACGCCTCAATCAAAAGTTTTTTCTATCCACGAAAAACACGAAAAGCACGGAAAAGTTTAAGGGTTTAGAATCTTTTCGTGTCTTTCGTGTTTTTCGTGGACAGATATTCTTTTTCTAACTTTTTATTGAGGCATTTGTCGGGATGTGAAAATTGTTGACCAATGGCATTGGGATAGCTTAAACTGAGAAAAATGAGTGGGTTTTATAAAAATAAGAGGTAAAATTTATGCGAATGATTTTGAAATTGACGGTTTTTATGTTTTCGGTTTTGTTTTTGATGCAAACGACGGCTTTGGCGCAAAAGGACAAAACGACAGGTTCGGGAAAAGGTTCGGGCAGTTCCTACGATTTAAAAATTGAATTTCCTGAAATTGACGGTTGGGAGAAGAGCGAAATTCGCAAATATCCGGTGGCGGAACTCGGTTACAGCGTCGCGTATCAATCCGAAGAAGGCGGCACGGTTACGATTTATGTTTATAACGCCGGTTTGACCAAAATTTCGAGCGATCTCAATGACAAAGTTATCAAGGATGAAATTGACCGCGCTAAAAATGAAATCATCCAAGTCGGCAAGGCGGGCGTTTATAAAAATGTCAAGGAATTGAAAAATGACACCGTAACGCTTGGCGGGACGAGCGGAAAAACCAAATCTCTGCGTTCGCTTTTCAGTTTTAGCATCAGAGGGCAAGACGTTGATTCGGAAATTTATCTTTTCAGTTACGAAAATCACTTCATCAAAATCCGCGCCACGCGCCCGAAAGCCGAAGATAATGCCGAAAACAAGGTTTTTACGAAGTTTTTGGGCGAAATTGATAAGCTGTTTTCCGGCAACAATTCCGATAAAAAAGGCGTAGTCGCGCAAATTTTTTAAGGCAACGATATTCAACTGAAACCACGCCGGAGGAAACGCATTTGAGGTGCGTTTCCTTTTTTCGATTTTGGTAAAAAGTTTCGGCGTGATAGATTATAACATTTGAAAATGATGGCTGATTACGATGAATTAATACATATTTCCGCAACGGTTGAAACGCGGAAATTAGCGGAAGAAAAACCTAAACCGAAAACTGCGCTCGATTATTTTTCTTTGGCAGTTACGACTTTTGGCGTTGGATATTTGCCGTTTGCGCCGGGAACTTACGGTTCGATTGTCGGCGTTGGGATTTATTTGTTGTTCGGCAGGTTTGAATCAGGTTTTTCTGCGACAAATCTGACTCAAGCGCAGATTTCGGCGTGGATTCACGTTTTTAACTTGATTATCTTTCTGCTTTTTTGTCTTTTAGGCATTTGGGCGGCTAATCGCGCAACGATTCTTTTTAAGAAAAAAGATCCGCAAGAAGCCGTTGTTGATGAAGTTATCGGACAAATTATCGTGTTTCTGTTCGTGCCGTTTGCGATTTCTTGGTGGTTGGTTTTGGCAGGATTTTTATTGTTCCGTTTGTTTGATATTTGGAAACCGTATCCGATAGATTCTTTGCAAAATCTGCCTGCCGGAATCGGCGTTTGTGCCGACGACATTCTCGCCGGAGTTTATGGCGGCGTTTGTTTGGCGTTAATTTATGCAGTCAGTATTTCGTTTTGAAAAAGCATCTAATTCGGCGGCTCGGTATTTTATCGTTTGAGAGAATTTTATGAGAAAAAAACATTTGCAACTAATCGTTTGGCTTCTGCTCGTTTTCAGTTTTTCGTCGGCTGTTTCTGCACAAAAAGCCACACAACAAACTGAAAAATCGTCGGTTACGGTTCAAGATTTAAAGTTGGCAAGCAAACTTATGGCGCGGCAAATGCCGTATAAAATAATTTTGCCGTCAAAATACGATACCGAAAAAACTAAACGATACGGCGTGATTTATTTGCTTCACGGTTTGACGGGACATTATGTTGATTGGACGGCAAAAACGAAAATTGCCGATTTTGCGGCGCAATATAACTACATCATCGTTACCGCAGAAGGCGACGACGGTTGGTATTCGGACAGCGTTACAAAGGCAAACGACAAATACGAAAGCTACATAATTAAAGAACTCGTTCCCGAAATTGACAAGAAATTTCGCACGGTTGCCGACAAAAATCATCGTTCAATCGCCGGACTTTCGATGGGCGGTTACGGCGCAATAAAATTCGGTTTGAAATATCCCGAAATGTTTTCAATTGTCGGTTCGTTCAGCGGCGCACTTCCGGCAACGGGTTGGACAGATAAAAATTCGGGCGCGTGGCTTTCAAAATCGGTGATGAGCGTTTTCGGAGATGCGGCAAACGAAACGCGGCTGACCAATGACATTTACAAAATCGTCCGCGAAATGCCGGACGCGAAGAAAAAAACTCTACCGTTTATCTATCTCGATTGCGGCACGGAAGATTTTCTTATTCTGCCAAACCGCGATTTCGCTGCGCTACTTTTTGAAAAGAAAATCCCGCACGAATTTCGCCAACTTCCGGGCAAACACGATTGGAATTTTTGGAACGCGCAAGTTCAAGAATTTTTAGAATTAAAGTGGAAAAGTGAAAATGTGAAAAAGTGAAAAAGCCTGTGCTTCCAGTCAACCAACTTTTTCACACTTTCACTTTTCCACATTTTCACTTTACAATATGTTAAATTTCGCAATAGAAACGGCGCGAGAAGCCGGACAAATTTTGCTCGAAAAGTTCGGGCGAAAAATCGGAGTCTTCAAAAAAGGCGACATCAATTTAGTTACGGAAGCTGATTTGGCTTCGGAAAAACTGATTATCGAACGCATCAAAAGTTATCATCCGAAACATTCGATTCTGGCAGAAGAATCAGGCGAAGCGGTAATAATCGGCGGTGAAAATAGATGGAAATGGATTATTGATCCGCTTGATGGCACGACGAATTACGCGCACGGTTATCCGTGTTTCTGCGTTACAATCGCGCTCGAACACGACGGCGAAATCGTCATCGGCGTTACGTTTGACCCAACGCGCAACGAACTTTTTGCCGCTGAAAAGGGAAATGGCGCAACCTTAAATAATAAACCAATTCGCGTTTCCGAAACCGAAAAACTCAGCGAAGCATTAATCTGCACCGGCTTTCCATACGATTTCAAACAAAAAGATAATTTTGCCCAACATCTAACCGATTTTTTACTAAATTCACGCGGCGTGAGACGCGACGGCTCGGCGGCGATTGATCTGGCTTACGTCGCTTGCGGACGTTTCGACGGATTTTGGGAAGAAGGCTTAAACCCGTGGGACGTTGCCGCCGGAGTTCTGCTAATCGAAGAAGCCGGCGGACAAGTTTCGCGTTACGACGGCACAAAAATTGACATTTACAATCCGCCAATCTGCGCTTCAAACGGCGCGATTCACAGCGACATGCTGAATATCTTAAAGTTTTGAGTCCCGCCTTCAGGCGGCAAAAATGCCAGCGAAGCGGAGCATTTTTTTCTTCGATAAACTTGAATTATAATCGAAAAGAAAAACACATCGCTTCGCTTGTGTTTTGCCGCCTGAAGGCGGGACTCAAAACTTTTTTGTGAAGTTTCGGGTGAAAAACTCACTCCAAAACTGAAACGAAATCTTCGCCTTGAATATCTTCGCTAACTGAAATCACACGCGGATTATTTTGAAATTGAAAACGCTTGCTGTCGGCTTGAATTGTATAAGTTTGTCCGACTTCAACGCCTTCAAAATTGTAATAACCGAAAGGATTTGTGGTTGCCGAAAGAATTTCGCCGTTTGATTTGGTTAAATTCACGCGCACTTTTCCAATCGCTCTGCCGCCGTCATCGGTAATTCTTCCGCCAACCGAAACCGTTGCGCTTAACGGCGCAAGAAAATACAAATTAAGATTGAAAGGTCCGATTCCGCAACCCGTGCAGTTCATTATTGTTGTATCGAAATAACCGTCAACTTGAAAAAAATATGTTACGCCCGCGTTTGCCTGAAAAATCAGACAACTCGAATTTGCAACTTCGGTTGCCGGACGCGGAATTGAAGGATGACAGGGAAAGTCAGCCGCCGGAGTATTTGGAACCCAATCATCATTGTGAGCGAGTTTCAGAAGGTTTGAAATAGTTCCGTTTCCCGCCGCTCGATAGACGGCAATTTCCGTATCAAATGTAATCGTATTGAGAATTGTATTTGTAAATTGGGTATTAACAACATATCGTCCCGATGTCGTCGGAGTCCAAGAATACCAAAGCGTATTTAACGCCGTTGTGTCATTGGTATAATTGGGACGAGGTTCGCCGACTTGTGCAGTTGCGCCTGTGTTGTTGTCCTGCAATGACCAATTCATAAATGCTGATGGAACATTGCAAACTGTTACCGGATAATTATCGCACGGATGTTGAGCGCGAATTGTGTTTGCATGGAAGCCGATTGCCAAGATTACGAAACTTGCCGTAATCAAAAAACGGGAGATTTTTGTTGATTTATTCATATTTTTTCACCTCTAAAATTTGATATAGAAACTGCTTACTAACGGTATGTGTCGTTTTTGTTCAAAACGTAACGCACAATTTAAATTCACTTGGAATTAAGCATTTTAATTTTCGGAAAAAGTTTGCCTTTTACGCTGAGAAATTCTGCGGTTAGATTTTCCTTCCATTTTTGGTATGTTAAACCGCGATTGTTGCGGGCGATGGTTTGCCACGCGGCGGTGGCTTTCTTTTCGTCAAACGTAATCGTCCATTTCGGAGTGCCGTCTTGCTCTTCGCCATCACTTACGGCTGAGGCAATAATTGCGCCCGGAGGATTTTTACTCAATCCGACTTTTACGCCTTGAATCGGATCATTTTGTCCTTCGGTTCGGGCTTGGATATTGCCGTTTATCGGAATTGAAACGATAATGCCGTCCGAAGTTTTGGCGACCAGATTGCGGCATAAATTGTTTGGCGCGATGGCAATATCTACCGTTGAATTGCCGAGAGTTTCGTAATCCAAACTCAGACTGCTCAGAGTTTGGCTCGGCGTATTGACAAAAAATCGTTTCACGTCCGCATCAAATTGTGCGGCGATTGCTTTTTCGCGTTCGGCATTCGCGGGTTTTGTGCCGCGTTTTTGGAGCTTGCCGTTTTGATAAACGCTGCCGCTTGCCGTAAAAGTTACAGTCAATGTTTTGCCGTCCGATTTTCCGCTTGCAACCGACATCATCACGCCGTCGCAATCCGACTTTTGCGCTGATGCAATCGCTGAAATGGTTAAAATCAGGATTGTTGTTAATATTGTTTTTTGTGTAATTAATTTCATAATTTTATTCTCCCAATTAATTCAGTTTCTGTTCCGAGTTCCAACTTCAGTTGGCGCAAAAGTTCTGAGTTCCAACTTTAGTTGGCTCAACTGCGAGCGAAGCGATGCAGTTGCATACTTGCTGATTACCTTCAATCTGTTTCAAAACCGGAAACTGCTTCGCTGGCGGTTTCGCCAACTAAAGTTGGAACTCAGAACCTAACACTACTGCGCTCTATCATTTTTTCTTTGAATCAATGACAAATTAACAATGCCGAACTACGAATAATGTTTTGAATCGGAACTTGAACACAGTTTCTAAATCATCAAAGATTAGCTGATTTTAGAATTTCCTGAACAATCTTTCCTTCATCAATTGGTTTCGGGTCATCACAAGCGCAAGGCGCAAATGACGACTCGCGTCCTTTAGCAATTGCCGGCATTAGTCCGTATGCACTGACTGTTCCGAGAAGATTAAAACCCGTTACCTCTATGCCTGTATCCTTAACTAAAACATAGATGCAGTTTTTTCCGACTCTAAATCCTTTATCAGATTTAACGGATAAAGGATTTCGATTAGTATCCCAATTGCCTACAGAATAGGGGAGAATTTGATTTGAAACACCATTAAGCCAGATTTGGATGTAATCATCGCCTCGAATTTGGAAATCTACTTTTGCTTCCTTGAAACCTTTTTGAAGGCAAAAACATTTCTTGAAAAGAGCATATGCGGGAGTTGTTGTAGTTGACCCAGAAGGTGATGTGTTAGTGTTCCATGCACTAATCCAATTTGTATTGGGAAAAGGCACAGCCCAAAAAGTCAAAGAACGGGGAACAACGAAAGCTGACCCAAGATTGGCAGGAAAAGAGGCAACATTTATCCAATAATCATCTCTAACTGTTGAAGGATTACTTGTAACAGTTGGGTATTTATCCAAAACAAGCAATGAATGATCATAGCCGGTATTTAATGGAACTGTTGTCGGAACAGCCAAAGCAAGAGTGCTGAAAGTCAGCACTGCCAAAATCATCATCATAAAATTTACTTTTTGTTTCATAATTTGTTTATTTCTCCTAAAAATTTAATCTCCGAACACGCATTTTTCGTGCGTTTCAACTGTATGTGTCCGTTTCGCGCAAAACGTAACGCGATTTTTTTTCAAATGCGCCGTTTGCCACAAAAAACTTCGGTAAAATTACGCATTTTCAAACGCAATTTCCCTCGATGCTTTCTATAAGCGTATTTCGGAGGCAAAACGTATCATTTAAATTTAATTTTTTTTGAATTAGTTTTGAGTCCCGTCTTCAGACGGCAAAACCGCAAGCGAAGCAACGCGGTTTTCAACCTCGATATACTTGAAATGTAATCGAACATAAAAACACATCGCTTCGCTTGTGTTTAGCCATCTGAAGATGGAACTCAGAATTTTTTGCGAGTTGAAGATAGAACTCAGAACTTTATTTAATCGGAGAACTTTCCCATAAATGAATTTTTTCTTGTGTGCCGTGTGAGATGAGCGTTTTGCCGTCGGGCGTGAAGGCGAGGAAATTGGTAACGGCGGAATTGGTGCGAATGGCGAGAACTTGTTGTTTTGTTTCGGTGTCCCAAAGTCGGATAACGCCTTCGCCGCTTGCTGATGCGAGGCGCGTTCCGTCGGGCGTGAAGGTTAGCGCATAGATAAATCCGGCGTTTCCTGTGATTGAGTCGAGCAGTTTGCCGTCCGAAGTTTGCCAGATTTTTATTGTGCCGTCTGCGCCGCCGGTGGCGAAAGTTTTGCCGTCGGGCGCAAATTCGGCGGAGAGAATCGCTTTCGGCTGTTTGCCTAAATCGGCAATGATTGCGCCGGTTTCCGTATCGAAAAGTTTTGCGGTTTGGTCATAACTTGAGGCAAAAATCCGTCGGCTGTCGGGCGAAATTGCCAACGCGCTGACGTAGCTTTCAAAACGGTAAAGTTCGCGGACGAGTTCGGCGGTTTCCGTATTCCAAACTTTGACAAAACCATCGTTGCCGCCCGAAATAAGCCGTTTGCCATCGGGTGAAAAACGCATTGCCCGCGCCGAATCTTTGATGGTCGGCGGTCTTTCGTGCGCTTTGAAACGTCGGATTTCCGCGCCGTCTGCCGCGTTCCGAAAGACAATCTCGCCATCGCGCACAACGGTTGCCAACATTGCGCCATCGGGCGAAAAAGCCATCACGTCCAAATATTCATTCGAGAAAACAAATTTCGGTGATTTTGCCGCGACATCATAAATTGTGTGACTGTGTTTATTTGGGTCGTAATTATTGACGGCAATAGTTTTTCGATCTGCTGAAATTGCCGACCAATTGCCGCTGACTCCGGGCGGCGGACCGAAAGATGATGATTCTAAAATCTGCTTTTTATCAAACAGAAAAACATTAAAATCAGTTCCGCTCGTTGCAATAAATTTTCCGTCGGGCGAAAACGCCACGCTCCACGCATCGGCGAAATGAACGCGCAGATTTAGGGCTTCGCCACCGTTTTCGGTTTCAAAAAATCGAATTGTGCGGTCGCTGCTTGCCGAAGCCAGCAATTTTCCGTCCGCCGAAAACGCGATGTCATTTACTTTTCCGGTGTGTTGATGAATGTCCGAAAGCAATTTGTTCGTTTGCGCGTCGAGAATTTGAATTGTCGAATCTTGCATTCCAAACGCCAGTTTTGTTCCATCCGGCGAAATCGCTACGGCGAGAGAATTTTTAAACTTCTCGAAAGTCAGAATGCTTTTGCTGTCGGTTGAAATTTCCCAGATTACTGCCGCGTCATTTCGTGCGGCAATCAATTTTTTACCATCGGGCGTAAATTCTAAATCGTTGATTTCAAGTAGTTTATCACCTAACATTGACACAAATTTCTTTAATTCTGCGCCGGTTTCAGCGTTCCAAATTCGCGCCGTTCCGTCGCGGCTTCCGGTCGCAATCAACTTGCCGTCGGGCGAAAACGCAATCGCTCGGACACGCGCCGTGTGTCCGTTCAAAGCCAAAACTTCCGCGCCTGTTTCAGCATTCCAAACACGCGCCGAACTTGAATTTGAATCGCCCGAAGCCGTTGCCAAAAACTTTCCGTCAGGCGAAAAAGCCATTCGCCAAATGTTTTTTTCTTGCGTGGCAGTTGTCGTAAGAAGTTTGCCGCTCGGAACTTCATAAATTCGCGCAAATCCGTCTGAGCAAGCCGTCGCCATCTTTTTGCTGTCGGGCGAAAATGCAATATTCCAAACTTCTGCCGGATGTTTGAGCGTTGAAATTCTGCCGCGTGGATTTGCCAAATTTTGCAAAAAATCAAATTCCCAACCGCGAAAATCCACCGTTTCATATTTGTCCAAAAGTTGCCGAAGCCGCACAAGATTTGCTGTTTCGTAAGATTCCATCGCCAAATTCATATCCGACGAATACGCTTGCCGCAGATTTTCACGCGCTTGTTTTTGTGCAACACGCGCCGAATAAATCGCCGTTGCAAGCAAACTCGAAAGCAGTAAAAAAATCACGCAACCCGAAACAAATGCAACTCTATTGCGCCGCACGAACTTTTTGAATTGATAAACTTTTGAAGGTTTCCGCGCCAAAATCGGCAAATCATTCAAATAACGCGAAATATCAGCGCAAAATTCTACAACGGTTTGATAACGCTCGTTCACATCTTTTGCGAGAGATTTCAGAACAATCGTGTCAATATCTCCGCGAAGCATTTGCGGATTTAATTTGTCGCTTTTCGGGTTTTGGCTTTTGTTAATTTCAGATTTCAAATTTTCAATTTCAGATTCATTTTGTAATTTTTCATCTTTAATTTGTGATTTTGCCGAAGTTAAACTGCCCGCTACCGCAGGCGGTTCTGACAAGACATCACTTGGAAGTTTCGGGATTTCTTGCGTAATAATTTGCAAGATTTCGGGCAGAGATTTGCTTTTCAAATCGTGTGGGCGTTTTCCCGTCAAAATTTCGTATAAAATCACGCCAAGCGAATAAACATCGCTCGCGGTGGTGATGTTTTCGCCTTTTAATTGTTCGGGTGAAGCGTAATTCGGCGTTAAAATATTTGCGCCAATGGTGAAATCGTGCGTGATGTCGAGCAGTTCGGGTTGGAGAAGTTTGGCGACACCGAAATCGAGCAGTTTCGGCTTTCCGTCAGACGTAACCAAGATGTTTGCAGGTTTTAAATCGCGGTGAATTATCAAATTTTGATGCGCGTATTTGACCGCTTCGCAAACTTCGAGAAAAAGATTTAAGCGTTCGTTGACCGAAAGATTTCGTGCAAAACAAAACTCCGAAAGTGAAACGCCTTCAACATATTCCATCACCAAAAACGGCGTTCCGTTTTCCATCGTGCCACCGTCGAGCAAAGCGGCAATTGCCGGATGATTGAGTTTTGCTAAGATTTGACGTTCGCGGCGAAAGTTTTCCGCATCGGCTTTGCCGGAAAAAAGCGTCGAAATGAGTTTGACCGCAACTTTTTGTTGATATTCGTCGTCGCTTCTTTCGCCGAGATAAACCGCGCCCATTCCGCCTTGTCCGATGAGTTCGCGCAAAACATATTTACCGATTTTTTGCCCGATTAAATCGTCAGTTTTTTCCTGCTCAAAAACGCGAAAAGCATCTTCAATCATCGGTGTTTCGAGAAAATCGTCGTCAGCTTCAACGGCGGCAAGCATCTTTTCAACATCAATTCGCAAAGCCGAATCGTCGCCGCACCGCGTTTGTAAGATTTTTTCTCTATCTTCAAACGGTGCGTCGAAAACTTCATCGAAAATTTCGACAATTAACCGACGATTTTTGGTTTCATTCATTCTAAATGTTCGGAGTTCCAACTTTAGTTGGCAAACCGCCAGCGAAGCGGAGCGGTTTCTTAGTTTATCGGCAAAGTTTTCGATTATCACCGAAATTTCTGCTTTGCTTCGCTCGCAGAAATGCCAGCTAAAGCTGGAACTCCGAACGCTATTAAAAATTTACCCGCTTAATTCCGTGTAAAGAAAGGCTTTTGCTTTCAGCCATTCGCGTTTGACGGTGATTTCGGAAACGCCGACAATTTCCGCTGTTTCAGCCGAAGTTAATCCGCCGAAAAATTTTAATTCAACGATTCTGGAACGGCGTTCGTTAATTTCTTCGAGAAGTTTTAAGGCTTCGTCAAGTTTTATTAAATCTACGTTTTTTTGCGGAATTCCAAGCTGCATTCGTTCAATCGAAATATCACGAAACGCGCCGCCGTGTTTGGCATTTTTAGTTTTGCGGGCGTGATCAATTAGAAAATTCCGCATAATTTTTGCCGCTACTGCAAAAAAATGAATACGGTTTTGCCAATCTGTTTCGCGGTTAATTAAACGCAGATAGGCTTCATTGATAAGTTCGGTAGTTTGGATGGAAACACTGATACTTTCACGGCGTAAATATCTACGCGCAAGGAGTTTAAGCTCGCTTTGGACAATTGGGACGAGTTTGTCCAAAGCGTCTTTGTTACCTTGCCGCCAGTCGGAAAGATATTGAGTAACTTCGCTTGAGAACGGGGAAACCTCCATAAAAAGTAATAAAAATAAGAATAGGGAGATTTATTCAGATTTTAAGAGTTATTTCAATTTATATTACAAAATTTACGGCACAAATGCACCCGGAATCGGTTTGTCGCCGGTTAGCCCGAAAACGGTTGACGAAAATCCTGCCGTTGAACGAAGAAGAAACCAATTATTGTTGCTTGGGCGGAAAACTCCGACATCGGCTCTGCCGTCGCCGTCGTAATCGCCGACGGTGGGAAGATCATTCTGAACGCCCCAAGACAAGCCGTAATAATTAAAAGTGGAAGTCGTTAAAATATAAAAATCGGGCAAATTTGAATCATTTGTCGCACGGAAAACAGCAACATCCGTTTTGCCGTCGCCGTCGTAATCAGACGGAACGGGTTTGTCGCCCGCCGAGCCGAACGGAAACGCCGTGTATAAACTGTCCGAACTCTTGAAGAAGTGCCAAGTTCCGTTTGACGGGCGGAAAACGCAAAGGTCGCCGAAGCCGTCGCCGTCATA
Source organism: Acidobacteriota bacterium (assembly GCA_031409875.1). Lineage (GTDB taxonomy): Bacteria > Acidobacteriota > Blastocatellia > Pyrinomonadales > Pyrinomonadaceae > CALMEH01. Next base: position 66,690 of record JANNYB010000077.1, on the reverse strand, counting down.
ATCAAATTGTTGCGGAATGTCGCCATTTGAACCGAATTGTTGAATAAAAACTTGATTTGTCAGACTGCGAAGTTGATACCAACCGCCGTCAGTCGGGCGGAAAATTGCAATGTCGGCGCGTCCGTCGCCGTCGAAATCATTCGGAATCGGGCGGTCGCCGTTTGCGCCGAATTGCGTAATTGTCGCCGTTAAAGTCGCCGAATTGAAAATATACCAAGTGCCGTTTGACGGGCGAAAAACCGCGACATCGGTTTTGTTATCGCCATCGAAATCGGCGGGCGCAAGCATATCGGTCGCGTTGCCCCAATTTGTCGGAGTTTGCGCTCCGTTTATCGAGGAAAGATACCACCAAGTTGTTGATGAAGGTCGGAAAATCGAAACATCGGTTTTGCCATCACCGTCAAAGTCGAAAGGCGAACGTGCAACCCGCGTGATGATAATATCGTTGCCGTCGCCGCCCGTGTAAGTGATGCGAAAAGCCGTGTTTAGCGTGCCGCCGAAAACTGCGCCTTCCGGTGCATTTAGAAAAGTTCCGCCGATTGCGTCTGTTCCGTCATTTCGTAAAATTATGAATTGGTCGCCGATTGCGGGACGAAAATTGTTCCAAGGAATCGGCGCAAGTCTTGCGTTGGCTAAAGTTACAGTTCCGGTTACATTAAGTTGATCGTGTCCGGTTGCGCCCGCAGTCGTGCCGCCGATTTTGACGGCGTAATTGCCGTTTGCCGTGAACGTAAGATTTCTAGTGCCTAAAATTCCCGTCGGATTTTGCAAAGTTCCCGCGCTGACTGCGCCTTGAATGACATTGACATTGCCGACGCTTCCCGTGCCGCCGAAACCGCTGAAACCGAGTGTGCCGCCGCCGGTTGTCGGTGAATTTATCGTTACGTTGCTGTTCGGAATGTTTGCGTCAACGACAAAAATTCCGTTATTAAGATTTATCGCGCCCGTGTAGCCGAAAAGTGTTGTCGTAACGAGCGACGCGCCAACGCCGTTTTTGATAATCGCGCCCGAACCGCCGATTGCGCCGATGCCAAAACTTCCTTCGCCGTCAATCGTCAAACCGCCCGCCGCAACCGAAAGCGAAACAATCGTTGCCAGCGAACCTGTTGCGGCAGTAAAAATCGCTGTTCCGTTCGTATTTACGGGAACATTTATCGTTTGCGTTCCGCCGCCGAGAGTCAATGCGCGTGTCGTTAGCGGTGAAAACAAACTGCCGTCAACGGTGTATGCGCCGCCTTCAAAAGTGATGGAATTAAAAGTCGTTCCGCTGAAATTGTGGGTCGTCATAAATTGCGCCGAAGTCGCGGGAAAAATCAAATCATCGTTCGCCACAGGCGCAACATCGCCAACCCAATTTGCCGCCGTGTTCCAATTTCCGTTTGCGCCGCCGCCGTCCCAAGTGCGCGTGGCGGAAAAAACATTTATCGAAAACAAAAAAACGAAAAGCAGGACGATTAATTTATTCATAAATTTAATAAAAATTGGAAAGTTTTTCGAGTGTGAATTTATCATAAAACTGCTTTGATTGCCAATAGGAATGTTTAACGCAAAGGCGCAAAGACGCAAAGCCGCAAAGAAAAGAACAATAAAAACTTCGCGTCTTTGCGCCTTTGCGTCTTTGCGTTAAAAAAAATCGTCGAGAATGCGTTTTCACGCCTCTTGTGCTAACTTAGAAACTTACAAAATCGCAAATCGCAAATCTAAACTCGAAAATAAATTATGACTTGGTTTCGCAGAAATAAGCCGAAAATTGAAGAGATCAATGAGGATGAAGTGAAAAAAGTTCGCACCGAAGGGATTTTTATCAAATGTCCCGAATGCGATAACGCTCTTTATCGGCGTGAATTAAAGGAATCTCACCACGTTTGCGAGAATTGCGATTATCATTTTCGGCTCGGCGGGCGCGAACGGCTTGATGAGTTATTTGACGACGGCAAATATGAAAAGCTCGATGAAAATATAACTTCGTGCGATCCGTTGGGATTTGTTGACACAAAGCCATATATCCAACGCATCGAAGCCGCGAAAAAATCTTCCGGTTTGCCGGAAGCGATTGTTTCGGGCAAAGGAAAAGTCGGCGGACATCTGACGTTTGCGGGCGCGATGGATATGTCGTTTATCGGCGGTTCGATGGGTTCGGCGGTTGGCGAAAAAATCACGAGATTAATCGAACGCGCTACCGAAACACGCGGCGCGGTGATAATTTTTTCGGCTTCCGGCGGGGCGCGTATGCAGGAAGGAACGCTAAGTTTGATGCAAATGGCGAAAATTTCGGCGACTTTGGCGCGGCTTCACGATGCACGTCTGCCGTTTATTTCCGTTCTGACTGACCCGACAACCGGCGGCGTTACCGCAAGTTTTGCAATGCTCGGCGACGTTATTATTGCCGAACCGAAAGCGTTAATCGGTTTCGCCGGACCGCGAGTTATCGAACAAACAATCCGCCAAAAATTGCCGAAAGGTTTCCAAAGAAGCGAATTTTTGCTTGATCACGGAATGGTTGATATGGTCGTTGACAGACGCGAAATGCGCGAAACTTTGATTCGTTTGCTTGATTTTATGATGAATGAAAATATCGGAAAATAGCGTCGGCAAATTCTTCACAAAATACCATCTAAGTTATGGTAAGATATTTGGGAGAGAATTATGAATAAAAAAAATAGTGAAACCTCAACGCTCGAAATGGAAACCAGAGAAACTCTCGACAAAGTTGTTTTTGCAATTAACGGTTTGCGGTCTGATTTATTGGCGAAACTCGACAAAATTGAAGAAGAACAAACTGAAATCAGAAAAGAACAAACTGAAATCAGAAAGGAACAAACTGAAATCAGAAAAGATTTCAAAGAACTTAAGAAATATGTCGAAGTCCAATTTGACGCAGTCCGGCAAGGTTTGGTTCAAAATTATCAGGAAACTCTCCAAACTCAAAAAGAATTTACTGATGTTCGGTTGTCAGTTGTTACCATAAAATCTATGGTCAGCGAAGTGAACGAACGAATTTATCAGATTTCCAGAGCGACGGAAAAGAGTTTTTTGTAAGTAATATTAAAGATTTGCAAACGGAGACCTTCAGCTTAAATGCAGGTTTCCGTTTTTTTGTGCAAATTTTCAATCAGAGCTAAAACCACATCTTCGCGCCAAGGTTTTGCGGAAATTTGGACGGAAAGTGATAAACCTTCCGACATTTTTTCGGTTTTTGCGGCGGTTCTGTCGCGCAAATCCAAACCTGCTTTTCTGCCGATTGCTTCGCTTTTTTGAACTTCCGAAACTCGCGCAACTCCGGCGGGGAAACCTAAAACATTGTAGAGAATCGTATAATTTCCGCCGAGTCCGATTTTGTCTGTCGAATTGTGCAAAAATGCCGGCAAAGCGCACGTCGGGCTGATAATCGCGTCAATGTTTTCGGCTTCCATTGCGGCTAAAAATTCTTTTTGATACGCGGCTTGATTTGTTGCCCAAGTTCGCAGAAAATCGTTGCCTTTGCCGCCGAAATAATCGAGCAGACGAACGACGCTTTTTTGTCCGAAAACTTTCGCGGCTTGTTTGATGAGTTTTAGCTGTCGCGGTGAAGCCTTTGAAAGCATCATCATATTTTTCAATTGCGGCACAGGTTTTTCGCCTTGTAAAATTTCGCGGTAAAGTTCGCCGCCGTTTGCGCTCATCAGACGATAAAAAATTTCTTCGGCAAATTGAAATCTCGGCGGCTCGAATTCGACAATTTCTGCGCCCGAAGATTTTAATTTTTCGATTGATTCCGAAACGCCGCGTTTAACTGCCGTCATCGGTTCAAAAAATCCGTCGGAATAAAAATAACCGATTTTTAATTTGCTAACCTCAATGTTTCGATAATCTTGCAAAGGTTCGACGGTTTGAAATTTCGCCGCCGCGTCGTTCATAATTTGCAAAAATAAATCTAAATCTTCGGCGTGATTTGCCAAAATTCCGGCAACCGGATTAATCGAACCTTGAAATCTTTCATTCGGATAACGAGTCAGATCGGGGATTCTTTGCATTGTCGGTTTTATCGAACAAATTCCGCAAAAAGCCGCCGGAAATCGCAAACTTCCGCCGATGTCCGAGCCAATTCCGACCGGCGACGCACCCGCGCCGACAATTGCGCCTTCGCCGCCGGAACTTCCGCCGCAAGTAAAATTCGGATTTATCGGATTGTTAGTTTTGCCATAAACGCGGTTGTCGCTTTCGATAAAAATCAGCAATTGCGGCACATTCGTTTTGCCAAGAACAATTCCGCCTTCGTCCATAAATGCTTGAATATAAGCGTCATTTTCATTCGGCGAGTCATTTTTCCGCGCTAAAACACCGAGCGTCGAAGGCGAACCGACATAATCGAAACATTCTTTAATCGTGAACGGCAAACCGTGAAGTCGTCCGCGCTTTTCGCTTTTGTCGGCTTCGTCGGCTTTCATTAATGCTTCATCATAAAATTTCAGCACGACGGCATTGATTTTCGGATTGACCATTTCGATGCGGTCAATAAAATGTTGCGTAACCTCGCGGCTTGAAACTTCTTTTGTTTCGATTAGTTTCAATAATTCGACGGCAGATTTTTCGTGTAAATTTTTCATTTGCAAATATTTTGTTTTCATCAATTTATAACCTAAAATGTTTAATAATTGCAATGATGAATTTTAACGAATCAATCGAATATCTCTACGGCTTAGGCAACGAAGTTGTCGCAATGAAACTCGGTTTGGCAAATATTTCCAAACTGCTTGCAGCCTTGAATAACCCCGAAAAAAACTACTTAAAAGTTCAAATTGCCGGAACAAACGGCAAAGGTTCGACCGTTGCTTTTTTAGAATCAATTTGTATGCAAGCCGGAATAAATGTTGGCGCGACAACTTCGCCGCATTTAATTTCTGTAACTGAACGAGTTAGAATCAACGGCGCAGAAATTAGCGAAAAAGAATTTGCATTTTTTGCAACAAAAATCAGAGAAACGAGCGAAAATCTTGTTAAAATTGGCGAACTCGAAACTGTTCCGACATATTTTGAGCAAGTTACGGCGATTGCTTTGCTGGCATTTGCCGACGCAAAAATAGAATTAGCGATTGTGGAAACCGGTTTAGGCGGAAGATTTGACGCGACAACTGCCGCAAATGCTGAAATAGTTGCAATTACGCCGATTGATTTAGATCATCAAAGAATTTTAGGCGAAACTTTAACCAAAATTGCAGCGGAAAAAGCGGCGATAATTCGGGAAGATACAAAAGTCGTTGTTGCTGAGCAAAAAGCCGAAGCAATGAAAGTGATTTTGCATAGATGCGCTAAGTTTGGCGTAACGCCAAACTTAGCGGAAACTGTCAGAACAACCTGCGTGAGCGGGCTGTTTGAACTCGACAATAAGACAAATCCAAATTTCAAATTACAAATTACAAATTTTCAAACCTCAAAAGCCGAATACAAAAATGTTCGCGTGAATCTTTTAGGCAAACATCAAATCGAAAATGCTAAAGTTGCGATATTGCTTGCGGAAATTTTACAAGAGAATTTCAAGATTTCAAATTCAAATATTGTCGAAGGTTTAGAAACCGCAAAACACAAAGGACGACTCGAATTTTACGGCAAATTTCTCTTTGACGGAGCGCATAACATCAGTGGTGCAAAGGCTTTGCGCGAATTTTTAGATGAAAATATCAATCAAAAAATTACGATGATTTTCGGCGCAATGCGTGATAAAGATTTGACGGAAATTGCCGAAATATTATTTACAAAAGCCGATAAATTGATTTTGACAAAGCCTTATAATCCGCGTTCGATGGAAACTGCGGAAATTGCGGAATTTGCCCGAAATAAAGAAATTTATCAAACCGAAACAGTTGCGAAATCTATCGAAAAAGCGCGAGAAATTTCGTCGGAAAATCATTTAATTTTAATAACAGGTTCGCTTTATTTAGTTGGTGAAGCGCAGAAATTTCTAAAAAGCGAATCTGAAATTTGAAATTTGAAATGTTCAATCTAAAATAGGTTTATGCACAAATTAGTTTTAATCAGACACGGCGAAAGCACTTGGAATAAGGAAAATCGGTTCACGGGATTTAAGGACGTTGATTTAAGCGAAAAAGGTTTTCGGGAAGCAAAAGCGGCAGGCGAACTCCTGCGTAATGAAGGATTTACGTTTGATGTCGCGCATACATCGGTTTTGAAACGCGCCATCAGAACTTTGTGGTCGGTTTTGGACGAACTCGATTTAATGTGGATTCCGATTGTTAATTCTTGGAAGTTAAATGAGCGTCATTACGGCGATTTGCAAGGTTTGAACAAGTCGGAAATGGCGGAAAAATTCGGCGAAGAACAAGTCCATATTTGGCGCAGAAGTTACGATGTTCCGCCGCCGCCGATGTCGAAGACGGACGAGCGTTACAAAGGAAATTTGGCGAAATATGCGAATATCAAAAACTTTCCGCAAACCGAATGTTTGAAAGATACGGTTGAACGAGTTGTGCCGTATTTTGAAAGCGAAATTGCGCCGCAAATACAAACAGGCAAAAGAGTTATCATCGCCGCACACGGAAATTCGCTTCGCGGTTTGGTCAAATATTTGGACAACATTGCCGATAACGAAATCGTCAAAGTGAATATTCCAACGGGCGTTCCGCTGGTTTATGAATTGGATGAAAATCTGAAACCGATCAAAAACTACTATCTCGGCGACGCGGAAGCAATTCGCAAATCGCAGGAAGCTGTTGCAAATCAAGGTAAAGCGAAGTGAAGTAAAAAGTAAAAAGTAAAAAGGCAAAATAATTTCTGAAATTTACATCAAAGATGTGATTCGGTTCAGAATCAAAGAGGAGAAACAAAATATGCGTTTGGTAAAAATTGGACTTTTGAGTTTGATTTGTTTGAGTTTGTTGGCGGGAATTGCTGTCGGGCAAAAGAAAAAAACAACTGTAACTGATTCGGAAATTAACGGCGGTTTGAAAGAAGCCTTGTCGAAAGGCGTGAAATTTGCGGTTGATAATTTGGGCAAAGAAGACGGGTTTTTCAAAAACACGCGGGTTAAAATTCCGCTGCCGAAAAATCTGCAAAAGGTCGAAAAAGGCTTACGCGCCGCCGGGCAGGGAAAAGCCGTTGACGAATTTATTTTGTCAATGAACCGCGCCGCCGAAAAAGCTGTTCCCGTGGCGTTTGATGTTTTCGTAAATGCAATTAAACAAATGACTTTCGACGATGCGCGAAAGATTCTTTTCAGCGGTCAAGATGATTCGGCAACGCAGTTTTTCCGCCGCACGAGCGAAGAAACTTTGCGCGGAAAATTTCGTCCGATTGTCGAAGAATTTACCGCCGAAGCGGGCGTAACGCAAAAGTATAAAAATATGATTGGTAAATATCCGTTTGCCAAACAACTTTTAGGAAAAGAAGCAACCGATTTGGACGGTTACGTTACGCAAAAAGCTCTCGATGGGTTGTTTTTATTGGTTGCCGACGAAGAAAAGAAAATCCGCAAAGATCCGATTGGCAGAACTTCGAGCTTGTTGAAAAAAGTTTTCGGAATTTTGAAATAAGTCAGAACCGCCTGCGGTAGCGGGCGGTTAAAGTTACTCTTTGTAAAATTTGATAAACTGCGAATTTGCATTTTGTCCTTAAAATTTGAAATTATTAAAGTTAAACCGCCCGCTACCGCAGGCGGTTCTGACTTTATGTTTTCAAAAATTATCTTTTTTCTTCTCATCCTCGCTTGCCTCACGCCGTTTGTTTCGCCGCCGTTTGCTTTGCTTTTCGGTTTGATTTTGGCTTTGACGATTGGCAATCCTTATCCGCTCGAAACGAACAAAACGACTCGTTATTTATTACAATTTTCCGTTGTTTTACTGGGTTTCGGAATGAATCTTACAAACGTCATCGAAGCCGGAAAGAAAGGCGTTTTGTTCACGATTGCGACGATTTTCGGGACTTTGATTATCGGTTCTTTGCTTGGGAAATTATTAAAAACCGAAGCTAAAACATCTTCTTTAATTTCCGCCGGAACAGCGATTTGCGGCGGCAGTGCGATTGCGGCAACTGCGCCCGCGATTCGTGCCGAATCTAAGGAAATTTCCGTCGCTCTCGGCACGATTTTTATCTTAAATTCGGTTGCGCTTTTCGTGTTTCCGATTATCGGGCATCTTGTCGGTTTAACTGAAAATCAATTCGGAATTTGGGCGGCGATTGCGATTCACGATACATCTTCGGTTGTCGGTGCAGCCGCAAAATACGGCGACGAAGCGTTGCAAATTGCGACAACCGTAAAACTCGCCCGCGCACTTTGGATTGCGCCCGTCGCGTTAATTTTCGCGTTTCTTTATCGCCCGAAACACGGCGAAACAAAGATTTTGCAAATCATTCCGTGGTTTGTGTTTTTATTTCTAACTGCAACAATACTCAGAACTTACGCGCCTTCAATCATTCCGCCGAGTATTTTTGAATCGCTTGTAAATCTTGCCAAAGCCGGACTGACCGTAACTCTTTTTCTCGTCGGCGCGTCGCTTTCACGCGAAACAATCAAAGCCGTCGGCGTAAAACCTCTGCTTCAAGGCGTGATTTTGTGGCTGATAATTTCCCTTGTTGCGCTTTTTGCGGTTTTGAAATTTTTGTAGTTGAAATGAAACTCATTTTGATTTGTTTCATTGAATTGGTAAAATATTTGTTTCGTCAGAAGCCGAAAATTTTATCTGTAAAACATAATGAGCATTAAACACATCACCGTTCGCGGCGCACGTCAGCACAATCTTAAAAATATTAACGTCGAAATTCCGCGTAATTCTTTCACGGTAATTACGGGTTTGAGCGGTTCGGGCAAATCTTCGCTCGCTTTTGACACGATTTACGCCGAAGGTCAACGGCGTTATGTCGAATCTTTGTCGGCTTACGCACGGCAATTTCTCGACCAATTGGAAAAACCCGATGTTGATTCGGTTGAAGGTTTGAGTCCGGCAATTTCGATTGAACAAAAAACGGTTTCACGAAGCCCTCGTTCGACGGTCGGGACGGTTACGGAAATTTACGATTATTTACGGCTTTTGTTTTCGTCAATCGGCACGCCGCATTGTCATCAGTGCGATTTGCCGATTACGCGGCAATCGCAGGAACAAATTGTCAGCGGAATTTTGGTTTTACCCGAAGGTGAGCGCGTGATGATTCTCGCGCCGGTTGTGCGCGGGCGCAAAGGCGAATTTAAGAAAGAACTCGAAAAATTTGCCAAAGATTTTACACGCGCACGAATTGACGGCGAAATGCGTCAATTAGACGAAGAAATTAAACTCGACAAACGCCGAAATCATACGATTGAGATTGTCGTTGACCGACTTTTAATCAAAGAAGGCGTGAAAGTGCGTTTGAGCGAATCGGTGAAAACCGCGCTAAAATTAACGGGCGGCGCGGTTTTGGTGGCACATATTGACGGCGAAGAAAAACTTTATTCTGAGCGAATGGCTTGCGTAAATTGCGGAATAAATATTGCCCAACTCGAACCGCGTTCGTTTTCGTTCAATTCGGCTTACGGGGCGTGCAAACGCTGTCAAGGTTTGGGAACGGTGATGGAAATTGACGCGAACAAAATCTTGCCCGATCAATCGCAAATCATCGGAAAAATCAAGTTTTTGGATGATTCGGATAAAGCCGGCGGAAAATTTTTGCAATCGGCTTTGACCGCAGTCATCGAAAACTTTGGAGGCGAAGTTGAAGAAGAAGGGGAGAAAGGGAGAAAGGGAGAAAAGGAGATAAAGACCGAAGTCCGAAGTCCGAAGTCCAAAAAACTGCTTCAGATGGCTTTTGCGGATTTACCGGACGAAATAAAAGACGTATTTTGGCACGGAACGAAAAAGCGTCTGACATTCAAACAGGGAACTTACAAATACGAATCGGATTGGAAAGGCGCGTTGCGTGTGATGCGCGAGCGGATGGAAACTCCGCCGTCGGAAAAAGTGCGCGAGGCTTTGAACGAACTTGTCGCGCCCGCAAAATGTCCGATTTGCGAAGGAAAACGGCTGCAACTCGAAAGTTTGGCGGTCAAAGTCGGCGGCTTTGGCATTGCCGATTATACAGCTTTGCCGATTGAAACGGCGGTTGAGAAATTTGATGCCGTAAAATTAAACGAACGCGAAGAAAAAATTGCCGGATTAGTTTTGAAGGAAATCCGCGAAAGATTACGATTTTTAGAAGCCGTCGGACTCGGATATTTGACGCTTGACCGCACTTCGCAAAGTTTATCAGGCGGTGAAGGTCAGCGCATCAGATTAGCGACGCAAATCGGTTCGCAACTTCGCGGCGTTTTGTATGTTTTGGACGAACCTTCAATCGGACTTCATCCGCGCGATAATCAAAAACTTCTTCAAACTTTGCAGAATTTGCGCGATTTAGGAAATACGGTTTTAGTTGTCGAACACGATGAAGAAACAATCGAAAAAGCCGATTACGTTGTTGATTTAGGACCACTTGCCGGAACGCACGGCGGGGAAGTCATCGCCGTCGGAACTCCGCAAGACATCAAAAAAAATGAAAACTCAATCACCGGAAAATATCTCAACGGCGAACTGAAAATCGAAGTTCCCGAATGGCGCAGACTTCCGAACGGCGCGAAAATTACCGTGAAAGGCGCACGGGCGCACAATCTCAAAAACATTGACGCAGACTTTCCGCTCGGTTTGTTGACAGTTGTTACGGGCGTTTCTGGAAGCGGAAAATCAACGCTCGTCGAAGAAATTTTATATCCTGCGCTTTACAGATTTGTTTATAAATCGGCAATCGAACCGCTCGAACACGATTCGATTGAAGGTTTGGAATTGATTGATAAAATTATCGAAATTGACCAATCGCCAATCGGCAGAACGCCGCGCTCGAATCCGGCGACTTATACGGGACTTTTTACGCCGATTCGTGAACTTTATGCGATGCTTCCCGAATCACGCGAACGAGGTTATAAAACCGGAAGATTTTCGTTTAACGTCAAAGGCGGACGTTGCGAAGCCTGCGAAGGCGCGGGTTTGAAAACGATTGAAATGAACTTTTTGCCCGATGTTTATGTGCTTTGCGACGTTTGTCGAGGTGCGCGTTATAACCGCGAAACTTTGGCGGTGAAATATAAAGGTCTTTCGATTGCGAATTTGCTCGATACGACAATCGAAGACGCTTTGCCGATTCTTGAAAACATTCCAAACATCAAACAAAAACTCAAAACTTTGCTCGATGTCGGTTTGGGCTACATCAAAATCGGACAATCTTCGACAACTTTGAGCGGCGGCGAAGCTCAACGAATCAAACTCGCCAAAGAACTTTCAAAACGCGCCACGGGAAAAACGATTTACATTTTAGACGAACCGACAACCGGATTGCATTTTGCGGACGTTCATAAATTGCTGGATGTTTTACAGCAATTAGTTGACACGGGAAACACGGTTATTGTTATCGAACACAATCTCGATGTCATAAAATCAGCCGATTTCATTATTGATTTAGGACCCGAAGGCGGCGCAGAAGGCGGAAAAATTGTCGCGCAAGGCACGCCCGAAGAAGTTGCGCGTGTGAAAAAATCTTACACCGGAAAAGCCTTGAAAACTGTTTTGAATTAAATCCGACTTTTATTGAGGCATTAGATACTACCAAAAACCGGTATTGGGCGCGAAAATTGACCTGTGCTAAAATGTTTTTGTTATGACTAACGCAGAACTCGAAAAAAGAATAGCTGTTTTGGAAGCCGAAGTTGCTTTGCTTAAAAATAAAGCTGGAAAAAAGGTAGATAAAAATGAAATTCCTTGGTGGAAACAACATTTAGGGATTTTTGCCGACGATCCGATGCACGAGGAAGCAATGCGTCTTGGGCGTGAATATCGTGAATCACAAAAGATGATTTATGATGAGGATGATAAATAATGATAAATAATGATAATTCTTGATACTGACTGTCTTAGTTTATTGAACCGCGAGAAATATCTTGAAACGTCAAAATTACGCCAGAAACTAGAGCAGTATTTAGTGGTCAATGATTGGACGCGATAGTTTGATTTATTAATTATGGAGCAAATTTAGAGATTTCAAATGATCTGCAAATAAAAATCGCCGCTTATTGTAGGGCGATTGCAAAGTCGCAAAAAATTGGAAAAGTATTCTTTAACACAGATGCACACAGATAAAAACCGGATAATTTTTGATACTTCAAGGCAAAATCTCTGCTTTTATCTGTGCCAATCTGTGTGCATCTGTGTTAAAAATGTCTTTTTCCTGACTTTGCAATAAGCGGCGAAAACTTTAAACATTTGGTTTCTTCAAAATTCCGGCTAAATTTCTCAAACGCATCGAGTCTGCGACGTTTTTGTTTATTCCGGCATTTTTTTCTAATGACTTAGCGAAACCTTTGAGTTTCTTTTTATCTTTTTTGTTCAAATTTGAACTTTCAGCTTTGTTTATCGCATCACGAAGACTTGAAATTTGTTCTGAAGAAAGCGAGTTTGAACGCTCGAGTTGATCAATATAAGCCTTGGCAACGACTAATTTATTTGAATAAACGATTTTTTGCTGATTTTGGACATTTAATTCGCCGACTTGAACAGATTTTGCCGCATCAATTTCGTTTTGCGTCAAGAATTTTGACGGCGAAAGTTCAAAAACATCCAAACCGCGGGCGATTTCCGAGCTGTAAATGTTTCCGTTAAACCAATACGCCGACCAACTTCCGGCGAGAATAAGCATTTTCGAGTCAATTGCACCGCGGTCAAAATAGGCGATTTCCAGAGGATTTTTCGCGTCCGTGAAATCCATAATCGAAATGCCGCCTTGATACCAAGCCTGAACTTTGATGTCTCTGCCCGGAACGGGAATCAGCGAACCGTTGTGCGCCACGCAATTTTCGGTGTTGCCTTGTGCGGCAGGCATTTTGTAATAACTCGCAAAACTCAGCTTGTTATTTTCAAGATTAAAAATCGCGTTTGCGCCCCAAACATTCGGGTCATTTTCGCGGCAACGTGCGCCGAGTCCGCCGCCCCATTCATCAGTAAAAACGACTTTTTTACCGTCATTTGAAAACGCCGCCGAATGCCAATAAGCATAATTCGGATCATTGACCGCATCAACGCGCTTCGGATTTGCCGGGTCTTTGATGTCCAAAATAATTCCGTTGCCCGAACACGCGCCGGCGGCGAGTCCGATTTCGGAATAAACCGTAATATCGTGGCATTGGTCGGTGTCTGAAACTCGTCCGTTGCCGTCGTGCGAACCGCCGTCGTTCAAACTATTGACTACGCCCGTTCTCGAATCCATAAAAATGCGCGGACTCGAAATGATTTTTGCCTCTTGCGGTGTTGAAACCGGAACTTTAATCACGTCAATACTAAACAGCGATGTGTTCGGATTTTTATCGGGCAAACCGTCCGAACATCCGGCAAGTTCTTCGCCCGGACGAACGAAAGACGTTCCCGAAACATAGATATAGACGTTGTTTGTATCATTTTTATCGGTTACGAGCGTGTGCGTGTGCGAACCGCGACAGGTTTGCACTGCGCCGACTTGTTTCGGGTTTCTGATGTCCGAAATATCGAAAATTCTTACGCCGCGAAAACGGTCTTTTTGAACATCAGGTTTCGGTTCTACTCCCGCAACAGGCATCACGGGCGCAAATCCTTGAATTCCGCAATCGAGCCTTCCGTTCGGCATTTCGACCGACATAAACATCAAATTTTTATAAACCGAAACATCGCCTTGACCGCCCGGACAAACCATCGAAGTCAGCAATTTGGTTTCCGCAGGTTTTGAAATGTCGTAGATATTCATCCCGTAAAAATTACCTTGAAAAAGATAATTTCCCTGAAATGCCATATCGGAATTGGAATATGCAAGTTGCGCGAAAACGAGTTGAAACGCTTTTGGCATTTGGGAAGCATCGCCGATGCCGAGTTGCTTTAAAGTGTTTTGCACTTTCGGGTTATCGGCATCGTCCGTGCCAAGTTGAAACGCTTCGGGCTTTTTGGACAGCAAAAGATGCTTCATTCCTAACGCCGCTTCGCCCGCATCATATAATCCGGGTTTGAGTTTCGAGCGCGGATCGTCAACATTCGAACCTTTCATTCCCGCCGGAAGTTTCGGCGTGGTTTGTTGATTTTGGGCGGAAGTTTCGACGGCGAAACAAGATGCTAAAACGAAAAAAGCGATAATTAAACGACAAGCGATAAATTTGATTCGATTCATATTGATTTCTTTTACGGTTTCTCTCCCAATAAAGTTTGCATAATTCTGATTTCGGCACGCTGACCGCTGTCAACGTCCGTGGCGAAAGTGAAAAGATCGGCATCTTGACCTGCGCCGGTTGTTTTGAACATTTCATCAACCATTTGCAACGCGCCTTTGTGATGCTGAATCATTCCCGCCAAAAACAATTTATCAAACTCTGCGCCTTTGGCATTTTTCAAAGCGTCCATCTGTTTTTTCGTCAACATTCCGGGCATCAACATTTCGTGATTATGCTCCGCCATATCCATTCCGTCCATTGCGGGCATTTCCATCGAAGTTTTCTCACCGCGAATCATCAACCAACCCTTCATAAAATTCATTTCGTCCGATTGCGATTGACTAATCCGCGCTCCAAGCAAACGAATTTCCTTGTTTTCCGTCCGCACCGCAATCAACGCCGTCATCTCGACCGCTTGCGAATGATGATGAATCATTCCCTGCATAAACTCGACATCTTTACGCGAAACCGGCGGCAATTTCGCCTTCGTCGTCGAAGGCAAAACGCGCGTTTGCTGTCCCGGCGCACCCGGCTGAACAATCACCGGCAAATTTTTAGAATCATCTTGCTGTCCGAAAACTGACAGCGATAACAAAAACACGATTACAAAGAAAAATGACGGTTTCGGCAAAAATTGATAAAGCATCATAAGGTTCACTTTACCATAGCTGAAAGTTGATTTTCTACCTTTGGCAATGCCCGAAATTTATGGCGTTAGAAAAATAACTGCGAATTCATCTAAAAAAACTTAGCTTGCGAATCACCCGAATAAACTTGAATATTGAACAAATTTTCAGGTGTGATAAAATGCTTTTGTTATGACGAATACCGAAATCGAAAAAAGACTCGAAATTTTAGAAGCCGAAGTCGCTTTATTAAAAAGCAAAGCTGAGAAAAATGGTAATGCCGAAAAGCCTTGGTATGAAAAAATCGCGGGAACATTTGCTGACGACCCGATTTATGATGAGGCAATGCGGCTTGGACGTGAATATCGGTTAGCGCAGAAAGAAGATTACGATGAGGACACCAAGTAAATGATAATTCTTGATACGGATTGCTTGAGTCTGTTTGACCGCGAAAAATATCTTGAATCTTCTTTGCTGAGAAAAAGACTTAACGAATTTTCGCCTGATGAGATTTTTACCACAATCATTACATTTGAAGAACAAATGCGTGGATGGCTGACATATCTTTCCAAATGTAAAAACATCGAACAACAAATTTTCGCTTACGAAAGGTTAAATAAATTTCTCGACAATTTTCGGGAAATCAAAGTTTTACCTTTTGACGAAAACGCCGCCGAAATCTACAAAAACCTCAAATCAAGCAAAATCCGCATCGGCACAATGGATTTGAAAATCGCCTCCATCGCCATTTCCCGCAACGCAATTTTAGTTTCCCGCAACCTGAAAGATTTTGAAGAAGTCCCGAATTTAGTCGTCAAAGATTGGACGCGGTGATTTTTGAAAGCCAAATTTTCACAAATATTCAGTAAAGAAAACTCAATCCGCGAATCAGGCGAATAAAGACAAATAACGGATATGATTGTGGGATTTCGTTTGTTTCGTTTATTTCGTTTGTGTTAATATGATTTTGAGGCAGTTTAATGAACTTAACAAACAGCGAAATAGCATTAGCCCAAAGCGGACAAAAGATTTTATCGCCAAAAAGTAAGGCAAAATTGGTAGTGAACAATCAAGATATTGAACTTTCGCCGGCTGTAACGAAGATTTTAGCGAAAACCTTGTCATATATTGCCAAAGGAAAAACTGTGGTTGTTACGCCTGAACCGACCGAATTTTCTTCACAACAAGCCGCCGATTTCTTGAAAGTTTCGCGTCCGTTTTTGGTTAAACTGTTGGAAACAGATGAAATACCTTTTCGCAAAGTCGGCAAACATCGTCGCGTTCGGTTTGAAGATTTGATTTCATATAAACAACGAATTGACGAAAAACGCTTGAAAGTTTTAGCAAAAATCGCCAGCCAAGCCCAAGAACTCGATTTAGGATATTAAATGATTTCACTAATTGTGATCCTTGATGCGTGTGTTTTATTTCCCGCGCCGTTTCGGGATTTTTTAATGCACTTGTGCTTTTTGGACGTTTTTCAAGCACGTTGGACGGAACAGATTCACGAAGAATGGATACGAAATGTTTTAGAAATGCGTCCCGATTTAACCGAAAAACAACTCAACCGCACAAAAGATTTAATGAACTGAAGTTTATTTGTGCTAGAATAGTTTTGTTATGAATCAACAAGTTACGCTGACAGTTTCGGAAAATGCTTGGTTTTATGCGAAAGCGGTAGCAACTCGAAGTAAGCAACGGGTTGAAGATGTTTTGTCAAATTGGTTGGAGAAAATCTCCGGCGAAATTGCCGTTGAAGCACTTTCCGATGTTGAAGTTCTTGCTTTGGCAGAATTAAAAATGCCTCCGAAGCAACAAAAAATTCTCCACAAACTTTTGGAAAAAAATGGCGAAGGCGAACTCACAAACGATGAGAAGAAACGGCTTGATGCGATGATGGAAGTTTACGAAAACGCTTTGCTCAGAAAATCTCAAGCCTTGCGTGTCGCCGTTGAACGCGGTTTGATGAAACCTTTATCTTCTGAATGAAACGTCAAAATATTTCCGACAAAATAAAAGCAAAAGTCCGAAAATCGGCAAATTACCGTTGCGGTTTTTGCTTGTTTCAAGAGTATTATTCCCACACTACCTTTCAAATTGACCACATTATTCCAATCGCCAAAGGCGGAACAAATGATGAAGAAAACCTTTGGTTGGTCTGCGAAACTTGCAATCGTGCCAAATCCGATAAAACTGAAGGCTTCGATGCGGAAACAAACACGACTGTTCCGATATTTAATCTGCGTAATCAAATTTGGAACGAAAATTTTGAATGGTGCGAAAATCACACCAAAATTATCGGCACAACTCCAATCGGGCGGGTTACGGTTAATGAATTGAATTTGAACAAAGAAAGAATAGTCCGAATCCGCAAAAATTGGGTTGTCGTCGGTTGGCATCCGCCGAATGATTGATTTTGAAAGCCGGAAATCCGAATCTTCCGAGAGCGTCCGAAAAGAAAATTTAGCCCGCGAATCACGCGAATAAACGCAAATTTTGGAAAATGTGGTAAAATCTGCTTTGAGGTGAGAATGCTATGATTTCAACTGAAACAATCAGCACAAAAATTCAAATGTTGCCGACTTCATCACAAAAAGAAGTGCTTGATTTTATTGACGATTTGCTCGAAAAATCGGCAAAATCGAATCAAAAAGAAAAAGCCTCGGCGTGGGAAGATTGGGCGAAAAGTCATTCAAACAATACCGTAATTATTGACGACAGCCGCGAAGCCATTTACGAGGACTAATAAACTGTGGAAGATATTCAAGCTGACACAAACATTCTTTTACGAAGTGCCGAACCTGCTCATCCGACTCACAACCAAGCCGTCAATGCCGTCAAAACCTTGCTCGCAAACGGCGACAGAGTTTGTCTGATTCCGCAAAATCTAATCGAATTTTGGAATGTCGCCACTCGCCCGATTGATAAAAACGGCTTCGGCTGGTCGCCCGCCAAAACCGATGTCGAAATCTCTCGTCTGGAATCCGTGCTGACCGTTTTACCCGACAGCCAAGCGATTTATCGTGAATGGCGAAAGATAGTTTTAGCCAATTCCGTTCTCGGCAAACAAGTCCACGATGCCCGCATCGTCGCCGCAATGAATGTTCATCAAATCACCAAATTGCTCACTTTTAACACCAAAGATTTTAAACGATTCGGGCATATTACGCTGATTGACCCGAATACTTTGTAAAGGTTAGAAACGCAAGTCTTCCGAGAGCGTCTGAAAAGAAAATTTAGCACGCGAATCACGCGAAAAATTTTATCTTTTGTTCCGCCAACCGAATTTATTTTTCATAGTTTCGAGAATATGATAAACGGCGGGGCAAATTTCCGTGTTGCTGATGTGTGTAAATCGCCGTTGCTTGAATTCTTTTTTATTTGTGTGCGGATATTCCTGACAAACGATTGGGCGAACATCGTAAATAGTGCATTTGTTATCTTTCAAAAACGGACACGGCAGGGCATTCATTTCATATCTGCCTTTATCATCTGTTTTCAGATATTTTTCAATAAACTCTGTTTCGGAAATCTGTAAAAAAGCCGAAATTCGTTCGATGTCGGTTTCATTGACCGGCGGACTGAAAACTTTGCAACAATTAGCACAATCGGTGCATTTTATTTTTGAAAAAACTTCCGTGTGAGTTTCAAGACTAACTTCGTCAATCCTATCCGAATTTTGATGAAGTTTGAGCCACATCAAAAAGTTGTAATGTTCATTATTTTTCCGTTTGGCATTTTGTTTCCAATCTTCGATTAAATCTTTCATGAGTTAATTTTTAGATGATTTCTACCATAATCGCAAATGTTCTGAGAACGTCTGAAAAGAAAATTTAGCCCGCGAATCACGCGAAAAGTTCATTGAATAAATTTTCAGTTGTGATAAAATACTTTTGCTATGACAAATATCGAAATCGAAAAAAGAATCGCGGTTTTAGAAGCCGAAGTTGCTTCGCTCAAAAGTAAAGTCGAGAAAAAAGACGACAAAAACTTAGTCCCTTGGTGGAAGCAACGGATTGGAATCTTTGCGGATAATCCTGCTTATGATGAAGCAATGCGTCTTGGGCGTGAATATCGTGAATCACAAAAAATGGTTTATGATGAGGACGAAGATTAATGATAATCCTTGATACTGATTGCCTCAGTTTGCTTGACCGCGAAAAATACCTTGAATCCTCAAAACTCAGACAAAAACTTGAACCTTTTTCGCCTGATGAACTTTTTACCACGATAATTACTTTTGAAGAGCAAATGCGCGGTTGGCTATCTTATATCGCAAAAAGTAAGACGGTTGAGCAACAAATTTTCGCCTACCAAATGTTGCACAATTTCCTTGAAAGTTATCGAAATACAGCAGTTTTAGACTTTGACGAAAACGCCGCCAAAGTTTTTCAAGACTTAAAATCTCAAAAGATTCGCATCGGCGTAATGGATTTGAAAATTGCCTCAATCGCAATTTCCCGCAAAGCCATTTTAATTTCCCGCAACCTCAAAGATTTTGAAACCGTTCCGAATTTAGTCGTCAATGATTGGACGCGATAAAGTCAAAAAACCAAATCTTCCGAGAGTGTCTGAAAAGAAACTTTAGCCCGCGAATCACGCGAATAAACGCGAATTAATGGGCTACTTGGATTTATTTTGTCGCTGAAGTTTGGCTACAATTGGTTCTAAAAAATATTGCCGCACCGATTTTTTTAGCAATTCAGATTTTGAAATTATTGTTGCAAAGAAAGGTGAAACTGAGTAATAAAATTTTACAAAGACTTTGCCGAAAGAAGTTTTGAGAAGTTTATCATCTCTGAATTGTCGCAAAACTAAAACTTCTGGTGAATTGTAATTTTCATAACAAGCAGTGGCAATAAAGCATCCTCTTCCCGCTTCTTTTGTTTTTTGTTTCGCCTCTTCTCTAGCTTTTTTCCTTTCTTCACTAGTATTTACCTTAGCAATTGTTATTAGTTCAAATTTACAACTCGAAGAGTAAGAACCTGAAGATGTGATACTTTTAATCCTAGCTGTAATTTCAACACCATCCCCAGGCTTAAATGCCAACATTTGTCTATTAAATTTCTCTGAATCATAATACAAAGTGTAGCCCAAATATTCACTCATCAATTCATTTTCACCTTCGCCACTAAAAGAGTCAAAATAAAAATTATGTAAGGAAATTGTATTTTCCTCTATGTCGCCAATTGCTCCTGCTATTTCGACTTTAGTTCCGATAAGTGTTTTACACTTATCTTCTCTTTGTATACTTGTCAATATTCCAAACCCAAGCTCGGTTTCTAATTCTTTAAATCTCATAAGTTTTGTATTTTTAATGTGGCTAAATTATTAAAGACATTTTCTCTTCAACAATTTTCGTTGGCTAAAAGTTCGCAATGTCGCCCAAGCATTACGCCCAATTCTTGAATATAAGTATCAAAAACTCCCTTTTATTTCTTCAAATAAAACATCTCCTCACTCGGTCGTAAAGGTCTTCCCAGCCAAAGCGGTCTTCTCAATCCATTCGGTCCCGGCGCCGGGCGTGTCATTGCTAACCATTCTTTGTAAATCGCAAAGGATTTTTCGGTGTCAACGAAAACGTCGCCGTATTTGTCGTCTGAATGCGCTTTTTCGACGGAGACTTTTTGATGCCAGCAGTGCATTCCTGAGATTGGGTCGGGGTGGACGGGGAAGGTGATGTTTTGGTGAACGCCGCCGTCTGACCAGAAGATTCGGGCAGTGTCGGGATCGTCGGATTTTGTCGGGCGGATGCCGTCAACGACGCGCATTTTCCATTTTCCTTTTTCAATCTCGTCAATCGTAACTTGATTCATTGACCAGCGATTTGCTGTCGCGTCCTGTTGTCTGCGCCAGCGTCCGAGATGGTGTGAACAGGCGACAACGCCGGGTTTCATTCCTTCCGTAACCCACGCTTTGTTTATAAAATAGCCGATGTCGGTGTTGATGCGAACCAAATCGCCGGTTTTGATGTCCCAATTTTTTGCGTCTTCTACCGAAATCCAAAGCGGATTGCGATGCGAAATTTCGTTGAGCCATTTTGAATTTCCTGAGCGCGTATGAATCAGAGTCGGCAAACGAAATGTCGGAACGAGCGTGATTTCGTTTTTCGATTTATCAAAAGTTTCGGGGTGAACGTGGCTTTTGATGTAGGTCGGGAAGGCGTATTCCGCCCACTTCCAATCTTTCATCGTCGTCGAATAAAATTCCTGTTTACGCGAAGGTGTCGGGAAACCTGTCCGCGCAATGTTATCAATCATCACGCCGATTGTTTTATCATTTTTGCGGACATCGCCCGTTGTTTCGTCAATTTCCGAGTCTTTTAATTCGGCTTCTGAAAGCGCAGTCAGATGCTTGTTATAAGACATCTGTTCAACTTCAAACGCGCCGAATTTTCGCATATATTCGAGCGGAGTCAGATTTTCCGTCGCCGCTTTTTCGGGCAATCCGGCGGTGTTTTCAAAGATGTATTGATAATATTCGTCAATCGTAATTTTTTCGCCTTCTCGATACGGCGAGATGAAATGTTTGCGAATTCCTAAACTTCCGTCAGGATCAATTCGCCACGAAAGTTCAAACCAAAATTCGTCTTCTTCCCAGACTTCGCCCGGATTTGTTTCGTAGGTAAATTTTGTTTCTTTGCCTTGTTTCCGAGCCGCTTCGCGCAAAATCGGCTGACGAAAACCGATCCATAAACCCGAATGAGTTTCGTAGGAAACAAGGTCGTGTCGCTCCGAAGCGTGTCCCATCGGCAAAACGTAATCGGCAAAATACGCGGTTTCGTTCCAAGTCGGCGTGAGCGCAATGTGCATTCCGATTTTCGATTCGTCCGACAACGCTTCAATCCAAGTAAAACCGTCGGGATATGTCCAAACCGGATTAAAAACCCGCGTGAAATAAACCTGCAATTTCCCGCGACCTTCCTTCAAAAAATGTGGCAAAAGGAAACTCATTTCGTAATGCGCCAACGGATATTCAAGCGGAAAATGCAGTTCGTTCCAAAACTTCTGCGCGGGCGGCGTGGAAAAACCTTTCGGTTTGAATTTGTTCCAAGCCGATGGCGAAGTTCCGCCAACCGTGCCAACGCTTCCGGTCAAAACATTCAAAAAATGCAGACATCTTGCGACTGCCCAACCGCCAAGATTGCCGCTTCCTGCACTACGCCAATTGTGCGAGGCAAATTTTGAGCCTGCTTCACCGATTTTTCGCGCAATTTCGACAATCATTTCCGCCGTTGCACCGGATTCTTTTTCCGCAAATTCGGGCGTGTATTCGGCGTAAAGATTTTTTAGTTCGGCAATGAAATTTTCAAAAGTAATGTCGCTGTCAGAACCGCCTGCGGTAGCGGGTGGTTGAAGTTTGCCGTCAGAACCATCTGCCGACATTTCAGAACTCGAACTTAAACCATCCGCTACCGCAGATGGTTCTGACATTTTTCTCAGTTCCGCCAAACTGTCGCGCCAATTTACCCAATTTCGCAAATAATCGGCGTTGTATAAATCTTCCTGCAAAAGAATATTCGCCATCGCCAAAAGCACGGCGGCTTCGCTTCCGGGTTGCGTCGGCATCCAATAATCCGCCATCGAAGCCGTGTTTGACAGGCGCGGATCCATCACCGCCAATTTCGCGCCGTTCATCATCCCTTCGATGATTCGTTGGGCGTGCGGATTGAAATAATGCCCCGATTCGAGATGCGCCGAAATCAGCAAAATAAATCGTGCGTTGGCGTGGTCGGGCGAAGGTCGGTCAAAATTCTGCCACATCGCATAGCCGAATCGCGCTCCCGATGAACAAATATTCGTGTGCGAATTATGCCCGTCAACTCCCCACGACTGCAAAATCCGATCCATAAAACCTTCGTGTCCCGGTCGCCCGACGTGATAAACGACTTCATTTCGCTTTTCTTCCAAAAGCGCGGCACGAATTTTCCCCGCAATATCGTCCAAAACCTCATCCCACGAAACTCGCTCCCAATCGCCCGCGCCGCGTTTGCCTTTGCGCTTCATTGGATACAAAATTCGGTCAACGTCATTGATTTGATTAATCGTCGCCGGACCTTTCGCGCAGTTTCGCCCACGACTGCCCGGATGATACGGATTGCCTTCAAACTTGCGGACTTTCAAACTGTCTTTTTCGATATAACTCAACAGCCCGCAACCCGATTCGCAGTTAAAACAAATCGTCGGCACAATCATATAATTCTTCTTCTCGCGCCGATTCCCGCTCGTCGCCTCATACTCCGTCCAATCATCCCACATCTCCGGCGGCGGATAATTCGACAATTCGCCCGGCTCATTAATGCGCGGAATTTCTTCCGATTCAAATGTTGAATGCAGATTCTCAATCAAGCCGAGCTTTTCGGCGATTGATTCGATAAATGACGGTTTGTGTTTTTGCATAAGAATTTTTTTTGCCCGCGAAATACGCGAAAAGACGCGAAAAAAGAAAAGATTAAAACCAACTTTTTAACTCGTCTTAGTATTATTTTATATAGGTTAATGCTTCAAACTTACAATCTTCTTATTGTGAGCAATCTCTTCTTCAATATGTGTTAATGAAGCACGGGCATCGGGAAGTAGCTCACGACTACGAGAGATAGTAGCTGTAGCTTCCTCTTGTAACTCCCGATTTGCAATAGCTACATGATGTCGAGCTATTTGGGCTTTCATGTCTTCCACGTCTTTAGGTTTGGGGGCTAACATTGCAATGATTCCCAACCATAAAATAATTGCGACAATTCCAAATGGGATAAGTAATATCAAATTACCCTGGGCAACGGCTGCAAAGATACATACAATGATAAGGCTTATAGGTAAAAGCCCTACAAAGAAAATCTCATTCCAAGGGGATTTTATTTTAGCTTCAAGCGTCACCGCCCGATCATTTACCGACGCAACTGTCTTTTCGCTCATTATATCTTGCTCTTTAAAAGTATAGTGCGTGAGTGCGGAAGTTTTTTCTACAATCTCGCGTTCGAGTTTTATTACTTCATAATGGGCTGTGATTCTTTCTTTCTCAAGTCTAACAAGGGCTAATTCCGCCGCAGTCTGCGCGGCTCCTGTGTTAATTGCTCCCAATGATTTAGCAAGTTCAAGAGAGATTGTGCCGCCGCTACGGTCAACATATAGTTGAGACCCGCAAGTCCCGCAAGCTAGTTGCTCTTTATTTTCACCAATTTCTAGACGTTTGCCACAATTTGGACAATTAAGCGGAATTATTTTCATATGGTTCTCCTTTGACTGAATCAAGCTATTTTACAACAATGCTTCAACCAATCGGAATTCGTTGCGGGCTTTCACCCAAATATCTTAGGGCTTATTCAAAGTCGCCAAAGGCGACAAACATTATAGCCTAGCGAGAATCGCTAGGCTTCGATTGTATTCAACGTCCCGACGCTGAAAGCGTCGAACAAAACCACACGAATAATTGTTGCTCACTTTCAGCGAGCGATTTTCTTTCTACCGCGTTCCTAGCGATTCTCGCTAGGCTATAATGTTTGTCATCTTCGATGACTCAAAAAAAACTCCTACTTTGAATAAGCCCTACCAAATATTTTCGGCAAATCAAAGCCAGATTAGAGCAGAATCGTAAATCCTTCTTGCTT
Organism: Acidobacteriota bacterium; assembly: GCA_031409875.1. Classification (GTDB taxonomy): domain Bacteria; phylum Acidobacteriota; class Blastocatellia; order Pyrinomonadales; family Pyrinomonadaceae; genus CALMEH01. The sequence continues at coordinate 42,245 of JANNYB010000077.1, read as the reverse complement.
AAAATGATTGTCGTGCGTCAAAACTTCTCGGATTTTGCGTTCGCGCATCAGCGTCATCGAAATACAATCAGTCAAACTGTAGCCTTTAGCTTCTCTTTAACGAAACAATTCAAATTTTATCTTGAATTGTCAAAAAAGAGCGGGCGCAGAGCAACCCTTCCAAACCTGTTAATGTATTAAACTTGTCTTTTCAACTTTAGCTTGAATAAATGCTAAATTTCACCAATCAACTCAATCACAATTTCAGGTCAGGAAGGGTTGCTCTGCGCCCGCCACGCCATAAGGATTACAACCATACTAAAACCAAAAATCGCCTATAAAAATTTACTCAGCCTTTTTCGGCGCACCGTAAAGATAATGGTCGTGATTTTCTGCGCCGTCTGTTGGAAGTTCTTGCCATTCTTCAAGCGAAATTTCGTTGCTCAAATCTTCAAAAATGGCGGAAATCGGTTTTGCCTTCCGAATCTTTTTTTCTTTACGCAAATTTTGCATATAATTTAACACTTCGCGCATTTCATCTTCGGACAGAACGCGAACTTGTTCTTGGATAGTTTGTTGCAAATCAACTGACATAAAAATTTCTCCTGCAAATGAAACTATTTTACAATATTGCGGCAACTCAAAGAAATTCGTTTCGGCTTTATCCTTCACACTTTGACGGCTAAAGCCTTTTTCAAGGACGTTAAAACGCCCTTTTCGTTCTATCGTTTCTCTTTCCACGCGCTAAAGTCGCGTGGCTAAGTGCCGCGAAACGCGGAAAGCCTGTTGAAACAGGCTGATTTTTTTCAATCCTTGCCTTTCGTTTTTCTTTCATCGAGCAAAGTTTTATCCCACATTTTGCGCTCTTTCAATTCTTCCCGCCAAGCCTTTTTATCTGTTTTCAAAGCCTTGAAATCTTCGTTCAAGCCTTCCAAAAATTTGCGCCGCCGATATTGTTCAACCGCTTCCTCGATAATAGTTTGCATTGATTTGCCAAATTCTTTATTGTTTTTGCCCGCTAATTTACGCGAATAGACGCGAATAAAAATCAAATAAGAGGTTTTAAGATTCGCGTAAATTAGCGTAAATTAGCGGGCAAACCTCTTCTAACTCAACGATATTCGTTGCGGTGCTTTGCCCGAAATATTTTGATGAATAAGTAATGATTCAAGCTGATTTGTTTGTGTTTTTTTCTTTGAACCATTTGTCGTATTGTTCTTTATAATCTTTGCATTCTTGGGCTTGTTTGGTTGGGTCTTTTTTGTTTTCTTCGATGCTTTTACGCATTTTTTCGCGGAGTTCGTTGACGAAAGCGCGGCGTAAGCCTTCTGAAATCATATCTTCGCCTTCTTTTTTGTTGCCTTTTTCGAGTTCGTCCATAAAATCGTCGCATTCTTTGACACCGATTTTCTTTTCGCCCGTTACACCGTCAACGCCTTTTTCGACGATTGATTTGTTTGAGTTCGAGTTTGCCATTTCGCGGGCTTGGTCAACGTAACTGCAACCCGAAAGAAGCGCGATAAATGTAGAAACTGCAATAATTAAGATTGATTTTTTATTCATAATTTTGATTGGAAACCGCCGAAAACAGTTCAACGGCGTTAAAATTTTTCTAAACGAATTAATTTTAACGCCGCCGTCTGAATTTTGCTAATTGAATTACGATTTTACCTGACCGAAACGGTCAACGAAAAAGTCGAACTTTTTGAGCCGCCGTTGTAGATGTTGATTTCGTGGTCGCCGGAATAATCGGCGCGATAACGCAACGATGTGCCGTCGTTATCGGTAAAAACTACATTGCCGTTTCTTGACGAAAGTGTTGCCGAAATCGTTTGCCCATTACGCACATTCAACACATATTTGCGGTAATTTGCGCCTGCCACGCCGTTGTTCACGCCGATTGTTCCGCTCACGGTTTTTGATGTTGCGCCGCGTGCAAACTTTATCCGCGTCTGCGCCGATAAATCCGTTGCCGACATTACAAAGATCATTGCCAATGCCAAAAAATAGGGAATTCTTCTTTTCATTTGCTTTCTTTACTCCTTAACTGTTTTGTTTGAAAAATTAAAACTTTATCGCCGAATCGGGGAGATTTTTGCGAAATTTCGATGCAGACTATTTATAAACTTTAACGAGCCGAAAAGCAAGAATAAGTGAGAGAAAAGCATTTTCGCTGGGAGCGCAGGCTTCCCAGCCTGCAAGATTGCAGAGCGTTTCGCGGAGCAATCTAAAAGCGTTTGAGTGGAAATCAAGTTGATTTTATTCGCAACGCCGTTAGATTGTTACGCGAAACGCTACACAATCTTGCAGGCTGGGAAGCCCGCGCTCCCAGCTTTACGCTTTTTCGAGATTTGCAAATTTTTCAATCAATTTCTTTTGTCCGAAACCGGGGAAACTGACCGTTAATTTCACATTGTCGCCTGCGCCTTCGCGCCGTAAAACTAAGCCTTTGCCGTATTTTGAGTGGCGAACGTGCGATCCGGCAACAAAACCTTTATCAATTTCCGGTTTTGGATTTCGGATTTCGGATTGATTTGAGCCGTGTGCTTTTAATTTGTCGAAATTTGAAACGATTTTCGGTTTTTCGTCTCTTGGTAATTCCGCATCTTTCGGTTCAATTTTTTTCTTAAAAAATTCGGCAATCGCTTCCGTCGAATTATACGTTTTTCCGGTGTAGAGATTTTTCGGTTTAGCATTTGTCGGTTCGGTGTATTCGCCTTTTAATTTGCTGATTGTGCGTTTGCTTTCTTTGACGGAATTGCTTTTTGCGTAAGAAAGCCAGCTTGCACCGCGCGACAAATCTTCAATCATTTCGAGCGGCATTTCGTTCAAAAATTGCGACGGTTCAGCCGTCATTTCTTCGCCATAAACTCGGCGGCGCATTGCGTGTGACAGATACAAAGTTTTTTCGGCGCGGGTAATCGCAACATACGCCAGACGGCGTTCTTCTTCGAGTTCGAGTTGGTCATTGAGCGAACGCGAATGAGGGAAAATTCCGTCTTCCAAACCGACAAGAAACACAATCGGAAACTCCAAACCTTTCGCCGCGTGAACGGTCATCAGCGTAACGGCGGCGTTGCGGTCGAATTTGTCGGTGTCGGAAACGAGCGCGGAATGATCAATAAAATCCCGAAGTCCGTTTTCTTCCTGTTTGTCATAATCAACTGCCGCGTTGACCAATTCTTCCAAATTTTCGAGCCGCGTTGCCGATTCGTCCGAATTTTCCGTGCGAAGCATATTCGCATAACCCGTATCTTCAATCGCTGCAATAACTACATCGGTTACAGGTTTATCGGTTTGTGCGGTTTCCGAGACAATTTTTTGCAAACTTTCAATCGTTTTTTTGAAGTTCTTCAAAGATTCTTTCGCTCGCGGCGTGAGATTTAAAGGTTTGTCGTAATTTTCGGTAATTATCGCAATCGCTTCCCAAAGCGAAACGCCGAAATCTTTGGCGCGATGCTGTAATTCGTCCAAAGAAGTTTTGCCGAAACCGCGTGTCGGCGTGTTAATCACGCGCAAAAGTGCAATGTCGTCAAACGGATTGAGCGCGACTTTCAAATACGAAATTACGTCCTTTATTTCGGCTCGTTCATAAAACGAAAATCCGCCAACTATATTATATTCAATACGATAACGCCGCAAAGATTCTTCAAAAACGCGCGATTGAGCATTTGTCCGATACAAAATTGCAAACTTATTTTGTGGATTTCGGCGGCGATGTTCTTCAATCTGCGACGCGACAAAACGCGATTCGCCGTCGCCGTCAAACGCTTGGAAATAAAAGATTTTATCGCCGCCCGGATTTGCCGTCCAAAGTTTTTTCTCTTTGCGATTTTGATTGTTTTTGATAATCGCGTCGGCAACATCGAGAATTGTCTGCGTCGAACGATAATTTTGTTCGAGCAAAATCGTTTTCGCATTCGGAAAATGTTGTTCAAACTCCAAAATATTGCGAATATCGGCTTGCCGAAACGCATAAATTGATTGCGAATCATCGCCGACGACACAAATATTTTGCTGTTTTTCAGTCAAATAACCGATTAGCGCAAATTGCAAAGGATTCGTGTCTTGATATTCGTCAACCAAAACATATTTGAATTTTTCGTTATATTTTTCGCGTGTTTCCGGCGAAACGCGCAAAAGTTTGACGGTTTTAATCAGCAAATCGTCAAAATCCAGCGCGTTGGCATTGTTCAGACGTTCTTCGTAAAGCCGAAAAATTCGCGCAATCGCGGCGCGGCGTTCGTCCGTGTATTCGACTTTTGACGCAAAAAGTTCAAAATCTTCACCGCTGTTTTTCGATTTGGAAATCGCATTCAAAACCTGCCGCGCGGCAAGCTGTTTTTCGTCAAATCCGATGTCTTTGACGCACGCTTTGATGACTTTAATCGAATCGTCCGTGTCGTAAATCGTAAAAGATTTCGTGTAGCCTTCCTGCAAATTATCAATATCTTGGCGCAAAATTCGCACACAAAGCGAGTGAAAAGTCGTTACCAGCGGCGCGGAATTTAATCTCTCGTTTTTGAGCAATTCGTTGACACGCTCGCGCATTTCGCCCGCCGCTTTATTGGTAAATGTAACGGCAAGAATGTTGTAAGGCGCAACTTGTTTTTCAGAAATCAAATAAGCGATGCGAACCGTAATCACACGAGTTTTGCCCGAACCCGCGCCCGCCAAAATCAAAAGTGCGCCATCGGTTGTCTGCACAGCTTCGCGTTGTTGCGGATTTAGTGATGATAGAATTTCCATAATTTTTGAGCGAAAGTTTAATGGTAAATCTTCGTGAGATTAAGGTCAAAGTTAGGATTTATTCAAAGCCGGAAACACAAGATTTATCTATCAGTTATCAGCTATAATCTGTCAGTTATGGTGGAAGTAAATTTTTCACCTTCTATATATCTGATAGATGAAAGATGATAACTGATAGATTGATTTACACCTTGATTCAATTTTCCGACTTTGAATAAGACTTTAGGTCAAGGAGTAAACGTCAATTAAAAATGAGAAACTCACATTGGTTTGTTTTTTTGTCGCTGAAAGCGACTGACATTATAGCCTAGCGAGAATCGCTGGGTCAGTTTGCGACAAATTCCGCTCGCTGAAAGTGAGCTACAATCGTTGCGCTTTTTGTTCGTCGCCTTCAGCGACGGAAAATGTGGTTAAACTGACCTAGCGATTCTCGCTAGGCTATAATGTCGGTCGCTTTCAGCGACGAAGACGGAAATTCTTTTTCTTGAAACATTACGAATATTTTAAGGTTTCTGTTGAATTATTTATTTAATAGGTTTATTATGGGCGCAAACAAGGAGAAAAACTATGTCCATATTACCGAGCAAAAGACCTGTTATTAAAAACGAATCAGCGGAAAAGATTGCCAGATATTTTCTTGGCAACGAGCGGAAAAATTATCCGGTTGTCGAGATTGCCGTGCGTCAGAAAAAGATAAATTTTTATGACGACGAACTGGCGGTTATCACGAAAGACGATTTCAAAACTTTTAATTGGAACGCCGAGCCGTCCGCTTATATTATGAAAGGACAGCCGAAAGCGATTTTGAAAAAAGGCGTTCATTTCTACAAACTTTCATATCATCACATCTGGAACGCAGCGAAAAGATACGTTGCTTTGCGCCCGAATACGCCGGACGAAAGTCTTCCTGTGTGGCGCACGGGACGCGACGGAAAATTGTTTTCCGACAAAGGAATTGCGATAAATCAACATCGTGGCGGCGCAAATTCTACTTGGTCGGAAGGTTGTCAAACAACGCATTTCTCGCAATATGATGAGTTTATTGATTTAATCGGTTCTGCGCTGGGCGTGAAAATTCCGAAGGGAATTATTACGAAAGCCGATCAGAAATTCGTCAAAGGAATCGGCAATATTCCGTATATTTTGGTTGACCAAGCCGATTATAATTACATCATCAAACTCGATGAAAACGAATTTGATTCGGCGGAAGATTTGAAATATCAAATGGCGCAATTTCACAGCGTCCCGAAAACGCCGGAAGAAAAACCAAGCACGGAAACTGTAAAAAATGCCGAAGAAATCTTAAAAGAAGTTGAAGTTGACGCGGCGGAAGAAGAAGAAAAGAAAAATCCCGAAGGCGAAAAAATCTCGAAAGCAACGGTTGTCATCGAAGAAGATTTGTTGAAATTTTTCCCGAACGAAAAAGCCGTCAACAAGGCTCTGCGCGGTTTGGTCGAGTTGATTCCCGAATAAGAAGTAGAAAGTGAGAAAGTGAGAAGAGGAGAAAGTGAGAGAAACATTTACCTTCCGTAATTATATCTCACTTTCTCCCCTTCTCACTTTCTCCCCTTCTTCACCGCTACCCGCCTGCTGCCGCGACAACTTTTGCCGCCGCGTCGTGCATTCCGTCGGCGGAAATGATGCCGATGCCGGAATCCATCAAAACGCGCTTGCCTTCTTCGACGTTTGTGCCTTCTAATCTGGCGACAATCGGAATTGAAACGCCCAAGTTTTTTGCCGCCGCGACAACTCCGTTGGCAACCATATCGCAACGCACGATGCCGCCGAAAATGTTGATAAGCACGGCTTTGACGTTTTCATCTGCCAGCAAAATTCTGAAAGCGTTTTCGACTCGTTCCTGCGACGCGCCTCCGCCAACATCCAAGAAGTTTGCCGGTTCGCCGCCGGCGATTTTGATGATGTCCATTGTCGCCATTGCCAAACCTGCGCCGTTGACCATACAACCGATGTTTCCGTCGAGTTTGATGTAATTCAAGTCAAATTTCGAGGCTTCAATTTCAAGCGGTTCTTCTTCGCTCAAATCGCGTAATTCGGCGTAATCTTTATGCCGAAACATCGCGTTATCGTCGAAATTAACCTTTGCGTCTAAAGCGATTAAACGATTATCTTTGGTCAACAAAAACGGATTAATTTCGAGCAGGGAAGCATCCATTTTTTCATATGCGTCATAAAGTTTGAGCATAAATCCGGCGGCTTGATTAATCAATTCGTTCGGAATTCCTAAACCGAAAGCCAGATTTCGCGCCTGAAACGGACGCAAACCGACACTTGGGTCAATCGCTTCCTTCAAAATCAATTCGGGCGTTTCTTCGGCGACTTTTTCGATGTCCATTCCGCCCGCTTTGGAAGCCATAAAAGTATTTCTGCCCGTAACGCGGTCGAGCGTAACCGCCAGATAAAACTCGCGGTCAATCGGCAAACCTTCTTCGATGAGAAGCGTTTTAACTTCGCGTCCTTCGGGTCCGGTTTGATGCGTTATGAGCGTCATACCGAGAATTTGGTCGGCGATTTCTTTAGCTTCGGCGGGCGATTTTGCGAGTTTAACGCCGCCGCCTTTGCCTCGTCCGCCGGCGTGGATTTGCGCTTTCACGACAACCACGTCAGTGCCTAAATCCTTCGCCGCTTGTTCGGCTTCTTCCGGTGTTCGGGCAACGATACCGCGCGGCACGGGAACGCCGTAAATTTTCAAAAGTTCTTTTCCTTGATATTCGTGTATTTTCATAAATTAACAATGGCTTCGCTTTCTCTGTTTATATTCTTTAGAAATGAAGACATACCGGAAACTTGATAACCGACTGTCTCTAATAAGCTCGATAGGGCAACAACATCTGGAAAACTCCAAAGGCGTTCTCCTTTTTCATTAACGACATCTAAAATGGTTTTGGTTTCCTGATAAGTTTCCATTCTATAGCCGATTGATGCTTTTATAGCGTATAAACGCAGTTTTTGCCTATCGTGTTCGGTAGAAAAGACAGCACTCGCTCTCTCCAAATCAAATGGCGTTTGGGCTTCCGATTCAACTTTCCAAAGCAGTTTTCCTTCGCGTGTTAGTTCTATTAGTCTAACAACCGCATCAACCCACTTATATTTTTCCGAAGTTTCATCCGTCATAACTACTCCAAATTCAAATCCTGTTGCAACTCTTTAACTTCTTCTACTACTCTAAGAATTCCGCGATAAACCTGATTAAATTTTTCTTCACTTTCTGGCATTCGTTCATAAATTTTGATGTGTTCGCGCAAATCAACGATAGTCCGCTTGGCGTTCCCGCTCATTCGCTCCTGCATTGAGCTTAACCTTACGTCAATCTTCGCTAATTCATCAACAATTACTCTGCTGTTAGACGAAAAATTCTGCGCCAGTTCATTAATTTCGGAAATTTTAGAATTCAAAAATCTCAAAAACTGCGGCGACCTTATTCTAAATATGTAACTGTTTTTTATACTTCGCAAGTTGAAAAAAATAAATGTGGTCAAAATAAGACTGATAATTGAGGCAAAACCTCCAATGTCTGTTAAGAGATCGCGTAATGAATAGGTAGATTCTTGCAACATAGTTTTAGTGAGAAAGTTACAAAATTTTAGCTTGCGTCAAATAAGAAAAGCAAAGACAACTTTTTGAATGTCTTTGCTTTAGTATTTTTGCGGAAACACGCACGAAGTAAGTTTGCTGAATACTAAAATTCAAATCGGACACACTTATCTTCGTGCGTGTTTCTGCAATTACACTTTGATTTTCAAAAGTTTCCACGCGCCGTCGCGCCAAACCCATTCAAATTCGGTTTTGAGTTCTTTTATGTCTTCGTCTCCGGTTTCAATCGTGCCGTTGGCAACCAGAATGTAGCTGCCTTTTTCTTCGCGCATCGAAGGAGCAGGCGAGAATTTGACATCTTTTCCGGCGGCTTTTTTCAAAATCGGGACGATGACATCTTTTTGGTCAACGTATTTTTGGAAAGTCGTTTTCAGTTGTGCTTCGGTGAAAGACGATTGAAAATCAGTTGACGCTTTTTCCCGAAACGCCTTGAAATCACCTTTATCAACTGCGTCGGCTAAATCGGTAATTCCGGTTTTGATTAAACTTTGCGTAGTTGATTCGGGCGGCATTTCCGGCTTTCCGCCGCAACCCAAAACAATTAAACCAACAATCAGCAATGCTAAAATTGCCGATGTTTTGTTGCTATTTAAACTGAATAATTTCATCATTATATCTCCTTAAATTTTGTTATTACTGCGATTTTTCAACTAATTTCAAAAGCGTGCGAACGGCAACGGCGGTCGGACCTTTGGCGTGATGCGGTTTTTCGCTGTCAGCCCAAGCAGTTCCGGCAATGTCCAAATGCGCCCATTTTGCTTTGTCAACAAATTCTTGAATAAAAGCCGCGCCGACAATCGTTCCTGCTTTTCGCGCCGGACCGATATTTTTGATGTCGGCAATGTCCGATTTAATTCCTTTGCTGTATTCTTTGCCAAGCGGAAGTTGCCAGAAACCTTCGCCCGCTTCTTTGCCGCAAGCGATAATGTCGTCAACTAAACCTTGATCATTGCCCATAATTCCGGTGTTGATGTCGCCGAGCGCAATGATGACTGCGCCTGTCAGCGTTGCCATATCAACAATTGTCGTTGCACCCTGTTTTTCGGCATAAGCGACGGCATCGGCTAAAACCAAACGTCCTTCGGCATCCGTATTTAAGATTTCGATAGTTTTTCCGTTCATTGCCGTTACGACATCCGACGGGCGCGAGGCTTTGCCGTCCGGCATATTTTCTACTGCGGCGACGATTCCCAAAACGGGAACTGTCGGTTTCAAAATTGCGATTGCCCGCATCGTGCCGAGAACGGTTGCGCCGCCCGACATATCGTATTTCATCGCGTCCATTCCTTCACCCGGTTTGAGCGAAATTCCGCCCGTGTCAAACGTGATGCCTTTGCCGACAAGCGCGAGAAGTTCGCCTTTTTTGCCCGTAGATTTTTTCGGCTCGTATTTCAAAACAATCATTTTGGCGGGCTGTTCCGAACCGTAAGAAACAGACATCAGCGAACCCATTCCGAGTTTTTCCATCTGTTTCTCGTCTAAAATTTCGCATTTCAAACCGAATTCCTTCGCCATTTTTTCGGCGCGTTTCGCCATTTCGGTCGGGTGCAGAATATTCGGCGGTTCATTTGCCAGATCACGCGCAAAATTCATCGAATCGCCGATAGCTTCACCAGCCGCCAAACCTTTTTCTAAATCCGATTTGTCTGCATCTTCAACGCAAATCGTAAAATTATCAATGGCTTTTTCGTTTTTGTCTTGCGTGCGATATTTGTCGAGTTCAAACTGGCTCGTGATGCAACCTTGCGCCGCGCCTTTCGCAACTTCAAAGGCTTCAGCCTCGCAACGCGGCAGAAGCGCGAAACTTTTTAAATTTCGTTTTCGCAAAAAACGCGCCGCGCAACCCGAAACATTTGCCACGCTCGAAACTTTATATTCCTCTCGGTCGCCAACGCCGATCAGCAAAACTCTCGAAGCCTTGCCTTTGCCGTTTGCCGCAAAACGAACCAAAGCCGTTTCATTGACTTCGCCTTTGAATTCTTCGGTTTTGATAACGGAAGCAATAATGCCGCCCGTCAAATCGTCCAAAGTCTTCAAAATGCCGTCCGACGCTGTTTCGTCCTTAAAAACCGCCACTGCCAAAGCATCTGCTTTCGCGTCCTGAAAATTTCCCGTAATCGCCTGAGATTTCATAATTATTTTGTTTATAAACTGAAAATAAAATTCTTGTGTAAAACGAATTTACTATTAAATTACCTTAAACTTAGGTAATCTTACAACTTTGCTAAGTAATCTATGTTTTATCTAGCCTGTTCCTTAATCTGTGCGCGAGTTTCGCGTTCGACGGTTTTTTCCTTCAAACTTTCGCGTTTATCATAAAGTTTTTTGCCTTTCGCCACGCCGATTTCAAATTTTATACGCCCGTTTTTCCAATAAAGCCGGGTTACGACGAGCGTCATTCCTTTCTGCGAAGTTTCACGTTCGAGCTTTTCGATTTCGCGCTTATGAAGCAATAGTTTCCGCGTTCGCAAAACATCGTGATTGTTAATATTTCCGTGCGAATAATGCGAAATATGCGCGTTAAAAATCCAAACTTCGCCGTCCTTTACCGAAACGTAAGATTCTTTGAGTTGGATACGCCCGCCCATCACGCTTTTGACCTCAGTTCCGAGAAGCGCGATTCCGGCTTCGTATTTGTCCAAGATATGATATTCGTGAAAAGCGGCACGATTGGAAAGGATTTCTTTTTCGCCCGATGACATAAACTATTATTTTGCCTTTGATTTACATTCCAATCAAGCCCAAACGCCGAAAATCATTTGACAAAGCCGATTTAGCCTTTAAAATCAAACATTATTGGGATGTCGTCTAATGGTAGGACAGCAGTTTCTGGATCTGCTTATTGGGGTTCGAATCCCTACATCCCAGTTCAACTTCGGATTTGGGATTGCGGATTGCGGATTTTTAATTAAATCCTAAATCCGCAATCCCAAATCCCAAATCGTTTATGGATTGGCACGAAACCGAAATTCGCGTTAGATACGCAGAAACTGATCAGATGGGCATTGTTCATCATTCAAACTATCTAATTTGGTTTGAATTGGGGCGCAGTGAATTTTGTCGTGCGCGTGGATTTTCCTACAAAGATATGGAGGAAAAAGACAACGCGCTGATGGTTGTCGGCGAAAGTTACGTCCGCTATAAATCGCCTGCTTATTACGAAGACCTTCTCACCGTTCGCACAAAAGTCGGCGAAGTTCGCAGTCGTTCGATACGTTTTAACTACGAAATTTACCGCGCCGCTGATGAAACTCTGCTCGCTGAAGGTGAAACTTTGCATTTAGTAACCGACGCAAACAAAAAAGTCCGCATCTTGCCCGAAAATTATAAAAAATTGCTTCTTGCCGAAGAAGAAATGGACGCAAACTCTTTTCCCGACCAAGCTCCGCATTAGACTGGAGCGCAAGCGTTTCGCTTGCCCGCGCGTTCGAGGCTTTGCGAGAACAGGCGCGAAAACGCCGCACATTAAATCAAGTTGATTTCGTGTGCGGCGTTTGCCGTTCTTGCTTCGCTCGAACGGGCAGGCAAGATGTCCGCGCTCCGACTTAAATTTAGAGGAGGATTGAGTTGCGAGTGAGGTCTTACTGGCTTTTGGAGAAAGCAGAACGGTCTTCGCAACTCATCCTTTCGTTTATTGAGCGTAATTTGGCTCAATAATTTATTTTTGCCCGCGAAACACGAGAAACACACGAAAAAAAGATTTGAAATTTCGCATATTTCGCGTGTTTCGCGGGCAATAAAAACTAACCCGCGCGGCGCATTGGTTGGACATTCGGGATTTCTTGTTGTTTTTGCAAATCCTGAAGGTGCTGAATCAATCCCGATGCAGCTTTTTTCGAGAGTTCGTCGGTTTTGCATTGCATTACAATTTGGCATTCCTCGTCGGCATCAACGCCGATTTCGCGTGAAATGGCGCGAATCATTCCGAGTTGTTTTGCCGTTACCAAATCCGAAAGACTTTTCGCAATCGGATTTGACGGAAAACCGCCGTCATTTAACGGAGTTGGAATTGCGCCTTCGCGTTCGATAACGTCCGACTCTTTTTTATAAAGCTCGCGGGCAATGCCGAATTTAACAGCCGCACGTTTCAGCGCGTCGTGTTCGGCTTTTTTAATTCCCATTTCCGAATCGGCAAAGCCTGTTCCCAAACCTTCGCGGGTTACGCCGTCAATCGTAATCGCCACCGTTACGGTAAAAATCTCACCGATTTGCTTGATGTCGCGGATCGTGTGCGACCAATTCGGCGCGTTTTCGTCCAAAATGTCAGCGACCGTGTGCCATTCGACATAATCAACGTAATGCGCCATTCCGTTTCTATCGCGCCAACCTTCGCGCTGTTTCACCAAATGCGGTTCAACATTTTTACGCAATTCCTTCAGCGTTGTCGTAAAATTCAAAACATTGCTCGGTGCTTTATTCGTTTCTGTTGCTGCTTCGGCGATATAATTTAATTCTCTAACTTGTGTCATTGTAATTTCTCCTTTCGTGTTCGTAAGTTGCTGAACTTTGGCTTCGTTTGAATCAATCTGTCCTTTGATTGATTCATCTGCCGAATGTTCCGCAGTCTTCTGTTCGCCATCCGTGGACATTTCGGATTTCGGATTTCGGATTTCAGATTTTTTCAATCCCAAATCTGCATTCCCCAATCCCAAATCGGACGACTCAGTTACGCTTTTGTTTTCCGAAACAATTGTTTGTTTCGTTGCCGGTTCGGTGTTTTTTGCGACAACGGCGAATTTTACCGCCAAAATATGCTCGCATCGAAACGCCGAATCGGTAACAACAGCTTCTTCAAATTCCAAACAATTACAACGGATTTTCGCCGACGCATCGCGCCAAACATCATAAGAAGTTTGACGACCGCGCAAACTCGGCGTTGAAACTTTGAATTTATCGCCTTCACGATTAACCAAACCCATTGCCGCAATTGACTTTGCGCGTTTTTCACGTTTCTCAGCCGATTCCGTTGAAATTTTTTCTAATGTTATTGCTGTCATTTTATTTCTCCTAAGTTTTGAGTCCCGCCTTTAGGCGGCAAAACCGCTAGCGAAGCGAAAGCGGTTTTTTGCTACAATTAAATTTTATTAACGCAGTCAACTGCTTCGCTTCGCTGGCAGTTAAAGCCCGGGCTTGTGCCAGGCGGGACTCAAAACTATTTTTCAACTATCTAAAAACCAAAGATAAAACCTTGAAGTTTCATCTATGAAACATTGTATCAGACGAATTTATTTGTTGCAAGCGTGAAACGTGGTCTTGCAAATAAATTTTCCTTGTGCTATGTTTGAAACAGATTAGAGGCAGATGCAACAAAAGCGTTTGCAAAATCAAATCAGAAACAGGAGAAAGCAATATGGCATTTAAGAATGAAAGTTTTATAAACACAATTGAATTAGGCAGAGCAATCAAACGTCGCCGCAACGAATTGAGTTTGAGTTTGCGCGATGTGGCGGACGTTACGCTGGTTTCGGCTTCGACGCTTTCGCGTATTGAAAACGGCACGGGCAAACCGGACGCGGACAACATTGCGCGTTTAACCAACTGGCTCGATATGCCGGTTAATCGCGTGATGAAAAAGCAGGGAAATTCGGAAGACGTTGAAGCAGTGGTCTATTATCCGCACGAAGCGACACCGGAAATTGTCGAAGCACATCTTCGCGCCGACAAGAATTTAACGCCCGAAACGGCAAAGGCTTTGTCGGAACTTTTCCGCGTCGCCTATTCAAATTTTAAGAATCAACAAAAATAATTTGGCAAATTGCTTGAAATTTAAGCGTCATTAGTTGTTTTAATGAGTAGAAAATAAATATGAAAACACTAGCGCAAATCGGACAAATCAGAAGCGAAACCGCAGACAACAAAGGTTTTGCGATTGACACGACATTCGTTCTTTTCTTTTTGGCGGTCGAATTCGGGCAGATGCTCGGCAATTTCGGGCTGGATACGGTAATTTTTGCAATCACGCTTTTAATGATGTTGGTTTTACCTTATTTTTTGCCGTCGGACGAAAAACAGTCGTTTGGAAACTGGCTTTTGGGCAGAAGTCTGATTGCCGGATTTGCAATTTCGGTCGGCGCGGCGTTCAAGCAATCTTTGGGCATTGTTTTGCCTGAAACATTCCGCTTTTTGCCGATGACGCTTTTAATCGTAACCGCGATGCTTTCGTGTTACATTCAATTTTACGGTTTTCTCAAACTTCGCCTTGCAAAATAGGCAAAAGGCGCAAAGCGAAGTTGAAAGCGAAAAATCCGCGCTCGTTTCGGGACGAGCGCGGATTTTTTTATTTGATTTTATGTTATAACATCTGTTATATTTTAATTGTTATGACGAATAAACTAAAAGTAACAGTTATCGGAAATTCAACGGGCGTGATTTTGCCGAAAGAGATTTTACAAAAACTCCGCGTTTCCAAAGGCGACACGCTTTTTGCGATTGAAACCGCTAAAGGTGTTGAACTTACGCCTTACAATCCCGAACTTGCCGAACAAATGAAACTTGCCGAACAAGTTATGCGCGAAGACCGCGATGCTTTGCGAAAACTCGCCGAATAAAATGTCAGAAATTAAATGGCTTTTAGAAGAAGCCGTCTATGCAATTCACAAACGCCAAATCGCCGAACACGGTGGAAGCGATGGCGTGCGCGACGAAGGTTTAATGCTTTCGGCTTTGGCACGTCCGCAAAATCTTTTGGCTTATAGCGAAGAAATGCCCGATATTTCTGCGCTTGCCGCAAGTTTAGCTTACGGAATTGCCAAAAATCATCCGTTTATTGACGGTAATAAACGGACGGCTTTAGTCGTTTCACGAACATTTTTGCTTTTGAACGGTTTCAACATCGAAGCGACGCAAGAGGAAAAATATTTAACTTTTTTGAGCTTAGCAGAAGGGAATTTGAGCGAAGAAGAATTAGCCGATTGGTTTCGGTCAAAGTTAACAACGATTGAATAAAAAGTTTGGAGTCCCGCCTTTAGGCGGCAAAACCGCGAGCGAAGCGAAGCGGTTTTTTGGTTTAATAATAATTCAAGTTAAAAAACGCAGTCAACTGCTTCGCTTCGCTGGCAGTTGAAGCCGCCTGAAGGCGGGACTCAAAACTTTTACGCCAGAGCAATCGCCATTTCTTCTTTGGCTAAGATTTCGTGAATCGCATTAACTTGTTCGTAAAGTTCGGAATATTGCGCCAAAGTTAAGGCTTGTGCGCCGTCGCATAATGCTTCTTCGGGACACGGATGAACTTCGATAATCAAGCCGTCTGCGCCGACTGCAACTCCGGCACGAGCCAGCGGATTAACCATATAATTTCTGCCTGTGCCGTGCGATGGATCAACGATTATCGGCAAATGCGTCATTTTTTGAACTGCCGGAACGATTGATAAATCCATCGTGTTGCGGGCGTGATTTCCGAAAGTTCTGATGCCGCGTTCGCATAAAATCACGTCATAATTTCCTTCAGCCATAATGTATTCTGCCGCAAGCAAAAATTCGTCCAAAGTCGCCGACATTCCGCGTTTCAGCAAAATTGGTTTGCGCGTTTTTCCGGCATATTTCAAAAGCGAAAAATTCTGCATATTGCGTGCGCCGATTTGGATACAATCGCCGTATTTTTCGACCAAATCAATGCCGCGTTCGTCCATCGCTTCGGTAACGATATTTAAACCGAATTGATCGCGCACTTCAGCCAAAATCTTTAAGCCGTCTTCGCCTTTGCCTTGAAAAGCGTAAGGCGAAGTTCGCGGTTTGAACGCGCCGCCACGAAAGAATTTTGCGCCGCTTTTCGCAACTGCTTCGGCAGCAGAAAAAACTTGTTCAACCGTTTCAACCGCGCAAGGTCCGGCGATAATCGCTAATTCATTGCCGCCGATGGTCGCGTTTCCGACTTTGATAATTGATTTTTCAGGGCGTAAATCCTTTGAAATCAATTTATACTGTTTCGTAACGCGAATCGCATCTGCAACACCGTTAAGATTTTCAAAATGCGTCGGGTCAATCGCGCCTTGGTTTCCCGTAACGCCGATTGCCGTTCGCGCTTCACCGGGCATTGCGTGCGGGCGAAAACCCAATTTTTCGATAACTTCTTCGACGCGGCGAATATCTTCAGCCGTCGCGTCGGCTTTCATCACAATTAGCATAAATTAATCAATAAAAATGTCAGATAATTTCAGACGAAACTTTGGCAAAATTTCTTCGCAAGTGAGTTCGTCTTTTTCAGTTAAAATTTTTGTTTCGGTCGCCGAAAAATAAATTGTCAAAGTCTTTGATTCGGGAACAATTTTCCAAACTTGACGAACTCCGGCTTCAAAATAATCGTTTATTTTGCGCTCAACTGCGTTGTGTCTTTCGCTAGGAGAAATTACTTCAACTGCCAAATCGGGCGCAAAGTCCCAAATATCAAAAGGTTCACCAGTTGCCGGAATTTTTTCGTTTGTAACAAAAGCCATATCGGGAATTCGTTTGTTTGCGCCAATCGTAAAAAGCGTATTGTCGCCATAAACTCGTCCGATTTTATGTTTCTTCAAAAAAATTCCAATCTCAATTGCAAATCTGGTAGCAATTCCGCTATGTTTGGCTGTCGGCATTTCTCTTTTCTCCAATTTTCCGTCAATAAATTCATAGCCTTTATTATTGATAAGAAACCGTTTGATAGACTCTTCGCTCCGAACTCTTTTCTGACCATTTGATTTTGAAATAGAACTCGTGCGCGGAATTTCGGATGTTCGTGTTGTTTCGATAACAGTTGCCATATTTGAAAACTCCTAAACAATAATATCTTAACAAATTAAGTCGTTTGCCAAGAACTTTGCAATCGCAAATCGCAAATTGCAAATCGTAAATCAAATCACATTCTTTCGGGAACTTCAATTCCTAAAGTATTTAACGCTGCCGTCAAACTTCGGCGCGTGATGTCGGCGGTAGCAATCAAAAGTGCTTTTTTTGACGGATTTTCTTCCGCTAAAATCTTATGATTGTGATAGAAAAGATTAAATGCTTTCGCCAGACCAAAAGTGTATTTCGCCAGAATCGCCGGTTCGGTTGCAGAAATTGCGTTGGAAATTGTTTCTTCGAGCCGTGAAGCAAGCGTAATTAACGCCCAAATTTCGTTTTCAGTATTTAAAAGTTCAGCAATTTCGGCAGAATTTTCGTTGATTTTCACAAACGCATTTTCCAAACTGTTTGCGTCTAATTTTCTAAAAATCGAATTGGCGCGAACGGCGGAATATTGACAAAAAACTCCGGTTTCGCCTTCAAAGGCGAGAGCTTCTTTGAAATCGAAAATAACGACTGTATTTCGTGTAAATTTGAGCAAAAAATAACGCAATGCGCCGACCGCAATAATGTGCGCGATTGATTTTTTTTCTTCCAAAGACAAATCTGAATGACGCTTTTCAACTTCGGCTAAAGCGTTTGTTTCTAGGCGGTTAATTAAATCATCGGCTTTCACGCCCAGACCTTTTCTGCCGCTCATTTCGATAAAAGATTTCGATTTATCTGCGTCCGAAATTTGAAAACCTAATTCTTCCGCTGCCGCCGGAGAAAGTGCAACCATTTCATACGAAAGATGAAAACTGGCGCGTTCGCCTTTTTCGGGCGAAATCAGCGAAACTCCTTTCTTTACAACTTCTTGCGGATAAGATTGGCGCGTGTCAATGACGTTATAAACCATTTCGCCGTGACCGAAAGGCGGCGGCGCAATTGCAAAAGTTTTCGGAATTTCTTGCGGTTCGGCGGTCGTAATCCAAACTTCTTTGCCGTCGGCGTAAGTCGAAAAAAGTTTGTAATAAAAATCCATTCCGAGTTCGCCGAGTTTCCAGAGTTGATACGCAATATCTTTTCCCGTGTAAGTTACAGTTCCATTTGAGCGGACGAGAATTTTATCGGCTTCGTGTTCATCGTTTGCGGTGTGCGAATCGAACGGCATCACCCAACAACCGGAATTTTTGCCTTCGGTTTCGAGGCGAATGACACCCAAATTTTTCATTAATTCAAAGGCTTTTGCCCAAAATTGCAGATGCAAAATTTCAGATTCTCGCGGCAGCAAATCGTATCGAATTCCGAAGCGATCCATCGTTTGCAAAATACATTCGACATTTCGCGTGGCGACAAAATCGGCAAGTTCGGCGGTTTCGTTTCCGCCTTCTTCAATTAAATGCAAAACTTCGGCGCGTTTGCCTTTTAAATCTTCGTCCGTTTGATAAACTTGACCGACTTTGGCGTATAAATCCCAACAAAAATAATCGAAAGTTTTGCCTTCAATTTTTAGCTTTTCGTCTAAAAGTTTGATGTCGGCAAGATTCATTTTTTCGAGATAAATAAAGCCGATAACAACATCTGCAACTTGAACGCCGGTGTTATCAATATAATTTTGAACTTCGACGCGATTGCCGTTAGCGCGAGAAATTTGCACAAAAGTATCGCCAATCACCGAATTGCGAACGTGACCGATATGTGCGGCTTTATTCGGATTTACCGAAGTGTGTTCGATGCAGATTTTCGGAGATTCTAATTTGTTTGAATCTTTCAATTTCGGCAAAGGTTCTGCCGTCAAATTATCATTCAAAAACTTGACGCGATTAAAAAAAACATTCAAATAACCTGCGCCGGCGACTTCGGCTTTTTCGACAAAATCGTTTGTTTCCAAAACCGTTTTTAGCTGTTCGGCAATGGCACGCGGATTTTGCCTTTCGCCGGTTTGTTGTTTAATTTGCTTGGCAAGTTCAAACGCGACGGGAAATGCAAGATCGCCAAATTCGGTTTTAGGCACTTCAGCGGAAATATTTTCGAGTTCGACATTGAAAACCGTTTTGGCGGTCTCTTGCACTTGTTCGCGCAAAGATTTTTGTAACTGTGTAAAATTCATAGCTATTGAAAAAGTGTAAGTATAACGAATAAGCCGCAAAGAATAAAATTGAAGCGCAAACCGGGAGCGCAAACTGGGAGCGCAGGCATCTTGCCTGCCCGCGCGTTCGAGGCTTTGCGATAACAGGCGCGGAAACGCCGCACATAAAATCAACTTGATTTTATGTGCGGCGTTTGCCGTTCTTGCTTCGCTCGAACGGGCAGGCAAGATGCCTGCGCTCCCAGTTTAAGGTTTTAGATATTTTGCGAACCAATCAAGAACATTTTTGTAGAAAAATTCCGAATTTTGCGGTTTCAGAATCCAATGTCCTTCATCGGGAAATACGATAAGTTTTGAATCTGTGCCGTTAAGTTGCAGAGCCGTAAATAATTGCAAACTTTGGTCAACCGGAACGCGATAATCAATTTCGCCTTGCGTTACAAGCGTCGGCGTTTTGAAATTAGCGGCGAATTTGTGCGGCGACCATTTTTCGTAATTAACCTTATTTTGCCAAGGCATTCCTTTGAATTCGTAATTTACAAACCAAAGTTCTTCGGTTGTGCCAGCCATACTTTCGAGATTATAAACTCCGGCGTGCGAAACGAAAGCCTTGAATTTGAAACGAGTGTCGGTGTTGTGTCCGAGCAGCCAATCAACCATATAACCGCCGTAACTTGCACCTGCTGCGCCGATTCGATTTTTGTCAATAAACGAATTTTTCTTCAAAACTTCTGCGATGCCGTTGGTAATATCATCAACAACTTTGCCGCCCCAATCGCCGGAAATTTCGTTGACAAATTTTTGTCCGTAACCTGTCGAACCGCGCGGATTCGGCATAAAAACGATATAACCTGCGTTGGCATACATTTGCGGATTCCAGCGATAACCCCAACTGTCGTTCCACGCGCCTTGCGGTCCGCCGTGAATCAGCACAATCAACGGATATTTTTTCGATGCGTCAAAATTTGACGGTTTCAATAAAAATCCGTGAACTTTCGCGCCCATTCCGCCCGTCCAATCCCTTTCTTCGGCTTTCATCAAATTCGTTGCGGCGTTTGCTTTTGTCAAATTTGTTGTCGCGCCGCTCATCGGAATTTTATAAATATCAGCCGGTGCGCTCATCGAACTCGAAACGCCGATAAAATTATTTCCGTCGGGCAAAATTGAAAGATTGCCGAAAAATCCGTCGTTGCGAATTTGTTTGACGTGCGTGGCGATTTTCAGCATAAAATTCGGTTCGAGCGGAACGCTGTAAATCGGATTTCTGCCGCGTGTGTTTGCCGTAAAATAAATTGTTTTGCCGTCGGGCGAAAGCGTCATATCATCGGCTTGTTCATCAAATCCGATGGTCAGTTCTTTCGTTTCGCCGCTTTTTCGGTCATAACGCATTATGCGCCAACGGTCGGCTTCAAAGCCTTCTGTTGCTTGTGAACGATACAAAATATACTTGCCGTCGGGCGTATAAACAGGCGAAGCGTCGTAACCTTTATTTGTAATCGAAATATTTTTTACCGATGCGCCATCGCCGAGATTTCCGAAAGGCATTATGTAAATATCGCTGTTTGTCGAAATCGCTTCGATTTTATCGGGATTTCTCAGATAAGCAATCTCTTTTGAATCGGGCGAAAAAGCGTAATCAACACCTGTCGAAGCGGCGTAAGGCGGCGAATCGAAATCGCCTGATGTTAAATCCGTGGCAATTCCGCCTTTGCTCGAAATGATGAAAACGTGCGTCCGTTTTTTGTCCCGCCATTCCGTCCAATGCCGATAAAGCAAGCGTTCCGTAACAATCGCTTTGACTTTCGAGTTTTCGTTTTTTTCATCTTCCGCCGCGTTGCAAGCATCGTCTTTGCAATTCGGATAAACTTCGGAATTAAAAGCAATCCAATCACCATTGGGCGACCAAACCGGATTTCCCGCGCCGCTCGAAATTTTTGTGATTTGTTTTTTATCGCCGCCGTCCGTGTCCATCGTCCAAACTTGTCCGCCGGTGGTGAATGCAAGTTTTTTACCGTCGGGCGACCAACGCGGAGAAGAACTCGATTTTGTTTCTTTAGTGATTTGTTTGAGATTGCCACCGTCAACCGACATCGTGTAAATCTGTGTCAGCGTTTTGTTTGCGGCTTTATCAACATCGCCGATGGTGAACGCAATCATCTTGCCATCAGGCGAAAGTTGCGGATCGCCGACGCGCCGCATTTTCAACATTTGGTCAAATGTAAAAGTTTGCGCGAACACGCTGAACGCAAAAAACGCACAAAGAAAAAGAATAGAAAACAGTTTTTTCATAAATTTATACCGAATTTTAAGAATCGTAAAAGCAAAATCATTATGACATAAAATTTACCATTTGATAAAAGACTGGAGCGCAAGCGTCCACGCTTGCAATGAACGCAGAGCGCGAAAAAGCGTTTGGGATAAAATTATCTATATTTCACCCAAATGTTTTTACACCGCTATCGCGGCGTTTGCAAGCGGGGACGCTTGCGCTCCAGTCTTTTAAGGCAAAAACGCACTCGGAGTCGGTAAATCTCCCGTGATGCCGAATTGTTGAATTAGTGTTCCTGCTGTTGAGCGTTGGATAAACCACGTCAGATTCGATGGTCGGAAAACTGCCGCGTCAAATTTGCCATCGCCATCGTAATCGCCCGCCACGGGAACATCACCGTTTGCGCCGAATGGAAACGCGAAGAACGAAAAATCTTCACTTCTTAAAATAAACCAATTGCCGTTTGACGGTCGCCAAAATGCAACATCGGCTTTACCATCGCCCGTGTAATCGCCTTGCACGGGTTTGTCGGTCGGTGTCCCGAATTGTGTGGCGAAAACTGTTGCGTTCGAGCTTCGGCGAATCCACCATTCCGAGCCGCTTGTGCCTGCGGGACGATAAATTGCAATGTCCGCCTTGCTATCGCCGTCGTAATCGGCAACTGTTGGTAAATCGCCCGTTGCGCCGAAAGTGATGATGTCCGTGCCGCCCGTTGATTTTGAGATAAACCACGTCAGATTTGACGGACGGAAAACCGCCGCGTCAGCTTTGCCGTCGCCGTCGTAATCAGCCGGAACGGGAATGTCGCCGTTTGCGCCGAACGGGAAGGCGAAGAACGAAAAGTCTTCCGAGCGCAAAATAAACCATTGTCCGTTTGAAGGTCGCCAGAAAGCGACATCGGTTTTGCCGTCGCCGGTGTAATCTGCGGGAACGATTTTGTCGGAAGTTGTGCCAAATTGCGCGGCAAAAGTCGAACCGTTTGACGAGCGATTTATCCACCATTCGCCGGGCGCGGGACGAAAAATCGAGATGTCGGCTTTGCCGTCGCCGTCGTAATCGAACAAAGCGGAGGTCGGAGCGGCGGGAGCTTCAAAAATATATGCCGAGCCTTGATTTAGGTTTGTGGGGAGGTCGTCGCCATATCCGCCGCTGATGACCTTGTTGCCGGAAATTGCCACGTCGAAGCCGAAAAAGTCATCCGTTGCGCCGTCTGCTGCAACGAGTCTTTGCTGTTCGCTCCAAGACGTGCCGCTGCGGGTGAAAATATAAGCCGCGCCCAGACCCGAACCGGCAGTAGAAAGATTAAATGTGCCGATAATCGCGGTGTTTCCCGAAAGCCCGACGCTGATGCCAAAGAAATCCGAGGCGGTTACACTTGCCGTCAACTTTTGCTGTTCGCTCCACGCTGCGCCCGAACGAACAAAAATGTAAGCGGCGGGCGGACTGTTTGGCAAACTGCTGCCGGATTTGCCGACGATTACGGTTTCGCCCGAAATTGCCACGCTGTAACCGAAACTGCTGACAGCGTTATCGCTTGCCGTAAGTTTTTGCTGTTGCGCCCAAGTCGCGCCGTTTCGCACAAAAATATAAGCCGAACCTCGGTTTTCAGACGGCGTTCCGACAACCACCGTTTCGCCGGAAATGGCGACGCTGTTGCCGAATTGTGCGCCCGTCGCACCGTTCGCCGCCGTCAGTTTGGTTTGTTCCGTCCAACTCGCGCCGTTTCGGACAAAAATATATGCCGAGCCTTGATTGGAGTTCGCTCCGATGTCGTCAAGCGGTGCGCCGACGGTCAAAGTGTTGCCGGAAACGCCGACCTTCCAACCGAAATTATCGCCCGCCGCGCCGTCCGAAGCCGTTAATTTTTGCTGTTCGGTCCAAGTCGTGCCGTTGCGGACAAAAACATAAACCGCACCGTTCAAAGTCGTGCTAAAAAATCCTCCCGACGCACCCACGATTGCCGTATCGCCGGAAATATGGACGCTGTTGCCGAAATAATTTTCCGCCGCGCCGTCAGAGGCGACAAGTTTGGCTTGCTGAGTCCAAGTTCCGTCAGTCGCCCGCACAAAAATATACGCCGAGCCTTGCCGAAAATTCGCGCCGATGCGGTCGTTACTTGCGCCGACGATTGCCGTATTGCCGGAAATGTGGACGCTGATGCCGAAATTTTCATTTGCGCCGCCGTCATCTGCCGTCAGCTTTTGCCGCTCGGTGAACGTCGAATCATCGGCGTATTCCGCTTGCCGCGAATCGTTTTTTGCCGCGCCGTTAAAAAAATTACCGACACACAGAAAAAACAACATTGCCGGAATCGAAAGGAAAAAAAGACGATTTTTTAATAGACTTTTCATAATTTTTTGACCCGAATCTTGCAGAAACTCAGTATTATATCTTCGAGAATGATTTAGATGTCAGGTTATTATGACACTTCTTTGAACTGTAACAACCGATTGCAGGACTTTCCTATAAAAATTCATTACTGAGCGGCACGGAAATTGGTTAGACAACCCGATTATCCACTTGTTTCAGTGTTTTCCGTGTTTTCTGTGGATAGATTTATTTTTCTGTCCACCGAAAACACGGAAAACACGGAATAATTCTTGATTGATTGGCGAACAATAAGCGATTTTTCAAATATGCAATTTTCAGACCGCGCAGTAATGATAAAAATTGAATTCGTTAAGCAAGTTTTGAGAAATTATCGTCTAAAAAAAGGTTTTGAATGAAAAATCATTCAAAACCTTTTATTTTCCGCTGTCTAACATTATTTTAACGATTCATCTAAGGCACAAACGCGCTTGGCGTTGGAATATCGCCCATTACACCGAATTGTTGAATCAGCGTTCCGCCGGTTGATTTTGAAATATACCAAGTCGTGTCCGTCGGGCGGAAAACTGCCGCGTCTGCTTTGCCGTCGCCGTCGTAATCGCCGGGCGCAGGACGGTCGCCGTTTGCGCCGAACGGGAAGGCGAAGAACGAGAAATCTTCCGAGCGCAAAACAAACCAATTCGCGGTTGACGGTCGGAAAAATGCGATGTCGGCTTTACCGTCGCCCGTGAAATCGGCTTGCACGGGCTTATCGGTTGAAAGTCCGAATTGTGTCGCAAAAACGACATTTGTCGAACTTCGCTGATGCCACCATTCTGCGCCGTTTGCGCCGTTCGGACGATAAATTCCGATGTCGCTTCGTCCGTCTCCGTCGTAATCTGCTGTTACCGGAATATCGCCGCTTGCGCCGAATTGCTGAATTGTCGTGCCGCCCGAAGAATTCAAAATAAACCACGTTCGGGTTTCCACACGATAGACCGCCGCGTCTGCGCGTCCGTCGCCGTCGTAATCGCCGGGTTGCGGCACGTCGCCGTTAGTGCCGAACGGAAACGCGAAAAATGTGCTGTCTTCGCTTCTCAAAACAAACCATTGTCCGTTTGAAGGTCGCCAGAAAGCGATGTCGGTTCTGCCGTCGCCGGTGTAATCTGCGGGAGCGATTTTGTCTGTATTGACACCAAAAGTATCGGCTCTGACTTGATTGCTAAAGCTCGATTGCAGCCACCATTGACCGTTTGACGGGCGAAAGATGGAAATGTCGGTGTTCCCGTCGCCGGAGAAATCGGCGGTCAGATTATTGAGCCGCGAAGTTGTCGTGGTAACTTCGAGCGTAAAACTTCCGATGCTGCCCGTGTCGCCCGCTTCATCGTCAACAACGTAGAGCGACCAAAAGCCGTTCGGTCTTGTGCCGTTAAAAACATCGAGATTTGCCGCGCCGAAATTTACCGAGCCGGGACCGGGCGCGGGAAAAACGTCAATCGCGCCGGGTTCGATGTTGGCGGGACCGTCGCCGTTGAAGGGTTTGTAAATTCCGCTGGCGGCGGTGGTCGTCGGGAAATTGGCGGCGGCTGATTGGTCAAAGATATAAGTTCGCCCTGTAACGCCGGGGTTTCCGCCGCCCGCGTCGGACATCAGAATCGTCTGCTGACCTTGTGGACCGACGAGCAGAACGTCCAAATCGCCGGGGAAAGTGTGATTTACATTGGTCAAGGTAACGCGCACTTTTGTTACCGTGCCGGTTGCGAAGTTGATAAGGGCGGTGGACGGATAATTTGTCGGCACGCCGGGCGGATTGGTGTTGGCGGTGCGGTCGGGCGGATTGATTGCGTTTTGATTAGTGAAAATCTTTCGCGGGTCGCCTAATAATCGGGACAAGAATAAATCAGGTCCTTGCTGTCCTGAAATTATGATTTTGCCGTCCGGCTGAATTGCAATCGCCCTTGCAGCCGTGTTTGCGTGTGAAGAAGTGGGAAAGACAAATATTCCGTCGCCGTGAAACGAAGTATCCAATGAGCCGTTGGGATTAAAGCGGAGAAGCGCGGAATTGTTAAAGTCTCGCCTTTGGGTAACAATTATTTTCCCATCAGGCTGGAGTATCGCGCCGAAAGTTTCATCGAACGGCGCGTCATTCGTCGTCGCTATTCCATCAAAATCAAAACTCGTATCGAGCGAACCGTTCGAGTTGTATCGAGTAAGCGCGACATCTTGATTTTGACCCATATTTCGGGTGCTGCCCGTAACGATGAGCTTTCCATCCGGCTGGATCAGCACTTTATTGAGAATGTCTTGTTCCCGAATCGAAGTTGTCAGCTTACCGTCTGTGTCAAATGTCGTATCGAGTGACCCGGTTGAGGAAATCCGTATCAAGGCGAAATCTACATTATCAAAGTCACCCGTAAATCCGCCGGCAACGATCTTACCATCGGGTTGAAGGGCAATCGAGCTTAAACCGTCCCTCGGATTAAATCCTATTTGGATAACGCCGGTGGCAGTCGGACCAAACGATGCGTCGGGCGTTCCGTTCGCGTTAAAGCGGACGACCATAAAATCCTGAAATATCGCAGAAGTTCCGGTATTGCCGCCGACGATTATTTTACCGTCCGGCTGAATCGCAATGTCAAAAATCTCTTGAGTGTCCGGTAAAACCAAAATGGCAATTCCATCGCCGTCGAATGTCGTATCGAGCGAGCCGTTGCTATTGAAACGAGCCAACGCAAGGTCTCCGGCAGACCTTCCGGCAACGACTATTTTGCCGTCCGCTTGAATGGCGAGCGTGTTTGCTTGACCCAGACTCGGAACTTGCGCCAAACCATCGCCGTCGAAAGTGTTGTCAGGTGTGCCGTTCACGTTGAAACGGAGAACTTCAAAACCTGCGCTTCCAACAACAACTGCTTTGCCGTCGGGCTGAATCTCAATGTCGCCGCTTCCGCCGCTGCCGCTGACTGTAGAATAAAAAACCTTGCCGCCGCTGCCGAAAGTTTGGTCAAACTGGCTCGCCGCCGCTTCCGCTTTCGTCGGCGCAAATACCGCCAAACTAATTCCGACCGCCAAACTGACGGCACATTTCAAAACACGGGAGATTCGATTGTCGCTCATTTTATTCGTTTTCATAATTGCTCCTCTAAAATTTGTGTTCGGAGTTTTGCCTGATGTTTTGTTTAAGATAAATACCTAAACGAGCGGCTTTGCCGCCTGATGTGCGGAAAGGCTGTGCCTTTCCGTGTCGCGCAAGTTTTTGAGGCTACGCCTCACTTTCGCGCCGTTCGAGGCACAGCCTCTCACTTTCTTGATAGAATCTCTCGGAAAGGCACAGCCTTTCCGCACATCGGCGGGCATAGCCCGAAAACCGTTTTAAGGTATTCATCTTTCAAATAACATCAAGCAAAACTCAAAACTTTAATGCTCAAACTCACTCACCAAAATCGTTTCAAGTTCAAATAGATTATCTTTCAAAACAAATCCGCTTGCGCCTGCCCGAAATGCTTCGGTGCGAATATCTTCATCGTCAAACGCCGTTACCATACAAATATTTGCGTCGGGAAATTCGCGGATAATCTCGCGGATTGCCGTGATGCCGTTCGTCGTTTGCATTTCCCAATCCATCAAAACCCAATCCGGCAGATGTTTTTGATAAAGCGCAAAAGCCTCGCTGCCGTCGGCGCATTCAAAAATCTCATCCACCTGAACAGGCAGATAATCGCGCACGACTTCGCGGACTTTTTCGTTATCGTCAACAATCAAAACTTTCATCATTGAAAGCTAGAATAATTTGAAAAAGCGAAAGCGGGAATTAGAAGTTCTGCGTATTTTCCATAAGTAGAACTGCGTATTTTTTGACTGGAGCGCAAGCGTCCCCGCTTGCAATGAGCGTTTGCTTCAAACGCGAAAAAGCCTCTGTCATTATTCAACTTGATTTCTACTCAAACGCCGTTACGCCGCTGGAAAACGCGGCGTTTGCAAGCGGGGACGCTTGCGCTCCAGTCAAAGAAGCTCCGATTTATGAAAAACCGCAAATTTCAGAAGCGAATGACTTCCTTGCAGATTTAGTTTTTGGCAGATATTCGAGCGGTGTTTTTCGACGGTGCGCGGGCTGATAAAAAGTTCTTCAGCGATTTCTTTGCTCGTCAAATCTTCGGCAATGAGTTTCAAAACGCGGCGTTCGGTGGGCGTTAAATCGTTGATTGAAGGTTGTTTTTCGGTTAATTGAATTGCGCGGCGACTGCGATTTATCAGAAATTTCGTGAGCGCGTGGCTCGCATAATGTTCGCTCGTCGCAACGGTTTTGATGCACTCGACAATATCGCTCAACGCGCTGTCTTTCAAAACAAAACCTTTCGCGCCGAGGTCAATCGCTTCGTTAAATAAATCTTCGTCGCGGTGCATCGTTAAGAAAATTATTTCGGTTTTCAGCTTTTTCGATTTTATCTCACGCGCCGCCTCAAAACCGTTCATCAACGGCATATCAACATCGAGAATCGTTACATTCGGACTAAATTTTTCAATCGCCTCAATCGCTTCGCGTCCGTTATTTGCTTCCGAAACAACGCGCAAACGACTGTCTTCTTCGATTGTTTCCCGCAGACCTTTCCGCACAATCGGATGGTCGTCGGCAATGATGATGGTGATTTCGTCGGACATAATTTTAATTTCACAAATATTCTTCGGGCTATGCCCGCCGATGTGCGGAAAGGCTGTGCCTTTCCGTAATTTGCTTAAACTTCTTCGCGGCTACGCCGCCGATTTCGAGGCATAGCCTCAAAATATTGAGATAACTTTCGGAAAGGCACAGTCTTTCCGCACAGCAGGCGGCAGAGCCGCAAGAATCTCGCAATTTATTTGTTCCTTTCAATCGCAACGCAAATTTTCGTTCCCTCGCCAGCCTTTGAATCAATCACAAACTCGCCGCTCAATAATTGCGCTCGTTCCTTCAAACCGACAAGCCCAAGACCGCTTTTGATATTCGCGCTATCGAAACCTTTGCCGTTATCTTCAATCGTAATCAAAACTTTGCTTTCATCGCGTTTTATTTTCACAATTGCGTCCGAAGCGTTGGAATGTTTGATGATGTTATTGAGCGATTCTTGCACGATTCGATAGATGCTGATTTCCTGTGTTTCGTTAAAAATATTATCAATCGAATCAATCTCGCTTTCAATCTCGATAACGCCCGAAACCTTTTTGAGCATTGAGTTTATCGCTTTCGTCAAACCCAAACGGTCAAGCAGTTGCGGGCGCAGATTGTTCGTAATCTCGCGCACTTCTTCGAGGGCTTGCGTTGCCGATTCGGAGATATTATTTAGTTCTTTGGCGACTCGTTCTTTGTCATCGCCTTTTTTGATGCCGAGCATCGCACGGTTTTTGATGACGACCAGATTTTGCCCCAAACCGTCGTGCAATTCCGCCGCGATTCGTTTTCTTTCGGCTTCTTGCGATTCGATTAACTGCCGTGAAAATTTAGTTTTGGTTTCGGCAATCTCGCGTAAATGAGAAACTCGATTGTGATAAATCAGCCAAATTATTCCGCCTAATGCCAACGCGCACAAACCGATAAACCACCAAGTTTGATAGAAATACGGGCGAACAATAATTTTTATTGTTGCGCCTTCCGTGTTCCAAACGCCGTTGGCATTGGCGGCAATCAGTCGAAATGTATAGCTTCCCGCAGGAAGATACGAATAATCAACCGTTCGTTTCGTTCCGGCTTCAACCCAATTTTCTTCCAGTCCTTCGAGTTTGTAACGAAATTTTATCTGTTCGGATTTAATCAAACTCAAACCCGTGTATTCAATCGCAATATTCGACTGACCGGGCTTTAATTCAATTTGCGAAGTAGTTAAATCAACCGTCTTTCTGTCAATCGAAATATTTTCGATCACAACATTCGGCGAAAGCGGATTAACTTTTTCGGCTTCGGGATTCACGATTGCCACGCCGCCCATTGTCGCAAACCAGAGTTTTCCGTCCTTCGTTTTAATCGCCGCCGGGATTCTGCCGCCGTTGCATTCGGCGGTTTGCATTCCGTCTTTTTCATCGTAGGAAACGCTGTTAAGTTTCGGGATTTTATTGTCGGCGAAATCGTTTAATTCCTGCTTGCTGACACGATGAATGCCGCGATTCGATGACATCCAAAAATTGCCGCGCTCGTCTTCCAAAATCGCAAAAACGCCATTGTTAAAAAGTCCGTGTTCGACGCGGTAATTAAAAAACTTGCCGTCTTTATAACGAACTAACCCGTCGCCGTAAGTCCCAAACCACAAAACGCCGTCCGCATCTTCGTAAATTGCGCGAACAAAGCCCTTCGGCGAGTTTTCAACATCGGCAAATGTCAGAACCGTCTGCGGTAGCGGACGGTTGAAGCCGGAATTCTCAGAAGTTTGCGGCGACTCGGAAGGCGAAGTTAAACCATCCGCTACCGCAGACGGTTCTGACAGCATTGCTAATCCATCAAAAGTTCCTACCCAAAGATTGCCGTTGCGGTCAAAGTGAATGGTGATAATTTTGTCGTTATGCAAGCCGTCTTTAATCGTATAATGTGCGATTTCTTGGTCGTTTTTGTTGTATTTGTATAAGCCGCCTTCGGTTGCTATCCAAATATTGCCATCACGATCAGAAGCAAAATCGGTCGCGCCGTTTGGCGTATCGTTTTTACCGATTCGCCTGACGGACGAAGGTTCTTCAAATCGCCCGAATCCGCCTTCGCCTTGAAAACCGAGCCAAATTTGCGCTTGTTCGTCTTCCCATAATCCGCGCATATAAAGCGGAAAACCTGCCGTGTATTCTAAATTCAAATTCGTGATTTTTCCGTCTGCAAAACGATTAACGCCGGCAACTGTGCCGATAAAAATATCGCCTTTACTCGTTTGCCGCAATGGATAAACTTCATTGCTGTTAAGCCCGTCTTTGACCGAAAGCGTTGTAATCAGCCTTTGCCGAAGTCGCTTTAATCCTGTTGTCGTCGCCAACCAAAAATTGCCTTCGCGGTCGGTGATGCTACTCGTTGCCGGAACTGATTTGCCCAAGTTATATGAAGTGAATTGCCCGTCCTTAAATCTTACAAATTGTGCGTCCAAATTCGCCGCCCCGAAAACAAACCAAACGCTTCCTTCCGCATTATCGAAAATTGTTTGGAGATTCAATTCCTTCAAAGCAGGAATTTCATTCGTTGTGAACGTCGTTACTTTCGCGTCCGCGAGGCGGCAAAGTTTGTCTTTGAACCTAATCCACAAAGCTCCTCGATTATCTTCGTAAGCCAGCAAACTAATGGATGTCGTCAGATAATCGGACGGCAAATCGAGAGCATAATTTGTCGTTTGTCCGTTCTTCAAGCGCGAAACTCCGTTATTTTCAAACGTCCATTTCGCCCCCGATTTTCCATATAAAAACCGTTTGGCATTTTCTTTTCGGTCGGAAGTCGGAATAAATTTGCCGTCTTGTAAATAAAAATAACCGTCAACTGTTTCAATCACGGCATTTCCGACGGCATCTGAAACAATAGTGATTGAACTGCTGAAAGTTTCGGGCGGCTGATACGAAATAAACGCGCCGTTTCGATAAACCGTAACCACGCCGTTTTCCGTTGCCGCCCAAATTATGCCGTTTTTATCAACAAAAAGTTGCGAAAACCGATTGTTGAGAATGCCTTTTGTGTTGCCTTTATCAAAAATCGTAAAACGCACGCCGTCAAATCTTGCAAGCCCGTCAAACGTGCTTAACCACAAATAACCGTCGGGCGTTTGCGCCAAACCCGTAACTGTATTTTGCGGCAAACCGTTCGCCGTCGTCCAAACATCAAACCCGTATTCTTCCGCCAAAACGCTTGCGATTGACAGAAAAAAAACAACTAGGAAACAGAGGATTTGTCGCATAGTTTAAGTTCGGAAAATAATTGGAGCGCGGGCATCTCTGCCCGCCCGCGCGTTCGAGGCTTTGCGAAAACAGGCGCGAACGCTGCGCTTTAAATAAATTTGATTTTCTCCGCGACGTTTGCCGTTCTTGCTTCGCTCGAACGGGCAGGCAGAGATGCCCGCGCTCCAAATTAAATGAATAATCGTGCGTATTATCGCACAGAATTTTGGAAGTTGAAATGTTTCGGATTCTTTTTTTGCCCGCGAATTTACGCGAATTTACGCGAATAATTTATTGGCTTTATTCGCGTAAATTCGCGGGCAAACTTCCTTAATTTTCATAACCGGCAATTTGGGTTAAGATAAATGTTATGAAAATTTACGTTTTGTGCTTTTTGTGTCTTTTCGCGGCGATTTCTGCTTTTGCCCAAACTCCTTCGCCAACGCCTTTGCTTTACAGCGAAAATACGCTGAAAGAGTTAAAACAATTGCAGCAATCGGCTTTGAACAGTGATTATGCTTACAAGCAAACCGCGTATCTTTGCAACAATATCGGAGCGCGTTTGACCGGCTCAAAACAAGCCGAACGCGCCGTGCAATATGTCGCCGAAGAGATGCGAAAACTTGGGCTTGATGTGAAATTGCAAAAATTGGACGTTCCGCATTGGGTTCGCGGCGCGGAAACCGGCGAACTCGTCGAATTTTTCGGAATGGCAGAAAGCACAACGCAAAAAATCGTGCTGACTGCGCTCGGCGGAAGCGTGGCGACTGATACGAACGGTTTGATTGCCGAAATCGTTGTCGTTGAAAGTTATGATGAATTAAACGCGCTTGGCAGAGAAAAAGTCGAAGGAAAAATCGTGCTTTTCAACGTCAAATTTGATAAAAGTTTGGCTGATTTGAATCAAGCAGGCGCGGCTTACGGACAAGTTTCACAATATCGCGGTGGTGGCGCAATTGCGGCGGCAAAACTCGGCGCAGTCGGCGTTTTAGTGCGTTCGGCAGGCGGTTCGCAAAATCGCGTTGTGCATACGGGCGCAATGCGTTATGCGGACGGCGTAACAAAAATTCCGGCGGCGGCGGTTTCGTATGAGGATGCAGAATTGATGGCTTATCTTGCCAAGTCAGGGAAAGTTAAAATAAAACTCGTCTTAACGCCGCAAACTCTTCCAAATACAGTAAGTTACAATGTTATTGCTGATTTGAAGGGAAGTGAAAAACCGGACGAAATCGTTGTTGTCGGCGGACATCTCGATTCGTGGGATTTGGGAACAGGTGCGCTTGATGACGGCGTTGGCGTGGCAATGGCGATGCAAGTTCCGTATTTGTTGAAACAACTCAAACTTAAACCGAAACGCACGATTCGCGTGGTCGCGTTTATGAATGAAGAAAACGGCTTTGTCGGCGCAAATACTTACGCGAAAGAAGAAAATGCCGAAAAACATTTCGCCGTGATTGAAGCGGATTTGGGCGCAAGTCATCCGCTCGGATTTATCTTCGCCGGAAAACGCGAAGCCTTGCCGTTTTTTGCGCCGCTTTCAAACATTTTGCGAAGCCAAGGCGCAGGACAAATTGACGTTCAACCGAGCGCAAGTTCCGACATCAGCACGATGACCGCAAAAGGTGTTCCGTCATTCGGACCTTGGTTTGATACGCGCACATATTTCAATTATCACCACACCGAAGCCGACACATTAGACAAAGTTAATCCGAAAGAATTGCAAGAAAACGGTTCGGTAATGGCGATTTTGGCATATGGTTTG
Organism: Acidobacteriota bacterium; assembly: GCA_031409875.1. GTDB lineage: Bacteria > Acidobacteriota > Blastocatellia > Pyrinomonadales > Pyrinomonadaceae > CALMEH01. The sequence goes on along the minus strand of JANNYB010000077.1, from coordinate 8,876 downwards.
GCAAATCTCGAACAGCCGATTCCACGGTAGATTTCAAATTTCAAATTTCAGATTCCAAATTGTTTAAGTTGCCTAGTTTCGATTCAAGTGATAAGTTTGTGTCAATGAATCTGGAATTTGGAATCTGAAATTTGAAATTTTATTATGAATAGACCACCGCCGTATTTTCCGCAAAATCAGCTTTCGCCGCCGGACGAAAAGCGTTATCGTAAATTTAAAATCATCGTCGGATTGGCAATTTTTGCCGCAATCTTATTGCTCATCGGCGCAGGTTTCGGCGTTTATTATTTAATTCGTTGGTTGGTTTGAGGTGAAAAATGGATAAATTTTTTGTTTTTATTCTAATACTTTTTCTTTTGGTAGATGGCAATGGACAGGAAACAAAACCAACCACACCTTTAGCAAATTCCGGTCAAGCAACTGATACTGTTTGGGCAACCGGAACTTGCGTTATCGAACAATCCGAGATGCCTTTGATTAAAGGCGTAAGAATCGGGCTGACCTACGATGAGGTGAAAGCAGTTTATCCTGAAATTGAAACTAACGAATGGTTTCAAAAAAAATATCAAAAAGATAAAAGCGGTTTGTTTTCGCTTTCTGCCAAAGAAATCTCTAATTCTGAAATCAGTAAAGATTTAAGACAAATTGACTTGAATTTTAAGGATGACAAAATTTTTATTTTAAGTTTTGTTTTCAAACCGAAGAGATGGAAATCAGTATCGGAAATGACAGATAATTTGTCGCAAATATTTGAAGTTTCAAACAATTTTTGGACAATCTACAATCAAGCCTCAGTTCAAATGGATTGCAAAGATTTCACGGTTTACGGAAATCATCTTATAGTAAATGGCGTAGCAATGAACTCGATGTCAGTTCATCCAAAATAACTTTTGTAATTCGGCAATTTAGCCTGTTTAAACAGGCTTTCCGCGTTTCGCGGCTTTTAGCTACGTCCGTTCACGGCGTGGTCAATTTCAAATTATGTTTATGAAGGGCGTTTTAACGTCCTTATCAAATTGGCTTAAGCCACTAAATTTAAGCACGTTAAAACGCGCTAAACTATTAATTTTTATCCGAACCACGCCATAAATAGCGTGGCTAACAGCCGCGAAACGCGGAAAGCCTCGTGAACGAGGCTGAAAGTTAAAGTATTCAAAGATATTGCAAAAACATTTTATTTTGGAAAGTTGTCTAATAGAATTTTCAATGTTTCCAAATATTAGATGAGTTATTTATTTGCCACCGAATTTCTGATTTCTTTTTCCAAAACAACTATATTTTCGCCTAAAACAATCATCGTAACCGGATAAAATCCTTCCTTTGCACCGGCATCAATTTCTTTGTGAACTTTGGTTTCTTTGCGTCCTTGCACGAGTTTATATTCGTAGGTTTTATTCGATTTCGGGGCGCGTTCCATCAACATTACCAATTCCGCCGTAATAAAACCTTGCTTAAAAATAATTGTGCGCGGCAGAAGTTGGTAGCCTTGTTTGGCTAAATCGTTTATCTCTTTTTCCATTGTTTTCAGCCGCGAAGTTGCTAAAACTTTGTAAGTATAAGGTTCGCCGCTTTCCAAAGTAACGCGCTGGAGCAAGATTGACATATCAAGTTGGGCAGTCGGCGCACCGTATAAAACGCGAAAACCTTTGGCGGCAACTTCGTCGAGTTCCTTTTCCATCGTTGAGATTTTTTTCGTGGAAAGAACCAAATACGATTGATCGTCGTCAATTTGAACTTTGTCTTGTGAAAAAGCAAAAACAGAAAGAGCGAGTATAAAAAATAGTGTAAAAATGTGATTTTTCATAATTTAAAAATAAAATTGAGTTCCGTTGTCGGAACTCAATTTTTATTATCGGTTTAATTGAGCGTTTGTTTTCTTCGCGGCTTCTTGCGCGAGTTGTTTGGCTTGCGGCATTAATTCGATGGCGCGGGTTAATTGCGGGTCGAAATCATTGAAAACCTGCTCCGAAGTTTGCACACCGTAAGCTGCCATAACGAATTCAGTTCGCAACATTCTTTCGATAAATTCACGTTCCTTGTCGGCTTGTGCGGGTTGAATTTTATATTTTTCCGACGCAAATTTCTTAAACGCTTGCCAGAGCGGTTCGGTTATCTGAAAATCGGTTTTTTTGATGTTGTAATCAAACGGAATCGGACGATTTGTTTGAAAAGTGTCAAATCCGGCAATTCTTCCAGCTTCGACATCGAGGGCGAAGGCGAAAATCGGATCGAGGAATTTCGCCTGCAAACGTCCGCGATCAGCCGTTATCGTGGCTTGTTTGATGGTTTCATCCGGCATAATTCCGCCGCCGCCATAAACTGTTCTGCCCGTGTCGGTTTTAGTTTCCTGTCCGTTCGGTTTGTTCGTCGTGTTTTCTTCGCGCAAACTTCCGCCGTTGGTGTAATAATCGTAATAACTTCCTTTTGAATAATCGCGCTGAATCAACCTGCCCGAAGGTGTTTCGTATTTCGCAATCGTCAACAAAAGCATCGAACCGTATTCGAGCGGAAACGGAAGTTGAACCAAACCTTTGCCGAATGTGTTTTCGCCGACAATCAAAGCGCGGTCGTGGTCTTGCAACGCGCCCGCTAAGATTTCCGAAGCCGAAGCCGAACCGCGATTAACTAACATCACAATCGGAGTATTGTCGGGAGTTGCGTTGCTCGATTTATAAACTTCATTTGCGCCTTCATATCTGCCTTTTTGAGTTAAAACGATTTGGTCGCGGGCGAGAAAGATGTTCGCAATCGCTCTAGCTTCGCGCACTAAACCGCCGCCGTTGCCGCGTAAATCAACAACAAGTTGCGTCATTCCGGCAGCTTTTAATTGCTTCATCGCTTCTTTGAATTCGTCAGCCGTCGTTTGATAAAACCCCGTCGTCATCGCAATATATCCGACACCGGGACGAATCATATAAACTTCGGGAATCGAAGGTTGCGGAATCGCATCGCGGATAATTTCAACGGTTTGTTTTTTGCCGTTGCCTTTTTCCACAGTAACTTTCGCCATTGTTCCGCGCGGTCCGCGCAAATTGCTGCTGACATCGCGCTGCGGAATTCCGAGCATAGATTTACCGTTGACATCTAAAATCTTATCGCCGTATTCGAGTCCGGCACGATTTGCCGGCGCGTCTTCAAACGTCGCTTTGATATATGTTGCAATCGTTTTGCCGTCTTTATCGCGCAATTCGCCGATGGTTGCGCCGATGCCGAAATATTGCGCCGATTGTTCCGTGCGAAATTCTTCAAACTCTTTCGCGTCAAAATAATTTGAATGCGGATCGAGCGTGTGAAGCATCGTTTCTATCGAAGATTTGAAAAGTGCGTTATAATCGAGCGTTTTGCCATCAACGTAATTATCTTGAATAATCGTCAAAGCCTCCGACATATCTTGCTCGATTTTTTCGCCCGTTACCGTTTTAGAATTGGTATCGGCGATGATAACTCGCGGTTTTGTCGGACTTTTCGCGCCATCGCCCGCAGTTTGCGGAACGGCATTTGTAAATAATGCTAAAATTAAAAGAAAACTGTATAAAGAAGGCGAACTTTTTTTCACTACAAAAATCTCCTAGAATGATGAATGCGGAAAATAGATATTTTCACAAAAAATGATAACATCTGTTTGAAGAAAAAGCGATAAAATAGGTTGCACGCCGCGAGTGAAAATAAATTTACGAGGTGAAAGATGATTAAGACTTTAGAAAAAGTTGAAAAATACAGTAGTTGGATAATCGAAATGCCGCCCGATATTGCCAAGAAAGAAGGCTACGCCGAAGGCTCGAAAGTTATCTTGACTTTTGAAAGCGGCAAAATTACACCAACGATTTTGCCGCCAACTTCCGAAGAAATTAACAGCGAAGTAAATCGTTTAATCAAAAAATACGATGAAACTTTTCGGGAGTTAAAACGACTTGGCGACTGAAAAAGTTTTTTATATCGAATATTTAGAAGCTGTCGAACTTCATTTTGAACTGATGCGGCATTACGGCGAAACACGAATCGGTGTATTTGAGCCGAGTTTGATTAAATCTGCGTTGGCGCGTCCGCAACACGCCGCGATTTATGAAGATGCGGACATAATTCGTCAAGCCGCGACACTCTGTTTCGGCTTAATAAAAAATCACGCTTGGCAAGGCGGAAACAAACGCACAGCAACTGCTTTGACGGATTCATTTCTACATCGAAACGGTTGGGTTTTGGAAACAACTTTGCTCGAAATTATTGAATTGTCGCTGAATATTGAAGCTGATATTTGGAAGGTTGATGAAATCGAAAATTGGTTGCGGGCGCGTGTAGCGATAATTTGAAAGTAAATTATGAGTAAAAATAGAATAACGGAAAAACTAATTTGTTTGATGACGGCATTAGTTCTGCTTTGTCTGACTTCGTTAGGTCAAAGCATAAAACAGACTGCCTCGGTGAATTGGGAGCGATATAAAATTTCGGAAAAAGAAATTTCCATACTTCTTCCGAAGATGCCGGTTCTGTATCAAAATTCAATTCCTTGCGATGAAACAGACTCCGCTTATTACGGGGTTTATGCGGAAGAAGTTGTTTATCAAATAAGAATTTTCTCGAAATCGAAAAACAAAATTCCCGATAAATGCAAAATAAAAAACAATTTCGGCAAAGAAGCCTTTGAAAAAAGATTAAACGAGTGGAAAAGTATTGCCGACAGCGGAAGCGAGAAAAACTTTACCCAAGAAGGCAAAGAAGTTACGGAGTTTAGGGAATCACTTACAACACATTGGGTTTTTGAAGACTTGAAAAACGACAAATGGGTTGAAATCTCTATGAGTTATCGAAACGATATAAAACCTGATATAAGTCGTTTCTCGGAATCAATCAAATTTGAAAAGAATCCGTCAGGAAAAGAAATCGGAGAAGGTGCGATTGGCGCACTTGGCGACGAAATTTCGGAGCAGCAAACTGAAATAAAAGACGGAAAAGAAGAAAGCGTTTGGATATTAGATTATCCTGCAAAATATACTGATCTAGCAAGAAGATACAATACAGAAGGCACGGTTAAACTAAGAGTAACATACAACGCCAATGGCTCGATAGGTTCTGTTAAAGTTGTCGAAGCATTGCCCTACGGATTAACTGAACAAGCAATAGCCGCCGCCAAAAGAAGGGTTTTTCTTCCAGCAAAGAAAAACGGCAAAAATGTTACGATTACGAAATTAGTTCAATTTAAATTCACACTTTAATAAAATGACTCATTTACTTGAAGTTAAAAATTTGGAAACGCATTTTCCGACACGCGCGGGATTGGTCAAAGCTGTCAATGATGTCAGTTTTTATGTGGACGAAGGCGAGCTTTTGGGTTTGGTTGGCGAATCGGGTTGCGGAAAATCAATTACGGCGTTGTCGGTGATGCGTTTGATTTCCGAGCCGGGAAAAATTGTCGGCGGTTCAATCACATTTAAAGGCGAAGAATTATTAAAAGCCAGCAATGAACGGATGCGCGAGATTCGCGGCGATGATATTTCGATGATTTTTCAAGACCCGATGACTTCGCTCAATCCGGTTTATACGGTTGGCGAACAGATTGCCGAAGCCTTGCGTCTGCATCGAAAATTGAACAAAAAAGATGCTTGGAACGCCGCAATCGAAGCAATGAAAGAAGTTTCGATTCCTTCGCCCGAACGCCGCGTCAACGATTATCCGCATCAACTTTCGGGCGGAATGCGCCAGCGCGTAATGATTGCGATGGCTTTGGCTTGCAATCCCGAATTGCTGATTGCCGATGAACCGACAACTGCTTTAGATGTAACGATTCAGGCGCAAATTTTGGAATTATTAAACGAACTTCGGACGACGCGAAAACTTGCGGTTTTATTAATTACGCACGATTTGGGCGTGGTCGCCGAAGTTGCGGACAGAGTTTGCGTAATGTATACCGGAAAAATCGTCGAAGAATCGGGCGTTGAAGAAATTTTTGAAAAGCCGAAACATCCATATACGCAAGGTTTATTAAAATCAGTTCCGAAACTTTCGAGCGCGGAAACCGAAAAAGTTTCGCGTCTGCAAACGATTGACGGAACAGTTCCGAGTCCGACAAATTTGCCAAACGGCTGTCATTTTGCGCCGCGTTGCGAACACACGATGGATATGTGCGTTTCCGGCACGATTCCGCTTTACGAATTGGCAAACGATGTTAAAGTGAGATGCGTTTTGTATGATGAAAATCGAAAATTTGAAATTGCACGGCATAAAGTTTTATCTGCGTCATCCGAAATATGAAAAGAGAATTCAAAATTCCGATGACTGTTGAAGAATTCGAGATTTGCGAAGTTCCTTTCGGTTGGAAAGACGAATATAGCAATGGTTTTGCATACATTACACCGCGTCCGCACGGCGTAATGATGAAAATTTCGGTGAAACCGAGAAATGTAAAATCAACTGCGGAAATAAAGTCAATTTCCGAAGCATCTGCAAGCGAATTAGTTGAACTTTTTTATAATTCGTTTGTCGAATCGGTCGAATATTTGAATCGCACCAAAACGGAAGTCCGAAGAAACGCGGCGCGTGAAATCAGAAATTTTTTTGTTGGCAGACGCGGAATTCCTCAGCCGGAACTTTCTAAAATCGCCGTGTTGAACGGTGAAAAAGTCGGAGCGTGTTTGGTTTCAAAATTCAAATTCGGCTACAAAAACGAAATTATTTTCGTTCATCCGAAGTTTCAACGTCAAAAAATCGGCGCGACTTTAGTTTCTAGTGTATTGAACGATTTACACGCAATCGGCGAAGATACGCTTTGGAGTGAACATCACATTTGTAACGAACTGAGCGCAAATTGGCATCACAAATTCGGATTTATGGAAGTAACCGACATTATGACCGCGAAATATCGCCGTAATTATTACAGACACGCAGTTTATCGAAACGAAAAACTAAATGATGCGGTAAAATTGAAAGAATTAAAACCTTTATTGAAAAAGGCTGAAAAAGAAGTCGAGCGGCTTGAAAAGATTGAAGAAAAAGATAGACACGCCGCTTGGATGTCGTGGAGATATGATTATTAGAATATTTATCTTATTTGTTTTATTAGCTGGTTTTTCAGGCTGTTCGATTTTACAGCCGAAACTGCCGCCTGAAAAAATAAAATCGGAAACCGAACAAGTTATCGAAATTATCAAAACTCAACCGGAATGGCTGAAAACCGAGGCGATTTGTCCGACGGAGATTTTACCGAGAAATAATGTCGAGGTTTCTTATCTCGATGAAGGTTGTGAAAATAACCCGAAAAAATGTTTGGAAGATTGTAAAAATGAGGATGGAAATGCTTGTTACTCTTTGGCATTATTGATTCAGAGGCGAATTGATGTAGAACAGGAAGAAGCAAATCCACTCTTTTTTCGCGCTTGTAAATTCGGCATAATTTCGGGTTGCACAAATTTTGCCGCCGCAAAATTTAACTTGGACGCGGATAATTTGGAAACTGTAAAATGTTCGGTCAATACATTTGAAAAAACTTGTGAAAAAAATGATGCTTGGGGTTGCACGATGTTTGGAATGGTTTTAATTCAAGGCACAATCCGTCAACAAGATTTGGACAAAGCGTTAAAAGTGTTATCAAAATCTTGCAAATACGGAAATGAAGACGAAGCCTGTAAAAATGCAAAATTGTTGGAACAACAAGTTGAAGAATTAAAGAAAACTAAAAAAAAATGACGGCAACACAAACTCAAAAAAAAGAACTTGTGAACATAAAAAATCTCGTCAAATATTTTCCGGTCGAAGATTCGGATGATGTCGTGCGAGCGGTTGACGGTGTTTCGTTTGATATTTTGGCTGGCGAAACGCTCGGTTTGGTTGGCGAATCGGGTTGCGGGAAATCAACTGTCGGGCGTTGTATTTTGCGGCTTCACGAACCGACGAGCGGGGAAGTTTGGTTTGAAAATCAGAACATTATCGGATTGCCGAACAAACAAATGCAAGGTTTGCGGCGCGAAATGCAGATTATTTTTCAAGACCCATATGCAAGTCTGAATCCGCGTCTTTCGATTCTTTCGATAATCTCCGAACCGCTGAAAATTCATAACATCGGCAATAAAACCGAACAGAAAGAGCGCGTTGCGGATTTGCTTTCAAAAGTCGGACTCGATCCGAATTATATGTATCGTTATCCGCACGAATTTTCCGGCGGGCAAAGGCAAAGGCTTGGCATTGCGCGTGCGCTTGCGCTCAATCCGAAATTGATAATTTGCGACGAACCTGTTTCCGCTTTGGACGTTTCCGTGCAAGCGCAAGTCGTTAATTTGCTTCAAGATTTGCAAGCGGAATTCGGTTTGACATATCTTTTTATCTCGCACGGTTTAGCGGTTGTCGAGCATATTTCGCAAAGAGTTGCGGTGATGTATCTCGGAAAAATCGTCGAAATTGCCGACGCGCAAACATTGTATGAAAATCCGCTTCATCCTTACACAAAAGCACTTCTTTCGGCAATTCCGATTCCCGATCCGAAGCGCAAACGCGAACGAATTATTTTAACAGGCGACGTTCCGACACCGATAAATCCGCCTTCGGGCTGTCGTTTCCGAACGCGCTGTCCGTGGGCAATTGAAGATTGCGCGAAAATCGAACCGGAATTACGCGAACTCGAACCGAATCATTTTGCGGCTTGCATTCGTGCCGAAGGTTACGAAATTAAATCAGAAAAGTCCAACACGCTTTAGCTTGTTGCTCACATTTAGCTTCAAAGTAATTAAACGCCATCAACAAACTGAAGTGTGTTGGACTTTTATTTGAAACAAATATTTTTTTGAAATCGTAAGTCATTTCGATCTATTTATTTCAAAAAACAAGAGGAAATTATGAATCGTATAGCTGGAATAATCGCGGCGGTTGTCGGCGTTTTGATTATTGTTCTG
>JANNYB010000076.1:0-2021 GCA_031409875.1 Acidobacteriota bacterium | reverse complement strand
AGCTAACTTTATCAATATTTTGATGATTATTTTCGTGTTCCATTTTATTTTTAATTTCGGGGGAATTGGTTAAATCGAAATTGTTGTTTGAGATAATTTACTATGTTTTTGAGTTTTAAGTGAAATGTGAAAAAGAGATTTTCCCGCGAAAATGCGTGAATATTTGAAATTGTTTTTTATTCGCGTCAATCCGCGTTCATTCGCGGGAAAATATTCGTGTTATTTCGTGTTAATTCGTGGCTGAAATTCCAACTTCAACCACTTCAATCTGCAAAACTTCACGCAAGATTTTCGGTTCAAGCGAAACTAAAAATCCACGCTTTCCGCCGTTGATATAAATTTTATCTAAATCGAAAATCGTTTTTTCGACGTAAATCGGCATCTTTGTTTTTGTGCCAAAAGGCGAAGTTCCGCCGACTAAATAACCTGTTAATTTAGTCGCTTTTTCAGGCGCAACTGCGGAAACATTTTTGACGTTAATAAACCTTGCAAGATTTTTAGTTGAAACCTGTAAATCACCGTGCATCAACACGATAAGCGGTTTCTTGGCATCAGTTTCAAAGACTAAAGTTTTGATAATCGAATGTTCATCAACGCCTAAAATTGCGGCAGAATGTTTAGTTCCGCCTTTTTCAACATAATCAAAAATATACGGTTCAAAGTTAATTTTATGCTGTCGTAAAATGCGGATTGCAGCCGTGATTGGGTAGTTCATTTCGGCTTAATTTCAAAAAAACCTTGTGAGCGAAAAAAGCAAACATCAAATTCGGCAAAGAAATTTACTTGTCCGAGAAGCAAGCGCACATCATCGGATTTTGTCCAAGCAAAAACAAGATTTATCGTTTTGAAATCTGAGATTTTAGCCTGTAATGCAATTCCTCGCGCTTCAAAATTTCCCACATTTCCGCTTAATTTTGGCAAAATCATTTGGTTTTCCCAAACTGCGCCAAGTTCGATTCCAAGGGAATAAGGCAATAAATTTACAGTTGAACCTGTATCAAGTAAGCCATTTGCTTCGATAGATTTACCATTTCGGCTTAAATTAATTGGAAGGATTGGCAAGAAATTTGATTGCAAAAACTTGCTGTCAACTTCTTGATAATTAAACCGTTTCGAGTTTTGCATTTTCTTGTTCCAAAAGTTTCATCAAGGCATCGCCAGCATCAAATGAATCGTGAACCGAATAAATCGGATACACTTTGTTACTATCCAATAAATCTTCTTCAATGGTTATTTCATTCACTAAAAATTGAACTGCTTTCAATTTTTCTCGGTGATTTAATTGTTTCAAACTTGGTAAAATTTCGGTCAAAGTCATAATTTTCAAACCTCTTTCTTCTATTATAAATTCTTTGAGTAAAAATGTAATCCCAAAGTTATCAACAACAAAATAATCGCGCCAACATCAATCAAGGCGACTTGTTTAATTTCAGCCGAATAATTTGCCGATGTAAATGTGAGAAAAATAAACGCAAATTTGCTGATTAACGCCAACGAAATCGCCAAAATTCGGTAATCGGTTTTGAACGCTGCCGCAATCAAAGCGATTCCGACCAACGAAAGTAAAACGCCGCGATGTTGCATTAAAATCGTCAGCGATTCGCCTTCAATCGGCAAACCGTAAAGTTTCGAGGTTTTACCAATGTCGAAAAATACCATTATCGGCAAAATATTAACGATTCCAACAATTACAAGGATTATTTGAACGATTCTTTCAGACATATTTACTTTGCGAAAATCGGAATAGCGAAAATTCCTGCACCAATTAAAAGAATCACGAAAAGCACCGCAGAAATTTTATCAAACTTCCAAAAAATAAGTTCCTCAATCGCTCGCATCAACGCAAAAATTGAAATTGAAGCTAAAATTACATTACCCAATTTTGTCGAAATTAAATCATCCGCAAAAAAGAATGAAATGAACGCAACCACAATAAAAACGTAGGTTAAACGCAGATTCAAAACTTGCATTACGCCGCGATTGATGGAATTTAATTTTGGTAATTCGTTTTTCCAATCAAA
>JANNYB010000075.1:0-29422 GCA_031409875.1 Acidobacteriota bacterium | reverse complement strand
ACAATTTGGCAATCGGAATATTACGAAAAACAGGCTGGGAAAATATTGCCAAAGCACGGAGATTTTATGAGGTTTTTACCGCCAAGGGACTAAATTTAATAACTCAGCCAATTGTTGTCTGACTTTGCAATAGCCCTATTTGCAAGTCGGAAAAAAAACAGATAGTTTGCAGTAAAGGCATAAGTTGTGGCATCATAGTAAGTAACGTATTCCTTCTCTTTAACTTTGACGGTGATGCGTCCGAAGAAAATTATTTTTTTTGACGGCGTTTTAGATTGTTCGAGAGCAGGTATTTTTTAGGTTACAGAAGTCGCTCCTTTTATTTATTTGAGCATCCGATACCGATTCTTCGTCAGACTTACCGTTTCTTTTGAAGCCGCTTCGATTCGACACTTCTTTTATCCCCAAAACGGGGAAAGGTTTATTTTTTTTTTATGTCAATGAAACTTTATGTTGGAAATATAGATTTCCAAACGTCGGAATATGATTTGGAACAGTTGTTCGGTGAATCGGGAACGGTTAATTCGGCAAAAATCATCAATGATCACGAAACAGGTCGTTCACGCGGATTCGGATTTATCGAAATGAATTCGGAAGAAGACGGCGAAGTCGCCATCGCGGCTCTCAACGGCAAAGACCACAACGGACGCGCTCTCGTCGTGAATGAAGCTCGTCAACACGCAAATAATAATAATAATAATAGCGGCGGTCGTAATAATTACGGCGGCGGTCGCACTAATCGTTGGTAACACAAATCAAAAACACCGACGACTCTTATCTCATAAAGAGCTTACGGCTGAAATGTATCAGCCGAAGTGTCTTTAATTTACCGGCTGAACGATAAATTTATCAGTTCGCCACAAAACAAAAAGGAATTTAATGAAATTTTACGATTTAGGATTAACGGACGCGCTCGCGCGACGTTGTGAATCCTTAGACTTTACAGAACCCACTCCGATTCAGACAAAAGCGATTCCCGTTATTCTGACAGGTGCGGATTTAATCGGCTGTGCCGAAACAGGAACGGGAAAAACAGCGGCATTTTTGCTGCCTTCAATTCAAAAAATGATGTCGGCAAACAAGCGCGGCGTGCAGATTTTAGTTCTCGCACCGACACGCGAACTCGCTTCGCAAATCGAAGTAGCTTACCGCCAATTTGCGCCGAAAAATTTTGCTTGCGTGAGCTTGATCGGCGGCGCGAGTATGAAAAATCAATGCAATGATTTGCGGCGCGGTGTCAGCGTGATTATCGCTACGCCGGGACGTTTGATGGATCATTTGAAACGCAAAACGGTTAGTTTATCAACTGTTGAAACATTGGTTTTGGACGAAGCCGACCGAATGCTCGATATGGGTTTTCTGCCTGCTATCAAGCAAATCTTGGCTGAAGTTCCGACTTCGCGGCAAACGCTTCTTTTTTCGGCAACAATGTCGAATTCGGTGAAAACATTGGCTTATACAATGATGAAATCACCGCAAATCGTCGAAGTCAGCCGTCAAAATGTAACTGCCGTAACCATCGAACAACTTGCTTATCCGGTGGCGCAGGCTTCAAAAACGGCTTTGCTTTTGAACTTGCTCGAAACAAATAATTTCGAGCGCGTCATCGTTTTTACGCGGACGAAGCGTTCGGCGGAAAGTCTGGCGCATATTATGACGAAACGCGAAATGAAGGCAAGCCGCATTCACGCTAATCGTTCGCAATCACAGCGCGAAACGGCTTTGCGCGATTTTCGGCAAGGTAAAATTCGCGTTTTGGTAGCAACCGATATTGCTTCGCGCGGAATTGATGTTGATTCCGTTTCGCACGTTATCAATTATGATGTGCCGGAAGAACCGGGAAATTATGTGCATCGCGTCGGGCGCACGGGACGCGCCGGAAATCTCGGACAGGCGATTACGCTCGTCGCGCCCGGCGATGAACTGGCAATGCGCGGCATCGAACGTCTGACGGATCAAAAACTTAAAAGAATCGTTTTGCCGGATTTTGGCGGAACAGAGCTTTTGGGCGGAGCTTTTTCAAACTCAGCGGGCGGTTTTATCAAGAAAAAATCGTTTCGTTCGTTTCGCCCGCGTCGCGGAAGATAAATCTTCCAAAACAAAATGGCAGTGATTCTGCCCGTCAGTAATAGAGGATAATCAAGATGGAAAAACAAACATACAGCGTTGGTGATAACGTCGAGAAACTTTGCCCGGATTGCAATGAACAACTGGCTCATATTGTCAAATCGTTGACCAAAACGGGAACGGTTTCAAGGGTTAAATGTTCGAGATGCGGTTTGCTCGGCGCATTTAAAGCGTCTGCCAAATTAACGAAAGTGCAAAATTTAGCAAACAAAACGGGCGATCCGTATAGTCAGGCGCGAACCTATAAAGCCGGACAAATTATGGCGCATCCGACATTTGGAACAGGTGAAGTGATGACGGTTTTTGATACAAAAACGATTGACGTTTTATTTATGGATCGCGTCCGCCGCCTTGTTCATTCACGAGTTCAGCTTTAACGAATAACGAATTCGGACTCACTTCTAAAATAAATAGTTATTCAAACGGGAGCGCGGGGCGTTCCCGTTTGCCATATATGCGTGAGCGCAAAAATGGCAAACGGGAAACTCTCCGCGCTCAAGTCTTTTAAATTTTAATTAATGTTATTACGGCAAAATTCCAAAATAAAAAAGTCTTTTGCATTATATTAAATGTATTTCAGAAATACAAAATAATTGAAAACTTATGAAACATTTATTGATTTTAGGCTTGGTTTTAATATGTATGGACATCAATTTCGGACAAGATTTGAAAACTTTAATTGCCGATGGAACGGTTGACGTTCCGAAAAAATACGATTTACAGCCAACCGTCGAAACCTTGAAACGAGAAGAAATCGAAGCCGTAAAAAAAGCGGTTTCGGAAAAAGAAATCGAGTTTAACACCAACCGCAAAGCAATGTCTTCGGAAGAAAGTAATTTTCGCAAAGATTTTGAATTATTGGACGTTGCCGAAGGCTTTTTTATTTATCGTGAAATAGAATTTCGGGCTTATCTTTACACCGCTTACAGTCAAAAAATGAAGCGTAATTATCAAGGAATATTGGTTTTAGGTATTTCAAACAATGGCACGAAATTTACGGTCAAAGCGCATTATGTTTATGAATATCGCGGCGACAAATATCTGCGTCAAATTTCTGATATTAACGGAAATTTTTTAAGCGAACTCGCTATTTTTTCCGCGCCGCCAACCAAAAAAGATGTTCGTAAATACATAAGAATCATCGAATTTTCGCCAAACGGCATCGAAAAAATCGGTTCAAAAGAAATTTATTCGTCAATTCCACAAAAGCAAAGAACGCCGAAAAGTTTAGATAAAACCAAACCTGCGAAACAGGTTTATACGCCGCCGATTGTTCAGGCAATCAAACTTTTTGCCGTTAAAAATTTAGGAAAACCAACCGAATTTTACGAAGAAAGATGGACACGAACCACCGATTTTTGGGGGATTTTAGACAAATTACAATCACGTCCAATCGAATTGGACGCGGATAATTCGGATTACTTTGAAATCATCAAACCAATTTTCCCGAAAGGCATCGGAGAAAAATAAATTTGACATTTATCAAAAGTCTTGCCTGCATTGGCTTAAAAAAAATTAAATAGAAAAAAATGGGAGCTTTAACGACAGCATACTCGATTCCGCCCGATGTGATGCGAAAAATTCAGGGTTATAAAAAACATCTGGAAAAGATTTTCAACGCCGAAGTCGGTTGGAAAGTTGAAAATTACGGTTTTGACAAAGGTTGGGAAGAAAAAATCCGCATTATCGGCAAGTGTTATCCGAGAACTCGAAACAGGCTAAATCATCAAAATTGTTGGAAGTATCCCGATTATGATGTTTGGATTGTTAAACCGAAAGAAGTCCAATTTGTCGCAAATGACATCGCCAAAGCTACTTTTGAAAGTCTTAAAAAATGGGTTTTGAAAGGTGGTATAAAAGATTATTGGGGCGAAATAATTCCCGAAGCACTTTTTCCGTATTACATTGACGACATCGAAAAATTTAAGTTGTTTCTGAGAAAAGCGGCGGACGATGGAAATTATCTTTTGTTTGCAACGGGTTAATCATTAGACATTTTTCGGAATAAGATTTGCCCGCGAATAGCGCGAATCGGCGCGAATATTTTTCGGAATTAATTTCTCAAATTTTGTAAATGCGCCAAAGATTTGTTTTTTTATTCGCGTTCATTCGCGTTCATTCGCGGGCAAATTTCTGATTCGGTATTCGTTCTAATATTTATGAAATTTATTTTAGCAATTTTATTCATCGCAATTTTTTCGAGCGTATTTATGGCACAAAATGACAAAATCGGAACTCCGTTAATCATTAAAAAAGGTGAAACGCAAAAATCCGGCAGACTGCAAATTAAGTATTTGGGAAGTTTGGAAGATAATCGCCAATATTTTGAAGTAACTGACGATGGCAAAAACTATGAATTTAAGGAAACTAACAGCTTCAAAATAAACGGATTAGTTGTCGAGATTATCGAAAAAATCGCAGACGCTGATGCCGTTAAAATCGTAGTGTTGACCGAAGAAATGTTCACCCGAAAGTCTATGCAGAAAATTGAAAAATGGCAGGCTGATTACGAAGCATCAAAAAATGAAAGGGAAAAACTTGTCGCTAATTTACAAGAATTTTCTTCTGAAAGTAATCCGATTTATGCCAACATTTCCATCAAAAAATCAGTTGCCGAATTCTCGTTTTTTGTGATGCACCGCGAAAAAAATGAAGGAGATGAATTTGCCGATGTATTTTTCAAACGAATCGCTGTTACTAATCCGAAATTGAACAAACTTGAGATGAAAATGATTCAAAAAAAAATCGGCATCGTTTATCAAATTAAAGTTTCTAAGCAAAAATATACAGTTTCTTTTACACATCTCGGCAACCGATACGAAGGCGTAATTGAACTGAATCCAACAGTTACAAGCGAATTGAAAGAAATTGAATTTTATCGAAAAGCCGATGAAAAATAGATTGTTTCGACAATTTATATGACCTAAACTGTTATCAAATAATAATGTATATGTTAAAAATAATGAGTTTATTGTTACTATTTGCAAATTTATTCAATTGCTCGACACCGAAAAAAACTGAAACGTATCCATTTTCGGCAGACGTTTTGATTAAAAAAGACGGCGAGAAATTGACGGCACAATTTATGTTTTATGCGCCAATCAGCGAGATTTTGAACGGCAAAGAAAATCGAGGTTTCGGCAAAAGTCCGCTCATCGTAGATTTTCCTAAAATCAACGGTGTTGCGATGAAAGAAGTCAAAACTTCCGAAACGACAAAGATGTATTTGGCGGAAATTGAAAGTGCAGAAAAGGATTATACTGTAACTTTTATGCGAAAAGATGGCGAATATCAGGGCGTTTTTCGTGCTACTGAAAGCGATTTGGGAAAAACGATAACTGTGCAATTTAAGAAATAGCAGAGTTTATGAATGTTCTGAAAATTTCGTTTCTGAATTGAGGGAAATTTATGAGTATGTATTTCCGATGCTACGGCTATTTTTCGTTTGAAACCGAAGCCGAAGCGAAACGAAATTACGAGATTTTGACGACTCGTGATGATTGTTGGCTTAGCTATTTTCTCGATGAGCTAAACTTTATCAGCAAAACAATTACGTTCAAAACAACGGGCAATTTTTCGGCGTATCGAACTTGCGAAAATACGATTGATGTTGTCAGCGAAATTGCCGAAAATGCGTTGTTTGGAAACGTAAAAATTGACGAAGGCGACGGCGAAGATGCGATGTGGAGTTGGCGGACTTATTCGGTTTTCAATAAACAGGTTTTTCGTGAACATACCGATCCGCAGAAATCTTATAAGTTCAAAGGCGAACTCGAATTTGCGGACGAAGAAACTGCAAAAAATGTTTGTAAAATTCTTTTGACCGATTCGGTAAATTCAATCTTTACCAAGTTTCCGCCACATCAAAGAATTTTTGCGGACGATAAAAAGCTAATAATTTTTGACGGAAAATTTTTGAAAATTGACGTTCTCTGTGCGGGAAATGAAAAGATTTTCAAGAAAACCGAAGCGATTTTGCGGAAAATCGAAACGCAATCAATCGGCGGAAATCTTGAAATTTGCGAAACTTTTGCATTGCGATTTATTCCCGATAAAAGCGAAAATTCTTCCGGTTGGGTGAACAATATGAACCGCAATGTTTTCTATCGCTACACGGGAAATTTGACGTTTCAGACAGCCGAAGAAGCCGGAAATGCTTGGCGAAAATTGATTAATGACGAAAAAAGTTTGTTCAAAATTAACGCAAAACATTCATTTCCGCTTTATGTTGTCGGCACAAAACTTATTTTCGACGACATCGGCAGTTGTTCGAGAAAATTGTTCAATGAAACCAATCATTTAATCGAAGAATTTGCCGCAATCGCCAAAAGTGGAAAAATTGAAGCGGCTTTTAGCAACGCCGAAACGATGGATTCTTTTGTAGTTGATCGAATCGTTCCGTCAAAAGTTCGGAAGTCTATAAAAGATTCGCTTTCCATCGCAAAACGAAAAGCGAAACAAAAATAATGCGAATAATTTTAATCACGATTTTAGCTTTTTTGCTGTTTGAACCGCCGCCGATTGGTTGTTCGTATTTTGCTCGCCGCGTTCCCGAAAATGCTTATTCCGAAAATATCGGTAAGTTCAAGCGTGAGTATATTTTAAATGGTGGATTACACGAAATTTCGACCAAATATTTCAACCCGAATCGTCCAAAACAACATTCGATTGTGATGGAATTAAGTTTAGGCGATTACTTGGATTCGTCTTTATCAAAATGTTCCGCCGAAAATTTAGCGAACAAAATATTTGATGTTAAATCGTTGAAAAATAGTGAGTTAAAAGATAAGTCTGACAAAAAAGTCGGCACAATCAGAATTTGCCAAGACAACGAACAGGAAGCCGAAAATTTTTATATCGAAATGACCAACGGCGAAGTTACGTTTTTTATCAGAACTAATAATTTGAAAGGTGAAATCGAGAAAAATGAGCTATTAAATTTGAGCGAAATTATCGAATTTGCCAAAGAAATTCCGTTTAATGCAAATCTCGATTTTAAGGATTTACCGTAAAGAAAATGTGGACAAGTAAATTGGAAAATATTTTATGAAATATCTGTTAATTATTGCAATATCAATAGTTTCGCTCTTTGTTCAATCGTGCGAAGCTCAACCGAAATTGCCCAATTTAATGCCTAACGATGTTCAAATTGCGTTTTCCAATCATTCGGAAAATCAAACCGTAACCATTGACCGCGAAAATTTGACGATTCAAGGCGGCGAAGGTTGGCACAATCGCACAAAGAAAATAATCAAAATTTCACCAGCAGATGCGGAAAAAATCTATCAAATCTTGCTCGAAAATAATTTTGACGAGATGAAAAATGATTCAACGGGCGAACTTAATGAAAAAATCAATAATTCGATTTCGGTTTATTCAAGCCAAATAAATTTAACGGTTTATCAAGGAATTTTGCGGCTTTCGGCAAAAAATCAAGAGCGTTTTGAAACGATTCGGCTGGCAATTTTAGATTTTGCCGAAAAACATAAAGAATAAGAAATTTTGCCCGCGAATGAACGCGAAAAAACGCGAATATTATTGAGTTGAAAAGAAAGAAATTTTTAACACAGATTCACACAGATTTTGTGGATAAAAACTGATGATTTTTAAAGAATTACTTAGTTTAATGAATCAAAACATCTGTAAATATCAGCTTTTATCTGTGTGAATCTGTGTTAAAAAAAATCTTTAACTCTAATTAAATAAAGGAGATAATTAAAATGGGAGTAATTACGGTAGCATACTCGATTACGGCAAATATGATGAGGAAAATTCGCAATGATAATGAAAATTTGGCATATATTAAAGAACCTGAGGACGAGAATTCGCGTTGGAAGGTCGAAGAACTCGATTTTGATAGCGGCATTGAGCCAACTATCAGTATTTTGCGTGAAGTTGGCTGCCCAAAAACGGCGAAAAATCTTGATTGCGAATATGCCGATTTAGATTTGTTCGATTATAACGGCTACGATATTTGGACGGTTTCGCCTTCGCAGGTTGCGGCGATGTTGAAAGAGTTGGAAAAGGTGAATGTTAAAGAAATTATCACTAAAGGAAACGTGAATGAAATTAAAGATCGGCGTGGAACTGTGTTACAAGAAAGTCTTTATGAAAGCTACGTCAGCGACATTGAACTTATCAAAAAATTCATCAAACAAACTGTTGAAGAAGGCAATTATTTACTTTTCACGGAGGCTTAAATTTAATAAAAATGGGAACTTTAATGAAACAATTTTTTGTCCTGATTTTATTGGTTATTTCGCTGACGGCGTGTAAAAGTATCGGGCGAAAATACGTTACGATTGAGAAAAATCAAGACTGCTGCACGTTGAAAATTCCAGTCGGAAACAGCGAGGAAAAAGTTGAGTTAAGTATCGCAGATAATGAGTTTCCCGTGCTAAAACTTTCATATAGTTCGGCATACACAGAGGCGAAAAATCTCAAATTTATTGATGCAAAACTGTTCATTGACGGTAAAGAAATTTCACCGAACAAGGAAAATTATGAAGCCGATGTTTTCGA
The DNA here is from genome assembly GCA_031409875.1 of Acidobacteriota bacterium. Taxonomy (GTDB): domain Bacteria; phylum Acidobacteriota; class Blastocatellia; order Pyrinomonadales; family Pyrinomonadaceae; genus CALMEH01. The sequence continues at coordinate 20,773 of JANNYB010000075.1, read as the reverse complement.
CGCTTTTCGACCTCAAAACTACAAACCGATTGCCAAAGAAGATTGTTGCGAAAATTTGGAAAAGAAACTCGGATTCGATAAAAGCCAAGCCGCCGAAGCAAATATGTTCGGTGTCAAAATTACCAAAAACTACGAGTCATTAGGAAATTTACCGCCGGAAACTGAAGTTTTGTTGACGGCAATTACCGATAAAGGAACTTTTGAAAAACGCTGGAAATTGAAATTGACTACTTATGAAAGAATTAGTGATCCGATTCGGTTTCATTAGATATTTTTCCTAAATATTTTAGTAACGATTGATAAGTTTGTGCTAAAAAATCCGACACACTTTAGTTTGTCGCCGATATTTAATCTCAAATCTGTTAAGTATCCGATGAACTTTAACTTGAAAGATATTTGGCATATCAACAAGCTAAAGCGTGTTGGACTTTCAAGAAAATTCTGTTAGCTGTAAAGCTAATGAACTTAACTATTTATTTTGAAAATTGTCTATTTGTTTTTAACAAGAAAAATTATGAAAGCTATTTTATTAACCATTTTATTTTTAACAGTTCACGGATGTTCTATGGCACAAGATAAAGTTTTGGAAAAAGCCACAAAATGCTACGTCATCAGAAAAATCGTTCCACAAGCGCGAGTTGATATTGGCGATGTCAAACTTGAAAAATTTGTGCTTTACGATATTTGCTTGAGCGAAAACAGCGATGAAAAAGAAGAAGTTTTTATCGAAAATAATAATATTACAAAATCTGTTAAAGCCAAACTTATCAAGACTTTCGAGAATGGAAGTGCTGCTCAAACATTTGCCGCGAAGCATAAAATTACTGACACAGAATTCGCCAAAATTGCTGATTGCCAAATCATTCGACTGATAGATTTACCGATGTCTTTGATGGGCAAAAAAGTTCCGAATGCCAAACCCGAAATCGCTCTGCTCAACACTTGCATAATGCGTGAAAAAGAGTGGGAAGTTTTGCCGAAAATAAAATTGACGCGAAACGGCAAAGAAATTGAGCGCGAATTTTTGGATATGCGAACATTCAAAAATCAAGCCGAAGCCAAAGAATATGCCAAACAAAATGGCTTAACTGATGTTAATTTTACCAACAATATTTCCGCTATGACACAAAATAATCAATCTGATTGCCACATTATCCGCGTCGTCGAAATCCCTTTGACCAAAAAACCAAATGTGCCGAGCGAACCGAAAATTGCTCTGCTCAACACTTGTTTGAAGGACGAAATTCCGCAACAACGTCCCGTTATCGAAGTTATCAGAAACGGTAAAAAAGAGTTTCGTGAATTTGAAATCATCAAATTGTTTGCCGACCGAAAAGAAGCGGAAACATTTGCCAAAGAAAATAACATAATTGATTCGAGTTTTGTAGAAAATGACTGATTGAACCAGTCAAAATGAATGATTCAATCAGTCATTTTGACTTAATTCTGAGAAAATCGTTTTAACTCCATTTTATACCCAACAAGCCGTAACTCCATCATTTACCGCAATTACAGATTTATTTAAATATGGCACAGAACTTGCCGATTTAGGTGATGGCAGTTCTGTGTTCTTTATAGATTGCCGATTTTTCGAGATTAGATAAACAAATTAAAAAAAATGTTCTATCAACGACAATTTACAAAAACTTCCCGGTTTATTGCTTATACGCTTGTGATGGCGATTCTTTCGATGAATATCGTCGGCATCAGTGCAATTAAGAACAATGAAACGGTGTCAATTTCTTCGCCCACGTTAAATGCTTTCGCTTCCGATTTGACGCAATTCGCGCAAGACGGTCGTTTGCGCGTAAATCAAAACTTTAACCGCGAAGCCGACGCGCTTATCAAAGTTCTGTCAAACGGCACTCAACTTCAGCCCGTAATTATTGATGACAACGGCGAAAATCAAAATGCAGTTGCCGAACTTCTGGCATATCGCATTGCCAAAGGCGACGTTCCGGCTTCGCTCAAAGGTAAATCTTTGTTGCGCCTTGAAACGATTTCGATGTTTTCGGAAAAACGAACCCAGGAAGAAAACTCGCAGATTGCCGAAAGAATCTTTAACGAACTTTCCGCTTCAAACGGCGAAACGATTCTGTTTATTAATGAATTGACAACATTTGTCGGAAATTCGCGGGTGAATGACGCTTTGACGAAAGCCTTGCAAAACGGCAAGGTGAAAATAATCGGCGGCAGTTCGACGCAGACTTTCAGCGAAAATATTGAAACACAAGCGGAAGTTGCGGCATTGTTTGAGAAAATCAATATTGAACCTTTACAAACGACGGCGGCAGAAACCGTTGAAGCAAAGCGCGAAGAACGACCTTATCGCGGCGATAAGGTTTCGGCGGATTTGCGCGAAATGATGCAAACCGAAAGCGGCGAAAAACGTCTCGATGTGATTCTACAAGCGAAAAATGCAGATAATCCGGTGTTGCGCGAAATTATGGCGAACAACGGCGTGAACTTGAACGACCGCATCGGTAACACCGATACGATTGTCGTCAGTCTGCCTTTGAGCGCGATAAATGCCTTAGCAAACAGCGGTTTGGTCAATTATATGTCGCCCGACCGCGAAATGAAATCGCTCGGACACATTGAAACAACCAGCGGCACATCGCTGATGCGTTCACAGCCTTCGGGATTTGGACGTTCGACGGCTTACACGCTCGATGGCGCAGGCGTTGGCGTGGCAGTGATTGATTCGGGAATTTATACCGCACAAAAATCTTTTATGGACGGCACGACAAGTTCGCGTGTGGTTTATAGCCAAAGTTTTATTCCAAATGTAACGTCAACCGAAGACGATTACGGACACGGAACGCACGTTGCCAGCATTTTGGCAGGTAGCGCGAGTCGTGATTCGAGTGCATACAAAGGCATTGCGCCGAAGGCAAATCTTATCAATTTAAAGGTTCTCAACAGTTTCGGAATCGGCACGACATCTTCTTTGCTGAATGCTTTGGATTGGGTTATCGCCAACCGCACAACTTATAATATTCGCGTTGTCAATCTCAGTCTCGGAACTCCGGCGATTGATGCTTACGCAAATGATCCAGTTTGTTTGAAGGTTCAACAGTTAAATCTTAACGGCATTTTGGTAGTTGCGGCGGCTGGAAATAATGGCAAGAATTTTCTGACACAACAAAAAGTTTACGGACAAGTTCATTCGCCCGGCAATGATCCTTCGGTTTTGACGGTCGGCGCAAGCAATTCGATGGGAACTGATTCGCGTAGTGATGATGTGATGTCAACTTATAGTTCGCACGGTCCGACACGCTCGTATTACACGAGCGACGGCGTAAAAAAATATGATAACGTCATCAAACCCGACATTGTTGCTCCGGGCAATAGAATAGTCGCGGCAAAAGCTAAATCAACCAGCACTTTAATATCGGTTTTTCCGTCTTTGACCGATGCCACCCTCAATATTGAAGGTGATGACAACGATATGATGTATCTTTCGGGAACATCAATGTCAACGCCGGTGGCGGCAGGCACGGCGGCTCTTTTGTTCCAGATGAATCCGAAAATGACACCGACGACAGTGAAAATGCTTTTGGAATATTCGGCGCAACCTTTGAACGGCGTAAATATGCTCGAACAAGGCGCGGGGCAATTAAATACGGAAGGCGCAATCAAAATCGCCCGCACATATAAATTTGATACCGATTTCAATAGTTACGCAAAAGGAAATTCTCTTTTGCAGTCAGGACAAACCTTCCCGACGGCTTCAAGCACGGTCGGCGGCACAACATTTGCTTGGTCGCAGGGAATTCTTGCAAATCACATTTATTTGAAAGGTGTAAATCTTGCTAGTAAATACCAAGAGGTTTATGACAATTGGTATTGGTTTGAAGACGGCATCAAATACAACAGTAGCGGCACGCCTTCATTTGACGGGCTGTATTCGTCGGGTATCACAATTAACCAAAATGTCTTGACGAGTAACGGCACGGCGATGGGCGGCGGCAGTATCTTCTGCGCTTCGGGCGTGCTTATTTCTGACGGCGTTTTGGTCGGCGACGGTGTTCTGTTTGGCGATGGCGTTCTGATTTCCGACGGCGTTTTGGTTGGCGATGGTGTTTTGGTTGCCGATGTTACAATGGCAAGCACAAATTCGGTTCTCGTAACGGGTGATAATACTGCGGCGATGCACTAAGAATTCGTGTAACTTTTTAACCCTAAAATAAAGAAAATAGGAGATAAAATGAAAAGCCTGAACACTCAAAAACTAAATCAGAGGCTTGATTCAGCCGTTATGCCGAACTTCCAAAAGCTCGTTATGCTAAAGCACGAACACGAAGCGGAAGTAATGGAATTCTTGTCGCTGCGTCCGGTTCACACGGTTGTAATGAAAAGTTTCATTAAAGACAACGGCTTGCAATCGGCAGATAATCGCGGCAAATTCTACGGCTACCGCAATTTGCAAGGCAAACTCGAAGGAGTTGCGCTGATTGGTCATACGACTTTGATTGAAACTCGCTCGAATGAAGCCATTAAGTTATTTGCTCTGCAAGCCCGCGTTTCCGAAACACCGCTTCATATCATTATGTCGGACAGCACAATGACTGAAAAGTTTTGGCAATTTTACGCCGAAGCCAATCAGAAGCCGCGCTTGTCTTGTATGGAATTGCTTTTTGAACTGAGTTTTCCGTTTCCGGTTCAGCATTGCGATTGGAATGTTCGCCTTGCAAATGCCTCGGAGATTGAACAAATTGCCGAAGCTCACGCTGAAGTTGCATTTATCGAATCCGGCGTGAATCCGTTGGAAAAAGACCGTGAAGGTTATTTGAAACGAACGATGAAGCGCATCGAAAAAGGCAGAACCTTTGTCGTGTTTGAAAATGACAAACTCGTTTTCAAAGCCGACATCGTTGCCGAAACCGAAGATGTCGCTTATCTTGAAGGCATCTATGTTGCCGAAGAATATCGCGGGCGCGGTGTAGCTTCGCAATGTTTAGCGGCAATGAGTTTGGAATTGATGACGCGAGTGGAAAATATCTGCTTGTTGAGCAATGAAGAATTCAAATCGGCACATCGGTCGTTTGCAAAGGCAGGTTTCAAGAATACTGACTCTTGTTTAACCATTTTTGTTTGAAACATTTCCCCTAAACCTTCGTTTTCTCCAAAGGTTTGCCGCGCTTACATAAGCGCGGCTTTTTTTTCTTTAAAATTTTCTAGAGCAAATTTAGAATGAGTGTCTGGCAAAAAGGCTGAAACACGACTGTTAAGGAGTGTGTCAACCGATGCATCGGTTGACACACTCCTTAACAGTCGTGTTTCTGCCTTTGATAATCAATCGGTCAAGTTGAACATCAAAATCAGTCAATTTGAATGATTACCGATAAAAGAGTTTGGAACACATCGCCTTGCACCGGCTATAACTCGTTTATTTACAGCAATTAATAAATTTTTAAGATATGGCACGACTGTTGCTAAAGTGATTGCGGCAGTTTTGCATCCTCAAGATTGCCGATTTTTCGAGATTAGCTAAACAAATTAAAAAAAATGTTCTATCAACGACAATTTTCAAAAACTTCCCGCTTCATTGCATATATGCTGGTGTTTGCGATTCTTTCAATGAATATCGTGAGTATCGGCGCAAATAAAAATGAAACGAAAACAATTTCGTCGCCTACATTAAACGCTTTTACGACTGATTTGACCAAAATGGCTCAAGACGGTCGGCTTCGTGTTAATCAAAACTTCAATAGCGAAGCAGGCGAATTAATCAAAGTTCTTTCCGGCAGCGATTCGCGCCAGCCTGTAATCATTGACGATAAAGGCGAAAATCAATCTTTGGTTGCCGAACTTTTGGCTTTCCGACTCGCTAAAGGCGATGTTCCGACAGCGTTGCAAGGAAAATCTTTGCTTCGGCTCGAAACGGCTTCGATGTTTTCGGAAAAACGAACCGAAACCGAAACTTCGCAAATAGCCGAAAGAATTTTCAATGAACTTTCAGTTTCAAACGGCGAAACGATTCTGTTTATTAACGAATTGACCGCGTTTGTCGGAAATTCGCGCATTAACGATGCTTTAACGAATGCTCTGCAAAACGGTAAAGTCAAAATCATCGGCGGAAGTTCGACTGCGGCGTTCGGTGAAAAAATCGAAACCGAAGCACAAGTTGCCGCTTTCTTTGAAAAAGTCAATATCAAAAATCTTCAAGATATTTCGCAAGATACGGGCAATAACAACGAAGGTTTTCGCGGCGATAATGTTTCGTCGGATTTGCGCGAAATGATGATGAGCGGCAATCTCGATAAGCGCGTAGATGTTATTCTGCAAACAAAAAATGCGGATAATCCGGTGCTTCGACAAATTATGTCGGAAAACCATATTCGTTTGAATGACCGCATCGGCAACAGCGACATGGTTGTCGTTAATCTTCCGCTTCGAGCAGTTGAAGTTTTGGCTTCGAGCGGTTTGGTAAATTATCTTTCGCCTGATCGTCCGACACTCAAACTCGGACACGTCGAAACCGCTATCGGCGTAAATTTGGTGCGCTCGCAGGCGGCTTTGAACGGTCGCGCGGCTTACACTTTGGACGGCACCGGAGTTGGCGTGGCAATTCTCGATTCGGGAATGTTGGCAACTCATAAATCATTCAAAGACAACGGCAACAGCAGCCGCATCGTTTATAGTCAAAGTTTTGTTACAACCGAAACCAGCACCGATGACAACTACGGACACGGCACACACGTTGCCGGAATTATCGCCTCAAAAAATGACATTGGCGGCGGGCGCGGTGTTGCGCCGAATGCCAAACTCATCAATCTGAAAGTTTTGGACGGACAAGGCAGAGGTCAAACCTCGTGGCTTCTGGCGGCTTTGGAATGGCTCAAATTAAATCATCAAACCTATAACATTCGCGTTGCTAACTTGAGTCTCGGCGGTTTGGCGATTGATTCTTACACCAACGATCCGGTTTGCCGCAAAGTCCAAGAGTTAAACGCACTCGGCATTTTGATTGTTGCCGCTGCCGGAAACGAAGGCAAAAATGCTCAAGGACAAAAACTTTACGGACATATTCATTCACCGGGCAACGACCCGTCGGCTTTGACCGTTGGCGCAGTCAACACGAAACAAACCGATGCGCGTGGCGACGATATTATGGCGAGTTTCAGTTCAAACGGTCCGACACGCTCATTTTATACATTGGCAAACGGCACGAAAATTCACGATAACGCGATGAAGCCGGATATGGTTGCACCGGGCAACAAAATCGTTGCGGCACGCGCCAAAGCCACCAGCTATTTGGCGATTAATTATTCGACCGTAACGGACACGACGACCAACGTCCTTAATCCGAGCGATGAAGTTTTGACAATGAGCGGAACTTCGATGGCAACGCCTGTTGTCGCAGGCGCGGCGGCTTTGCTTTTCCAAGTCAATCCGAATCTGACACCGGGAATGGTCAAAATGATTTTGGAATACACGGCGCAACCTTTGAGCGGCGTGAATATGCTCGAACAAGGCGCAGGACAATTGAACATCGAAGGCGCAGTTCGTCTGGCGCGAAGCTATCGCACCGACATCAATTTCAATACGTCCGCCACGAACGGAATGGATTTATTGACCACCGGAACGACTTTCCCGACTCCGAGTTCGACGCTTAACGGTGCAACATTTAATTGGTCGCAAGGCGTTTTGACCAATCACACTTATTTGAAAAGTCAAACATTAGCGACTAAATTTCACGAAGTTTATCGCAATAATTCGTGGTTCGACAAAGGCATTGCCAATAACGCTACGTTTCAATATGTTACAAACACCAATTTTGCTGCCGGCTCAAACATAACTGTTACGCCCAAAGCAATGGTCAGTAACGGCACGACTTTAGGCGACGGCACGGTCTTTAAGGCTTTCGGCGTTTTAGTCGCAGACGGCGTTTTGGTTGCGGACGGCGTTTTGGTTGCGGATGGCGTTTTAGTTGCGGACGGCGTTTTAGTTGCGGACGGCGTTTTGGTCGGCGACGGCGTTCTAACCAGCGACGGCGTTTTGATTTCCGACGGTGTTTTAATTGCTGACAGCACTCTGGCAAATTCAGTTTTACGAGGTGAAGACTAAGTTTTCTGAATTTGAGAATAATCTAATATAAGGAGATTAAGACTATGAAAAACCATCTAACACAAATCATAGCTAACAACCAGAGTGCGCCGATTTTCCAAGCAATGCCGGAGATGAACCGACTGCAATTGCTCGAAAATGCGAACGAGACTGAAGTCATGGAATTCTTGTCATTGCGCCCTGTTCATACGGTTGTGATGAAAAGTTTCATTAAAGACAACGGCTTGCAATCGGCAGATAATCGCGGTCAATTCTTCGGTTATCGCTCGCCGCAAGGCAACCTCGAAGGAGTTGCGCTGATTGGTCACACGACTTTAATCGAAGCGCGTTCCGACAATGCTCTGGTTGCTTTCGCTCTGAAAGCTAAAGTTGCGGAAACACCGCTGCATATCGTTATGTCCGACTCGAAATCGGTTGAACGCTTCTGGAATTTCTACGCGGAAGCCGGACAAAAACCGCGTCTGAGTTGTATGGAATTGTTGTTTGAAATGAACTTCCCGTTTTTAGTTCAAAAATCAAACTACGACTTGCGTCTTGCAAAACCGGAAGAATTACTGCCGATTGCCGAAGCTCACGCAGAAGTTGCGTTTATCGAATCCGGCGTGAATCCGATGGAAAAAGACCGCGAAGGTTATTTGCGAAGAACGATGAAACGCATCGAAAAAGGACGCACCTTTGTTGTGTTTGAAAATGATAAACTCGTTTTCAAAGCCGACATCGTTGCCGAAACCGAAGATGTCGCTTATCTCGAAGGTATCTATGTTGCCGAAGAATATCGCGGGCGCAATGTCGCTTCGCAATGTTTAGCGGCACTGAGTTTGGAATTGATGACACGAGTAGAGAATATCTGCTTGTTGAGCAATGAAGAATTCAAATCAGCACATCGGTCGTTTGCCAAAGCCGGTTTCAAGAATACCGATTCTTGTTTAACAATTTTTGTTTAATAAAAAAAATGATGGACAAAAGTATTTAAATTGTTCATAATAGAGGAGGATTCGTTACTGAATCTTCCTCTGCCCTTTTGCAGTCCGGCGCAATTTCCCCTAAAAATCAACGACTAATAAACTAACCTCCTGCAAGTTTATTAACCGGAAATTTCGATACAAACGGTTATGAACGAACAAAAGAAGACAAATATTTTTATGAGTTTAATCCTATTCGTGGGATTGATTTGTCTTGCCGTGTCTGCCGTAAATTTTCCGTCTTACAGACTCGATTATAAGTTTTTCATACTTTTTGCGCTGACCATCGGTTTCGGTTCGCGCATTACGCTCGAAATTCCGCGCTTCAAATCGCACATTGCCGTTTCGGACGTTTTTATCTTTTTCGCACTTCTGTTATACGGCGGCGAAATCGCCATTTTCTTATCGGCAATCGAAGCGTTTTTCTCATCTTGGCGTTTTTGCAATAAAAAATTCACCGTTTTCTTCAATGCGGCGGCAATGGCACTTTCAACAAGTGTCGTTTATGCTGTTTTATTGATTTCCGGTCTTTATACCGAAACTACATTGCACGGACGCATCGAAGAATTCGACAGTTTTGCAATCGCTTTGTGTTTGATGATGTTGACGCAATTTATTGCCAACACGACGCTGACCGCCATTTACGGTTCATTAAAAACCGGATCACCGCTTTGGGAAGTTTGGAAAACGAAATATGCTTGGACTTTTCTGACATATCTGGTCGGCGCATTGGGCGCAGGAACATTGATTCAATTAAATGATAACATCGGTTTCGGCGTTGTCATAGCTACTTTTCCGGTGATTTTCTTCGTTTATTTGGCATATCGGATGTATCTCAAAAACGTCGAAATGGCAACTTCGCAAGCTGAACAAGCCGAAAAACACGCCGAAATTTTGGAGAAACAATCCGCCGCGCTGAAAAAGAGCGAAGAAAGATTTCGCAGTGCCTTCGATTATGCGCCAATCGGCATCGCTTTGGTTGCGCCGAACGGAAATTGGCTTAAGGTAAATCACGCGCTTTGCCAGATTTTGGGTTATACGGAAGAAGAATTTCTCGCTACCGATTTTCATTCGGTGCTTTTTGAAGAAGATTTAGGCACGACGCTGATAAAAATTCACGATCTCTTTACCGGAAAAATCGCCAATTACCAGATGGAGCAAAGGTATATTCACAAAAACGGCGAAACCGTCTGGGCTTCGTGGAGCGTTTCATTGGCGAGCGAATCGGAGCAATCGAATTTAATCTTTCAAATTCAGGACATTACGGACAAAAAACTCGCTGAAGAAAAATTGCAATACGAAGCCACGCACGACGCGCTCACGGGACTTCCGAACCGCGCACTTTTTCTGCAACGTCTTGAAAATGCCTTAAAAGAAACACAAGAAAATCCGCTTTATAAAGTCAGCGTTCTGTTTATTGACCTCGACCGTTTCAAAATCGTTAATGATTCGCTCGGACACTTGATGGGCGACCAGCTTCTGATCGGAATTTCGGAACGTCTGCGCGATTGTTTGCGTCCTTCAGACATTGTCGCACGGCTCGGCGGCGATGAATTTACGATTCTCGTCGAAGGCAATCATCGTGAAAAAGAAGTTATAAATATTGCCGAACGCATCAAGGAAAAATTTGTCATTCCGTTTAATTTGAAAGGTCAGGAAGTTTATAGCTCGGCAAGCATCGGCATTCTTCACGCTTCGGAAAATCATCTGACATCCGCCGACCTTCTGCGCGATGCGGACACGGCAATGTATCAGGCAAAACGTGCCGGAAAAGCGCGACACGAAGTTTTTGACGAACAGATGTTCAAAGCCGCCAAAGAAACATTGCAACTTGAAAACGATTTGCGCCGCGCCGTCGAACACAATGAAGTTTGCGTCTATTATCAGTCAATTCATTCGATTTCCACGGGCAGAGTTTTAGGTTTTGAAGCTCTTGCACGGTGGCAACATCGGGATTTCGGCTTGCTTTCGCCGAATAAATTCATTCCTTTGGCAGAAGAAATCGGTTTGATTGACCGTCTCGGCGAACAAATAATGTGGCTTGCGTGTTCGCAAATGCGGCTTTTGAAGGAAAATACAATCGGCGGCGAAGAGTTGATTTTGACCGTTAATCTTTCGTGCAAACAATTTAAACAGCCGAATTTAGTGCAAAACATCAAACAAATTTTGGAAGAAACGGATTTTCCGGCGGATAAGTTGAAAATCGAAATTACCGAATCCGTATTTTTCGAGCATAAGGAAACGGCGGTTAAAATGCTCAACGACCTGCGCGATCTCGGCATCGAGATAAACATTGACGATTTCGGCACGGGTTATTCAAATTTGAGTTATCTGATGCAGCTTCCGATTTCGACTTTGAAAATTGACCGCTCGTTTATCGAACCGATAAAACACGCCGACAGCAACGTCGAAATTGTCCAAACAATCGTGATGCTTGCGAAAAATCTCGGAATGAAAGTCATTGCCGAAGGCGTAGAAACCGAAATTCAACTCGAACAACTCAAAAAATTCAACTGCGAAGTTGCCCAAGGCTATCTCTTTTCAAGACCGATGAGCTTTGAAGACACACAAGAATTTCTCGGCACGGAAATCAAACTTAATTTACCGCCCAACCTTTTTGAAGATATTTCGGTCGTTTCAATGATTCAATAAGTTTTGAGTCCACTCTGATATTTTTTGAAAAATAAATGCCGTAAAAAAAAGAATCGTTTTCGCTGGGAGCGCGGGCTTCCCAGCCTGCTGAGCGTTTGAAAAACGCTCAAACAAACTTTGCGTAAATTCAAGTTGATTTTTAATTGGACACTTTTACGCCGCTGAAAAACGCGGCGTAGCAGGCTGGGAAGCCTGCGCTCCCAGCGATTCGCTTTTTTTTAATTAATTACGTCATTTATTTTTCAAAGAACATCAGAGTGGACTCAAAACTTTTAACTTTCGCTCAAAACAATCACTTTATCGCCTTCAGCAAAAGCAATTTCATCTGCTTTGCGCGGATTGACACGCACGCCGTAAGACATTTCGGCATCATTTGATTCTGCCGCGATTCGATAGCCGATAGCGGTTTCGTTGCGGCGTTTTGCCGATTCCAGAATCGTGTAGAAATTCACCGTTTTATCGAGCGAAACATAATCTTCGGCAGGTTTCAGATAAATTTCCGCTCCGGCAGAATCGAACAAATCATCAAAAACATCACCTAAATCTTTATTTTCCGCAACTTGCGTCAACAGCAAACCTGCTAATTCATCGCTCACGATAAAATCATCAGCCTTCGCAACTTCCGCCAACGCACGATTTTTCACGTCCAACATTTCCGACACGACCGAATAGGCTTCGCCTTTTTTCGATTCGATGTCGCGCAGGTGCAAAAGCGTCATAAGTGTTTTAGAATCAGCTTCTTGAATGTCCATATTGTCGGCGTAGCAAAGCAAAATTATGTGCTGATAAGAAGTCAAAGCCATCGAATCGAGCAATTTTCTGTCCGTCGTATCGCCGGCTTGAAATTCGACCTTGAGATTCTTCATATCTGCCGCGATTTTTTCGACAATGGCTTGCGTGTCGGGCAATTCCGAAACAACCGTCAATTCAGAACCTTGCAGCACATAATTATCCATTTCGCGGACGATAAGTTCGGCGCGGTGATTCCAACCGAGAATCAAATTACGTTCGGTTTCGGGCGCAGAAGTTTTCACTGAAACAATCGCCGAAGCATCAATTTTCACCGTTCCGCCGACGCGAATTTTGTCGTCATCCGCCGCGATTGTAACGATTTTGTCGTCCGATTTTATCGCAAAACCCATTGCCGGATTTAGTTTCGTTTTGCCGTCGCGCCGAATGCCGATTAACGCCGAATCTTCAAACATCGCCAACGCTTCGCCGTAAGTTTTGCCGACGACTTGCGGCTCTGACTTGAAATAAATCTCATCACCGCCGAAATCTAAAAGTTCTTTATACACAATACTTAAACCTGTCTGACGCGAAGTTTGCACCGTAATCCGCGAAATCAATTCACTCGGCAAAACGATTTCGACTTCATCTTTTCCAACCATTTTTGCCACGTCAACATTTTTCGCATCACGCAATTCGGCAACGATATGATAAGGTTCAGGGCGACGATTCGGATTGTTCGTAATCGCCAAAATCATCTTGATAACTTGCGCGTCGGGATCGTTAAATTCTTCGGGCGACAAGATAATAATTGATTTTGTCGCGTGCGGATTGACGATTTCGAGATCATCCAAATCAATCGGACTTCCCGAACGAGAAACAACTTTTGTTCTGCCCGTATCTTTGATTTTAGCGCGGATTTCGTCTTCCATTTCGATTTTATCTTTATCAGCCAAAATCACGACACGCGGCTTGACGGCGTTTTCATTCGCCACCGCAAGTTCTGAAATAACCCGAAAAATGCGCGACGACCAGCCTAAAATCAAAGTGTGATTTTCCTCGCAAACAAACGATTTTCCTTTGCGTAATTCTTCTAATTTCCCTTCCAAACCGCTCGTCAAAACGCCGATGAGCGAACCCATTATAAAAATTCCGCCGAGCGTAACCAAAAACATCACCAGACGAAACCACCAACCCGTATCGCCCGCCACGCTTCCCGCATCCATCGAACGCATCAAACTCTGCCAAAACGCTTCTCCAACACTATAACCTTCTTCTTTTTTCGGCGTTTCAGCCGCAGGTTTTTCATCTTTTTTGTCAGGTTTCTCATCCGCTTTTGCATCCGATTTGACATCAGCTTTTTCGTCTTTTGGAGCGTCAACCGTCTTTTCGGCGATCGTTTCCGGTTCAGCCGCTTCTTCTTGCGGCTTCAAACCCGTAAAGACCAAAACGGTCGTCGCAATCAAAACCAACACCAGAGAAATCACCGCCAACCAACCAATCAAAGAAGCCGTCCCGCGGGACAAACTATTGTCAAACCAATAGCGCAACCTGTTCCAAAACGTAATTTTTCGCATAATTTTTGTGTCTTAATTTTTTTCGGAAGTTTGAACAAAGAGATTAGCAAAAAAAGTAGAAAAGTGAAAAAGTGAAAAAGTGAAAAAGCCAAATTGAACGAATTCAACCAGCTTTTTCACCTTTAATTTACAAATCAAGTTAGTTTAGCGCGAAAGCCGAACTCTAAACTATAAATTATAAACTCTTAACTATTTAGGAAAGAATTTATAATTTATAGTTTAGACTTGTTGTCTGTCATTACCAACATTTTACTTTTTAAGCCAACCGAACAATGCGTTAACCGTAATATCGCGGTTTGTTTCGTAAATTGCGCGAGTTAGCGGAATTGACATCGGGCAAACTTGAACGCAATTTTGCGCGTTGCCACAATTTGTAATGCCATCGTCGCCCATCAAACCTTCGAGGCGTTCGTCAATCGTAATTTTTCCGGTCGGGTGCATATTAAAAAGTTTTGCTTGCGCGATTGCTTGCGGTCCGATGTAATTATCGTCGCCATATTGCGGACACGCTTCGAGACAACAACCGCACGTCATACAACGCGAATATGCGTAGCGTTCCTGCGCCTGTTCGTTCGACATTGCGGGCGCAGGACCGAGATCGTGCGTGCCGTCAAGCTCGATCCAAGCATTAACTTGCTTCAAATGTTCAAACATTTTCGAGCGGTCAACTTTCAAATCGCGGACGTTCGGAAACTTCGACATCGGTTGCAAAGAGACCGTATTTGAACCGCTTGCCAACAATAAATCATCAACCAAAGCCGAGCAAGATTGCCGCACACGACCATCAATAACCATCGTGCAAGTGCCGCAAACTTGCTCTAAACAACTCATATCCCAAACCGGCGGCGTAGTCTGTTTGCCGTCTTTGGTAATCGGATTTTTGCGGATTTCCATCAACGCCGAAATCACATTGAGGTTTTTGCGATAAGGAATCTCAAAAGTTTCCCAATGCGCCGTTGCCTCAAGTTTTTCGCGCCGCTGAATCTTAATCTCAACCATCTGCGGCGGATTCGTTAATCTTTTTTTCTCTTGGTGTCCGTTCGTTTCGCTCATAAATTGATTGACTTACCTTAACTTTATTATAAATTTTCTCTAGCTTAATCTTTACTTTTAACGATTCAAATTCCGCCGATTTTTTCAGTCCGATGACAACTTTATAATTCCAAAACCTCTCGTCTAATCTTGAATAAGTTTCGACAATCGCGTATTTCTGTCTGATAAAAACAATTTCTTTAACACTCTCAAATTGCTGATATTCAATGAATTTATCACTTCTGTCAATATTCGCCGTTTCATTTGAGATTATTTCAACGACAATTTTCGGATTCAAAATCACATCTTTTTCCGAGTCGTGAAAAATCGGTTTTTCATTCAAAACCAAAACATCAGGATAAAAAAAATTATAATCCGCTGACCGAACCTTTAATCCACAAGGTAAAACCGAGTCTTTTTCAGGGTTAATCATCGAACTGAGTTCTCTTGAAACATTGGCAATTATCTGTGCGCGGTCAATACTACCGCTTATACGCGGAATAATTTTTCCTTCGTAAAACTCGCTTTTTTCCTCGGCTTCACGCTCCAAAGCCAAATATTCTTCGGGCGTATATTTTTTTCGCTTCGGTAATGCTGTCATCGGCTATTTTCCTCAAATTCAACTAAATCGTAAATTTCTTCCAATGATAATTCTACGTCAACCGATTCAAAATAAACTTTGCTACCCAATCCGATAGTCGCTTTGATTTTCCAATCTCCGTCTTCTTGGCGAATATATTGCAGAACAATCGGTTTATTTTGCGAAATCAAAACATATTCTTCAAATGTTTCTATATTTTTATAAGTCAAATACTTCTCGTTTTTATCGTATTCCTCCGTGCTTTTCGACAAAACTTCGACTAACAAAATCGGATTTTCAACAATATCGCGCCTGCCTTTGTGAAATTTTCGCTCACCGCAAACGACTGTAACATCAGGATAAAAATATGTTCCGGCTTCTTCGACCCAAACTTTCATATCGCTTTGATAAGCGCGACATTTTCCGCGAAGTTTATCAGCAAAAAGTCTAGTTGCATTAAAGCTAATCTGGATGTGCGCTTCCGTGCCGCCAGCCATTTTAAAAATGTAGCCGTCAACATATTCGCTTCGATACTCAGCTTTTTCTTCCAAAGCCAAATATTCTTCGGGCGTATATTTTTTTTCTTTTGGCAATGCCGACATATTTATTCTTTAAGCGATTCGCCTTCTTTAATTTTCGCGTCCGTTTCGTTGACGATTTGTTCGCGGCTGATTGAATTTGGCTTTTGTTCGAGTCCGCTGCCGACGATTTGCGGTGCGCCACTTTTTTCGGGTAATTTTTCGTTTGCAGTTGCCGCTTTCGCTTTTCCGCTCGAATAATCGCGCTTTCTAGGTTCGACAAGTCCGACATCAACGGCTTCGTAGCTCAAAATCGGCGATTCGGCTGACCATTCGGCGATGGTCGTTTTCATAAATTTTTCGTCGTCGCGTTCGGGGAAATCCGGCTTGTAATGTGCGCCGCGAGATTCGTCGCGGTTTAGTGCGCCAAGCGTGATAACCCGTGCAAGTTCGAGCATATTCCAAAGTTGCCGAGCGTGCGGAACGGCTTGCGTCGCCCACAAATTCGAGTCGTTTATCGAAATATTTTTGAAACGATCTTGCAATTCGACAATTTTTTCATCAGTCGCCTTCAAACGGTCGTTATAACGCACAACCGTTACGTTATCGGTCATTACTTTGCCGAGTTCTTCGTGAATTTTATACTGATTTTCCGAACCTTCGTTTTTAATAATTTGATTATTAATTTCTTGTTGTTTTTTCAGTTCAGCATCGTAAATTCCGTTAGTTTCAGTATTTCCGCGTTCGACATTTTTGGCATAATTGAGTGCCGAAGGCGCGGCTGTAAATCCGCCATAAACGCAAGAAAGCAAAGAATTTGCGCCCAAACGATTTGCGCCGTGAATCGAATAATCACATTCTCCGGCAGCGAAAAGCCCGGGAATATTTGTTTTTTGCTCGGAATCAACCCAAAGTCCGCCCATCGAATAATGAACGCCGGGGAATATTCGCATCGGCACATATCGCGGATCATCGCCGACAAACATTTCGTAAATTTCAAGAATTGCGCCGAGTTTGCGCGTCAAAGTTTCCGCCGGAACGTGCGTTAAATCAAGATAAACCTGATTTTCGCCGTCAACGCCGTAACCGTCCAAACAAACTTGGAAAATCTCGCGTGTCGCAATATCTCGCGGCACGAGATTTCCGTAAGCCGGATATTTTTCTTCCAAGAAATACCAACGTTCGGCGTTCGGAATATCTTTCGCGGCGCGTTTATCGCCTTGATTTTTCGGCACCCAAACTCGTCCGCCTTCGCCACGCGCCGATTCCGACATCAGACGCAATTTGTCTTCGCCCGGAATCGAAGTCGGATGAACTTGGATAAATTCGCCGTTCGCATATTTCGCGCCTTGTTGATACGCGGCGGAAACTGCGCTTCCCGTGCAAGTTTGCGAATTGGTTGATTTACCGAAAATCATTCCGGGACCGCCCGTTGCCATAATCACGGCATCGGCTTCAAATGCTTTTAATTCAAGCGTTTGCAAGTTCATCGCAACCAGTCCGCGACAAACTTGAAAATCGTCCATTACCAGCGAAAGCATTTCCCAACCTTCGTATTTGGTAACTTGTCCGGCAACTTCATATTTGCGAACTTGTTCATCCAACGAATACAGAAGTTGCTGTCCGGTCGAAGCTCCGGCAAACGCCGTGCGATGATGCAAAGTTCCGCCAAATCTGCGAAAATCAATCAAACCTTCCTGCGTGCGCGAAAATGGAACGCCCATTCTGTCAAACAAATAAATGATTGACGGAGCCATATCGCACATTTGCTTGACTGGCATTTGATTCGCCAAAAAGTCGCCGCCATAAACCGTGTCGTCAAGATGTTTGAGCGGCGAATCGCCTT
Source organism: Acidobacteriota bacterium (assembly GCA_031409875.1). GTDB lineage: Bacteria > Acidobacteriota > Blastocatellia > Pyrinomonadales > Pyrinomonadaceae > CALMEH01. The sequence goes on along the minus strand of JANNYB010000075.1, from coordinate 2,804 downwards.
CGCCTTTCGTATTAACCGCGCCGTTGATTCCGCCTTGAGCGCAAACCGAATGCGAGCGTTTCACGGGAACGACCGAAATTATATCAACATTGTGTCCTTGTTCGGCAATTTTCATCGCCGCCGCAAGTCCCGCCAGCCCGCCGCCGACAATTGCTATTTTTAATCCGTTTGATGCCATATTTTTTTTAATAAACTTCGTCGTGTGTGCCGATTGTTTGCAAGAGAATTGCGTCTTCGTTGCCATCCTTTACAATTTTGAAAACGATGCGGATGTCATACATCACGCTACACGACCAATAATCCTTAAATTTGCCTTTCAATTTGTGCGTTCTCAAACTTGGACTGAAAATATCCGCTTCCAAAGTTTTCAATACCGCCGGAACAACCTCTAAAAAAATCGGATGTCTTTTAAATAAACGCTTCGAGGCTCTCATAAATGTCGGAGAATACAATAATTTCACGACATAACCTCTTTCATAAATTCGTCAACGCTCATCGGCTTACACAAGCCTTTTTCAAACTCTTTCTCCGAACTCTTTATGTCCTTCAATAATTGATTTCGCCGATATTCTGCCAAACGATGTTGCAAAATATCAACTAAAGTTTCTTTTTCATCAAACGAAAAAGTCTCAATAGTTTCCAAAACTTCCGCAAATGTTGTCTGCATAAAAATCTCCTATACTTCAACTTTTTCAATTTAAACAAACTCTGCTACCGCAACTTTTCGTGTCTTTGCAAAACTCTTTCGATGCAATTTAATGCGGGCGATTTCGTGCAAAGTTTCCGCCGTCAAATAGCTTTCGCCGCATTTTAAGCAAGTAATTACCGGAACATTTTCGATAAGCAAAAGATTCGCGCCTTTTCCGTAACTTCGAGTTACATACTTTATCTGCGCCTCGCCACCGCAAATTTCGCAATCTATTTTTTTACTTTTATTCAGACACATTTTTTACTGTTCCGTTAAACCGCTTGATTTTCCAAAACCGAATGTTGCAAAGACGTTATCGGAATCGTTTCAATCGTTGACGACATAAAAGCCGATAATGACAAAACATCTTTCACAGGTGAAGAAAGCAAAATTTCGATAACTAATTCGCGCACTTCCGGCGGCAATTCTTTCAAACCGCTTAAAGGCAAACTGCGAAATCCGAGTTCTGTGCGTTGCGATAAAATCGAATAATCAAACAACGTCAAACCAACGGCACGGCGTTCTTCCAAATTAATTCGCAAAAGAATATGTTCATTCATCTCAATTCCCGTAGCATTTTCGCCCGACAAAAACACTACATTAAGCGTGTCGCTCATTTCATCATATTTGAAAATCGGTTCTTTCAAATCATTACCTTCAACTTATTCAGCTACTTTTCACAAGTTAAAATTTTCGTGAATCGCCTGATTTTATTTCACGGCGCGGTTCGTTTGTTTTGGCTTCTTGTTCGCAAAATGCGTTTGGAAGCAATCCGCACGGGCGAACGAACGAAACTGCCGCATTTGTGCCGGCGGCGAAAAGTCCGAAACCGAGCGCGGCACAGGCGTAAAGCGTATATTTTTGCGCTTTTTCGCCAATCACGAGTCCCCAATCAACTGCGAACAAAAAGAATCCGTAAGCGAGATGCCACGCCGTTGCCGCCACGCCTAAAATATACAAAATTAAAATTGCGATTGATTGAAAATCACGCGCTACAATGTCGAAGGCTTTATCTGCATTTCCGGCGACGGCAACATCGGTTAAACCTAAGAAACTAAACGCTCCGAAGCGAAAATGAAGCAGATGAAAAAGTATAAAAAAGAATAGAAAAATGCCCGTTATACGCTGAAAAACATACAGCCAATTACGATTATAACCGTAATTTCCGACATTATTTCGCGCTTCTGCCGCAATAATAATTCCATAAACCGAATGATAAAGCAGCGGCAAAAAGATGCCGAAAATTTCGATAAATAAGATAAACGGAATATGATGAAGGTCAGCAACTGCATTATTAAAAACCTTTTCGCCGTTCATCGCTTTCGCATTTGTGAAAATGTGCGCGAAGAAAAATAATCCGAGCGGCACGATGCCGGTAATTTGGTGCAGTTTGCGGAGCAAAAATGTTCTGCTGAATTTAATCGCCATTTTTTTTAATATTCTGAATTCTAATTTTAGCAATTTACTAACTAAACTTGAAACTTCAGAACGCCTCTGATTTTATATTGGTATTGCGTTAAATATTCTGAAATGTTTATTTAAAAAGCGCAAATCCGCAATCGAAAATCATTAAAATCAATAATACTTTCTTTTCTTGATAAGATAAAATGAATTCTCTTGCGGAAATAGTTCAGATAAACTTATTATTACATTTAACATTTATCAATTATCATTTATCTGAATTCACAGATAACTTACAATTGATAAATGTTAAATGATGAATGATAAATGAATAAATGCACATTGAAACATTAAAAGTTTTTTGCGATTTGGTCGAAATGGAAAGTTTTTCGCTTGCCGCCGAGCGCAATTTTATTACACAATCGGCGGTCAGCCAGCAAATTCGCACGCTCGAAGATCGTTTTGCCCGAAGACTTTTGGAAAGAGTTCGCGGGCGGCGCGAAGTTAAATTGACTCCGGCAGGCGAGGTTTTTTATCGTGAATCGAAAAATGTTCTTGAATGTTTCGATAAACTCAACGAAAATATGCGCGGACTTGTCGGCAAAATCGGCGGAACTGTAAAAGTTGCCACGGTTTACAGCATCGGCTTGCACGAATTACCGCCGAAAGTGCGCGAATTTATGTCGAAATTCCCTGCCGCGAAGATTGATTTGGA
>JANNYB010000074.1:0-45691 GCA_031409875.1 Acidobacteriota bacterium | reverse complement strand
TGCGAGTCTTAAAAATTAAAACACTCGCAAGCAAGGATGCTTGCGGTCCAGTCTTTTTTTAAAACTTTACCGCGCCGTTTTCGAGTGTGAAAATCTTGGCGTTTGCTCCGAATTTTTCAATGAAACTTTCTTTTGAAGTCGTTACGAAAGTCTGCGTTTTATCGCTCAAAAATTCCAAAAGTTGACCGATGCGTTTGTAATCCAATTCGGCATCAATATCGTCGAGCAAAAACAAAGGATATTCGCGGTTTTGCTCGAAATAGACGGAAACCGTGGCGAGTTGTAAAATCAAAAGTGCGCTTCGTTGTTGTCCGCTCGATCCGTATTTTCGCAAATCGTGTCCGTCGAAACTGATTTCCAATTCGTCGCGGTGCGTGCCTAACAGCGCGTATCCCGAAGCTAATTCGGCTTGCACACGCAGTTTTAATCTTTCCTCAAAAAGCGTAGGGAAATCCGACAAATCGCCTTTGCCTTCGAGCGATGAAACATATCGAATCAAAATTTCTTCCTTGCCGAAAAGTTTTTTCTGCAAAACTTCATTCAATCTTTCGACATAACGAATCCGCGCTTTGTGAATCCGCGAGGCAAGATTTATAAGCTGTTCGTTCCAAGGTTCGAGCAGTTCCGAAACTTTTTCGAGCGAAAAACCGTTGTCCTGAGCCGATTGTAAAAGTGAATTTTTTTGTTTTATAACTCGATTGTAATCGGTCAGAGTTTGAATAAACGGCGGATAAATCGAAACAATTCCGCCGTCTAAAAATTTGCGCCGAAATTCGGGCGTTCCGCGCACGATTTCAAGTTCGTCCGAATTAAAATTAACCGCGTGAAGTTCGCCCAAATAACGATTGACGGTTTCTTTTTTGTTGTTAATGCTTAAACTTTTCGTGCTGCCTTCGATAGCGACTTGGAGTGTGCGCCGGATTTCTTCGGATTTGCGAACCGAACCACGCACGATTGCCAGCGTTTCATCGAATTTTACTGCTTCCTGCAAGCGTTGAGTTTTAAAAGATTTTGTCGTCGCAAGCAAATAAATCGCTTCGAGCCAATTAGTTTTTCCCTGCCCATTTTCGCCGAAAATGATATTGAGATTATCGGAAAATTCGAGTTTTCCGTTGAGATTTCTGAAATTTTGCGCTTCGAGCGATTCAAGTAACATACCGCTATTTTAACTCAAATCATCTAACCGCGAAACACGCGAAAAGCCGCGAAAAATTTAATGCGAATCTTTATTCGTGTCTTTCGTGTGTTTCGTGGGCAAAAAATCTTGACATTAGTTGATTTTAGGATTACAAAAAGACTATGAAACTCCTATTTCTAACTCTCGTTGCGTTTATTTTTACGTTTTCCGCATTCGGACAAAAAACGACAAATGAAAAAAAGAACGAAAAACCGCTTGCTCCCGTCTTGAAAGCCGTAACAATTGACGGAAAAAACATCAATACGGCAGATTTGCGCGGCAAGGTTATCGTTTTGAATTTGTGGTTTATAAATTGTCCGAATTGTTTGCAGGAAATCAAGATGCTCAATGAAATTGTTGACGAATACAAAGACAAAGACGTTATTTTTCTCGGTTTGGCAAGCAATACCAAAGCAGATTTGCAAAAATTCGTCAAAAAAAATCCGTTCAAATATCAAATCATTCCCGATGCCGCCGCGTTTATGCTGACAAGCTACGGCGACCAAAAAAACGGCGTGTATAATCTCGGCTTTCCGACGCACGTTGTCATTGACCGCGAAGGCTACGTCGTAATGAAAATGCAAGGCGTAAAAGGCGTTGAAGCCGTCAAAAAAGAACTGAAAAATCAATTTGAAAAGAAGCAAACAAAATTGAAGTAAAAGAAATTTAGCCGGTCGAAATTATTCAATAGACAACTTTCCAAAATAATCGGTTGATTTGATTAGTGTTACGTTAATGAATTGATTTCCTAAAGTCCAACACGCTTTAGCTTGTTGATTCGCCAAACATCTCGCAAGTTAAAGTTCAATTGGAAAGTCAGCAAACTTGATGTTAAACATCGGCGACAAGCTAAAGCGTGTCGGACTTTTTATGACAAAACTACCAAGTCTTACTCAATTATTTAGGAAAGTTGTCTAATAAAGTAGCGTCATTTGATTTGTTTTTTGCCGCGTTTTGCGATATATTTTCAATTCGATTCTTTCTTGCGGAGAGGTCGCATAATGGTAGTGCAGCAGTCTTGAAAACTGTCGCCCGTAAGGGCATGTGGGTTCGACTCCCTCTCTCTCCGCCACTTAAATTTCGGATTTGTGATTTCGGATTTTTAGATTTGAAACCGCAAATCCGTTTTTCTTTTCGATTCTTACAATAAAATTACAAAAAATTATTGATTTTTCGCACGGTTTTGATGTAACTTATCTAAAACTGAATGATGATTCATTCACCGACTTATTAGTTGGCGGTTAGTTGCGAAACTTTTTAACAACTAAACACGAATCACTAACGACTAATCAAATCTATGAAACAAACTCGTTCAAACACAGCGGTTCGCGCCGTTGTTGCAGATAAGCGCGAGGCAATTTTGAAAGCGGCAACGAAGGTTTTCGCCGGAAAAGGTTATTTCAACTCAAAAGTTGCCGACATCGCCAAACAAGCCGGAATTGCCGACGGCACGGTTTACCTGTATTTCAACAGCAAAGAAGAAATTTTGCATTCGATTTTTGACCGCGCAATGGCGGAATTTATCGAAGAAGGCAGACGCGAACTCGCCCAACTCGATACACCCGAAGACAAATTGCGGCGAATTTCCGAACTTCATCTCGAAAAACTTAGCGCAGACCGCGAAATGGCGATTGTTTTTCAGGTTGAACTTCGCGGCTCGACGAAATTTATGGAGGAATTTTCGGCGGCAGGTTTTGCCGAATATCTCGAAATAATCCGCCAAACTATCGAAGAAGGACAAACCGCAGGCGTGTTTCGGCAGGATTTAAATTCGATGACGTGCGCCAAAATTCTCTACGGCGCATTGGACGAAATGGTTACGAATTGGGTTCTTTCGCGCAAATCTTATCAGTTAAAACCGATGGCAAACGAAGTTCTAAAAATATTTTTCGGAGGCGTGTTACAGAAATGAGCGAAGAAACTAAAGTCCAAATTCCAAATTCCAAATTCCAAATTTCGTCTAAAGAGAGTGAAACAAATCCGCAATCCGCAATCCGCAATCCGCAATCGCAGAGGATTCCGCTTTATGAAAATGAGCCGCAGAGTTTGGCGGAATTGTTCTTGCAAGCGTCTGAAAAGCACGATTTGAAAAATGCTTTGAATTATAAAAAACAAGGCGAATGGCACGTCATTTCTTCAGCGGAAATGCTCGAACGTGCGGAAAACATTGCGCTTGGGCTAAACGCGCTCGGACTTCGCAAAGGCGACCGGGCGGCGATTTTGGCGGCAAATTCTCCCGAATGGACTTTGACTGATGCGGGCTGTCAACTAAGTGGCATTATTGATGTTCCGATTTATACGACTTTGACCGAAAATTCGGTTTGCTACATCATCAACGATTCGGGAGCGCGAGTTCTTTTTCTCGAAAATCAAGCCGCTTTTGACCGTTTGAGCGCGATTTTTTCGGAATGCAAAACGCTCGATAAATTAATTTTCTTCGACGGCGAAAATCTGACGGCGGAAAACGCAATAACGCTTGCCGATGTGGAAAAATCGGGCGCGGAATTGAAATCTCAAAAACCCGAACTGCTCAAAGAATTAATCGAAAACATCAAATTAAATGACGTTGCGACGCTGATTTACACTTCCGGCACGACGGGCGAACCGAAAGGCGTGATGCTTTCGCACGGAAATATTCTTTCAAACGTGATTGATTGCAGTGAAAATTTTGCGTTTTCGGAGGACGATATTCCGCTTTCCGTTTTGCCGCTGTCGCACATTTTCGAGCGCGGCGCGATGTATCTTTATATTTTCAACGGAATGGCGGTTTATTATGGCGAATCTATTGATAAAATTCCCGGAAATTTGCGCGAAATTCGCCCGACGATTTTTGTCGGTGTGCCGCGAATTTTTGAAAAAGTTTATGCCAAAGCGAAACTCAAAGCGGTCGAAGACGGCGGTTTTAAGGAAAAAATCTTTAATTGGGCAATCGAAACCGGCAAGGAATTTGCGCGTCGGAACGACAAAAAACAATCAATTCCCGTGCTTTTGGCAATCAAACACACAGTTGCGGATAAATTGGTTTTCTCAAAATTCCGCGAAGGTTTCGGCGGTCGTTTGAGGTTTTGCATCACGGGCGGCGCGGCTCTTTCAGATGAAATTTACTTGATTTTTACAGGCGCGGGCGTGCCGATTATGCAAGGCTACGGTTTGACGGAAACTTCGCCCGTGATTACTTCGAGCAATCCGATAAACGTGCGGCTCGGAACTTCGGGAAAAGCGATTCGCAATGTCAAAGTGCGTTTTGCGTCGGACGGAGAAATCGAAGTTTCGGGACCGAACGTGATGCAAGGTTATTACAACAAACCCGAAGCCACGCGCGACACTTTTACGGCGGACGGCTGGTTTAAAACCGGCGACATCGGCGAATTTGACGACGACGGATTTTTGAAAATTACCGACCGCAAAAAAGAACTTTTCAAAACTTCCGGCGGCAAATATATCGCGCCTTCGCCAATTGAGCAAATGATCAAAGGTTCGCGTTTTGTCAGCCAAGTCGTGCTTGTCGGCAACGAACGAAATTTTGCGTCGGCGTTGATTGTGCCGAGTTTTGAACAGCTTGCATCTTACGCGAAAAGCAAAAATATAAACGCCAAAACACCTGCCGAATTTTGCGAAAATCAGAGCATTATCGAACTTTTCCAGAAAGAAGTCGAAGCAAATACGCAAAGTCTGGCACGTTTTGAACAGGTCAAGAAAATCGCGCTTCTCGAAAAAGAATTAACCGTCGAAGGCGGCGAACTCACGCCGACTTTGAAAATGAAACGTCGAATTATTGATGAAAAATATAAAGACGTGATTGATAAAATCTATGCGGAAAATCGTTGAGCGGTAGCGAACGGGCAAAACTTGCCAAGTCGCTACCGCTCCGTGTTCCGATTTATAAAAGTTTTTAGAATCTAACCGGCAAAGTATTTATCGCGCTTCTGGCTCCGCCGGTAATAATGTCGAGAATCGTGTCGCCAACGCTCTTTTTGGTTTTGTTGACCACAACAATATCATCGGCTTGGAGCATAATGTCTTTTTGCTTGCCTTTTTTGATAAGGTCATAATTAACGGCAATATTTTCGCGCTCTCTCGAATTAGGTTTAACGCGCTGAATAACAATATCTTTTTTCTGAGCTTCGCGGCTAAAACCTCCGGATTGAGCAATCGCTTCGGTCAGCGACAGACCGTTTTCGTTAATCAAAATTTCTTTGAGATTAACAACTTCACCGATAACATAAACCGGCGGAGCTTTCATTACAACGATAATATCGCCCGGATAAACTATCGGATTCGTTTCATTTTTCGCCTGATTGATGCTTGCCAAACTATACAGACTCGAAGGCGCATTCAGCCCGAAATTTGTTTCTTCATTCCATTTTGCCTGTTCTTTTTCTTCAACACACATCGGCGGCTGAGTTCTCGTAAGCTGAACCATTCCGCCCGCTTTTTCCGTTACACCGCCGGAAAAAGAAAGCAAATCCAAAAGTCTGACTTGGCGCGTTAATTCAACTCTTTGCGGTGTGCGAATTTCTCCGTAAATCGTTGCGGGCGGACGACTTTTGCGTTCGTTGATTTGCACCGTAACTTGCGGATTTCTAAGCATTTTCGAGTAAATTTTGACAACTTCGGCGCGAACGTCTTTTTCCGTTTTGCATTTCACCATCAAACCTTCTTCCGCGAAAGGAATTTGAATTTTGCCGTCTTCGTCAATCGTTGCTTTTTCGATTGTAAAATCCGACTCGCCCAAAACCTTTACCGAAATAACATCGCCCGGACCGAGCAAATATCCCTGCACAGCAATCGGCGTTTGACCGAAAACCGTCTGAAACAAACCACACGCAATAGCGCAAACAACTAAAAAATTAACTTTCATAAAACCGGATTTCCTTAATTTATTTTCCTGCTAATGATAAACTACAATCGCGTTTGATTCAACTTTTTTCCCGCAGGTTGCAGAAACAGTTCGCGGATTCGGGCAAAATCGTGATGTATTTTGACAAAGCCGAACTTAAATCGGATATTTAAACTACGCTTTTGCCGATGCTTTTTTATTATTCAAAAAAAAATATTACCGCGCTTCTTTGGCTTTTGCTGATGTGTGCGTCGTGCAAATTTTTTCAATCGTCGAATACCGAAACGCCGAAGCCTTTTACGCCCGAAGAAATCAAAAACGATATTCCTTTTTCGACCAAAGAACCGAAAGTTTTTCAAGCCGAGATCGTCATTACGGCAAACGGCACGGAAAATAAAAAATTCATTGCACGAAGCGGAAACTCGCGGCGTTTTGATTATAATTTCGGCGCGAAAAATCAAGTTTCGGTAATTCAAACCGATAAAATTTTTACGATTTTGAAGGACAAAAAAATCTACACGGAAACGGTTTTGAGTTCGGATGTTCCGACGCAGAACGATTTTACGGGCGAATGGCTGAACGCGAAAACGAACGCGGAATTTACAAAAACGGGAACGGCAAATGGCTTGACGCAATACAGCGCGAATTTCGGGAATTCGGAAATACTTATTTCGGTTGACGAAACCACGAATTTGCCGATGCGCCAAGAATTTTACAGTATCGAAAACGGTCAGAAAACTTTGACGATGACAATTGAACTAAAAAATTTCAAAGCCGAAGCCGCAAACGATTTATTTATTGTGCCGAAAGACTTTAAAAAAGTTTCGGCTGAAGAATTCAAGAAAATTTTGTCAGAAATCAGTTCTGAGTCCCGCCTTTAGGCGGCAAAACCGTCAGCGAAGCGAAACGGTTTTTTTACCTCACCGAACAAAATTTCTGCTGTGAACGGGAACGCCACGCTTCGCGGGCGTTCAGCCCGGGCTTGTGCCAGGCGGGACTCAAAACAATGGACAAAAAAATTATCACCGAAGAGCAGAAACAAAACGCGGCGGAAAAGATAAAACAAATTCCTTATCCGCGCCTTCTCGGATTTGAATTGGTTGATTTGAAATATGGCGAAGCAACGCTGAAAGTTGCAATGCGCGACGAATTGCGCCAGCCTTACGGCGTTTTGCACGGCGGCGCGACGGCTTCGCTGATTGATACGGCAATGGCTTTTGCGTGTATTTCGTGCCTTGAAGAAGGTGAACAAACAGTAACGATTGATTTATCCGTTCATTATCTTCGCCCGCACACGGACGGCGAAGTTTTTTGCACGGCAAAAGTCGTCCGCAACGGCAAACGCATCCAAACCGTTTCCGCAGAAGTTACCAACGAGGAAGGAAAATTGATTGCCACATCGCTTTCGACTTACACGAAAATCTAGCTCCTAAACATCAACGAGCAGGTCGCTACCGCTCGCTGTTCTGACTACGAGCCGTAGGAATAAAAATGAATGCCGTAATACAAAATAAAAATCATCACAAACGCGAGAAAATAAAGTCCGGTCATAAAATAGGCTTCGGTAAAAAGCGATTTGTCGGGCAGAACGAGCATATTTCGCGCATCGGTCGGACCGCGCACGATTAAAACCCACAGAATCGCCACAATCATCAGATGTCCGACGGCATCGAGCGTGCCAAATTCAAAAACCGCCAGCACGAAAACCGACATAAACAACAACGAAATCAGCCGTCCGACAACCGAAACCGCGCCGAGCAAAATAAAGGTTACGAAAATTTCGATAAAGCCCGAAACCTTCATAAAAATCGGCGGCGACATTCCCATCGTAACATTCGGTTTGTCGGCAAGAACGGCAATCGTCCAATGCGAATAAGCAAATTTTTCGACTCCCGCCCAAATCAGCGTCAATCCGGTGCAGGCGAAAAGCGCGATAAATCCTGACTTTAACAAAGGTTTTTTAGTTGTTTGCGAAACTGTCAAGTAATAGCCGATGCCAAGAAAAATCATATAATCGAGCAGGTGGAAAATCCCGTAATTAAAGGCGGCAGCGACGTAGAGCGCAAAAACTCCGAGTCCGGTCAGAAAAACCGTATGGCGCGAAATTACCGCGAAAGCCATCGCAAGTTGAATCCAAGGCACAATCGGCGAATTGGTTTTGAGTTCGGGCGTGAGAAAGAAACTCTGCCCAATGCCAAATGCCCACCACGAAAAAAGTGCGAGAAAAAAAATTCCGGCAGCACCGCGCATAATGTAGTTGGCGGCGTTGTCGAAAAGTTTCAGCTTTTTGTCAAATTCGGCTAAAATTCCTTCTTCGTAAATGTATCGGTCGGCGAGAAAAAACAGATAGCAAGCAGCAACCGATACGAGAAACATTTTCACAAATGTTCCGTCCAAAACATCGCCAATCGGTGTCGGCGGTTTGGTAACATCGTAATCGAAAAACCATTTGACGTGCGCTTCGGCTGAAATTGTGCAGACAACGATTAGTAAAACTACAAAACATAAGCCGAAAAATTTGTGATGATTTTTTAACATAGACTAAGTTTCTGCTCTGCGTTCTCTGCAACTCTGCGTGAAAAAATTTTTTTTTCACGCAGAGTTGCAGAGAACGCAGAGATTTTTTTTAACTCTTTCCTTTTTTCGTATTGTGAACCCAATCGGCGGCAAGCGGCGAATTTATTTTGACTTTAATTCCCAGATAATCGCGGAAAACGCCCGTCAAACTTCCGACTTGTTCGAGTTCGCCGCGCCGCATATATTCCGGTCGTCCGCTGTGCAGCGTCGGCGTGATGATGAAAAACACACGCGGCACGGCGTTGGTCGCAAAATCTTTTGAATTTTTCTGCGGGTCGCGCATATCGGTCAGATAATTTCCTTCGTCAAAATTGCGGACGTGGCACTGCACGCAAGTCATTCCGCGTTCTTCAAAAATCCGCCGCCGCGCATCGCGCCAATTTGTTTCGGCAAAGCGGAATTGGCTTTGCACTTCGTATTTATTGAGCGAAGTGTCAATGTTGTTTCGTTTTATCGTGCCGTCAGCCATTTCCAACGGAATTGCCAGATTGCCGTGGTCGTCGTCGTCAATCAGATATTCCCAACCTTTTTGATAATTCGGATTTCCGGCATCGGCAATCGGCGCAGGAACGGGAACGTAAGAAGTGCCGTCTTTGTTCGGCTTGATTGAAGACGCGAAACCGTCAATGAACGGGCTGATAAACGCCAAAACCTTTTTGCCGTTGCGCTCGATTGTGCCGACTTTAATTGCGCCCAAAAGCCAGCCGTCGCCGTGCAAATAGTTTCCTTTTTCGTCATATTCGTTGCCGCCGCCGAGCCGCGAATTATGCGGAATCGCCGCCAGATTTGCCCGCATCAACGGGTCGTCTTTGTCGTAATAATTTAAAACCCGCGTCATAAAATCCGCCAACGCTTCGCCGTATTTTGCCTTGTCATTTGCCACAAAAGACTTCAGATTTTCGCCGTCAAAAAATGTTTCGTGAAACATTTTGGCGAATTGATAATTGTTTTTCAGCCTCGTTTCTTCCGGTCTTCCCGCGTCTTTGCCGCGCACGATTCGCATTCGCGGCATCAGATAGGCTTGCTCGGCGGCTTTCACATTAAAATAAATCAGTCGCAACTCGAAAACTCGTTTGTTCAGACGCGGACGCACGGCAATCAGCCGCCAATTTTCCGCGTTCCACTCAGAATTATAATTTGGACTGTCAGGGTCAAGCGTTGGATTTTTGTGCAAAATTGCCAATTCTTTCATCGAATCGCGGAAAAGCTGTTCGCCCGTTGTCGGCTGAATATCGCTGCCGGGTTTTATTTGTTTATCGGCTTCGATTTCGGCAATTCTTTGGAAAAGATTGACAATGTTCCATTTTTGATTCGCGGTTTTTAATCGCTCAGGATCAATGATTGTAACCAACGAATCAACTTCCAATGGCGCGGGCGGCAATTCCAATAATTTCACCGGCTTTTTGACGATTTGAATATTAAAAGTTTTTGATACGGTGCGCTGTTGCCGCGATTTATCACGCGGAATTTCGGTAACTTTCACCACGAATTTACCGCTTTTCCCATCGCTTTTCATCGGTGTCCAATCAATCGTCAAAGTATTTTGATTAAACTTTGCCGAAGCCGGTTTTTCGATTAACTCGGTGCGAACAAGGTCGCCGTCTTCGTCAATCACCTCGACACCAATAGTCAAGCGTTGCCCCAAACCGATTTTTTTATGTCGAAACTCCATAATTTCGGGGAGACGATTCTCTTCCGAATCCGCATTAGTCGGAGATTTTTCAGCCGTGTTTGCCTTGCCGACAAAAAAGCGCGGCGATAAAAACACGCCGACAAAACCGATAAAAATTAAGAAAATAGCAATTTTTAGATTTCGTTTCATAATACAAGTGTTTTGAGTCCCGCCTTTAGGCGGCAATTCCGCCGCGCTTCGCTGGCGGTTTGCCATCTAAAGATGGAACTCAGAACTTATTTCTTCAAATTATAAGCCGATGCTTGGTCTGAATTTGAATCATCACCATCGTCAATTCCCGCCAAGCGTTTTTTTCTTAAATCGAGCATAAAACGATCAGTCCGATACCACATATCATACGCTATCAAAGCCATCAGCATATAAGTTCCGACTTCCCAAAGCCGCGTGCGGTCGCCGAAAAGTTGATAGGCGACAGACAAAATAACGAACAAAATAACGCTCGATTTGTAAGCCAGCCGATGAAGCGTGCGGTTCGTAAAAAAGCTATTTGCGTCCTCGCGCGTTTCCGGTTTCAGATGCCAGACGAACAAAATCAGAAACAAAAGTCCGGTCAGCACTTCGTAAATCGCAAAAGTGTAAGTCAACCCGATTGCCGCATTGCGCGGAACGTGAATCGTTTTGAAATAGCTGACCATTTGGTTTTCATAGTTCACGCCAAACCAGCCGACGTTGTTCAAAGGCTGAATCGTATAAACGACATTGCCGTTCGTATCCACAACCGAGCCTTTGGAAGCCCATTTTTCGTGGAGAATTTCGGTTTCGCCGTCGAAAAATTTATCAAGTCCGTCAAGAGTCCAAAACATCGCCCAAAACAGCAACATTAGCGTAACTAAATTTAAGCGTTGGTCAAATAAATAAAGTAATTTTTTCATTGCTATTCAACCTCCAAATTGTAAGAAGAAGCCTGAAAAGAGGTTTCTCCGATGTCGAGTTTTTGTTTTTTCTGTTCGAGGAAAAATTGGTCGGTGCGATACCACAAATCGTAGGTTACAATGGTCATCGCCAGATAAGTTCCGTGTTCCCAAACCTCGATTCTATCGCCGAAAAGTATGTCGCCCGCGATAAAGGCAATAAAAATCCAAATGCTCGCTTTGAAAATCAGACGGTGAATCGTGCGGTCGGCAATCAGGTTCTTTTTGCCCTCAATCAAATCGTCCACGCGGTCATAAAACTGACGAAGGAATAACCAAAAAAACAGCGCAGCGATAATTATTTCCAAAATCGCAAAGAAATAAAGCGTAAAAATCGCCACCGACGGCGGCAGATGAAGCGTGCGAAAATAATTTATAAACTTCGCATCGCGGTTCACGCCATACCAGCCGATTTTCTCCGAAGGCTGAATTGAATAGACGACATTTTTATCCTTGTCAACCAAAAAACCCTGCGAAGCCCACGGCTCTTTGATGAGTTGCGACGTATTATTAAAAAATTTGTCCAAACCGTTCAAGCCCCAAAAGAGCGTCCAAAACAGAAACAAAATCGTTATCAGATTGATTTTGCTGTCAATTGCATAAATTATTTTTCTCATTTTTCTCCTCTTTTTGAATATGCGTAATTTAACGCTTCAAACTGCCAAAAAATTTAATTTTTTTCAGACAAATCCAAAAGCCCTAATTCGATTCGCCTTTTATAAAATTCCGACTTGTAAAATTGCCAGCCCAAATTATAAAAATACTCCCGAAATTTAAGATTCTGAAAAAAATACTCTTTTTGCTTGGCATAAAAATCGGACATTACCGATTCAAATTCGTTTTTTGTAAAAATATCCGCTACAAACGAAGCCTGTCTGAATGCCTTGAAAATTCCTTGCGATGAGAGCGGATCTAAACTAAAATATGAATCTCCAATCTGATATATCTCGGCAGGAAACGATTTGAGAATCGAAGTATATGCCGATTTATAACGAGGTTTGTTTGTTAATTGTCCGCAATAATTTTTGATAATCTCGGTTTTGCTCAATTCTTGCTCCAAATCCTGCGCTTGAAGATAATCGCTGTCCGTAAAATAAGTTGTGATGTTCATTTTTTTGCTAAACGTATGATACCACCAACCATTTTCGGCTGATTCGATGACTATTTTTGAATCATTCTTCGCTTTCGGCAGACCGTAAAAAGAAATTCCCAACAAATTGTCAAAAACAATTCTTTGATTATTAAATTGTCGGGATGTGCGCCCCGAACAATCAAACAAATAGTCAAACTTTATAGTTTTATTTTCTATCTTAACCGCATCTTTGACGATTTCCCGGGGGGAAACTCCAAGACAAAATTTCACTCTTTTGGTTTTTAAAAATTCCGCCAAAGATTTTTCAAATTCCGGTCGGTGAACAATAAAATCGTATCCGTATAGATTAAAAAATCCTTTCGATAAAACCGGACGATTTGCCCATCTGCCGAGTATTCCGTCGCAAACGGTTGAATTTTCAAACAGAATCTTTTTGGGAATCTTCAAATCCTCAAATATCGGCAATATTTGAGATTGCAGATGCTCGCCCGCAAAAACGCCATCGTAATTTGTTTTTTCAATGACGGTTATACGATTCTCCGAAAAGTTGGAAAGCCCGGCGGCAAGAGCCAAACCCGCCGCGCCGCCGCCGATAATCACAATCGAATTCATACAAGGGGTGGAATTTGCCGCTGAACTTCAAAATATTTTCCGTTTTTTTCAACCACAAAACCGAGTTTCATCCATTTTTTAACCATATCTTCATATTTTGCAAACTCACTTGCCGGAGTCCATTCGTGCATTTGAGTTGCTCCTTCAAAAAAAGTGTCATCCGGGCGGGAATATGCCCACCACGAAATAACTCCGTCGAATTCCGTATCTTTGCTACAAGCCCAAAAATCCGCCTGCCACGGCAAAGCCATCTGTTTGGTTATATCGCCCGACACAATTTGCGATGAATCTAATCTAAACGGCTCAATGAATTTATATGTATCCCGCAAAAACCAGCTTGCCTCGATGCCGGGATAAAATGCTCCGCCGACACAATTTTCAAGTGCCGCTTGGTCAAGTCCGGCAGACGTTATTTCACTGCTTGGCTGAGTGTTTTGAATAGTATCAACTTCAAAATCGCCGCTTACCCATTTACTCAAAATCAAAAGTTGGTATTCGGTTAATGTCAATCTTTTCGCAGGCGCAGATGCCGGTCCGTAACCGTCGCCGAACATTCTGGGCATGTTTCCGCCTGAACCGTCCGATTTTCTTAATCTGTCAAACAGGGCTTGTTTATCTTCTTGGGAAGCGGAAGGGGCAAGCAAATCCTTAATCGTGCGATGCCGTCCGGGCATTTTATGAACCTGCGTAACATTTTCGGCGCGTTTAAGAATTGGATAAATATCTCTGAAAAATAAAGGTTTTTCAGGGTCTGCAATCCATCCGGCGCGGCGATGACGGTTGTAAAGCGCGTCATAGAGCGTGATTAAAGGGTGCATTTCGGGAACATATTTTGGCGGAACGCATAATACCCAAGCATCGGCGGCGATCATTTCTTCTCCGGTTTCGTTTATCTTCACCGCTGCTTTGACATATCCGTCGGCAATATCATCATACCAATAATTGTTGTCGTCATAATTTTCCAATTTCACGTCCTTTACCGACCCCGTGTTGCCAAAACCGCCAAGAACAATGAGTCTGCCTTTTTCATCGGTTTTACATTCGCCCAATAAAATATCGTCCGAAGTCAGGAGTGTTCCGTCTTCGTCCTTAACCTTAAATTTGACCTTTTCAAAAGTTTTCGCGCCGCCGCTTCCCGAAATGGTAATTTCGCCCGGTTCTAAACCAAGACCTTTGCGGTCGTTTTCGCCCTGCACGAATTTATTGCGAAGCGGGTCTTCCGGCGCGAAAACCCCGTAAAAGCCTTTTCCCCGCGCTTTGGTATTGGCGATTTTTACTTTCCAAGTAATTTCGGCGTTATCGGAGTTCAATTCTTTGATGTCGCCGTTATCAAAATAAGCAAAAACTCTGAATCTCGCGCCTTGTCTTTTTATTTTCAGAATATTTGCGTCCGCCGCGTCCGCCGTTTTGAAGCCGCCGATTTGGTCGGGTTTGATAAAGCCGTTGGGAACTTCCGGTCCGATATAAAATTCCGTCGGATGATTGCCGATTCGCGCCACGCCGATTGACGGATGAATTTTGAGTTTTGTAATTGTTGCCATTGTCTTTTCTCCTTTTTAAGCCTGTTCGATTGATTTAATCCAAGCAAGTGCCAAATCCGTTTCTTTCTTGCTCCATTCGTCAATAATTTTACCGCTTACTCTCCATCGCATCCTGCCGCCTTTTACAGAATCTCGAAAACCGTTCCGAAAATCTTCGTTATCACGAACTTCTTTGATAAATAATTCGGGGTCAAGAAAAAGAGTTGCATCAATCCACGGAACTTTTTCTTTATGAAGTCTGAAGCGCGGCAAACCTTTCTGGACAATGAGTTCGCGCATTTTCCATTCGCGGCGTTTGGATTCATCTTTAATCATTAGTTCTGTAAAAGCGCGGTTGCGCGGCGCGTAGCTTGGACCGAGATATGTGCCGATTTCGTAGCGTTCGCCGGTTTTGACGATTTTTCCGCGGGCGTATTTTACCGCCGCAATCGGATTTATCGGGTCAACATAGCCGGTTGTGATGTTGTTGACGTAAGCCTGCGCGGTAAATTCGCGGTAGGGAAATTCGGTCAGTTCTCTTTTTATTGATGCCGGATAAGAAAAAATCGCAAAAACCATTCCCGCCGGAACAAAAGGTGCGTTGCCACCTTCTTGAACGGAAACGATGCCTTTGAACGAAGCCGCGTCTGCGCCGAGATGAATTTGATTGCCCGAAACTTCGACGACATCGCCGTTCGTTACGCCGAGTTTTTTCGCGTCTGCGGGATTAAATTCGAGAATCGTGCCGGGCATATCGTCGGGATAACGCTGTCGGATGGTTTCGTTGCGAATGTTCGTGAACATCGAGTTCCACAACTCATTAACGCGCCCGTTACAGATGATAAATTCATCTTCGGCTTGAGGAAGATTTGCCTCAAAATCTTCTCTGATTTCCTTCCAATCTGCACGAACAAAGGCGTAATAAGCGGTTGTATTTCCCGCAAATTTCAACAGGTTGACGGAAGTGCGCTTAAATTGGACTGAGTTATCAGGTGTAGCCGGATTGAATGTAACGGGAACAATAAATCCTTCTGTTTTGCGATTACGAAGTGCTTTATGACCGCGAGGAGCGGCGGAATCATCAGCTTCTTCGAGCGAACCGAAAAGCCCTGCCCGATTACTGTTGCGTGCCATATCCTTGAAAACATTTTCACTCGCCTGCCATTTTTCAATTTTAGTTCTTTCGAGTCCGTTGACCTTTGCGCCTGCGGGCAAAAGCGCAAGCATGACAGATTTAAAGATTTCCCAATCGGCTAAACACCGAGAAGCATTTTCGAGTTGCCCGTCTTTCCGATGTTTGGGCGCGTCTTGAAATTTGCTATAAAGCCGCAGACGGCGTTCGCCCGTGTAGCGCGTAAAATCGTGTTCGCCCCAACCTGCTGCCGGTAAAATCAAATCGGCGTATTGCGTTGTCGGATTCGGATAAATGTCTTGTTGGACGATAACGAGTTTGCCCTCTTCGATTTTGCGAAGAAATAAATCTTTCGCCTCATCAACATTTTCAGGCAATTCATCGCCTTGTCGCCGCGCAATTTCTTTCCATTTAGCCTCAGCGTTGCCGATTTGACCGACCGGATTGCAGCCGATAATCCAAAACAGATTGATGTCCGGTTTGTCCGATTGGATTTTTAATCGTTTGTGCGGCGGCGCGATTTTTGTTCCAACGAGATGAGCGTCGAAATAATGATTGACACGAAACCAGTCGCCCGAACCATCATTGGCAACAAATTCATCCGAGGCGTTGTGAAACGGATAGCCGCGTTTTGCCGTTTCATTCTCAAAAGTATAACGAACTTCCGCCCAACCTTTCTGATGACCTCCGGCGCGTCCCGTTACGCCGAACAGATTTATACCTTCATTATTTCCATTCGGGCGCAAAACGCTTCCGAGAAGCAATCCTAAATTAGCCATTGCCGCTGTGTTTTGATAGTTGTAGCCCCAAATCAAGCCTTTTTCAAAAATCAAACTCACTTTTCGGTCTTTTGGATTGGTCATTCCGTCAACCGGACCGGCGAGAAGTTCAGCACATTTCTTCAAGTCGTCAACGGAAATGCCCGAAACTTTTGAAGCGTTGTCCAACGAATACAAAAAATCACCGTTGGCATCTTTTTCATCGAGAAACTCGATATATTTATCCAACGAAAGCTGATAACGCGCCCGGCGGCGTTTTTCGGGTCCGAATTCAGGCAAAACGGTTGCGGCTTCTTGCTTAATTTTTTTCAAATCATCGTCGGTGATTATCAAATCCGTCGGCGTTAGATTGCGCCATTCGGCAGGTTTGGCGATTTGTTGGTCGCGGATATAACGTGCCAGCGCGTTCAGCACGAGCGTATCTGCGCCGAGAACTTTCGGTTGCAGATGAAGCCCGTTTGTTTTAACGGCATAATCCGCCGTAATTGTGCGGCGCGGGTCAAGCACGATGATGCGTTTGCCCGTCATATAATTCATAAAAAAGACGGAGTGCGCTTCGTAAGGATTGTTGCCGACGATAAACAAAACATCGCTGTCCCAAATGTCTTCGTAAGCGTAGCCGTGTGGTTCAATGCCGCTGTCATCAAAGCCGTTGGTGTTGCTCGTTACGCTTGGGCGGTCGTGAAAAGCCACATTCGGCGTGCCAATCAATTGAAATAACAAACTCGTTGCCGCAAAGGTATTTTCCAGATATTGATATTCGTATAATTTAACACCGAGACCGTTTGGATTGGTAAATTTTACCGCGCCGTTTTCTTCTTGATAGCCGGTTGCTTTTATCACAAGCGCAACAAGAATCTCCAAAGCCGTTTTTGTGTCGATAACTTCGTAACCATTTTTGGTGCGAATATACGGCGTTGTGATTCTTTCGCGGGTTGAATCTCTTTCATCCTTATAATCG
Source organism: Acidobacteriota bacterium (assembly GCA_031409875.1). Classification (GTDB taxonomy): domain Bacteria; phylum Acidobacteriota; class Blastocatellia; order Pyrinomonadales; family Pyrinomonadaceae; genus CALMEH01. The sequence goes on along the minus strand of JANNYB010000074.1, from coordinate 28,396 downwards.
GTTTCGGAAAAAACCAAATCTCTGCCTTGCGTTCCGCCACGCACCGAATGATTTCCCCGATTCATCGTGCATTTCGGGTCGGGAACAACTGCCGCGATTTTTGATTCGCCATTAAGCCGAACTTTGCCCGTCATCGCCGGAGAAACCCAATTGGCTTGCTCTAATGTCGGAGCGTCAGGGCTTCCGTCGCCTTCATTCCAAAGATATGCCTCGTAACCGCAACCGACCACGCAATATTGACAAGCCGTTGTTTTTACTTGCAATTTCGTTGCATCGGTTGAAGGGCTTTCAAGTTTTTTAGGGAATCTTTCTTTATCGCTCATCTTTAAACTCCATTCGGTTTTGCCGTTGTCCCGCCGTAGGGAATTCCATACGGGACGCTTTTATCTTGTATCCATCTGACAATTTCAACTTCATCCGAAGTGTTGCCCGCTTTCAGTTCCACCGAAGCCAGACAATCCGTTGCGGGTCCAATGACCGGCAAACCGCGATTAGTCAAATCAAAACACGAAGAATGACATTTACAGGAAAGTAATCCGTCGTCGGTCGGCAAATTTCCCGATGTTCCCGAATGTTGCGGCACAAGATAGCAAGACATATGGGTGCATTTACGGCTAAAACCAACAATAAACTGTCCATCTGCCAAAACAACCGCGCCTTCAGGAGGTTTTGAATTTGACTCAAGCCGACATAAAAAAAGGTCGGTGAAAGAATTGCTTTCAGGAACAATTTTGTATTTGCCAACTTTATCAAGATCGCTAATGTCTATCATATATTTATCACTCTAAAATTGGACTTTAAGAGAATAATTATCATTCTCAAAAAGGCGGAACTGATGTTTCAAATCGCCAAAAAAATTAGAATTTGAAAACCGTATCGAATTGAAGACGATTCGTAAAATTATTGAACGAACCTGTCGGATTATTTCCGAAAGCACCTGCCAAACCGTTGGCGCGTTGGTTGAAAAGCCCCGTAAAATTAAACGTAACCCGCGGGTCAACCGTGTAGCCGAAAAAGATTCGATGTCCGCGAATGTCCGAACCTTGAATCAAATCGTCCCAATTAAACGGTGTCAGAACCGCGTCTTTTTCGATTCTTAAGAAAGTGTAACTCAACACGAAATCGCCGCTCACCGCCGCGTTAAAATCGCTTCCTCTCGTTTTTCGCAAACTTTGAAAACGAAATTCCGTCCAAATACCATCGTTTTCGTTGTTCGGCAGAAAAACATTCGCGCCGCCCGCGCCCGCCGCCACGACATCGCGCGTTTGCGTGTTTCGGACATAATTTAAAATCAGCGTCATCGGCGCATATTTGTATTGTTTGAAATCAAATTGCGCCATAAAATCAACCAAATTGTAACCCGAAGCAAGCCGTCCGTTGCGGTTGACGGCATTGTTCGTTGCCGCCGACAACCCAAGATTGCCGTTGCCCGAAACTAAAAATTCGCGCGGAACATTGATGACCGTCGAAATCGTCTGCGCCGGATTCGTGCCATTTGCCGGAATCGTAATCGTTACGGGGAGTTGCAAATTCGTGCCAAAAATTTGAATCGGATTGATTGCATCGGTGTTTGCATAATACAAATCGGCAACCGAAAGCGTCAGATTTGTTTTGGAATTAAGCGCGAATTTGCCTTGAATCTGCGCTCCAAACAATCCAAGGTCGCGCCCGCCACGCTCAGATTCTTCGATATTTATTGTGCCGTTGGCATTGCGGACAAAAGTTGTTCCGCGCTCCAGCATCGGCAGTTGCCACGAGCTGAAAGTGATGTTTTTGAAAAACGAATTTTTGATGTCGCGTGAATAAATTTGGCTTACGCCTTCGACTTGCACATCGTTGTCAAAAGTCATTTCGGTATGCGTCCAAGGCGTTTCAAATTTACCGGCAATAATCCGCAAACCCGGCGCAAAACGCGGTCGCCACGACACATAAACTTGGTCAAGTCCGATTGGTTTGCGCGAGAAAAAATCCGTCAAAACTGGATTCGGCGAAGCCGGATTAGAAAGCGTTCCGGCAGTCAAACGAATGCCCCATTCAAATTCTTTTTCAGTTTTTTTATCACCGTTTGCCAGATAATTTCCCGTAAAAACATCGCCGCCGATTTTGCCGCGCACGGCAAACCGCAAACGATAACGAATCCGTTGGCGCGAAGAAAGTTCGTTGCCCAAAATCGCCGCATTATTGACGTTTGTTGCATTGTTCAAAAGTCCGTATTGCGAATCATACTGCATCCGCAAATCGCCGCTAAAAGTCATATTTCCAAGTTGGTTTTTGGCAACCGAGTCATTCGTTTTCTTCGATTGTTCCTCGACTTTTTTCAACCGCTCTTCAACCGTATCGGTTTGCGTTACGGTCGTATTAGTTGTCGTTTGCGCCAATGTTTGCGGCATTTGCGTTGTATTATTGTTCTGCAATTTTTCAATTACCTGAGCTTGTTGGACAAGCATCAAACGAAGTTTTTCAATTTCCTTTTGCTGTTCGCGCAAGGTGCGTTTGATTTCTTCAATTTCGGAAGATTCGTTGGAAGTTGATGAACTGTTCGTATTTGACTGCGTTGGCTGAAGCGATTGTGCCGATGCAAAAACGCCTGCGAAACACATAAAAAGAAATGCCGAAAACCATATCCGTAAATTTTGATTCATAAATTTAGACCTCGAAAAGAATTTTTGCTCAGAGTAATGACTTCAGCTATGAATTTCTTAAAACTTTGTGCCAATAGATTTCACGGCTCACACCGTTACTCTGAAAAGATGAGTAGCTATAACTATATGCGTATTTATGGCGAGTATTCTGACAAAATAATTTGTCTTTTGCAAGAAAAAGTTGACATATTCTTTGAATTGCAAATTAAATTGGCAACAAAACTTCAGTATTGCCCTTGTTTCTTAATTTGAGTTACAATTTTTATCATAGAGAAACAATGGAAGAACTCAAAAAATTTGTCCGATATTTTAAGCCTTACAAATGGCACGTTGCGTGCGGCGTTTTGTTTATTTTGATTTCGATGGCGTTCGGGCTTTTGATTCCTTATTTTGTCGGACGCGCGATTGACGATCTCGGTAAAACAGTTACTTGGGAAAAAGTCGTCTATTATCCGCTTTTGATTTTGGGCATAAACTTAATCAGCGGAGTTTTTCTGTTTTTTCAGAGGCGGCTTTTGATAAATGCTTCGCGGCACATCGAATATGATATGCGGCGCGATTTTTATGCGGCTTTGGTCAATCAGCCGCTCGAATTTTTTGCAAATAATCGCGTCGGAGATTTGATGGCGCGGGCGACAAATGATTTGGCGGCGGTCAGGCAAATTGTCGGACCGATGATTTTATATTCGTTCCAAGCCGTTTTCGCGCTCTGTATTTCTGTGCCGATTATGCTCGGAATTTCCGTCAAACTTACGCTTTTATTGCTGATTACGATGCCGTTTGTTTCGCTCACGGTAAAAATTTTAGGCGCACAAATCCATACGCGATTCGAGAAAATTCAGGAATATTTTTCATCAATCACGGCACGGGCGCAGGAAAATCTCACCGGCGTTCGCGTCGTTCGCGCTTACGCCCAAGAAGAAGCGGAAATCGAAAAATTTCAAGAATTAAACCGCGAATATGCCGCGCAAAATCTGAGATTAGTAAAATTTGCAGCGGCAATGCGTCCGCTTCTTTTGTTTTTTATCGGTTTGGGTTTCGTGATTATCGTCGCCGTCGGTGTTCCGATGGCAGTTCGCGGCGAGATAACGGCGGGCGATTTTACGGCGTTTATTTTGTATCTGCAACGGATGATTTGGTATCTCATCGCGCTCGGTTATGTTGTCAATTTATACCAACGCGGCACGGCTTCGCTCAAAAGATTTAACGCGATTTTAGAAACTGAACCAACGATAAAAGATGACGAAACCGCAAAAGAACAACCGAAAATCAAAGGTAAAATCGAGTTTAAAAATCTTTCGTTCGCTTACAACGGGAAAGCGGTTTTGCAAGACATAAATTTAATCGTCGAACAAGGCAAAACCGTCGCGCTCGTCGGCAAAACCGGCAGCGGAAAATCAACGCTCGTGTCGCTTGTTCCGAGACTTTTGGACGCGCCCGAAAATTCGGTTTTGATTGACGGAATTCCGATTCGGCATTATAAACTCGAACAACTTCGCCAATCAATCGGCTTTGTGCCGCAGGAAACTTTTCTTTTTTCGGACAGTTTAGCGGAAAACATCGCTTTCGGAGTGTCAGAACCGTCTGCGGTAGCGGGCGGCTTGAACGTGGCAGAATTACAAATTACAGATTACAAATTACAAAATAAATCTGAAGTTTCAAATTTGAAATCTCAAACCAAAAAACCAATTTCCATAGAAAAATCTGCCGAAGTTGCCAATCTTGCCGACGATATTAAAAATTTTCCATACAAATACGAACAGCTTGTCGGCGAGCGCGGCATCACGCTTTCGGGCGGACAGAAACAGCGCACGGCGATTGCCCGCGCCGTGGTGCGGAATCCGCGAATTTTGATTCTTGACGATTCGCTTTCGGCAGTAGATACTTATACCGAAGAAAAAATCCTCCACAATTTGCGCGACATTCGCACCGACCGCACGACTTTGATTGTTTCGCATCGAATTTCGACGATTCGTGATGCCGATCTGATTTGCGTTCTCGACGGCGGACGAATCATCGAACGCGGCACGCACGAAGAATTGATAAACGCCGGCGGCGAATACGCAGATTTGTATGAACGACAACTTTTAGAAGAAGAATTGGAGGCGACGGATTAAGATGGAAAACTTAGTTGCAATGCGAATAACGCTTCTAATCGTCATATTGTTGGCAACTGCGTTGGGTTTTATCGCTTATATGTATTGGAGTCTTCCGTATAATGTCGGCGGTATCGTTTTTGCGATTGCGGCAATCAGCGGCGCGGCATATTTTGTTTCAAAAGTCGAAAAAAAAGCGCGTTTCGATGCTTTTTATGCGGCGATTCAGAATTTGGGAACGCCGATTTCCTTTGATAATTATTCAGCCGCGTTTGAAAAAGACGGCACTCGTTTTGATATAACTTATCCGCGAGGCGAAAACGAAACTGCTCATAAAATCAAGTTTTTCCTGTCGGGAAATCATCAAAGATTTGTCATTCGGCATCAAGGTATCTATCTGAACTCGCTTCCCGATTGTCCTTATTTGGAAAATTCACCGCTTGCGCCGGAAGTTCAGCTTTACGCACAAAATGCCGATTTTTTGGTGCATTTCGTGCAAATACCGGGGATTCGTGATGAAATTTATCAATATCCTTCAGGTTTTTTCTTGCGTATGGTGCTGACTTTCGATGCCGGAAATTTTGAATTGTCGTGGACACCGAAAATGAACGAGCAAGCCGAAGGCGTTTATAAAATTTGCAAAACAGCGGTCGTTTTTCACGACGAACTTAAAAAATTAAGGTGAAAATTATGCAAAACGAAAAAACAAATGTCGAAGGCACATATAAAACTTTGGTAATTATTTGGTTTGCGCTTTTGATGTCGCAAGTTATGTTTTTGGTAGTTATTTTTATGACCAAACCGGAAATCTTCAAATTTGATTTCACAAAACCGCCGCTCGGTGAAAATGCCGTAATCGTCATTGCTTTTGCGGTTTTAGCTTTGGCAAATTTCGGTTTGTCGTTCGTGATGAAAAAGCGTTCTTACGCCCAAGCAATCGCCGAACAAAAAATTCAATACGTTCAGACAGGTTTGATTATCGCCTGCGCTCTGTGCGAGGTGATTTCGCTTCTCGGTTTTGTTTTGGCGTTTGCCTTTGCATATCAATTTTTCTTTCTCTGGTTTGCGCTCGGCATTTTCGGAATTCTTCTCCATTTCCCGCGCCGCGATAGCGTTATTGCGGCAAGTTATAAAAAATAAGCAGATAATAAACAAGGATGAAAGGGATAGAAGGGATTAATCCTAAAAAAATCAGAAAGAATCCCTTGTATCCCTTTCATCCTTGTATTATTTCTTCTTTAAAATTATTTCGGCAACGGTTTGATCCATTTTCCTTGACTGAAAATTCCGTCAGGCGGAAAATCTTTTTCGAGATTTTCGGATTTCCAATCAATTTGACGGTCTTTGCGATAGAAAATAAATTCGCCGAGTGCGCCCGCGCGAAGCGGCGGAAAACGTGAAACGAGATAAAATCCGCTAACATCAAATTCTTGCAAACCACGAAACGACGGGAAATTTCCGATAGCATTAACATACGAAGGCGCAAACATCGAAGCGCGGCGGCGTTGCGTGTTGACGGTAATATCTGCAACCGTCGGAATAATCGTTTCGTCGTCGCGGTTGATAATTTGAGCGCGGCGAAAGATGAAATGAAACAGATTTCCCGAACCGTTATTCGGCAAAATATCGTAATTTATCGGACTGAAATTTTTCTCCGTGCCGTCTGCCAAAATATTCAGCGCGGTCAGGAAAGCGATAAAATTCAATTTCACCAAAAACATTTCGTCTTTGCCGTAAAGCGAGCCGGTTTCGATTAAAATCGCATTCGTTCCCCAATCCGAAAATTTATCGCCGAAAGCATCGGGATTATAGCTGTCAACGTAGCGTCCCATATTTCCGCGAATATAGCCGTTCAGAGAAATAATCATCGCCGCCGCCAGACGTTTGTTGCGTTCGTTGCCTTCCTTATTGCTCAAAGCCGGATTTCCTTCGACGACCAAAAACGAAATTGCCGCTTGATTTGTCGAGCCGCTGACGGTAGTTAAACCTTGCTGATTGTGCAGGTTAAAGCCGATTTGCGGCATAAATTCATCGCGCAGTTTTTTCAAAAGTTGTGCTTCGACCGTTTCGAGTTTTCGCGCATCGCGGTTGATGTCTATGCCTTGCAGATTGCGGCGTTGATAAAGTTCAGAACCGTCGGGATTGAGCATCGGAACGGCGCGAATCGTGAGGGTTTCTTCGATTTTTTTCACCCACGCTTTATCACGATTTTTCTGCAAAAACGCAAACATATCAATCAAAGCGGGCGTTGCCGTCGGTTCGTCGCCGTGCATCTGCGACCACATCATCACGCGCAACGGACCTTTGCCCCATTCGATTTGATAAATCTCGCGGTTGCCGTAACTTTTCCCGACTTCCGAGACTTTTATCTCCAATTTTTTAAGCTGTTCGAGATAATTCTTCAAATCTTTATGCCGCGTGTCCGATGGCAGAATATTTGAAATTCGATTCTTATCCCAAGCCTCGAACAAATTTTGCGGCGTTTGCGCCTGCACTCCGACATTTAACAGAAATGTAAAAATCACCAAACAAACAAGGGGAAATCTTTGCATATCAATACGATAAACTGTTTTGTGAGATTTTGGCAAGAATTTTGTTTCGTGGGCAAAAAGAAAAGGAGCAAAATTGCTCCTAAACTTAACGAAATTATGGTGGCTGAAGAGTGACTTGAACACTCGACCTTCGGGTTATGAATCCGACGCTCTAACCAGCTGAGCTACCCAGCCACGAACATTTAATTATAGTTTTTGAATCGGAAACGTCAAGTTTTGAAGCAATCGGATTCGACTTTTTGCTCGAAAATGATTAAATTCGTTATGATTTAAGGCGAAAGCAGATAAAGAAAAGCCGCCGCACATTGAATAAAACTGAATTTTATGCAGAGTTTTCTCCGCAAATTTGACGAACTTGCCGGAATTGAAACCGAAGAAATCAAATCAAAATGGCTCGAACGAAGCGCGTTCGGGTTTTTAGTTTTGATGTTTCTGACCGCGCCGCATTCAATCGCCGCATCGCAGACGGCGTGGATTGCGGGAATGTTTTTTTGGCTTCTCGGATTAATTTTTAACGCAAAGACGCAAAGGCGCAAAGGCGCAAAGTTTTTCACTTTTCACTCTTCGCTTTTCACTTTTCACTTTTCACTTTTCACTTTTTTTGCGTGGTCTGTAGTTTCTTCGGTTTTTTCTTACGCGCCGGATATTTCGATTGACAAATTGCGCGGTGCGGCGATTTTTTTGGTCTTTTATTTTGTCGTTTGTAATGTGCGAACGATTCGCGCCGCTAAATTTTTGGCGTTGGCGATGATTTTTTCGTGTATGATAAACGTCCTTTGGATGCCGATTCAGCGCATCATCGGGCGCGGCGTGGAGATTCACGGCATTTCACCGACGAGTCCGCTTGCCAAATCGCTTTTATACGAAGGCGACGCGCTTTTGACGGCAAACGGCAAAAAACTTTCTGCGCCCGAAGATTTGCTTGCCCAAATCGAACAAAATGAAACGACAAAAATCACGTTTTATCGTCCTGATTTCGAGTTTTTTGTTGATGTCAGACGCGAAAATTTGCTTGCGGGCGAAAATGCTTTGCAAAAACTCGGCATCGAAAGTTGGAAAAAAAGTCATAACTGGCGTTCGCGCGGATTTTACGGACATTACACGACTTACGCAGAGGTTTTACAACTTATCGCTTCACTAGCGTTCGGTCTTTTTATCGCAAACATCGGAAGAAAGAAAGTGAGAAAGCGAGAAAGCGAGAAAGCGAGATTTTCTCACCTTCTCGCTTTCTCACTTTCTCACCTTCTCGCTTTCTGCTTTGCGTTGATGGCTTTAGCACTGCTTTTGACTGTAACGCGAGCTTCGCAACTTGCTTTGATTATCTCGTGTTTTGCGATGGTTTTCGTGTTAAATCGCAAGATGCTTTTGATACTTTCGGCGATTGCTTTGCCGGTTATTATCGGCGGATTGATTTTTTTACAGCAGAGCCGAAATGTTGGATTTTTCGATTCAAAAGACGATTCGACAAAATATCGTCAAACGATGTGGCGCGACGGTTTGCGGATTTCAACGGAAAGTCCGCGAAATTTCGTATTCGGTGTCGGAATGGATTCGGTGCAAAGATATTGGCGCGAATGGCAAATGTTTGACGGCGGAAAACTTCCGCTCGGACATTTTCATTCAACGCCCGTCCAAATTCTCGTCGAACGCGGATTTCCTGCGCTTTTGTTGTGGCTTTGGATTTTATTTCTTTTCGGAAGAACTTTTTTACGTTATCTCAAAACCCAAATCCCAAATCCCGAATCCCAAATCGGCATCGTTCTGGCGGCATTCGGCGGTTTAATCGGATTTTTTACGAGCGGTTTGGCACATTATAATCTCGGCGACCAAGAAGTGGCGATGGTTTTCTTTATGCTGATGGGTTTGGGCGTTCGGATTTCAAACTCCTGCGTTAAATCGGCAATGTGATTGATTTGATTTGCTTCGTTGGAGGTGAATTGAAAATCAAAAAGCGGATTTATTACTGCGGTTTTCGTGCAGAAGTCTTGTCAAACGGTTCATTAATTTTTGAGCAAAATGTCAAATTGATTTACTGTCGCTTGATAGGAAATGCCGCAAAATATATGATGTAAAACTATGTTTTGTTCAAAATGCGGCAGAGAAAATGCGGACGATGCAGTTTATTGTCAAAAATGCGGAACTCGGTTTGGCGGCGGCGGTGCGGAAGAAGAAACGCAGATTGCCAAAAAGGGAATTGAAGACGGCGGCGAAGAACAAAGGATTTTTTCGATCTCGCCGACGCTCAAATTCGTGATGGCAGGTTACGTTTTAGCGGCAGTCGGCGCACTTCTTTTGGTCGCTGTATTAACCGTTTTTACTTCGCTCGATTGGATATTTATTATTCCGCCGGCATTAGCTTTGTTTTTGATTCCGGCATTTTATCATTTCAAACAAAAAATGATTCGCTACACGCTGACGGACGCGAAAATCGAAATTGACGAAGGTTTGATTTTTCAAAATTCGCGCAATGTTCCGTTGCGCTCGATTCAAGACGTTTCCGTAGCTTCGACGATTACCCAAAGAATGCTCGGCTTTGGTGATTTAGTGATTGACAACGCCAGCGAAGACGGCGGCAAAGTCGTTTTTAAGAATATCAATTCGCCGAAGAAATATGCCGACGCGGTTTTGAAACAAATGCGGCTTCTTAATAAATAGAAAGCGAGAAAGTGAGAAAGCGAGAAAGTGAGAAGTAGGCTAAAACCAAATCTCCCCTTCTCGCTTTCTCACTTTCTCGCTTTCTAAACGTAAAAAAACTATGACCAAAATATTCACAACCGGCGGCGCGGGCTTTATCGGTTCGGCTTTTATTCATCTCATTTTAGAAGAAAATTCAGACGTTGAAATTATCAATTTCGATGCGCTGACGTATGCCGGAAATCTCGAAAATTTGAAAGGTTTGGATAACTCGCGTCATCGTTTTGTGAAAGGCGACATTTGCGATAAACAAGCGGTTTTGGACGCTTTGCCCGATGATTGCGCGGCGATTTTTAACTTTGCCGCCGAATCGCACGTTGACCGTTCGATTACGTCGGCAAGCGAATTTGTAACGACGAATGTTTTGGGAACTCAAGTTTTACTTGATGCGGCGCGAGCGAAAAACGTCGGAAAATTTATTCAAATTTCGACTGATGAAGTGATGGGCAGTTTGCCCGAAGATGACAGCGCATTTTTCGATGAAAATTCGCCATTAGAGCCGAATTCGCCTTACGCGGCTTCAAAAGCGGCGGCGGAACATTTCGTTCGTGCGGCGCGTGAAACTTTCGGTTTGGATACGATAATTACTCGGTGCGGCAACAATTACGGTCAGCGGCAATTTCCCGAAAAATTGATTCCGTTGATGATTGCCAACGCGATGAACGATGAAACTTTGCCGGTTTATGGCGACGGAAAAAACGTCCGCGATTGGATTTTTGTCGAAGACCACGCACGGGCGATTTGGTTGGCTTTCAAACACGGAAAATCGGGCGAAATTTACAACATCGGCGCACGCAACGAACGTCAAAACATCGAAGTCGTGAAAGCGATTCTTGACGCACTCGGCAAACCGCATTCGTTGATGAAATTCGTAACCGACAGACTCGGACACGACCGCCGTTATGCGATTGATGCCGCGAAAACCGAAAACGAATTATCTTGGAAACCTTTAACGAATTGGGAAGAAGGTTTGCAAAAAACGATTCGCTGGTATCAAGAAAATCAAGATTGGGTAAATCGAATTCGCAACGGCGCGTATCGTGAATATTACCAAAAAATGTATGGTGCAAGTCTTGGATAAAAAGCTGGGAGCGCAGGCTTCCCAGCCTGCAAGATTGTGAAGCGTTTCGCGGAGCAATCTAACGACGTTTCAACTGAAATCAAGTTGATTTTATTCGCAACGCTTTTTTAGATTGCTCGGCGAAACGCTCCGCAATCTTGCAGACAGGATGTCCGCGCTCCCAGCAAAAAACTATGCTAAAAATCATCCAAGCCGAAACAACCGAACAAATCGAACAGGCGCGAAAACTTTTTCGTGAATATGAAACGCAACTCGGAATAAAGTTGTGTTTTCAGAATTTCGATGAAGAAGTTGCAAACTTGCCGGACAAATATTCTGTGCCTGAAGGTCGTCTTTTTCTCGCTTTTGCGGATGAAAATCTCGCGGGCTGTATCGCGCTCAGAAAACTAGAAGATAAAATCTGCGAAATGAAACGACTTTTTGTCAGAGACGAATTTCGCGGGCAAAAAATCGGCGTGGCTTTGATTGAAAAAATTATCGAAGAAGCGCAAAAAATCGGCTACGAAAAAATGCGGCTCGACACCTTTCCGCCGAAAATGTCGAAAGCCGTTGCGCTTTATGAATCTTACGGTTTCCGCGAGATTGCGCCGTATTATCACAATCCTTTCGGCGAAACGCTTTTTATGGAAAAAAAAATCAGTATAGTGAGCCGTAGCGAGCAAGATTAAATATAAAGTTGATTGAATTCAGCGAAGCTCGCTACCGCTCACTATACTGATTTTTTTCAAAACTAAACTTTTCATCATTTCAAACGTAAAAGAATAGGAATTTATCGCGTGAAAAACGATAAAATTAATAAACTTTTGGAGAAGGAATTACAAAATGGCAATGTCTAAAACGGGCAAAACTTTTCTCATCTTGGGCGGAATTCTGTTCGCTCTTTTTTTGGTGGCGGTTATCGGAATCGCACTTTTAATGAGCGCGTCGGGCAACGCGAAAGTGCCGGAAAATGCGGTTTTGGTTTTGAGCGTTACGGGCGATTTGCCCGATTACGCGCCGGAAGATTCGACTGCGAAACTTTTCGGAATCGAACAAAAACAATCTTTTTCGTCATTGATAACACAGCTTCGCAAGGCAAAAGTTGATGAACGCATCGGCGCGGTTTTGCTCGACATTAATTTTCCGATGATTGGTTGGGGCAAAGCGGACGAACTGCGCGACGCGATTAAAGATTTTCGCACTTCGGGCAAGCCTGTCTATGCGTATATGGAAATCGGCACGAACCGCGAATATTATATCGCCACGTCTGCCGAAAAGATTTTTTTGCCGCCTTCGGGTGATTTGTATATTCAAGGTTTTGCCGCGCAAGCGCAATTTTATCGCGGTTCGCTCGATAAATTGGGCATCGAACCGCAATTTTTGAAAATCGGAAAATACAAAAACGCGCCCGATCAATACACCGAAAAAGAGATGACTGAAGGACAACGCGAAGTCATCAACGCGGTTTTGGACGATTATTACACGCGAATTGTCAACACGATTTCGGAAACGCGCAAAAAAACGCCCGAAGATGTCAAAGCCTTAATTGACAACGCGCCTTACAACGCGACGCAGGCGAAACAGCAAGGTTTGATTGACGAAACTTTCTACAAAGAACAAGTTTATACCGAGTTAAAAAATCGTCTCGGCTACAAAGAAGAAGACAAAGTTCGCACTGTTTCAACAAGCGAATACCGTGAAGTTGCGGCTGATTCGCTTGGGTTGAATAACGGCGAAAGAGTTGCGGTAATTTACGCTTCAGGCGCGATTACGGGCGGAAGCTCGAATCGCAGTCCGTTTGGCGGTGAAACTGTCGGCTCGGACACGATGATCAAAGCCATCAACGAAGCGGCGGAAGATAAATCAATCAAAGCGATTGTTTTAAGAATTGATTCGCCCGGCGGCTCGGCTCTTGCGTCGGATTTGATGTGGTATGCGATTGAAAACGCGAAATTGAAAAAGCCCGTCGTCGTTTCGATGAGCGATGTCGCCGCTTCGGGCGGTTATTATATCGCTTGCAACGCGAATAAAATTGTCGCCGAACCTTCGACGGTAACAGGTTCAATCGGCGTTTTTATGGGCAAACCCGTGATGAAAGGTTTTTATGATTGGATCGGCGTTTCAAACGAATATGTTCTGCGCGGCAAAAATGCCGGAATCTTCCGCGAAACCGTCAAATGGGAAGGCGACGAACTCAAAAAAATGACCGATTCGATCAATAATATTTACTTTACAAACTTCGTCCCGAAAGTTGCCAAAGGTCGCGGCAAGACTGATGAAGAAGTCAACACAATCGCGCAAGGTCGCGTTTGGACAGGCGCACAAGCTAAGGAAAAAGGCTTGATTGACGAATTCGGCGGACTCGAACGCGCCATCGAAATCGCCAAAGGTTTGGCAAATCTTCCCGCCGACAAAGACGTGCGCCGCGTAAATTTCCCCGAACCGCGTCCGTTTTTTGAAACGCTTTTCAGCGGCGGAATCTACGCGCAAACGCAAGAACAAAAAGTTCAGGAAGAATTGATCAAAGCTCTGCCCGAAGACGTTCGCAAAACTCTGCGCTACGCTTCAATCTTAGACCAAATGAAACGCGGCGAAGCGATGATGATGTTGCCTTACGAACTCGAAATTAAATGACTGGAGCGCAAGCGTCCCCGCTTGCAAACGCCGCTGGTTTTTAGCGGTGTAAAGCCTCAGCGTAAATTCAACTTTATTTCTCGTGCAAACGTCGCGGCGGAAACGTCTGAAGTAAATTCGAGTTAATTTGCTTGCAGACGCTTTTTCGCGTTTGAAGCAAACACTCATTGCAAGCGGGGACGCTTGCGCTCCAGTCATTTTTTTACAAATTTTATGTTTCACACTTGCAACATAAAACAACCTATGCTACATTTGTTGCATCAATGATACAAAATGCCTTTAACGGTAGGCATTTAAGAGATAGAAACTAAACAAAAGCATTAGGAGAAAGCAAAAATGTTAAAAAATTCAAAATTAAAAGTAAATCCATTAAGCAGAATTCCGCGACAACAGCGGCTCGTAATGGCGATTCGCGGCGGCGCGGGCGTTGGCAAAAGTCATTTTATTCGTTCGATGTCTGAGGCAGGAATCGGCAAACTTTGTATTTTCGACACGGAACGCAAAGCGCGGCTTTTGCGCGGAGTCGGCGTTAGTTTTGACGCGCTCGAAGTCGAAGATTCGGATGAATTGCCGGAATTTATTGATTGGGCGATAAACGGCGACGGACGCGAACAAAATTACGGCTGTTTCGCGTTAGACAGTTGGGCGGCGTATTTCGGTGCGAAACACGGCGAAATGATTGAAGCCGTGCGCGAAAAAACGGGCGACCATTTAGCGCAACCGAGCGCGGAAGAATTGGCGGCTGACCAGATGATTTTGCAGTCGGTTTTGCGAAAACTCTGTATCGAATCCGGCAAATGCGTCGTTATTTCCGACCAAATCGCGGCGAAAGGAAAAGAAGCCAAAGAAGACAACGAAATCGGGCGCGTTCTGCCGATGACGGCGAGCGGTTTGGAGTATTTTGTTGATGTGATGATCGAGATTTCTCTGCAAGAACGCGACGGCGAAATTACCAGAGTTTTTCAAGTCATTAAATCGAATTCTCCGGCGTTTGAAGTTGGTTTCGAGATGACGGGAAATATCGGTTTCAAAGATTTTCTCAATTATATGCGCGGCGAAGAGGCGTTAGAACTTGCGTTTGAAACGCCTGCAAAATCGGACGTTCCCGAATTTATCGAAGATAAAAAACCTTTGACGCTCGTGCCGAACGAAATGACACTCGAGGATTTGATTGCCAAAGCCGAAGCCAGCGGATTTAAGCAAGCCGACATTGTTACGGGCGCGAAAATCTATCATAATCAATCGAATATTTATCATCTGACGAGCGATCAAATCGCCGATTTAGATAGAAGAATTATGGCGCGAATTGAAAAAATGAACGCGCCGGCAGAGGCAAAACCGGCAAAGAAAAAAGCGGCATAAACAGTTCAGAGTTCAAACGCGGAACGCACTTTGTCAACCGCAAGCGAAGCAAGGCGGTTTTCGGTTTGATTGAAGTTTGATTTACTTCGCGGCAAGCAACCGCAATCGCTTCGCTCGCGGTTGCAACAAACTAAAGTTTGAACTCTAAACTTTGGGGCAAACAAATAAGGACAAGGGAAGTTTCGGGTAAAATTTCTTTGTCCTTTTTGTGTTTAAATTTGAGGAGGAAAATTTATGTTACGAATAATTTTAGGTGTCATTAGCGGATTTGTGGTTTGGACAATAGTTTGGCTTGGAACGGATGCCGTGTTGACGGTTATTTCGCCGAATTGGTATGCGAAAAATATCACTGATTTGAATACTGCGGCGGCAAACGGACAGCCTTACCAAAGCCAAACGGTAATGACGCTGATGGCTCTCGGTTTGAGCGTTATTTGTTCGTTTGTTTCAGGTTTTGCCGCCGCTTTTGTGGCAAAAGAAAATGTTAAATCAACTTTGATTCTCGGCATTTTACTGTTACTCGTCGGAATTTCGGTTTCAGTTTCATTTTGGAATTATTTCCCGATTTGGTATCACTTTTTATTTTCGTTTCTGCTGATTCCGGTAACGATTCTAGGCGGAAAAGTAAAAAGTAAAAAGTAAAAAGTAAAAAGGCAAAAGCTAAGAATTCTCGTCTGAATTAAGCAAAATAGGTAGCGGAAGCCATTGAGCGAATTGCTTATAAGTTTGTCCGTTGAGGCGTTCGATTTTTGTTGCGGCTTCGGTTTGAAGTTCGTCAGGCGGCAAATCTTCTTGGCGTTCGTAGCAAGCGTGCGCGATGCACGGAATCGGTTTGACGGCGTGAATTGTGCAACCGACATTTTTTTCAAAAAGCGGGCAAGCGAAAGTTTTTTGAAATGTGTCGCCGTCTGAATTTAAATCGTATTTTTTGATTGTTTCGACAATGCGTTTCGAGATTTCATTCTGTTTTTCGGGCGAAAATTTACCGATTTCTTCATTAATCAAAACGGCTTCCAATCGTGTGATGTGAACATTTACAAAATGCGCGTCCAAACAACACGCGCCTTTGGTTTCGCACGTTTCGCACGATTTGGCGCGGTGTTCGTATTTTTGTTTTACTTCATCACGAAAATCGTTTTTCAATTTTCGCAATTTCAGCAAGGCTTGTTTCTCGGAAAGCGTTTTCATTTGCTATAATTTATATCAATTCCAGATTCCAAACTCCAGATTCCAAATTGGTTTTTAATTTGAAATTTGAAATTTGAAATTTGAAATTTGAAATTATCGAAACATTATGTTGAAAGAAGGCGATAAAGCTCCTGATTTTACATCGAAAAATCAGAACGGCGATGAAGTAAAACTCTCGGATTTCACAGGAAAACGAGTGGTTTTATATTTTTATCCGAAAGACGACACGCCCGGCTGCACAAAAGAAGCGTGCAGTTTGCGCGATTCGTTTGATGTTTTTGAAGCGAAAGGAATAAAAATTCTCGGCGTTTCCAACGACGACGAGAAAAAGCATCAAAAATTTATTTTGAAATACACTTTGCCGTTTGATTTACTCGCCGACACGGACAAATCGCTCGTTGAAAAATACGGCGTTTACGGCGAAAAGAAATTTATGGGCAAAACTTATATGGGCATCAATCGCAAGACGTTTTTGATTGACGAAAACGGCAATATCGTCAAAATCTTCGACAAAGTAAAAGTTGCCGAACACGCAGCGGAAGTTTTACAATCATTTAACTGAAAAATGGAAGCCGAAAGATGAGGTTCATCCCCGTTCATCATTCATCTTTTATTTCTTCATTCTTCAGAATATGGCTCAGGAAAGAATGCGCTGGGCTGAATTGTTGGACGTTCTCACCGATTCAGACCGCAAAAAGAAAATCGTCATCGAACGCGCCACCGAAACCGAACGGCAGGCACTTTTCCTTCTGCGTCGGACAGGTTGGTCGGCGCACGTTTCGGCAAATGAAACAAAGGAATATGACCTCGAAATTTTAAAGCCCGGCGAAAAAGCGGCGGTTCAAGTTCGTAATCAACGCGCCAAAGTTCATCTCGGTCAAATCGAAAAATTTCTCGATTTTCTCTCGCAGGAAAACGCGAAAAATTATACGGCAGGCTTGTTTATTTCGACGAGCGGTTTTACTGCGTCCGTTTATGCTTATCTGCGCGAAGAAAAGATAAAAAATCTGAAATTGGCGATTTTGCGCGGAAACGATTTGATTTTCGATTGCGAAAAGATTGATTTGCAAGAAGAACGCGAAAAGACGATTTATATCGGCGTTTTTACTTGCAAAGGCGGCGTTGGGAAAACGACGATTTCGGCGCATCTTGCCGGTGCGTTTGCGTTGAACGGTTACGATGTCGGTTTGATTGATCTCGATCATCAGCAAAATCTTCGCAAAATTTTGGGCGAAGGCGTTTATTTGCAGAAAACCAAAGGAAATCTCGGTTCGGTGATCTCGGTTTTGACGAAAGACGAATGGCGCGAAGGCGATTATAAGGACACGAAAATCGTAATTTGCGATTGCAATCCCGAATTTGACGCGAATCCGCGCGAATACATTCAAAAATTCGATTACTGCATTATTCCGACGACGCTGAATCCGCTCGGAATTAACAAAAACGCCGATGTTATCAAGCGAACTTTGCACTCGATTCGCCGCGAAAATCAAAAAGCCGAGTTATTTGTTCTAATAAATTCTCTGCAAACCGATGAACCGAATCGTAACAATTTACTAAATCAAGCGTTACTGACACAGTTCAAACAAATGCGCGAAACCGACACAAAATTGCATTACATCAATCCGGTTGATTGTGCGATTCGCTTTTCAAAACAGCTTCTTTATTGGGGTTTTCATCTTTTCGACGGCGCAAAACCGCAACTTGCATTTAAAACTGTCGGGCGATATTCGTATCCGCGAATGGATTTTCTGAAATTAGTTGATTATCTTGAAATGAATACTGATGTTCAGATTAACTCTCTAAGGCGTGAGGCGACTTGCTGAATTCAGCTTGATTTCTATGCAAATACATTGCACGCCTTAAGGCGTTACTCTGAACTTTAATACAACTTCTCGTTGCATTTTGCCGTCAAAATACCGTAGAATAACCTTCCTTTATATTGGGGGCGACAGGCTTCGACAGGGGCTTGTTTAGATCTTTGGATGCACGTCGGGCTTGTTTGCCAGCTCGTTAAAAAGACACACAAAACACAAATGCCAATAATAATATGGCACTCGCAGCCTAGTTAATTCTAGGACCAGCGATGTCCGGCGACAAGTTTGCTTAAAGCGCGTCGTTTCGGGCATAACTCAGTTTAAGCTAGTGAGCGTTCTCCATCTGCGAACGCAAGCGAATCGTTAGTCAGATTAGCTTTTTGCAAGGTCTTGTCGGTTCACCTGCTTGCAAAAAGCGAAATTTAAGTGAACTCGACTAAGCGTGTAGATTCTTCAGGTCGCAACTCTTGGATGCGGGTTCGATTCCCGCCGCCTCCACCAATACTAAAAATTGCAGAAGCCCGCACGAAGTAAGGGCGCAAACCTTGTAAATTTCCAAAGACACACTTACTTCGTGCGTGTTTCTGCATAAATTTATGCGGCGATTAAAACTGTCGGTTGCTTTATTATTTATTTTGTTCGCGGCGGCTCTGTTCGGGCGGCAGTTTTTTACGACTGTTTCAGCGGGCGGAAATCTTTCTGCGCCAAGCGGCGTTTCAGCTTCGGACGGCGATTATATTGATAAAGTTAGCGTGATGTGGAACGCCGTGCGCGGTGCGACGCTTTACAGAATTTTCCGAAATACGAGCAATAATCCTTCAACGGCAACCGATGTCGGCACGACTGCCGCGAATTATTTTTTCGACACGACGGCGCAAAATAATCAAACATATTTTTATTGGGTGCGAGCGGAAAACGCCGCAGGGAACAGCGATTTGAGCGGCGGCGATCAAGGTTTGCGCGTTACGGGAAGTTTTCATTCGCAATTTTTCGCGCCTCTCGGACCGCCGCCGGTGGTTGCGGGAAATGCGGTTACGGCGGCGAAATCTTATCTTGGCAAAACGCTTTTTTGGGATGAACAACTTTCTTCGACGCGGACGGTTTCGTGCGGAACTTGTCATCGTCCATCTGCCGGCGGCTCTGATCCGCGCACGAATTCGACTACGAGAAATCCGGGTTTCGACAATCAATTCAACACGGCGGACGACGTTTTCGGTTCGCCCGGTGTTCCTTTAAATAACGCAGACGGAACTTATTCGCCTTCAACTGTTTACGGTTTCGGCGAACAGGTTACGCCGCGCAAATCACCGACTTATCTGAACGCGGGCGTAACTTTTAACGGTTCATTTTGGGACGGACGCGCTTCGACCGTTTTTCGTGATCCGATAACGAATCAAATTTTATTAAACGATTGGGGCGCACTCGAAAGCCAGAGCCTCGTGCCGCCGCTGTCGGATGCAGAAATGGCGCACGCGGGCAGAAATTGGACGCAAATTTCCGAACAACTCGCTTCGGTCAAACCGCTTGCGTTGGCAGAAAACATTCCAATATCTTTGGTTGAATGGATTGACGGGCGAACTTACGCGGAACTTTTTCAAGAAGTTTTCGGCACGGCGGAAATTACGCCTTCACGGATGGCTTTGGCGATTGCCGCGCACGAACGAAACATTATTTCCGACCGTGCGCCGATTGACCGTTACAGCGCAAACATCGAGTCTTTGACCGCGCAGGAAGATCGCGGGCGCGTTGTTTTTGAACAATCAGATTGCACTTTTTGCCACAGCGGTCCGGTGCTTTCAAATCAAAACTTTCATTACATCGGCGTTCGTCCGCAAAATGAAGATCGCGGGCGCGGCGCAATTAGCGGAAACAATAACGACAACGGCAGATTTAAAAGTCCGAGTCTGAGAAACGTCGAACTTCGTGCGCCGTATATGCACAACGGACGGTTTGCAACGATTGAAGAAGTCGTCGAATTTTACAATCGCGGCGGCGATTTTACTGCGGCAAACAAAGATCCGCGTGTTCGTCCGCTAGGTTTGACAGTTCAGCAAAGAGCCGATTTAGTGTCATTTTTAAAACGTCCGTTGACCGATTTGCGCGTTAAAGACGAACTTCCTCCGTTTGACCGTCCGCGACTTTACACGGAATCAAACCGCGTTCCGCAAATTACGGGAAC
This sequence comes from Acidobacteriota bacterium, assembly GCA_031409875.1. Classification (GTDB taxonomy): domain Bacteria; phylum Acidobacteriota; class Blastocatellia; order Pyrinomonadales; family Pyrinomonadaceae; genus CALMEH01. The sequence continues at coordinate 8,172 of JANNYB010000074.1, read as the reverse complement.
AGGACGCGCCGGAACAGGCGGAAATGTGCCGCAAGCAATGGCAATCGAGCCGCCGATTGTGGGAAATCCGAGTTTCACGGTTGCCGTTTCGCGTGGTTTGGGAAATGCTCAAGCCGTTCTCGTGATTGATTCAAATGATCCGGGCGTTGGCAATTCGATTCCGTCAAGCGGTTCTTTTGCGCGTGTTTCGGCGAATATTTCAAGCGGCGGTTTTGCTTCAATCAGTTTGCCGATTCCGAATAATCCGGCACTTATCGGACAAACATTTTTCGGGCGTTGGTATATCACGGACACAGGCGCAACAAATGGTTTTTCCGTTTCGCAAGCCTTTCGTTTTACGATTTTCGGCGAACAAACGGCGCAAAATCGTCCGGCTTTTATTGATTTTGACGGCGACGACAAAACCGACATTTCAATTTTCCGTCCAACAAGCGGTCAGTGGTGGCATTTGAGAAGTTCAGACGGACAAAATCGCGCTTATCAATTCGGAATTTCTTCGGATAAAATTGTTCCCGCAGATTACACGGGCGACGGCAAAACTGATGTTGCTTTTTGGCGGCAATCAACGGGCGAATGGTTTATTTTGCGCTCGGAAGATTTATCGTTTTTCGCGTTTCCGTTCGGCGCAAACGGCGACACGCCTGTTCCGGCTGATTACGACGGCGACGGCAAATCTGATGCGGCAGTTTTCCGCGCATCTTCGCAAACGTGGTTCATTCAAAAATCGAGCGGCGGCACGGAAATCATCAATTTCGGCGCATCGGGCGATAAACCTGTTGTTTCAGATTACGACGGCGATAATAAAGCTGACATCGCAATTTTTCGCCCGAACAGCGGCGAATGGTGGATTAGAAGAAGTTCGAATCAAACAATTTTCGCCGTCCAATTCGGCACGTCAACCGACAAACCCGCGCAAGGTGATTTCACCGGCGACGGCAAATCGGACATTGCTTTATTTCGTCCGTCAAACGGAAATTGGTTTGTTTTGCGTTCTGAAGATTTTTCGTTTTACGCTTTTCCGTTCGGAGCAAACGGCGATTTGCCTGTTGCCGGAGATTATGACGGCGACGGAAAATTTGATGCGGGAGTTTTTCGTCCATCAAATTCAACGTGGTTTATAAATCGTTCAACCACCGGAACATTAATTCAACAATTCGGACAAACAGGCGATTTGGCTGTGCCGAATGCTTTTGTTCCATAAAAACTTTATGACTTGCAAATAAATTTGAAGCACAAAAAATTGCTGCTTTTTGACTTTTGCCGAATCAAAAATTATTCTTTCCTTTTCTCGTAATGAACAAAACAAACGAAAAATCCGAAATCCCAAATCCGAAATCCCAAATCCGACAACTGCCAATCGGCATTTTTGACAGCGGTGTCGGTGGTTTGACGGTTTATCGCGCTTTGCATAATCGTCTGCCGAACGAACGATTTATTTATCTCGGCGACACGGCGCGTGTGCCTTACGGGACAAAATCTTTGGCGACGGTTGAAAGATACGCCATCGAAAATTCGCAGTTTTTGGCTTCGCTTGGAATTAAAATGCTGGTTGTTGCGTGTAACACGGCTTCCGCGCTTGCGCTTCCGGCGATTCGTGAAAAAATCGGGATTGAAGTTGTCGGCGTAATCGGTCCGGGCGCGAGAAAAGCGGTTGAAATCACAAAAAATGATGAAAGTCCACGCATTGCCGTAATTGCAACGGAAGCGACTGTTCAAAGTAACGCTTACGCCACTTCAATTCGTCAGGCTTCGGAAAAACCTTTGATAATTCAAACGGCGTGTCCGCTTTTCGTGCCTCTGGCGGAAGAAAATTGGACGGAAGAGCCGGAAACTTATCTAATTGCGAAAAAATATCTGACAAAAATCATTGATTTCGAGCCGGAAGCTCTGGTTTTAGGTTGCACGCATTACCCAATTTTGCGCGATGTGATTCAGCAAACCGTCGGCTATAATGTTAAACTCATTGATTCGGGCGAGGCTTGCGCCGAAGAAGTTGCCGAATTTCTCAAGGAAAAAGACTTAGGAAATCCGAATATAATCACGGGCGAGCGCAAACTGTGCGACGACCTCGACCATTTTTACGTTACCGACGCGGCAGACAGATTTTCCCGCGTTGCCGAAAGATTTCTAGGCGCAAAGCCCGCAAAACTCGAAGCTATCGAGCTAATCTGAGTTAATAAATTAAGAAAAATTATCCACAGATGAACACAGATAAACACAGATGAAAACAAGATTTAAGCACTTGAGCAAAAGTATTGCGGTATTTTCGCTTAACGTAGAACAGGCTGTGAGCCTGTTCAAACAGACTAACAGTCTGTTTTACGTTTTCCGCAAAATGTCTGATTATTTCTACTCACCTGCTTAATATCTGTGTTTATCTGTGTTCATCTGTGGATAAATAAAAAATAAAATGACATACCAAAGAATTGACACACGCGCACTCGACCAATTGCGCGAAACCAAAATTACACCAAACTTTTCACCTAACGCCGAAGGTTCGGCGTTAATTGAAGTCGGAAATACGAAAGTTATCTGCAACGCAACTGTTGAAGAGCGCGTTCCGCCATTTTTGCGAAACAAAGGAATCGGCTGGGTTACGGCTGAATACGCGATGTTGCCGCGTGCGACAAACACACGCACGAACCGCGAAACTATGCGACCTTCGGGCAGAACGCAGGAAATTCAGCGTCTAATCGGGCGCAGTCTTCGCGCCGTCGTTGATACGAAATTGCTCGGCGAACGCCAAATTATCGTTGATTGCGACGTTATCCAAGCCGACGGCGGAACTCGTTGCGCGTCCATCACAGGCGCGTGTGTGGCAATGGCGTTGGCAGTCAAACATCTGTTGATTGCGGGGAAATTAAAGAAAAATCCGCTGCTTTCCGAAGTTGCCGCCGTCAGCGTGGGAATTGTTGAAGGCACGGCAGTTTTAGATTTAGCTTACGTTGAAGATTCAAACGCCGAAGTTGATATGAACATCGTCTGCACCGGCAGCGGCAAATTCATCGAAATCCAAGGCACCGCCGAACGCGAACCTTTCACCCGCGAACAAATGAACGAGATGCTCACACTCGCCGAAATCGGCATCAACCAGCTTTTCACGCTTCAAAGATATGCCTTGAACAGCTAAAAATGTGGTAAAATTTAGGTGAAAAGGAGTTTAATATGAACGCAGTTTTAACCGAACCGACAACCAAGATTTTAATTGAAGAACACGTTTTTTTGCGCGGCGTTTCGTGGAAAATCTATGAGCAGTTGATGAAAGAACACGAAAGCCGAAGTGCGCCGCGTTTTGCTTACGATCAAGGATGTCTGGAAATTTATATGCCGTCACAGAAACACGAAGAAAAATCAGAATTCTTGGCAGATATTGTAAAAACTGTTGCCGAAGAACGCGAAGTCGAATCATTAAATATTCGCTCTACAACATTTAAAAGAGTCCGCACAAAAAAAGGCGTTGAGCCGGACGGATGTTTTTATCTGAAAAGTTACGATGATGTTTTCGGAATAGAAGAAATTGATCTCGAACAATTTCCGCCGGATTTGGTTATCGAAGTTGATATTTTCAGCCCTTCGATAAACCGTTTCCCGATTTATGCCGAATTCAAAGTGCCGGAAATCTGGCGTTACAAAAACGACGAAGTGAAAATCCACCTTTTCGACGGCGAAAACTATTTTGAATCCGAAGAAAGCATCGCCTTACCAAAAATCACAGGCAAACTTTTAACCCATTGGCTCACCGAAAGCGAAACAACAAAGCGTTCCGCGTGGCTCAAAAACATTCGAAATTGGGAACGCGAACAAAGTTAAATTACACACAAATCTTGTCGCCAACGGCGACTAACATTATAGCGTAGGGAGCAATGAGCAAAGCGAATGAATCCCTACGACCGATTACAAAATTCAACCGCTCGCTGAAAGTGAGCAACAATCAAACGCCGCATTGTTGCTCACTTTCAGCGAGCGTTTTTTTGTTAAAATTTCGTAGGGATGCGCTCATTGAATTCGCTTTCCCTACGCAATGTTGTCATTCGCCTTTGGCGACAAAAGCGAAATCGCGTAAGATGAATTAATTTTTATGTTTCACGAAGGGCAACAAATCGGACCTTACAAACTCAGCCGACGACTTGGGCGCGGCGGTTTTGGTGAGGTTTGGCTTGGCGAACGGCACGGGAAATTTGCGACGACGCAGGTTGCCGTTAAACTTCCGCTCGATGAGCAAATTGACCATTCGGCAATCGAACACGAAGCGCAGCTTTGGGCAAAAGCGAGCGGACATCCGAATGTTTTGCCGATTATCGAAGCCGACGAATACGACGGTCAAATCGTCATCGTCAGCGAATACGCGCCCGACGGTTCTTTGGAAGATTGGCTGAAAAAGCACGGCAAAATGTCGGTCGAAAAAGCAGTCGAAACAACGATTCAAATTCTCGACGGCTTAGAATTTCTGCATTCGCGCCAAATCATTCACCGCGATTTGAAGCCCGCCAACATTCTTTTGCAAGGCAACACGCCGCGCCTTGCCGATTTCGGCATTTCCCGCGCAATGCGAACAACCGCCGCCAGCCAAAGCCAAAACATCTCCGGCACATTCGCCTATATGTCGCCCGAAGCGTTGGACGGCAAACGCTCCGTCCAAACCGATATTTGGTCAGTCGGCGTGAATTTATACCAATTTCTAACCGGAACGCTCCCATTTCCGCAAAAAGAACCGTCGGTTTTATTTCCCGCGATAATTATGCGCGAATTCGCACCATTGCCCGATTTCGTGCCGTCCGAATTAAAAAAAATCATCGCCAAATCTTTAGCTAAATTACCCGAAAATCGTTTCTTCACAACGAAAGATATGCGGGAAGATTTACTACAATCTTTGAATAAAAGCAGTTTCCAACAATCTCAAACTGAACAAACGAATTCGATTCAGCAAAATCCTATCCTACAATTTGAAACACCAACCATCGAAACTATTATAAAAGAGAATAATGAGATATATGACGAAGCAAAGCTATATGAACAAACTTCAGAAGATATACAATTCCATACAAAAAAATCTTTTTTGAAGGAAGTCTTCTCTATTGTTTTTTTAGGTTTTGGAATATTAATTTTTTTAAGTTTGATTTCATATAGTCAAAATGATCCGTCGATTATCACGGCTTCGTCGCAAAAAACGCAGAATTGGATTGGTGTTGTCGGAGCAAATATCGCAGCATTTTTGATTTCTTTTGTTGGTTGGACGGCATATTTTTTGCCTGCTTTGCTGGTTTTGATTGCGTGGCGGTTTTTTCAAGCAGAACGATTGACATTTTCTTTCAGTCGCATTATTGGTTACATTTTATTCATCGTTTCAGGTGCGAGTCTTCTGACGTTTTTCGGGTTTTACGGCGGATTCACAGGCGGATTTTTTGAACATATTTTTTCGCAGTTTTTAGGCAAAATTGGTGCCGGAATTCTACTTTTCGCTTTTTTTGCAGTTGCACTTCTTTTGATTATAAAAAACTATACAGAAGCCGAAAAAAGTAGAGAAGATTAACTGCTTTGCACCAAATCAATTAGAACTGACCTTTACTTTACCTTAATTGGCGGTGAAAAAAAAGTTTTGAGTCCCGCCTTTAGGCGGCAAAAACCGTCAGCGAAGCGAAACGGTTTTTAACTTTCCGGTAGTTGAATTTTACGGTAGCGATGAGAACGCTATGCTTCGCGGGCGTTCTGCCGCCTGAAGGCGGGACTCAAAACTTAGGACTCAAAACTTAGAAAATTATGTATCTTTGGCGTAAAATGAATGAGAAGCAGAGGGAAGACGCGATGAGTTATCGTCGTAATCAGCGTTTTCCGAAACATTCGCCGCCGCATTTTGATTTTGAGGGTGAAAGGCAATATCTCATCACTGCCGCTTGCTTTGACCACGCGCACATCATCGGAAAATCGCCCGACAGAATGACCGATTGCGAAGCGGAAATTCTGGAAATTTGCGAAAAATTTAGTGCGGCAATTTACGCTTGGTGCGTTTTGCCGAATCATTATCACGTTTTATTGAAAACCGAGCAAATCAAAGCCTTGCGAAAAGAAATCGGATTATTTCACGGACGCACATCGTTCAAATGGAACGGCGAAGACGACGCTCGCGGCAGACAGGTTTGGCACAACTGTTTTGAACGTGCGATGAAATCCGAGCGTCATTTTTACGCTTCGCTCAATTATGTTCTGCACAATCCCGTCTATCACGGCTATTGCGAACGCTGGCAAGATTGGCAATGGTCAAACGCCAAAGAATATTTGCAAGAAAAGGGGAAAGAAAAAGCCGCTGAGATTTGGAAGAAATACCCGATTTTAGACTACGGCAAAAAATGGGATGTGTTTTAGTTTTGAGTCCCGCCTTCAGGCGGAAAAACCGCCGCGCTTCGTTGGCGGTTGCCTGCTGAAGCAGGGACTCAGAACTTTTACCGAACGGTTGAAAATATTGTAGAATCAACTCAAAGGAGTTTTATAAAATGCTGACAGCAATCGAAACAACGGGAACAATTAATGCGAATCATCAAATCGTTTTAGACGAAAATTTGCCGGATAATGCGCCGAGCCGTGTGCGCGTGATTGTTTTGTATGATGAAAATGCACCGAACGACAATTTAAAAAAACGTCGTCGAGCCGGAAGTGCGGAAGGTTTAATAAAAATGTCGGATGATTTTGACGCGCCGCTCGAAGATTTTAAGGAGTATCAGCCGTGATTAATTTATCCGACATCACACGGCTTTTGCTTGACACGAATGCTTTTCTTTACTTCATCAACAACGATTCGGCGTTGAGCAGAACGGTTAAGAATCTGCTCGAATCGGAAATCGAGTTGTTGATAAGCGCGGCGTGTTTGTGGGAAATTGCCATTAAGTTTAGTATCGGGAAACTTTCTTTGCCTGATTCATTTGGAAATTTCATTCCGGCGCAGATTTATCAGAACAACATCGAAATTCTGCCCGTAACTTTGCCACATCTCGAAGAAGTTGCAAAGTTACCGTTTCATCATAAAGACCCGTTTGATCGTTTAATAATCGCGCAATCCATTGTTGAAGATTTGCCGATTGTGAGTTCTGACGCTGCTTTTGATTTGTATGGAATCGAACGTATTTGGTAGATATTTTAGAAAATTTGGAGACAATTATTTTGAACGAAAAACAATTTGAAGGAAAGACGGCAATCGTAACGGGCGGAACTCGTGGGATTGGGAAGGCGATTGTGTTGGAGTTGGCGCGGCGTGGCGCGAATGTGGCGTTTAATTATTCAAAAAGCGTGGATGAAGCCGAGAAATTAAAGGCGGAAATCGAAAGTTTGGGCGTGAAAGGTTTTGCGGCGCAGTGTGATGTGGCGAATTCGGAAGCGTCGGCGGAATTTGTCAAGCAAGTTACGGCGGAGTTTGGCACGGTGAATTTTTTGGTGAATAATGCCGGAATTACACGCGATACTTTGATGTTGCGGATGAAAGAAGACGATTGGGACGCTGTGATTGATACGAATTTGAAAGGCGCGTGGAATTTTTCGAAAGCGGTTTTGCGTCCGATGATGAAAAACGAAAACGGCGGCTCGATTTTGAATGTTTCTTCGATTTCGGGCGTTGTCGGAATGCTTGGGCAAACGAATTATTCGGCTTCAAAGGCGGGAATGATCGGACTTACAAAAGCACTTGCGAAGGAAATTGCGAGTCGTAAAATTACGGTCAACGCGCTTGCGTTAGGTTTGATTGAAACCGATATGGCAGGCGAAATGAACGAAGAACATCGTGCGAAAATTCTAGAAATGATTCCGTTAAAACGCTTAGGAAATGTTCAGGAAGTCGCCGAAATTGCGTGCTTTATGCTGTCGGATTCTGCCAAATATATTACAGGACAAGTCATTCAGCCGGACGGCGGTTTGGCGATGTAAAGTAATTTGTAAGTAGAGGATTTTACCCTCTAATAGATGATAACTGATAGATAATAGATGATAGATTTGCGTTGAATTTATCATCTTTCATCTATCAGTTATCATCTATTAGAAGGTAAAACCGTTGATATTGTAAAAGTTACAGCGTCAACGAAAATTGAGCAATCCCAAATCTAAAATAGAAATATGTCTTTAAAGTATCAAAGCGAAGAAAGCGAAAATCCTGTTGAAGAATCTGAAAATTATCAGCGGGCGAGTGTGATT
>JANNYB010000073.1:0-6853 GCA_031409875.1 Acidobacteriota bacterium | reverse complement strand
TGTCGGCGTAAATTGGAATGTCAAGATAATGGCAGTCAAAATTTACAGCCAAATTGCTACCGATTCGACATCGGCAATGCTCGTCAATGCTTATAATTACATCCGAATAATGAAAAATCGCGGCGTAAATATTCGCGTTACAAATAATTCTTACGGCGGATGCGGCGAGGCTTGCGGTTATGATCAAGCCACGAAAGACGGACTCGATGCACTCGGTAACGCGGGCGTTTTGAATGTTTTCGCCGCCGGAAACGACGGACAAAATATTGATAATGCGCCAAATCCGGGTCCGGGTTTTCCGGCGCGTTATACTTCGCCGAGCATCGTTTCGGTGGCAAATTCGACGACGACCGATGCGCGAAGTTCGAGTTCAAATGTCGGCGTAGTTGCGGTTGATCTTGCTGCGCCCGGAACGGGAATTTTAAGCACGGTGCAGAGCGCGGGGAATTACGGAAGTTCGACCGGAACTTCGATGGCTTCGCCGCACGTTGCGGGCGCGGCGGCACTTCTTTCGGCGTATAATCCGAATCTTTCAGCCGCTTCGCTGAAAGCCACGCTTTTGAATACGGTTGATGTTCTTCCGCAATGGTCAACGCTCGTCAAAACCGGCGGCAGATTAAATGTTGACCGCGCTCTCAGAAATCAGACGGTTTGCGCTTTCAACCTTTCGGCAACGGAAATTTACGTTGCGTCTTCGGGCGCACCGGGAAGCATCGGCGTAACTGCCGCGACGAATTGCGATTATGCGGTAAAAAGTAATGTTGCTTGGGTTGAAATAACCTCGCCCGATGCCGGAAGTGGAAACGGCACGGTGAATTTTACGGTTAAACCGAATCCGATTGCCGACGCGCAAAGAATCGGCACGATTTCGATTGGCGACCGCACATTTACCGTAATTCAAGGACAGCCGTTTTTGCCCGGTCAGCGCATTATGGATTTTGACGGCGATGCAAAAACCGATTTCACGGCGATTCAAAACAACGCGGGCGGAATGATTTGGCATACTCAGCGAAGTATTTTGGGATATTCGGCGGCGAGTTTCGGTATTTTCGCCGATGATATTCCCGTTCCGAGCGATTACGACGGCGACACTAGAACCGACATTGCCGTCTGGCGCAATTCGACGGGAGTGTTTTATGTTCTGAGAAGTTCAAACAACACTTTTCAGGCTTTTCAATTCGGTTTGACGGGCGATAATCCGAATGTTTCGCAAGATTTCGACGGCGATGGCAAAACCGATTTCAGCGTTACGCGCGTTCAAGGCAATGCGCTGATTTGGTATATTCAAGGTTCGACGGCAGGTTTCAGCGCGATTCAGTTCGGACTTAATACCGATAAGCCCGTGCGCGGCGATTACGACGGCGATAATAAAACCGATTTGGCAATTTTTCGTCCTTCGACCGGAACTTTTTGGATTCGACGCAGTTTGAATCCGAATAATCTGCTTGCCGTCCAATTCGGCACGGCAACCGATAAACCTGTTCCGGGCGATTACGACGGCGACGGCAAAACCGATGTTGCCGTGTTTCGACCTTCGACGGGCGTTTGGCATTATTTGCGGAGTTCAAACGGAGTTTATAACGCTTTCGCTTTCGGTTTGAACGGCGATTTGCCGACACCGGGCGATTATGACGGCGACGGCAGAACGGATTTTGCCGTTTGGCGACCGGGCGCAAATCAAAACGAGAACGGAATTTTTTACGTTCAGCAAAGTTTTTCCGGCTTTATGGCGATTGCTTGGGGCAATTCGACGATGAAAATTCCGGCAAATTCGATGCAAGTTCCATAATTTTTCTAAAATTTTGGACGTTATCAAACTTTTTATTAATTAGATGCGTCTAAGGTTTTGAGAAATCTTTTATAAAACAATTTGGCTAAAAACTGAAAAAGCAATATAAATCTTGCATATTTCAGGTTTTAAGTAGTATATTTAAGATTCTCAAACAATCGGTGCTTGTTAGCGTCCGAAATTTCTACAAAGAGAATTTCAAGAATTAAGGATATATAAATGAAAAATATTTTGACCAAAAGCGGCAAATTTAGTGTAATTTTTGCTTCGATTCTACTTTTAATCGTGCCTTCGATGGCGCAGAACAGATTGCGGAAGCAGATGGATTTTGACGGCGACAATAAAGCGGACTTTACCGTTTTTCGTCCGACCAATAATGCGTGGTATGTCAGTAAAAGCAACGGCACGGGCGCACAAATTCAGCAATTCGGACTTGCCAACGTAGATTATCCCGCGCCGGGCGATTTTGACGGCGACGGCAAAGCCGATATTTCGGTTTGGCGCGATACGGACGGCGTTTGGTATCGTATGAACAGCGCAACCAACACCTTTTTTGCACAGGCTTTTGGCTCAACGGGCGATGAACCGATTGCCCGCGATTTTGACGGCGACAACAAAACCGATTTGGCAGTTGTCCGGCGCACGGGCGGCGCGATGATTTGGTATGTTTTAAGAAGTTTGGACGGTGGTTTTGTAGCGTATCAATTCGGTTTGCAAACCGATTACACCGCACCGGGCGATTATGACGGCGACGGAAAATTCGATTTCGCCGTGCAACGTCCGGGCGCAACACCTGCCACGCAATCAACTTTTTACATTAACAACAGTGCCACTAATACATTTTCACAAATTGCTTGGGGCTTGAGCAACGATTTAGTCGTTCCGGGCGATTATGACGGCGACGGAAAAACCGATATTGCCGTTGTCCGCGAAGGCGCAACTGCAACCACGAATTTGGTTTGGTATATTCGCCAAAGCACGGACGGCAATTTGCTTGCACGGTCATTCGGGCTTACGGGAAGCGATTTGAATACGCAAAACGATTATGACGGCGACGGCAAATGCGACATTTCGGTTTGGCGCGATACCAACGGAACTTTCTATGTTCTGACGAGTGCCAGCGGATTTACGAATCTGACCGCAACACAATGGGGTTCGGCAAGCGATTATCCGGTTGCGAGTTTCGATACACACTAATTTTTTCCCAAATGGTCAATAGAAAAAGGTTGGAGGCTTGTTTCGAGTCTTCAGCCTTTTTGTTTATGATATTGAAATGACGAATTTTTCATCGGTCATCCGCGAAAAATTTCCGCGTAAAAAAATAATTATCGTCGGCGATTTAGTTGCCGATCAATTTTTGCGCGGCACAATCAGCCGTGTTTCACGCGAAGCTCCGGTTTTTATTTTGCGCCACGATGAAACCGAAACGCTGGCGGGCGGCGCGGCAAATGCGGCGGTCAATGTTGCATCTTTGGGCGCAAAAGCGATTTTAATCGGCACAGTCGGCGAAGATTTGAACGGCGCGGCTTTGCTCGAAAAATTGCGCGATTCAAACGTAAATTGCGATTTTGTCGCGGCTTCAACGAATATTCAAACAACCACAAAAATCAGAGTTTTAGCAGGTCAGCATTACGCGCCGCGCCAGCAGGTTATTCGGATTGATTACGAAAATAAAAATGGAATCGAGCCTGAAATTATCGAAAAATTAAGGTTGAATTTGATAAAAGCGAGCGAAAACGCCGATGCGATTATTATTTCCGATTACAATTATGGAGTTGCAAATCAGGAAATTGCCGAAACTGCAAAAAAAATTGCTCAGGAAAAACAAATTCCGCTTCTGATTGATTCGCGTTTTCGTCTAAAAGAATTTTCAGGCGCGACAACCGCCACGCCGAATTCGGATGAGATCGAACAAATACTTGGCGCGGATTTTAACGAAAATGATTGCATCGAATTGTGCCGGACGCTCGGCTTTGAAGCATTATTAATCACACGCGGAAATGAAGGAATGCTTTTGATTGAAAAAGACAAACTCACGCATTTTGAAGCCATCGGCGCGAAAGAACCGATTGACGTAACCGGCGCAGGCGATACGGTAATTGCCGTCTATGCGCTCGGTTTGGCTTGCGGATTAAATTTTACGGAAAGCGTAAAAATGGCAAATCACGCAGGCGGAATTGTCGTGATGAAAAAAGGCACGGCTTCCGTTTCGGCAGCGGAATTAATTAAGTCAATCGAAGATAATTTCAAATCTGAAATTTCAAATTTCAAATCGAAATCGGGAATTTAATTAAACTATGAGTAAAAATTTTGCGCCGATTTTGGACAGAAAACAAGTCATCGAACAAGTTGAAACCGAGCGTCAAAAGGAAAAAAAAATCGTGCTTGCCAATGGCTGTTTCGACCTTTTTCACGTCGGACATATTCGCTATCTCGCGGGCGCGAAGGGTTTGGGCGATGTTTTAATTGTCGGGATAAATTCGGATGAGCAAGTCAGAAAATTAAAAGGCGAAAATCGTCCGTTTATGCCTGAATCGGAACGCGCCGAGATTGTTTCTGCGCTCGCTTTTGTTGATTTTGTAACGATTTTTGACGAGCCGACCGTAACCGAACTCATCCGTGCAATTCGTCCCGATTTTCACGCCAAAGGCACGGATTACACAACCGAAACCGTGCCGGAACGCGAGATTGTCAAAGAATACGGCGGACAAGTCGCCATCGTCGGCGATCCGAAGGAGCGTTCGTCGAGCGGGTTTTTGGAGAAAGCGAGAAGGTGAGAAAGCGAGAAGGTGAATATTTATTATCTTTTATTCATTTAAAATACGCATTAAAACAGAAACGCAACTAATTATTCAATCTTCTCACTTTCTCGCTTTCTCACTTTCTCGCTTTCTAAAATTATGTGGACTTCGCGCACAAAAAACGATTTAATCATCGAGGTTTGGGAAAAGCTCGATTGCGAAAATGTCGGTGCAAAAGAGATTGAAGCGATTGAACTTGTCGTGCTTGATAAATTCGGCGCGAGTGCAGTTGATTCGCCGATGATTATTGCGCGGCTTCTTGCGGACGAAGGCGCACAACTTCGGCATTCCGAGATTATGGAACTAGACGTTAAACGTCGCCTCGAATCGCCATATGATGCGATGTTTCGTAATATTTTGAAATTTGCCGATTTCAAAGAAACTTTAATTTCAATCAGACGGCTGGAAAATTTGCGCCGAAAATTTGTCGCCGAAAATGATAAAGAAGGCTTGCGCCTCGTGCGCGAAACGGTTATAAAAGGCAAGCAACGCGCACAAATGATTGCCGGAAATAACAAGATTGATGCGAAAAAACGCGCCGAAAAATCGGAAATCGCCGAATGGTTCACGCTTTGGCTCGGTTCGCCCGAAGTTTTTGAAAATTGGATTTTGCTTCGCCAAAATTCAAAAGATTTTAAGGAAAAATTTGGAGAATAGTTTTGAGTTTCGCCTAATGGTTTGTTCAAATGAATACCGGAATAGAACAAGAAAAATGTTATCGCTGGGAGCGCACGCATCCCTGCGTGCTACGTCGCGCTTCGCGGCGTAAAAGCGTTTGCGTAGAAATCAAGTTGAATTCGCATTGAGGCTTTTGAACGCTCCGCGTTCAGCACGCAGGGATGCGTGCGCTCCCAGCCAAAAATTGACTTTTTACGGTATTCTTTTTTCAAAAATCATTAAGTGGAAAAGCCGCCTAAAAACGGAACTACAAACAAAAAATATGCACCGTTTTTACGTTTCACCTGAATTTTTAGATAATCGAATTACGCTGAGTCTTGAAGAATCAAAACATTTGCGCGAAGTTTTGCGGCTTCGCGCGGGCGATGAAGTGAGCGTTTTTGATGGCGAAGGTAAAGAATTTTCCTGTCTTGTTGCCGAAGTCGGCGCGAAAAGAGATTCTTCCGTTTTGAGAATTTTGCATGAAACTGCGCCATCTTCGCCTGAATCAGATTTGGATTTGACGCTTGGCGTGGCGATTTTGAAAGGCGAAAAATTCGATTTGGTCGTGCAAAAATGCGTCGAATTAGGTGTTATAAAACTCGTTCCCGTTTCGACAAAACGCGCGGATGCAAAAACGATTCGACTTGAACGCTGGCGCAAAATTGCTGTCGAAGCCGCGAAGCAATCAGGACGCGCAAAACTGATGCAAATCTCTGAATTGATAGATTTTCAAGAGTTTATCGAAACGTCAGACGGCGCAAAAATTCTATTCTCGGAAAGAAACGGCGAAGATTTTTCGTCAATCAAAGCGGACAAAAAAATAACCGCCGTCATTGGTGCAGAAGGCGGTTGGGAAGATTCTGAAATTGAATCGGCGATAAAAAACGATTTTCAAATCATCACGCTTTCGGGAAGAATTTTGCGAGCCGAAACAGCGGCGATTGCCATTTCCGCAATTTTGCAAAATCGTTTCGGTGATTTGAATTGAAATTATTTGTCGGTGGTCGTGGTTTTTGCCGCACGCGGACGAAAATAAGCATCACCGCGTTGGACAAGTTTTGCTTTTTCGGCAATCGCGGCAACCACCGAATCGAGCAAATCTTTATCATCCAGCCTGAAATTCACCGTTCCTTTCGCATCAACGTCCGGGTCATCGAAATTTATTACCAGATATTTACGTTTGTCTTTAATAAGTCCGGCAATGCCCGCGCCGGGCAACGGTAGATTTTTGATGACGTTAGTCGTCGTCGAATTAACCTTTTTCGATTGCGGATAAACGATTAACATTGATGTGAACGGAATTGCAAATTTTTCCTTTCCGTCTTTACCGAAAAAAACAATGCGCTTGTTCTCGTCGTCAAATTTGAGCGTGCCTTCTTCGTTGTCGTTAAAGCCGAACATTCCGCCTTCATATTTCGCCGCAAATGATGCCGGCGCAGGTCTTACGGTTTTGTTTTCATTAGTTTCGACCGGACGAACCTGCGCGAATGAAATCGCTGAAAAGCAAAAAGCAAAACTCAAAAGTAAGATAACTTTTTTCATAATATTCTCCTGATTTTTAGATGCGTGTGATGAAAGTTTAGACTGATTTTTACGAAAAAAA
>JANNYB010000072.1:0-31709 GCA_031409875.1 Acidobacteriota bacterium | reverse complement strand
AAGTAATCACCGCTCACGGCTTGCCTTTTAATTATGAAGGTTGGACGAGTTTAATTAAAAAACACGGCGGAAAGATGCCTCTGCGCGTTCGTGCTGTGGCAGAAGGTTCGGTTGTGCCTTTGAAAAATGTTTTGATGACGGTCGAAAATACCGACGCGGAATTTTATTGGCTGACGAGCTGGTTTGAAACTCAATTAATGCGGATTTGGTATCCTTGCACGGTTGCGACGCAAAGTTGGCACATCAAAAAAGACGTTTATAAATTTTTGCAGGAAACGGCTGTTGATGCGGACGCAGAAATCAATTTTAAAGTTCACGATTTCGGTTCGCGCGGCGTTTCGAGTCAAGAAACGGCGGCAATCGGCGGCGCGGCGCATCTCGTTAATTTTATGGGAACGGATACGATGTCCGCGCTTTTGATTCACCGTGAATTTTATAACTCGCAAATGGCTGGATTTTCGATTCCGGCGGCGGAACATTCGACGATTACGAGTTGGGGCAGAGAAAACGAGGCGGAAGCATATCGCAATATGCTGAAACAATTTGCGAAGCCAAATTCTTTAGTTGCAGTAGTTTCCGATTCGTGGAACATTTACGAATCCGTCGAAAAAATCTGGGGCGAGCAATTAAAACAAGAAGTTATTGATTCGGGTGCAACGATTGTCATTCGTCCCGATTCGGGCGAACCAATCGAAGTCGTTTCCCGCGTCGCGCATATTTTGGGCGAAAAATTCGGCACGACAACGAATTCAAAAGGCTTCAAAGTCTTAAAAAATGTTCGTATTATCCAAGGCGACGGCGTGAACGAACAATCAATTCACGCAATTTTAGAGCGTTTGAAATCCGAAGGTTTTTCGGCATCAAACATCGCTTTCGGCATCGGCGGCGCACTTTTGCAAAAAATTGACCGCGACACCTTGAGATTCGCCTACAAATGCTCGGCAATCGTCGCCGACGGAAAACTTATCGAAGTTTATAAACAACCGATTACCGACAGCGGCAAAAACAGCAAAAAAGGCAGGCTCGATCTTATCAAAAACGAAAACGGCGAATACAAAACCGTCAAACTCGAATCCGCCGACCAACGCAAAGCCGAAAATTCACAAATGCAAACCATTTTTGAAAACGGCGAAATGCTGATTGACGATAATTTGGACGAAATCCGAAATCGGACAAAAACAGATATTCGTTAATAGAATTTTCCATCAAAAAAAAGCAGAATCTCGATATTTTTATAAAATTTATCGAGATTCTGCTTTTTCTTGTCAATTCTGTTTATAATTCGCTTATCCGAGTAAAGGCTTTTCGCTTCATTTTCTAACCCTATTACAAATGAAGATTTTTGGTTTTCGTCGCCGAAAACGACTGATATTATAGCCCAGCGAGAATCGCTGGGTAAGCATAATCCTCATCTTTGTCGTTATTTAATCAAGTAATCGCTTAATTTCTTCAATAGCCTTTGATGTCGTGTTGACGAGATTGAACCGATTACACCGACTATTTGACTTTGCGGAACGACTGTTAAAAATCCTAGCCGTATCAAAGATTTGCCAACTAAACTGCTTGTCTTAAAATCAGTATCCGTTGGTGAAATCACTTCGTCAAAGTTTTTCACTTCTTGGCGCAGTTGAGTGCTGATACCGCAAACCAGCATATCTTGAAACGGCGGCATTTCACAAAGAATAACGGTCGGACGATTTTTTATACTGCCGTCGGCTTGCGGCATTGCGACGATGACCACATCACCTTCCTTCATATTTCGGGTTTGCCTCTTTGATTAAGTCTAACGAGTATTCCGGTTCGTCTTCTCCGTAAGCGCGTTCTAAATTTGATAAAGAAAAGCGCGTCCAATCTTCGCGCTCTTCATTTTGCATTTGAATTACGCTGACAACTAATTTCGTGTTTGGCGCAAGTTCGTAAGGCTCGTCCAATAAAATCTGCTTGCCGTCAAAATGCGCCTGTAAAGTAACAATTTCCATAGCTTTCAATTCCTACAAGCATTTTACAATCGCTTGCGTTTAAATCAAACCGTTCGGCTTGCCGCATTTGCAATATCAATCATTTCATCAAATTCGCAAAGGCATTACGATATATTTGTAGTCGTAATTTTTGTCGTCGGCGATGTTCATCATTGTTTGGGCGTTGCCGTTTTTGAATTCAAAGGCGATTCGTTGGCGGCTTGATGATTCTTTGACTTTGACTTTTTCGCCGTCGGTTTCTTGTTCGGTTTCGGTAGCTTCGGCTTCTTTTGCGCTGATTATATTTAAGAATTCTTGCAGATATTGCGAATTGAAACCGACTTGGACTTCTTCGCCGTCGTATTCTGCCGAAACGCTTTCGTTGGCTTCGCCTTCTTCGCTCGATTGTGCGCCGATTTCGATTTCGCCTGAACGAATCGTTAATTTTACCGAGCGCGTTCTTTCGTCAGCCATCAAAGCGACGCGGCGAATTGCCGATTTCATTTCTTCCAGATCGAATGTCGCAACTTTGTCGTTGTCTTTCGGGATAACCATTTCGTAATTCGGAAAATTGCCCGAAAGTTTGCGCGTGATGAGCAAACGCCCGTCAACTTCAAAATAAATATGATTCGGATCTTCGCCAAAACTGACATCGCTTTTCACATCGCGCGAGATTTTCACGAGTTCCATCAGAGCTTTTTTCGGAATCAGCGCGTCCATCGTTTCCGCTGGAGCGTTGTCGCCCAAGTTTCGATCAATATACGCCAAACGATGCCCGTCAGTCGTAATCATTTTCGCCATTCCGTCTGAAACGATAAACTTCGCGCCCGAAAGCGTAAAGCGTGATTGCTCGTTCGTAATCGCAAAAGCCGTGTGTTGAATAAAATGATTGAAAATTTCTGCCGAGAGTTTCATCGGCGCAGATTTGAAAGAGGGAACTTCGGGGAAATTATCTTTCGACACGCCCGCCAGACGAAACTTCGATTTGCCGCACGTCATTTTTACCCAATCGTTTTCTTCTTTCGTAAAATGCACGTCGCCGTTTTCTAACAAACGAACGATGTCAAAAAGTTTTCGCGCCTGAATACACATCGCGCCCGATTGCTTGATGTCCGCGTTCGCCTCGCAACGAATCGTAACGTCCAAATCCGTCCCGACAATCCGAATCGTGTTTTCGCCAACCGATTCGATTAAAATATTCGACAAAACCGGAATCGTTGATTTCTTTTCAACAATTCCTTGCACAAATCCGAGTTCATCTTTTAACACGCTTTGCTTTATTACAAATTCCATAAATTGCTCCTGATATTTTTCTATGATTAGGTTTTATTTTAGAGTTTATTTTCCACTATTACAATTTAGAAAGTCTTAATAATTTATCTTTTGCAATTTTGTATCTTGTCGCTGAAAGCGACTAACATTATAGCCCAGCGAGAATCGCTGGGTTGATTCAAATGTTGCGCCCGCTCGCTGAAAGCGAGCAACAATTGCGCTCAACTTTGTTCGTCGCCTTCAGCGACGGAATTGTTTTTAATTCTTACCTAGCGATTCTCGCTAGGCTATAATGTCGGTCGCTTTCAGCGACAAAATCATAAACGTCATTTACAAAAAAGTTAATGCTTTCGCTTTCCAAATCTTCAAGTTTTACCTTCAAAAATGACGCGCTTTTTACTTCTTCTAATTAATTTAAAAACATATATATTTAACTAGTAGTAGTAGTAGTGCCTGTGGAAAAGTGGAAAAGGCACTTTATTGAAGCAATAATTAGACTTGCGCGTCCACAGGCTTTGTGGAAAACTTGTGGAAAACTTGAGTGCCTGTGGAAAAAAATGACAGCACAGCGAAGTTTTCCACAGTTTCCACAGGCTAAAATATCCTCAGCCTGTGGAAAAGTGGAAAACTTTGTTTAATTCTTATGTCTAAACAGAATATCTAAATCTGTTTGCTTATCTAATTGTGGAAATTATCCACAGAAACTTTTTGTAAATTCTCCTAACTAACTGCAAAGATTATCAATTAGCTCGCTGACAATCCTGTGGAAATTTCTGTCGTCCTTAATTACCAGTCCGATTTTCTCAACCGAGTGCATAACAGTCGTATGATGTTTGCCGCCAAACTCGCGTCCGATTTCGGGAAAACTGTGTTTCGTTAATCTCTTGCAAAGATACATTGCCACCTGTCGCGGCACGGCGATTTGGCGTGCATTATTTTTCGATTTAATTTCGTCAAGCGATAATTTGTAATGCGAAGCGACGGTTTTGGCAATTCGTTCCATCGTCAAATTTTCCGGCTGGTCGCTGTCAATAATATTCTTCATCGCGTCTTGCGCCAGCATTTTTGAAATCGGAATGCCGCGCAGCGAAGAAATCGCCACAAGGCGCACAAGCGAACCTTCGAGTTCGCGGATGTTACTGCGGACTTTGCTTGCAATAAAAAACGCAATTTCGTCGGGCAAATTCACGCCGTCCAAATCTGCTTTGCGTTTCAAAATCGCCACTTTCGTTTCCAAATCCGGCGGCTCGATGTCGGCAATCAAGCCCCATTCAAAGCGCGAATGCAGACGTTCTTCTAATGTCGGAATTTCGCGCGGCGGACAATCCGAAGTAATCACGATTTGTTTTTGATCATTATGAAGCGCATTAAAAGTATGGAAAAATTCTTCTTGTGTGCGCTCTTTTCCAGCCATAAACTGCACATCGTCCATCAACAAAACATCAATCGAACGATATTTGTCGCGGAAAGTCTGCGTTTTGTCGTAACGAATCGCGTTAATCAATTCGTTCATAAACTTTTCGGCGGAAATATATGCGACTCTTAAATGTCGGTTTCTTTCCTTAATCGCGTGTCCGGCGGCGTGCATCAGATGCGTTTTGCCGAGTCCGACACCGCCGTAAATATACATCGGATTGTAAGTTTTTCCCGGAGATTCGGCGACGGCAAGCGCGGCAGCGTGGGCAAATTGATTGCACGAGCCGACGACGAATGTTTGAAACGTATATTTCGGATTTAAGGAATTTTCAATCGGTTCGATGTCCACAAAATTCGTCGGATTCGTTTTTGCGGGAATTTGGGTTCTTTGTTTATCGGCAAAACTCGCGCCGTTTGTCGGAAACGGATTCGGATTGATGCGATTTTTTTCAAACAAGAATTCGACTTCTTCGTCAAATTCTTCGTCGCTCAAATCGGCTTCTTCAACTTCCCAATCGAGTTGATAACTGCTCAGATTTAACTCTTTCAAGGTTTGCGTAATGACTTCGGAATAATAGGTATTCACCCAATCTTTATTTACCTGACTGGCGCGAAGATGCAAAACTTTGTCATTTTCATTGCAACCGTCAAATTGAATCGAGCGAAACCACGCATCGAATATTTGTTTATTCAGACGCTTTTCTACCGATTGCAAAATATTATTCCAAACTGTTTTATTTTCCGACGAAACTTCCATTTGTTTCTCTCCTGACCGAAATTTTGTTAAATCTTTAGGCAAACTTTTAAGCAAAAATGCTTGCTTTCGAGATTTATGAAAATACTTCTTAAATCTATTGAGCAATTTCCGACAAGTCTTTCTATTTTGGTAACTTTAACGAGTTTTGCGTAACCTTGAAATAAAGTTTTCCACAATGTTTTCCACAGGCTTGTGGAAACCTGCTTAAAACTTAATGTAAAACTTTAAGTCTAATATTATCAATAACTTACGAGAAATTATATTAAGGAAACGGATGACAGATTAGCAAATAAACAACCTAAATGCAAGTAGAAATCCACAGGCAAGGAAAATAATTCACCGAATCGTGTAAAGCCTTTTCTTAACAGGTGTTTGGCAGAATTTGCGAAAGTGTTTTATAGTCAAAACAGCGTAATTCAAGCGTTTAATTACGACAAAAATGCCGAAAAAAAGAAAAAAGAAAAAAAATATTATCGCCGAACAGCCAAAGATGAATTTATTTGTCGAAAAAGTTAAAGAACTTTCCGCAGGTTTGTATTACATTAGCGAAACAGACGCAGAAATTTTGCCGTTTGAAGGCACGAAAGCGGAAACGCTTACGCGGGAAAAAATTTTAATCCAAACAAACAATTTGCCGGACGCGCCGGTCGAAGAAAGAGATTTTGCGGAAATATTTGCACGTCTGACCGCCGTTCAAGAATGGTTCGGCGAAGAAGAAAAAGCGATTGCCGCAAAGTTTTCCGCACTGCAAACGTTTTTGCAGGAGAACTTAAAAGATTTAAAGGTTTTCAAAATCGGCAAAATCCAAATAGATGTTTACTTTGTCGGACTCGATGCCGAAAATTATCTGAAAGGAATCAAAACCAAAGCAGTTGAAACTTAAATCACACGCCTTACTTCTACTTTGTCAGATTAAAACAGATTGCCAAAAAGAGCAAAAAAGTGTGATAAATAAAGGATATGAGATTACCAGTTGATGAAAAAAACTTAGTGGCTATGCAGTCAGTTATCGAGACTATTTTTGGTGTCGGCGAAAAGACCGGACGATTCACGTTTTTGAATATTTACAAGGCTTATTCCACGAATGCAAGAGCAATCTAGAACGGATGACGGAACGGATACCCGACAGTAACTATCAGCAATTACAGCATTTTATCTCGGAATCGGAGTGGGATGGAAAAGCTGTGGTGCAAGAAGTTGCCCGAAAGACGAATCAGAGTTTAGAGTTTTTGAAAGGCGAAAAAGGGTTAATTTTAGACGAAAGCGGGAATGAGAAAGCGGGCGACAAATCGGTTGGAGTCGCCCGTCAATATATTGGGAATGTGGGAAAAGTTTGTAATTCGCAAGTGGGAGTGTATGCGGGATTGAGTCGAGCCGATAAGATTAGTTTAGTCGGAGCGAAACTGTATTTACCAAAAGAATGGACGACTGATAAGAAACGCTGTCAGAAAGCGGGAATACCGTCAGAAGAGCAGAAATATCGGACAAAACCAGAGTTAGGATTAGAGATAATTAAAGAATTAGAAGGGGTTATCGAATATGATTGGGTGGGCGGAGATAGTGTTTATGGGAATTCGCCGCAGTTGCGCCAAGCGTTGCGGGAATTAGGGAAGGCGTTTGTGATGGATGTCGGAGAAGAGTTGCAAGTGTGTTTAGAAAAGCCAACTCCATATGTGCCGAAAAGTAGCGGAAGAGGCAGAACGAGAACTCGGTATGTGATCGAAGAGAAGAAGGTAAGTTTGAAGAATGTGCCGGAAAACCTGCCTGAGAGCGAATGGAAAACCATCAAATATCGGGAAGGAACGAAAGGCAAATTAGTCAGAGAAGCAGTCTTAATGAAGGTTTGGATTTGGCAAAAAGGGACAGCGGAAGTTGAAGCAGCGGAGTTGTTGATAAGTCGAAAGTTGGACAAAACGGAAGTCAAATATAGTTTATGTTTTGAGCCAAGTGGAGAGCTAAGTGTAGAAACTGCGTTATTTAGACAGATGCAAAGATATTGGATAGAACGAGGATTTCAAGAAATCAAGGAGCAAATCGGATTGCATCAATATCAAGTGCGCGGGTGGCGAGCGTGGCACCATCACATCGCGTTGACAATGATGGCGTTGCATTTCATCTTGGAAACACAAATCGAAAATGCTGAGAACTTGCCGTTAATGTCGTGCGGAGATGTCAAATTGATGCTCGGAAACATCCTCAAAAATAAGTTGGATGAGCCGGAAATACTGATGGAAACAATCCATCAAAGACACCGCGTCAGGCACAAGGACATTGTGCGGCGAAGGCAGTTTTTAATCTGACAAAGTAGAACTAAACCTTCAGTCAAAAGTATTTGAAAATTGTAATAACCTTTTTTGATATTTTTCCAAAGGTATTGGTGAATGTATGAATTGCCATTTCGGGAAACTTGTTTCATAAGCGGAGGCGTTCCGCAACACAGTGCGTTTCCTATTAATTCAAATTTGCCGTTCCCGCCGTCATTTAAATTTGTTTTAGTTTCTAAAAGAACATTGGTGTTTGGCTTGATTATCGAGCTGTTTAATGGATTTGTAAATTCAATTGAGTTATCACCTTTTACGATGAATCTGACGGAATCCGAGCCGCTTCTTTTACCGTTGTCTGTTGCATCGACAAAAATACTATTAAGCCCATACATAGGATTTTCCAAAGTAAAAGTGTAAGTATCTTTTGCAATCTGTGTAGCTTCACCGCCGAAATATTTCCGAAGTTCCTTGTTTTCTTCAAACTCCTTAATTGAATAGCTTTTTCCTTGAACAATTATTCTGTTTTCCGGATATTCAACTGAAATGTGAAATTGTTGGGTGTTCACAAAAACTTTTTCTATTTTTCCATCAAGGTCAAATGCTTTAATTGTAAAAGTAATCTTGGAAAGTTTTTTAGCTGATCGAGTAATAACAATTCCTTACTTTGGGCGTAATAATTTCTACACGCGGCGGAATGTTTTTGCTTGGAAGCAGTCGCGCGGAAATTTTTGCACTATTATTTTCTTTGTTTTCTTCTTCCTCTTTCGGATAAACATCTATGTATGTTAGTGTGGTTTTATCCGAATTCGCCTCTAAATCGCCAAGCACATATACAACATATTTCGCATCTTCCGAAATATCGCCGAAATCGTGAATTTTTAATGTAATTGCTATGATAATTGATTCGCCGGATTCCACATCGCCAAATTTACAATTTAACATTCGGTCGGCGCGACCGGGATCAATATCAATAATTTCACACGCTCCTTTGTTCGGAACGAAAGAAACAAATTCAGTAGTTTTCGGTTCGGATTGAACCATTATGACATCGGTAGCTTTTGCCGAGCCGATATTGTTGACGGTAACGGTATAAGAAAATGTTTCGCCACCTCTTGCCGTTTCGGAAGCGGTTTGGACTTTTATTTCTAAATCAACTTTATCTTGAGCAAAAACGATTGTGCAGAAAAAAAACGTCAAGCATAAAACTGAAAATATGTATCTAATCGGGCTTTGAAAGGCAGTCATTTTATTCTCCGAAAAACTAATCTAAAAAACTCGTCTATTCTAACGCTATTTCGTTAAAAAATAAAGCCTTTTTATTATTTTCAGACTGTCTAAATTGTCCGAAAAATGCTATAATTTAACTAACTTTTAACACTTAAAATTAAGATAGAGGAATATAAAAAATTGTCTAAAGCAAAAGAAGAAAATAAGAATCAAGAATACGATGCAAGTTCGATTACGGCTCTGGAAGGACTTGAAGCGGTGCGCTTGCGTCCGGCGATGTATATCGGTTCGACCGGCGACATCGGGTTGCATCATCTTGTTTATGAAGTCGTTGACAACTCGGTTGACGAAGCTCTCGCGGGTTTCTGCGATACGATTGAGGTTACGATCCACATTGACGATTCGATTACGGTCATTGATAACGGACGCGGCATTCCGACCGACATTCACCAAAAATTCGGACATTCGGCGGCGGAAGTCGTTTTGACCGTGCTTCACGCGGGAGGAAAATTTGACTCGAATTCATATAAAGTTTCGGGCGGACTTCACGGAGTCGGCGTTTCCTGCGTTAATTTTTTGAGCGAATGGTTTAAAGTCGAAATCTGGCGCGACGGCAAAACCCACGAAATGGAATTTGCCGCCGGAGTAACGGTTGCGCCGCTCAAACAAACCGGAAAAACCACCAAACGCGGCACGAAAATTACTTTCAAACCGGATTCAACTATTTTTGAAACCACGACTTACAGCTTTGAAAGACTTTCCGAACGTCTGCGCGAAAAAGCGTTTTTGAATAAAGGCATCCGCATTTTTATCAAAGACGAGCGCGAAGAAAATGAAAAATCACACGAATTTTATTACAAAGGCGGAATCGCCGAATTCGTCAGTCATTTGAACAAAAACAAATCGCCTCTGCACGATGAACCGCTTTATTTTGAAACGATTCACGATGATTTATCAATCGAGATTTCGATGCAGTATAACGATTCCTACGACGAAAAAATCTTTTCGTTTGCGAATAACATCAACACCGTTGACGGCGGAACGCATCTTTCGGGTTTTCGCGGCGCAATCACGCGCACGATCAACAATTACGCGGAAAGTTCCGGCTTGCTGAAAAACTCGAAAACCGCGCTCACCGGCGATGACGTGCGCGAAGGTTTGGTGGCGATTATTTCAGTAAAAATTCCGCAACCGCAGTTTGAAGGACAGACGAAAGGAAAACTCAATTCGCCCGTCAAAGGTGCAGTTGAATCGTTCTTAAACGAAAAACTCGGCGAATTTTTCGAGCAGAACCCGAATATCGCCAAGAAAATCGTCGGCAAAGCTGTTGACGCGGCGCGTGCGCGTGATGCGGCGCGAAAAGCCCGCGAAATCGTCCGCAAAAGCGCACTGGGAACTTCAACCTTGCCCGGAAAACTCGCCGATTGTCAGGAAAAAGACCCGGCTTTATCGGAAGTTTATCTCGTCGAAGGCGATAGTGCGGGCGGATGTTTTTCGGCACAAACCCTTATTTCGCTTACAGATACGAGGCAATTAAATTTCTTGGAATTGATAGTAGAACAAGAAAATGGAAAGCAAAATTTTTGCTATACGATTAATCAAAATGGCGAAGTTGCAATTGGAGAAATTAAGAATGTTCGTCGCACAAAACAAAACGCCGAAGTTATCAAAATCACTTTAGATAACGGTGAAGAATTGATTTGCACACCCGATCACCGCTTTATGTTGCGCGACAGAAGTTATAAACCGGCGGAACAACTTACACCGGAAGATTCATTGATGCCGCTTTACCGCCAACTTTCAGACAAAGCAAAAAAGAATATTACGATTGACGGCTATGAAATGGTTTGGAACGCCAAGTCGGATTATTGGATTTTTACGCACATTTTGGCAGACAATTTCAACCTTCAAAAAGCTATTTATCCGAAAGGTGAAGGCATTCAAACTCGGCATCACGTTGATTTTAATAAGCTAAACAACAATCCGACAAACATTTTGCGAATGACGCGAACAGATCATTTTGCATTACATCAGAGAATGCTTGAATTCGGTTTGCATCGTCCTGATGTTAAGGAAAAATCGGCAAAAGCGAAACAAACACCTGAGTTTCGCGCCAAAATGAGTGAGCGAATGAAGCAGCCCGAAACTCGTCAAATTTTGTCTGAACAAGCCAAAGCACAATGGCAAGACGAAAATTATAAATCGTTTATGACGGGCAAATGGAAAGAGTTTTATGAAACAAATGCTGAATATCGTCAAAAGAATAATGAAAAATTAAACGAAATTCAGAAAGAATATTGGAACAAAGAGGAAAATCGCCTTGCTCAATCAGACAAAACTCGTAAATTTTACGAAGAAAACCCACAAGCTAAAGTTGAACTTTCCAAAATCGCTAAAGAGCAGTGGAAAGATGAAAATTTAATCGAATGGCGTAGAAACGAAACTTCAAAACAATGGACGGATGAGTTTCGCGCTAAACGCAAAGCTGCTTTGGATAAAACTTATTACAGCAAAACGCTTTCTGCTTTGAAGCAAATTGAGATTGAAAATGGTGCGATTGACGTTGATAAATATCAGCAAAAGCGTCTCGAATTGAAAGATAAATCGCTGCTTCGTTTCGATAAATTCTGCGAAAGATATTTTGAAGGCGATGTTCCGAGAGTTAATGAAACAGTCGCAAATTATAATCATAGAATCGTTAAAATCGAAAAATTAAGCGAACAAATTGACGTTTATGATTTGGAAGTTCCAAATACTCATAACTTCGCGTTGGCTTCGGGAATTTTCGTTCACAACTCTGCAAAACAAGGACGAGATAGAAAAAATCAAGCTGTGTTGCCGCTTAAAGGTAAGATTTTGAACGTCGAAAAAGCGCGTTTCGATAAAATGCTCGGACATGGCGAAATCAAGGCTCTAATTACTGCGCTCGGCACGGGAATTGGTAAAGATGATTTTGACGTTACCAAACTTCGTTATCATAAAATTTGCTTGATGAGTGTCGCGCACGGTGAGCCGACTTTGGTTAAAAAGACTGACGGAAACCTTGAATTTACGACGGTCGGCGAATTTATTGATGCTTGTCGGGAAGGCAGAAAACGTGCGGAAGATTATCAGGTTGCGGCGTTTGATACGGAAACACACGAACTCGATTTTCGTCCGTTGAAAGCCGTGATTCGGCATAAATATGAAGGCGCGATGCACAAAATCAAAACTCGTTATAATCGTTCAGTCGAAGTTACGGTCGGGCATAGCGTTTTTGTTTATGAAAACGGCAGCGTCAAACTTCGTGCTGGAGATAAAATCAAAGTCGGCGATTATTTGGTGGCGAGTCGTAATTTGCCGCGTCCGAGTTTTAATCCGTTTGAGATTGATTTGCTTGAAACTTTTTATAACGAAGGTGAAACAAAATCGCTTTATTTGCAAGGTGAAAGCGTTAGAAAAATTGCCGCGACAAGAGTTTTGGCAAATCTTGAAAGACCTGAACTTTGGGCTGAATCGCGTGTTTTGCTAAACGAAACCGAATGGCAAAAATTGATTAAAAAGCGCGAACTGCTTGGGCTTTCGCAAAAAACCGTCGCGCATTCAATCGGCGTAAAACAGCCGATCACGATCAGCCATTGGGAACGCGGCGTAAATCGTCCGATTAAATCGCATTTTGAAAATTATCTGCGCCAAATCGGTTGGCAAGATGAATTGGAAGTTGAATTTTTACCGTCAAAAATTGAAGAAAACATCAATTTTGACCGCGAAACGAAAAATGCGCGTTGGCGCAAAACGAGCGATTATAAACTTTTCAGCGAATTTTCAGCAGAAGAAATCGCTGAACTCACGGACGACGTAAAAATCGTTCCGCAAGCGCACGTTGAAAAAGCGTTTTCGCGTTATTTGCCGATAACAAAAGATTTAATGTGGTTTTTGGGTTGGTTTGCGGCGGAAGGAAGTTTGAGTTCGCATCAAGTTAGCTTAAATATCGGCGAAAAAGATTTGCGCTTTGGTGATGAATTAATTGCGACAATTGAAAAAACTTTTGGCGAAACTCCGCGTTTTTATCACGATTTGGAAAGCAAAGGAATAAAACTGTATTTCCACAGCGTTTTGGCGACAAGACTTTTGAAAGCGTGGAAAATGACCGGCAAAGCACACGAAAAATGTTTGCCGAACATCGTTTTTTCGCTTTCGGAAGAAATGCAAACGGCATTTTTAGAAGGTTATTTCTTGGGCGACGGAACATTGAGCGAAAATCGTTTTTCGATGACGACCAACTCGAAAAATCTAAAAGACGGCTTGCTTTATTTGTTCGGTCAGCTTGGAATTTTGGCTTCGCACAGCGAATTGAAAGCGAAAGGCAACGAATTAATTCAAACCAAGCACGATTATTTTATGATTTCGGTGAGCGAAAAATCGCAACTCGAAAAAACTCGTGCAATTTGGTCGCGCCACGCGAATGCTGAAAAAACTGAAAAGTATTTGGCAAAATCGAATCGCAAAAAAGCAGATTTTATCGAAATCAGCGAAGACTTAATCGGGCTGAAAGTCATCGAAAATACGGCGCGTGAAGCGAACGAATACGTTTATGATTTTTCGGTTGAGAAAGACGAAAATTTCGTTTGCGGAACGGGCGGAATACTCGCACATAATACTGACGCTGATGTTGATGGAAGCCATATCAGAACTTTGCTTTTGACGTTTTTCTATCGGCAAATGCCGGAGTTGATTGAGAACGGCTATGTTTATATTTCTCAGCCGCCGCTCTACAAAGTTAAGCGCGGGAAAAAAGAGGAATATATCAAAGACGAAAAAGAAATGTTTCGGTATATGATGCGGATGGCGACGAGCGATGTGCAGATTACGTCGAACGGCAACTCGGTCGAAGGACGCAGTTTGTCGAAGGCTTTGGAGCAGACGGTTGAGTTCAAAAATTATTTTGAACGATTTGCGCGGCGTTTGAACAACGACAGTAAATTGCTGAGTGCGTTGATTGAAGGATTTGCCGGAAAAGACGGCGTTTTGGCGAAAAATAATGTTAAAATTCGCAAAGTTTTTCAGCAGGAAGATTTGATGGCTGAGGTCGAAGGGGTTTTGGCAGAGAAAGGTTTCAATACCGATTTGATGCAGGACGAGGAACACGGACTTTCGGAAATTCAGATCAGCTATCCGAACGGCACGACGTTTCTATTTGATTGGAATTTGGCGAGTTACGTCGAATTTCAAAGAGCGGTAGAACTGCGGACAATTCTCGAAAATAATTTCCCCGCGCCATTTGTAATGGGCGAAAACGGTAAATCTGAAACGGTTAATTCGCGTGAAGAACTGCTCGACAAAATGATGGCGGCGGCGAAAAAAGATTTGACGATTCAGCGTTACAAAGGTTTGGGCGAAATGAATCCCGAACAACTTTGGGAAACAACGATGGACCCGGAAAAACGCACGCTTCTTCAAGTTCGTATCGAAGACGCAATCGAAACCGATCAAATTTTCACGATTTTGATGGGCGATCAAGTCGAACCGCGTCGCAAATTTATCGAAACTAATGCGTTGGACGTGAAAAATCTTGACGTTTAGTTTTTGCCACAGAGAATAAAGAGAACTCAGCGTATTTGAATAAATTCTCAGAGTTCTCTATTTTCAATGCGAATCAGGAGTTGAAAAATTCCAATGTTGAAAACAAAGGGCTTATTCCATCGGGTTTGCGCTCGTTGCTGAAATCGGGCTTGTAAGTCGTTGATTTACAACGCTAGATTTCAACTCCTGCTTCGCATTTTCAATCTTTCACAAAAAAATTCAGCGCATTGGCAAGAATTTCCATCATCGAAAACGGAAGGGTAAAATTGTAGGACGAATTTTTCGGATATTATTTTAGCTAAAGTCAAACTATGATTCATTTCATTTCAAAATTAAGGTGTTTGCTATGTTTCTTTGCAATAATCTTTGTCCTGACAATTCCCACAATAGCGCAAGAGAAAGATTGGCGGGATGTTTCTTCGTCAGAGTTGAAAGCCACATCTTCGCAAATAGAGTCCGATGCGCCGGCAGAAGCGATTTTTTGGAATGTGAGAATCGAACAAACCACTCAAGAGGTAAAGGAAGACACATACGTTCGCATAAAAATATTTGATGAAAGAGGAGTAAAAATATATTCAACCATTAGTGTTGACTATTATGCCTACTATGAGTTGGACAATTTTAGAGCAAGATTGATTCAGCCCGATGGGAAGATTTTTGAATTAAAAAAAGACGAAATTATTTTGCTTGATACGGTAAAAACATTCTACTCGAAATCGAAGAAAAAAAGTTTTGTTATTCCGAATATTCGTCCCGGGTCAATCGTTGAATACAAATATCAACTGCGGGCAAGAGTAAAACTTCAGGAATGGAAACTTATTTTTCAGCACAATATTCCCATTCAGGAAATAAATTATTTCGTAAGAGGCGATATTTCTTGGGACACATTAAAAATTATGCGATTTAATGTGAAAGATTTTGAGTATCAGAAAACAAAAGATGGCTTTACTCTCGCCAGAATGAAAAATATTTCGGCATTGAAAGGCGAGCCGAATTTTATGCCGAAATTAAATTTAGTTCCGTGGATTCTTTTGTATTACGATGGCAATAATTCGGTAAAGCCGGAAAAATATTGGGACAATTACGCAAAAAGTTTCGGTTTTTTATTTGATAAATTGGAATCCGGCGATGAAATTAAGCAAACTGTTCGACAATTGACCAAAGGAAAAAATTCGGACGAAGAAAAAATTTCTGCTATCTTCAATTTTTGCAGAACTAGTCTGAAAAATTTTTCTTACGATAACGAAACGGACAAGGAAAAATTATCAAAAGCAATCAGAGAAGATTGGAGTCCGAAAGAAGTTTTGAGGCGAAAAGAAGGTTTTGATTTTGGAATAGATAAACTCTTTGCTTCGCTTGTAATAGCGGCAGGTTTTGAAATCAGTTTCGTTTTTACCGGCGACCGAAGAGAGTTTTTTTTCCTTAAACAATACGCGCACGGAAGTCTCTTGAATTATTCCGGTATTGCTGTGAAGACTTCTGATGGTTGGCATTTTTGTAATCCCGGCGCAAAATTTGTCCCGAAAAAACATCTTTACTGGTTTTCGGAAGGACAGGATGTTTTAGTTGTCGGAAAGAAAGATTACGAATGGACAAAACTTCCGGTTTCTCCGCCCGAATATAACAAATCCGAGCAAAAAGCGTATTTGAAATTGATGCCTGACGGAAGTTTGGAAGGCACTGTAAAATCCAAGTTTTTTGGTTTTATCGGCGCAGAATATAAACTTGCTTACAATAAAATGACGGAAAATGAAGTCAGAGAAACGATGTATAAATCTTTGAAAGAGCGTCTGAGCAATTTTGATTTTGAACTAAAATCGGTCAAAAGAGAGATTGCAACGGATGAGCCTTTTGAAGTTGAATATAACATCAAAATTTCTGATTACGCGCAGATAACGGAAAGGAGAATATTTTTCCAGCCGGGATTTTTCGAGTATAGAAAAAAACCGCTCTTTCAAAACGCTACGCGCCATACGCCAATTAATTTTGAAAATTTCAATTGGGACGTTCAGGAAATCAAAATCGAACTTCCAAACAATTTTAACCCAGAAGCCGTTGTTTCCACACAGACAATTTCGGAAACAGGCATAGTTGATTTTAATATCAGTTCACAATTCAACTCCGAAACTCATCTTTTAGAATACAAACGCAGTTTCATTTTCGGTGAGAACGGTAGATTGTTATATCAGGTCGGCAGTTATCCGCTTCTAAAATCCCTTTTTGACAGAATTGCCAATGCCGATTCGACAGTAATTATCTTGAAGAAAAAAGACACCTAAAACCGTAAGAAATCTTGTGAAAACAAACTTAAAATGCTCTAGACGACTGTCTAATATTACAAATAAATGCTGTATTTTAATGTTCCTTGCGAAAAATTTCTCAAAGTGCAATGATTCTCATACGCGAAGTTCAATTATTTCGTATCCAAAATAAAGGAGTTGTTAGAAAATGTCAGCAGTTTTAGAAGCAGTTCGACCGATTGAAGATTATTTGGTGATGCCAGACGCAGAAATCGCGGAGCGCATTGAGTTTGCGCGGAAGGAATTAGGTTCGCGTGTCGTGATTCTTGGTCATCATTATCAGCGTGATGACGTGATTGCTCACGCCGATTTGACGGGCGATTCTTATCAACTTTCGGTGATGGCTTCGCAGACGGAGGCGGAATATATCGTTTTTTGCGGCGTTCATTTTATGGCGGAATCGGCAAATATTCTCGGTCAGCCGCATCAAAAAGTGATTTTGCCGGATTTGGGCGCAGGTTGTTCGATGGCTGATATGGCGAACATCGAACAGGTTGAAGACGCTTGGGAACAACTGCGCGACATCGGCGTTTTGAAACAGAAAGTTGCGCCGATAACTTATATGAATTCGACTGCGGAAATCAAAGCGTTTTGCGGTCGAAACGGCGGAGTTGTCTGCACTTCGTCAAATGCCGTGCCGCTTTTTGACGTTTATTTGAAGGAATTCGACAAAATGTTTTTCTTTCCCGATCAACATTTGGGCAGAAATACGGGCGCAAAATTCGGAATTCCGCTCGACAAAATGGTTTTGTGGAATCCGCACGAAGAACTCGGCGGCAACACGGAGGAAGAACTTCACGCCACAAAATTGATTTTATGGCGCGGACATTGTTCGGTTCACGGACGATTTAAGCCGTGGCACGTTGATCAAATTCGCAAGCAAATCCCCGATGTTAAAGTCCTCGTGCATCCCGAATGTCCGCGTGAAGTTGTTGAAATTGCAGACTTTAACGGCTCGACTTCATACATTATCAATATGGTCGAAAAAGCCGAAAGCGGCACGAAATGGGCGATTGGAACGGAAGTAAATTTAGTAAATCGTTTGCAAACTCGCTTTCCCGACAAAGAAATTCGACTGCTTGCGCCTGATTTGTGTATGTGCGCGACGATGTATCGAATTGCGCCGCAAAATTTGGCTTGGTCGCTCGAAAATCTTTTGGAAGGAAACGTCGTCAACCAAATTGTTGTGAATGATGAAACGAAACATTTCGCGCTTGTTGCGCTCGAACGGATGATAAATATGACCGAGCAAAATCAATCGAAAAAGAATTGAAAGACGGCGAAAAGTTTATAAAAACTTTCGGAATAACTGAAAGCGAATAACGAATAGCTGATAATTTGGAATCGGAGAATTATCAGCTGTTCGTTATCAGTTTTCAGTTATTCCGAAGATAAAATTTTTACCTGAAATTTGTTGCAAAATGGCGAAAGAGATAATTGTTGAACATCTGAAATTGTCCGAAAAAGACAAGTTGCTCGTCTTTTTGCAAACGGCTTACGACGATAATGCACGAATGAGCGATGAGAATTTTTGGGCGTGGCATTTTCTCGAAACTCCGTTTGCAAATCAAGAAAAACTGCCGGTTTGGGTTGCTAAAAGCGGCGAAACGATTGCCGGACAGATTGCGGCAATTCCCGTAAAAATCAATGTCGGCGGCGAGCAAAAAAACGCGATTTGGATTTTGGATTTGATTGTTTCAAAAGATTTTCGGCGGCAAGGTTTGGCGAAAAAATTGGTTTGCGCGGCGGAAGAATTTTGTCCTTTGATTTTGGGCGTGAATACAAACGAACAACACGCGCCGAAACTTCTTCAAACTTTGGGTTTTGTTATCGTCGGCAAAATTTCGCGCTTTCATAAACTTCTTTTTGCGGGAAATGATATTCGTGAAATTGAAAATCTGAAATCTCTGCGCGAAGTCATAAATCTTGCTTTTGCGCCAATTAGACGACATTTTAAGCCGAATGAAAGCGTGCGAATTGTCGAAAAATTTGACGATTCGTTTAATAAGTTTTGGACAGAAGCCGAACCGCAATGGTCGTGTGCGGTGCGGCGTGAAGCGAAATTTTTGGAATGGCAATATTTGCGCCAACCGCAAAAGAAATTCGATGTAATCGGTTATTTTCAAGGCGAAAAAATGCTCGGTTATGCTGTTCTTTTTTTCCGCAAAGCGAGCGAAAACGGCACAATAAAAAAAGCCGCGATTACCGATATTTGTTATCTTCCCGAAAAATCTCAAGAAACGATTGACGCGCTTTTGCAAGAATCTCTGCGAATTTCTATTGAACGGCGCATTGGCGGTTTGGTAGTTGATGTGGTTGATGAATTGCTCGAACAACGCCTTGAAAAATTTGGCTTTTGGCGCGTCAAAAATCCTTTGCAATTAATGGTTAAATCTCCCGAACGGCAAGATTTGTTGTATAATCCGAAAAACTGGTTTCTGACGCGAGGCGATTCGGACATCAGCATTTTTGAAGATCCGAATTTGTAATGAAAGTTCCCGTTTTGCTATATCACAAGATTGATTTGCCGACTGCGGACGTGAAAATTCGCGGCGCGTTCACCTATCCGCGAAAGTTTGAAAAGCAGATTTCTTATTTGAAAAAGAAAGGTTTCGAGTTTTATACTGCCGGCGAATTGATTGATTTTTATCTGGAACGCGGCGAATTTCCGAAAAAATCGGTTGTCGTAACTTTTGATGACGGTTGGAAAGATAATTACACAAATGCGTTTTCGATTTTGAAAAAATACGGCGCAAAAGCGACAATTTTTCTTGTGCCTTCGTGCGTCGGAAAAACGACGGACAAAGTTACCGCAGAAGGCGAAGCGAAGCGCGAACATCTTGCGGAAAGCGATATTTTGGAAATGTCAAAAAGCGGCGTTTTCGAGTTTGCTTCGCACAGTTTTAATCACAAATTGTTTCATCAAATTTCCGAAAAAGAAATCGAATTTGAAGTTACGGAATCGAAAAAATTTATTGAAAATTTAACGCAGAAAGAATGTGCAACTTTTGCATATCCGGCGGGATTTTTCACGGATTTTGCCAAAGAAGCAATAAAACGCGCAGGTTACAAAGCGGCTTTTACAACAATTTACGGCGCAGAAAATAAAACGGACGTTTTTGAATTAAATCGCATCGAAATCCTTCGCCGCGATGGTTTTCCATTTCGTTTCGGGAGAAAGATAAAATCAATTTTCGGTTCAGAGTTCAAACTTTAGTTTGCACCGCCAGCGAAGCGGAGCGGTTTTGTGATACTTTACGGACTACGATTTGAAACGTGGAAACCGCTTCGCTTCGCTGGCGGTTGACAAACTGAAGTTTGAACTCTGAACAAATAAAAAATGGCAGAAATCGAAAAAAAATTAGCTGACAACGTGCGCGGAAAATTCTACGTTGACCGCGAATGTATTGACTGCGACGTTTGCCGCGACACTTCGCCGGAAAACTTCACGCGCAACGACGAAAACGGTTATTCATTCGTCCATAAACAACCCGAAACCGCCGAAGAAATCGAACTTTGCGAAGAAGCATTATCAGCGTGTCCGGTCGAAGCAATCGGCGACGATGGAAATTAGCCGAGTTTGAGAAATATTGAAGCAATCGCCAAAGCCAAAACTTGTCGAATGAGGATAAACCAACCGAAGAACATCAACACGCCGCCGAATATCTTTTTAATCGAATCGAAGTATGAGAATTTAATCCAATTTTCGGCGGTTTCATTTGCAAAAAGTTTATTGCCGCAGAAAATTAAAACTAATCCCAAAAAGAAAAAAGGAATTGCCTGAAATCCTCGAAAATCGAATGCAAAAATTAGAGGAATGCAAACAATTCCAATAATTAAAGCAATTTTAATTTGCCAATCAAGAAACCAATCAAGCATAAAATTAAACTTTATCCGCCTCAACCCAAATCGCTTTTCCGTCTTTCAAAACCGCAATCGGATTTCCGGCACGTTTGTGCGTTTCGACGGCTTCGCGGACGGCGCGTTGCATAGCTTCGGTTATTTTCTTTTCGTCAGCAAAGATTTCTTCAATTTTATCCGGTTTTCCGTTTTCTTTATTTTCCATATTTTTCCTGCAAATTTTGCCAAATTTCATTATCAAAAACTTTTTCTATTTTGAGCAAATTTCCTTTGGCAATCAAGCGCAAATCGGAAATGTCGGAATTATCGTAAAAATACCAATCATCGGCAATCGGTTGATAAAGCGCGAAAAAGTTTCGCAAGCCTTTTTCGTATCGCCGTTCGACGATTTCTTGCGGAATATTATGTCCGCCTTGTCGAACTCTTTCCGCAACACGCAAGACATTGAGTTCGGGTTTTCTCAGCCACAAAAAAATTAATTTGAATTTATAACCGTTTTCGCGCATTTTTTCTAAACGTGGCGCAAAACTTCTGGTCGAAAGTGTTGTTTCAAATGCGAAATCCTTACTATTTGCGGCTAATTCATCAAGCCGTGCAAGCATAATTCTTCCGGCGGAAATTGCCACCGTTTCGGGCGCGAAAGCCGATAAACCTTGCGCCAAAACATCAGCGTTGACGAATTCGTCAATGCCTAAAGTGTCGCGCAAAAGCGCAGGCGCGACGGTTGATTTTCCCGCGCCGTTTGCTCCTGAAATGACGATAATATGCGGCATAATTTAACTTTTTGCGGCAAGCATTTCTTTAGCGTGTTGCCGTGCGGTTTCGGTGATTTGTGCGCCGGTGAGCATTCGGGCGAGTTCTTCGATTTTTTCGGTTTCGTTTAACTCTTTAATTTTGATGAAGGTGCGATTTTTTTGCGATTCTTTTTCGACGACGAAATGATGATTGGCAAGCGCGGCGACTTGCGGTTGATGCGTAACGCACAAAACTTGTTGCGTATTGGCGAGTTCTTTTAATTTCATCCCGACGGCTTCGGCGACGCGCCCGCCGATTCCGGCATCAATTTCGTCAAAAACCATTGTTTTTGATTTTTCCGAAAGTGTCGTTGTGGTATTTAAAATCAACATCAAACGCGAAAGCTCGCCGCCCGATGCGACTTTCGCAATCGGGCGCACGCTTTCGCCCGGATTTGCGGAAAAATAAAATTCTATTTTGTCTAAACCTTTCGCGCTAAATGATTTATCGTCCGCTTCGTTCGCCGTGATGCGAATTTCAAAACGCGCTTTTTCGAGCGATACGGCTTTTAAGTTTGCTTCCAATTCCTTTTCAAATTTCCGTGCGGATTTTTCGCGTTTATCGTGAAGTTCGCGGGCGGTTTTCAGATAATTTTCACGCGCTAATTCTAGTTGTTTGCGTAATTCGGCTTCGCGCAAATCGGCGGTTTCGATGTTTCGTAATCTTTCGGAACTTTCGCCAAAATGCGCCAAAACGGTTTCGATTGTGCCGCCGTATTTGCGTTTTAGGCGCGAAATTTCCGCTAGACGATTTTCGATTTCCGCCAATCTTTCGGGCGAAAATTCGAGTTTTCCGCGAAAATCTCTGAGCGCAAAAGCTAAATCTTCCAAAACCGCTTGCGCCGACTTTAAATTTTCTTCGTATTCACCGAAAGACGGTTCAAACTCGCTCAAATCTTTTATGCGGCGCGAAACTTTTTCGAGCGTTGTCAGCGTTGCTTCTTCATTTTCATAGAGCAAAAGATAAGATTCTTCGCTCAAAGCCGAGAGTTTTTCGACATTGTTTAACCGCCGTTTTTCTTCTTCGAGCGTTGCGTCTTCACCTGCGTTCAGATTCGCTTTGCCGATTTCATCAACTTGAAACTGCAAAATGTCTAAAAGCTGTAATTTTTGTGCTTCGTCTTCGCGCAAACTTTCGATTTCGCGCCGAACGGAAGATAATTTTTTATATTTTTCTGAAGCCTTTTCGCGCAAATTCGCTAAACCTGCATATTCGTCCAACATTTCCAGATGCGTCGAAGAATTAAAAAGCGTCGCCTGTTCGCCTTGTCCGTGAATGTCAACGATAAACGCGCCGATTTTTCGCAAAAAGGCTTGCGTTACGAGTTGGTTATTAACAAAAATTCGGTTTTTTCCGACCGACGAAAGTTCGCGGCGGACGATTAAATCAATATTTTCCGCGTCGTCCAATTCAATGCCGCTTTCATAAAACATCTCGTGCAAATCGGCGTTTGCCTTCAACGAAAAAAGCCCTTCGATTCGCGCCGAAGTTTCGCCTTCTTTAATCAAATCGGACGAAATACGCTCGCCCGTGAGCGCACTCAAACTGTCAACGATAATTGATTTCCCCGAACCTGTTTCGCCCGTCAGCAAATTCAAGCCGTCGGAAAATTCCAAAGAAAGTTCATCTATCAACGCAATGTTTTGTATTTTTAAAAGTGAAAGCATAAACCAATTTTAGATTTTGGATTTCGGATTTCGGATTGTCAACAGTCAGAACAGGAAGCGGTAGCGACCTGCAAAAAAAATCACGACAAGCAAGTCGCTACCGCTCGCTGTTCTGACAAAAAAAAGGCGTGTTCTCCGAAGAAAACACGCCGCAAAAGGTTTTTCAATTTCTTGAAAAACTAAAATTGGAATCGTGTCGAGAATTGAATCTGGCGTTCACGATAAAGTGTGCTGTCCGTTCCCGTTACTTGTCCGAAGTTCGGGTTTGCACACAAATTGTTAGCATTACTGACAGAAGGTATTCCGTTAGTCGGAACACAGCTTGCAGAGCGAATGTAAAGCGCGCTGTTGACTCCGAAAACGTGCGTTCTGTTGGCAATGTTGAAGACTTCGCCCAAAAATTCGAGTGAATATCTCTCTGCGAATCTGAAGCGTTTTGAAAGTCTTAAATCCATATTGATAATGCTCGGCAGACGAAAAGCATTGCGCGGATTGATTGGCAAACGAGTATCGCCGTTCGTGCCGTTCAAACTTCCGCCCGAAACCGTTCCGTCAAATGGACGACCCGAATAATAAACGAAAATCGGAGCGATTGACCATCCGTTCAGCAAATATTTGCCGGCTGAACTATCGCCCTTATAAAAAGTCGGCGCATAAACCGCGCTGGCAACAAATTT
This sequence comes from Acidobacteriota bacterium, assembly GCA_031409875.1. Taxonomy (GTDB): domain Bacteria; phylum Acidobacteriota; class Blastocatellia; order Pyrinomonadales; family Pyrinomonadaceae; genus CALMEH01. Next base: position 7,953 of record JANNYB010000072.1, on the reverse strand, counting down.
ATGACGAATATCAAAGTTGCTCGGACCGTTATCATATGAACGATTGTTCGGATCGAGCGGACTATTCGTTTGCGTGAAAGTTGCCGAGTTTTGGTTCGTGTCGGTCGAACGTGCAAAAGTATAATTGACTTGAAATTGCAAGCCGTCGGTAAAGCGGCGGTTTAATTGCAAAACCAAGGCTCTATATTCTGATCTGACCGAACTTTCGATTTGCGTAATCGCGTTTGTTCCGTAACCCGGAGCGCGACCATAAGTCGGCAAACTGAAAGTTTGTCCGAAACTGTTGCCGCCAATAAACGTGAAGGTTGCCGATGCACCTGTCGGAACGAGATTTTGGTCAACAAATGTCGGCAAATTGCGTCCGATACTTCCGATAAACGAAGCCGAAACAACCGTATTTTTCATCAATTGATGCTCGATGATTAAATCGTATTGATGAATCATCGGAGCTTGGAAACGCGGCTCGAAAAATTGAATCGCGCCTTGGGCAAATGTTAATGAATTCGCCGGCAGAACATTCGGAAAAATCGGTGCGCTCGGATTATCCGCGCCGGTTCCCAAAGCCGGATTGATTGATACTTGAGCTTGTCCGCCGGTATTTCCGGTGTTCACAAGTGCATTGTAAACTGTCGAATTTTGAATGCGTCCGTAGTAAATTCCGTATCCGGCACGAAACGAAGTTTTGCCGTTTCCGAAAATATCCCACGCCACGCCGATGCGCGGACCGAGGTTATCGAAATCGTTCGGCACACTCGATGTTGCTTGAGCAATACTGAAAGTGTTGTTCGGAACGAGGCGCGTGTCCGAACTCGGCAAAACGATTTGCGGCATTTTGATGTATTCGTAACGCACGCCGATATTTAATGTAACCGTTGGGAAGATACGAAAATCATCTTGGAAAAATGCGTTGATGTCCGTAGTTTTCAAAACGAGACCGGGATTGCCGATACCTTGTTGGAAATTGCTCGTGTAGCATCTTCCTCTACGGCGCAAAGGATTGGCGATACAAGCGGTGGTTGCCGCCAGCGGTGTTGTATAATTGGTGTAGTCAATGATGAAATCGTTGACGTTGTTGTAGGAATATGAACCGGCTTCAAAACGCAAGTTTTGAATGTCGTCGCTGACGCGGTTGATGTCGCCGCCGAATTTAATAGTATGTCGTCCGCGTGTCCATGTGACGGTGTCGGCAAATTGAAGGCGACGCTCATCAGGATAAGCCGGACGTTCGAGAAAAGTCGGCGTTCCGAATTCGAGTCCGCCGGTAATGAAAACGCTCGGAGCGCGAACGCCGCCGAGAGCGGTTGCCGAAGTCGTCGGTTCGCCCGGAAGCGGCGCGGTGCTGAACTGCGTTTCAAAATCGCGTCCGTATTGGACACGAAATTCGTTCAAAATATTCGGCGAAAGCGTCGTTGACAAACGCGCATTGATTGAATCTACTTCGACAAAATCATCACCGAAACTCGAACGTCCGCGCGTGTTCACGGCTTGCGTTTGAATGCCGTTCGGCGATTCCCAACGCAGGCGGTTGTAGCTGATGCTGAATGAATTTTGGTCATTGATTTGCCAATCAATTTTCGGGAAATACAAAGTTTGGTCGCCGCGTCGCGGTGTTTCACCCGTAGTCGAATTCAAGAAAGCAACGGCACTATCAATTTGCCCGGTAGTTAAACCTCTGGCAAGCAAAGTCGTGCGGTTGACCGAATTCAAAAATGCGGCATCGCTGAAAACTGCCAAACCCGGAAAATTGCGTTTTTGTTGGTCGTAGCTGAAAAAGAAAAACAATTTGTCTTTGATAATCGGACCGCCGATTGCGCCGCCGAATTGTTGGCGCAAGTCAATCGGTTTCGCCGCTTGTCTGGTTGCCACGCCGTTGACTAACGCGCTTCTGAATGCAAGCGGATTGCGTGCGCCGTTTCGGTTATTGCGGTTGTAATAGAAAAGTTCGCCGCGAAATTCGTTTGTTCCCGATTTCGTAACCGCGTTGGTTACGCCGCCGGCTGAACGTCCGTATTCGGCTGAATAGTTTGACGTATTAAGCTGAAATTCGCGGATTGATGCTTGGCTGATAACGTAATTGATGCGCGTTCTGCCGCGTTCTTCCGAGAAAAATGCTTGGTTATTATCGCCGCCGTCAATCGTGTTGTTGTTCAACAAACCGGAAATGCCGCGAAACGAAATCAAACCGAATGTTCCGTCGGGAACTGTTCCCGGCGCAAGCAGCGCGAAATTCGACCAACGGCGACCGTTAATCGGAAGTTCGTTAATCGAAGTTTGATTGATGTTTGTCGAGTTCGCGTTATCGCTCGTGTTAACGACCGGAGCTTCAGCCGTAACATCTACAACGGTTTGCGAACCTTGAATTCTCAAGGGAATTTCGACGCTCGTTGATTGTCCGACTTCGACAACGACTCTTTCGACTTTGACAGTTGAAAATCCCGTTGCTGAAGCCTCGATTACATATGTGCCGGGCTGAAGATTGGTTACGCGATAATTGCCGTCGTCATTGGTTTGTGTCGTAACTTCGGCGTTTGTGCCGGAGTTTTTGACTTTGACAGTTGCATTCGGCACGACTGCGCCTTGCGGGTCAACAACTTTGCCCTGTATGCCGCCGGTTACGGTTGACTGTGCGAAAATTTGTGCGGCTCCGAAAGCCAGACAAAAAATTGCCGTCGCTAAAAATTTGATTATTCTAGTCATTATATTTTTTTTGACCTCTTTTGTTTTTTTTAATAAATTTGGAAAAAAATTGCTTATTCTCAGTTTATAATTTGACGATATTCTGAATATTTATCTTACTTTTTGGATTTCATGGGTTAAATCGCATCGCCGGATCTTTCCGATTTTGTTCACAATTATCGTCTTAATTTTTTTTAAGTGCTTGAATTTCCACACTCTTAGCCTTTCCACGTTTTTTTTTTGGAAATTTTACCGCTCACTTTTTTTTGTAAAAAACGGAATGCCGTTCTTTTCAAGCAAATTGAGTTCCTAAAAATCTAACAATTAAATGTATTTTTAATTCCTCGAACATCTTTGCATATTCAAATTACATCTTTGTTAATGAACGGAAATTTCAAACGGACAAACTGATTTTGCAACTTTTCGCTCGGCTCATCGTTTTTATTTCTGGAAAAGTTGTGTTTTTTGAAATATTTAAACAAATATCGAGCAATAAAAACCGATTAAAAAATATTTATTTTAAGATGAGCGGTTTGAGCGGTTTGAGGGAACTTGACTTTTTTGTAAGATTGGTATAAATTACTCGCGCAATCAAGAATTAGCCGATAAAACAACGGAAGATTTAAAATTGACGTTTAAGGAAAAAGGGGGGAAATAATAATATGTCGCGTTTATCATATAATACAAACAATACAAATGAACACAGAACGCCGGTGCATCAACGCATTATGGCGAATTTGCAATTTCAAGCAATTTGGGTTGACAAAGAAAGTGGAGATACGATTTCGGTCGAAGGCTTGACGGAAAATCTCGGTGAAAATACAGCGTTATTGAATATCGAAATTTTACCGCCGGTCGGGAGCGAAGTTACGTTACGGATTTTTGATGAAGATAAAACGATTATCGAAGTCCCGACGCAAGTTATCCGCGTTGAAAGAGACCCGAGCAAACCTTTAGCCGCGCTGACAGTTTTGGAAAATGTCAAAAAATGGAAGCTAAATGTTTTAACAGTCGCGCAAGATTGGGTTACAAGACATTGGCGGTTAAATTATGAAGAAGAATGGGTTAATTAAGGTAAAAGGCAAAAGTGAAAAATTGCTCTTTAATTAACGAAGTTTTTCTTGAATTTACAAACTAAAAATAAATTTCGGAGAAGTCTTTTAAGGATTTCTCCGTTTTTTGTTTTGCGATGCAAGTCAGAACCACCTGCGGTAGCGGGTGGTTTAAAGTTACGCTTCGGACGTAAATCAACGCCTGAAAGTTCGAGTTAAACCACCCGCTACCGCAGGTGGTTCTGACAGTCGGCAAACTTCGTTTGCTTTTCAAGCATCTTTAAAAAGCAGTAGCCTTATTTATAATGAAAAAAGCAATTTTTATAATTTTAGTTTTTATAGTTTCTTTCGGCGCAGTTTTCGCGCAAGAAACCGCGCCGAAGCCTTTGACGCAGAGCGAATATGTCAAAATGCTTTACGATTTGCCGAAAGCATCGGGCAATAAAGCGGCTTTGATTGAAGCGGTCAGAATGCGCGGCATCGGTTTTGAATTGACGGACGGCATTCGTAGTCTAACGCGCACGAAAGGCGCGAACGATGCGGAATTGCTCAGAACTTTGGAAGAAGCCAACCGCCGAAAACAAAATCCGACAACGGCGCAACTTCCGAGCGAAAAAGAATCAACAGAAATTTTAACAAAAGCGCGTGAAGCAGTTTTGACGGCGATTGAAGATATGCCGGATTTTGTCGTTAAACAACAAATTCAGCGTTCAGCCGCGTTTGCCGGAACGAATAATTTTCGCAATTTGGATAAATTGGTCGTCGCGGTCAGCTATCGCGCTTCGGGCGAGGAAGAATACAAAGTTTTATCGGTCAACGGCGTTTTGCAGACAAACCCGAGCGCAAAACAAACTTACGAAGAAGTTGGAGGCACGAGTTCGACGGGCGAATTCGTTACGGTTTTGGCAGTAATTTTCAAACCTGAAAGCGAAACGAAATTCAAAATCATTGACACGGACACGATTAGAACGCGCCGCGCCGTCGTTTTTGAATACGAAATTACGCGCGAAAAAGCCAAACAACGCATTACGGCAAGCGGTTATTTCAACAGCACAACAATTACGGGAATGAAAGGCAGAGTTTGGATTGACCGCGAAAATTTCCGCGTTTTGCGCGTCGAAAGTGCGGCGACGGAAATTCCCGAAACCTTCCCGATTCGTTCGGCAAATCGTCTGATTGATTACGATTGGGTAACGATTGCCAACGAAAAATATCTTTTGCCGTCGCTTTCGGATGTGCGCCTGACATCGCGCGAAGGTCAACAGGTTTATGAAACGCGCAATTTAATTCGTTTCAAAGATTATCAAAAATACGGCACGGAAGTTATTATCTTGGAAGATGACACGGAAATAAAAGAAGAAAAGCCGAATCAATAAGTCAGAACCGCCTGCGGTAGCGGGCGCATAACTTTCGTTAAGTAAAAAGGCAAAAGTAAAAAGTAAAAATTCGGAATCGGCTTTCGTTTTGCCTTTTGCCTTTTTACTTTTTACTTAAAACCCACCCGCTACCGCAGGTGGTTCTGACATTTCTATGCTCGAACTCGTCAAACTCGATAACACTATAAAACTCGATATTCGATACGCCCGAAACGATAATTTTGTCGGTCGTCCGGTTTATGCGGAAGCGCGTGCTTTTCTGCAACCTGTTGCGGCGGAAGCTGTTTTGCGCGTTCATCAAAAATTAAAAACGCAAAATCTCGGACTCGTAATTTTCGACGGTTATCGTCCTTGGTCGGTTACGAAATTGTTTTGGGAAGTCGTGCGATTAGATCAACGGAAATTTGTCGCCGATCCCGAAAAAGGCTCGAAACACAATCGCGGATGCGCCGTTGATTTGAGCATTTACGATTTGGAAAGCGGCGAATTATTGCCGATGCCTTCGGATTTTGACGAATTTACGGAACGCGCCGCGCCCGATTACGCCGGCGGAACTTCGGAAGAACTTGCAAACCGCGATTTGCTCATAAAATTAATGGAAGCCGAAGATTTTATCGTCAATCCGAACGAATGGTGGCATTTCGATTATAAAGATTGGGAAAAATACGAAATTTTAGATATGGCGTTTACGGAAATAGAAAATCCGCAATCCGCAATCCCAAATCCGCAATCGTTTGACAGTTCGCCTGTCGCAAGGTAATTTCAAGTTATAGAGATTATTGTCCTTTTTCTTTACATCATAAAAGGTGGAAAATTTACCCGAAAGAAGTTATAGCGAAGAGCGTTTTTGGTTTTTGCGTCGTCCGGTGCAGTTTATATCGGATGTCGTTGTGCTTTGCGCGGCGTTTTTTATTGCGTATCTGCCGGGCTTAAATGTCCAACTCGGCGATTTTTATTTCGATGCGGCGATCACACAATTGCCGTTTGTCGTTTTCATTCAATTTTCTTCGCTTTTTCTAGTTGGCGCGTATTCGATAATTTGGCGTTATGTGAGCATCGAAGACATCAAAGCCTTCTTGAAAGCCGCTGTAATTTCGAGCGTGATTTTGCTTTTAGTTCGATTTTTATTGACTTTTACCGCTTTTAATCGCTGGCAAGTTCCGGTTTCGGTAATTTTAATTGACACAGCTTTGGGGTTCGGCGGGCTTTTGGGATTAAGAATCTTGCGCCGTTTCGCTTACGAATTTGGCGAAAAGCGCACGTTCACAAAAACAAAACGGCGCATCAAACGCAAATCCGCATTGCTCGTCGGCGCAGGCAGAATCGGTTCTTTGGCAGTAAAAGATGTCAGAGGACGCGCCGACGCGGAACTCGACATCAAAGGTTTTGTTGACGATGACCGCAACAAAAAAGGCGGCAGCGTCAACGGCGTAAAGGTTTTGGGAACGACGAATGATTTGGCGCGTCTGGTTGATGAATTAAATATCGAACAAGTCGTTATCGCCATTGACCAAGCTCAAGGCAAAGAAGTTCGGCGGGTTTTAGACATCTGCCGCGAAATTCCTGTCAAAGCGCGAATGTTGCCCAGCCCGCACGAGATTATGCACGGGCGCGTGCAGGTTTCGCGTGTCCGCGACGTTGAAATCGAAGACCTTCTGGGGCGCGAACCTGTTCAACTCGATGACGAAAACTTACACGAATTTTTAAGCGGAAAAACCGTTTTGGTTACGGGCGCAGGCGGTTCAATCGGTTCGGAACTCGTGCGGCAAATCGCCGAATTTAACCCGAAATTATTGATTTTGGTTGAACGCGCCGAATATATGATGTTTCAAATCGAGCGCGAATTGACGAAAGATTATTCGGAAACTAATTTTCTGCCGCTCATCGCCGATGTTTGCGACGAACCGCGAATGCGCGAGATTTTCGGTGAATTTTCGCCGCAAGTCGTTTTTCACGCCGCCGCGCACAAGCACGTTCCGTTGATGGAAATAAATCCGGCGGAAGCGATAAAAAATAATGTTCTCGGCACAAAACTTCTCGGCGAAATCGCGGGAGAATTCAAGGTTAAAGATTTCGTCTTGATTTCGACCGATAAAGCTGTAAATCCGACTTCCGTAATGGGCGCGTCAAAGCGCATTGCCGAGATAGTTTTGCAAAATCTGAATAATATTTACGAAACGCGCTTTATGGCTGTCCGTTTCGGGAATGTTCTCGGTTCCGCCGGTTCGGTCGTCCCGATTTTCCGCGAACAAATTCGCAAAAGCGAAGCAATTACGGTTACGGACAAAGAAATGACGCGCTATTTTATGACGATTCCCGAAGCGTCCGCGCTCGTTTTGCAAGCCGGAGCATTGGGCGAAGGCGGCGAAATTTTCATTCTCGATATGGGCGAGCCGGTCAAGATTTTGGATTTAGCAGAAGATATGATTCGACTTTCCGGCTTGCAACCTTACGAAGACATTGACATCGTTTTCAGCGGAATTCGTCCGGGCGAAAAACTCTTTGAAGAACTCGAAATCACGGGCGAAGATTTGCTGAAAACCAAGCATCCGAAAATCTTCATCGGCAAAATTGCTACTTATTCGAGTGAAGAAGTAGGCGAAATTGTAAGCGGTTTCACTCAAGCCGTGCGCGAAAGCAACAAAGCAAAAATTCGCCGTCTGTTTAATCATTTCCTGCCCGAAGCGAAAATCGAAGAAAACAAAACGGTAGAAATTATCGAAACTGAAACGAAAAATGACAAGTTTTTAACTCAAACTTCCAATCTTGGATTAGCTGAAAAATAATTTAACGCAGAGAGCGCAGGGAACGCAGAGATTTTTGTAATAATTTTCTCTGCGTTCCCTGCG
>JANNYB010000071.1:0-43804 GCA_031409875.1 Acidobacteriota bacterium | reverse complement strand
GCCTTTTTCGTTTTGCAGTTTCTCGAAAAAACTGCGATTATCTTCCTGACAAGGTTGCATATTTAGTTGCTTTTTTATGTTTTGCAACTTTAAAGTAACTTTTTACAACCTTGTTTTCAATTTTTATAGGAAAGCCCTGTATGCCTCAATAAAAAATTACAGAAAAATTTATTGAGGAATTACAACTTTTTCAACTATATTCTTGCTTTTTCTCTCTCGAAATCGTTAAAATAATTTAAACACGCCTTTGTTGTTGCCATTGAGAAAAAAATGAAATATCAAAAACTTATCGCTACGATTGTTGTTTTGTCGGCTATGTTTTGTTTCGTTTCGTCTAAAACTACGATTGCGAAAAGCGAAAACGGCGAAAATGATTTTTCAGGCAAATGCGCTGTTCTTTCGTTTGATGACGCATACAGTTCTGCAAAAGCCGTGTTTATCGGCAAAGTTTTGAGCGAATCCAAAAGCGGCGATGTGCGGACTTTCGAGTTTGAGGTCGAAAAATATTGGAAAGGTGCAGATAAGAAAAAAATTGAAATAAATGTCTATGAAACGATGCGCTATCAAGCGCGTTTTCAAAAAGACGGGCGATATTTAATTTATGCCAACGCCAACAGCGAAGGCAATTTAAGCGTCGGAAGATGTTCGCGCAGTCGTGAAGCGGAAGACGCAGGCGAAGATTTAACAAAACTCGGCACCGGAAAAATGCCGAAGTAGGAATTTAATTTGGAGTTTTGATTGATTGTATGAAAAAGATTTTATGCGGGATTAGTTTGTTTTTAATCGTTTTGATAACGATTTCGGGCGTTTCGGCGCAGGGCGTTCCGTCGCCTTTGACGATTCGGGCGCAACCGTTTTTGACGGGTTTGAGCTTGCCGGTTCTGGTTACAAGCTCAAAAGACGGCACAAAACGGCTTTTTATCGTTCAGCAACGCGGCATTATCAAAGTCGTTCAGCCGGGCGAGTTTGCGACGACGGATTTTATGAGTCTTACGGGCGTTGTCAGTTCGACAGGCAATGAACGCGGGCTTTTAGGCTTGGCGTTTCATCCGCAATTTGCATCGAATGGATTTTTCTTTGTCAATTACACACGCGAATCGGACGGCGCAACCATCATTGCCCGCTACAAAGCCATCAATAACAACACAATCGGCGATCCGAACAGTGGGATAATTTTGATGACTATTGCCCAACCTTTTTCAAACCACAACGGCGGAATGGTTCTCTTCGGTCCCGACAATAATCTTTATATCGGAATGGGCGATGGCGGTTCGGCAAACGATCCGGGCGCACGGGCGCAAAACATCAACGAACTTTTAGGCAAAGTTCTTCGCATCACGCCCAGCACGGCTGACCCTGCGCCAAATCCGGCTTACACAAATCCGCCGACAAATCCTTACGTTGGCGTGGCTGGCGCAGATGAAATTTTCACTATCGGTATGCGAAATCCGTGGCGTTTTTCGTTTGACCGCGGCGGCACGAATCAGCTTTATTTAGGCGATGTCGGACAAGATGCGGTTGAAGAAGTTGACATTATCACACTCGGCGGAAATTACGGCTGGCGTGTTTATGAAGGAACGTCCTGCACCGGAAACGATCCCGCGCTTTGCATTCCGGCAAATTACACAATGCCGGTCTTTCAATATGCCAATGCCGGAGCGCGTTGCTCGGTTACGGGCGGCTATGTCTATCGCGGAACGCAGAATACTTTTGTCAACGGAAGTTATCTTTATGCCGATTACTGCACCGGCGAGATTTTCATAAACGCTGCAAATACGACTGCTTTGCTCGATACGCCGCGTCTGCTTTCATCATTTGGCGAAGACGACGACGGCGAACTTTATTTCAGCGGTTTGACCAGCGGCACGGTTGAAAAAATCGTCCGCGCCCGCGCTTCGAGCGATTTCGACGGCGATTTTCGCACCGATACGGCTGTTTTTCGTCCCTCGACGGGCGTTTGGTATTCGTATAACAGTTCAAATAATTCGGTCAGAATTCAACAATTCGGCTTGAACGGCGATCAACCCGTGCCGGAAGATTATGACGGCGACAACATTTCCGACATTGCCGTTTTTCGTCCGTCAACCAATGTTTGGTATGCGTATAACAGCAGTAATAACACCGTCAGCGTCGTTCCTTTCGGTGCGGCGGGCGATATTCCGGCACAAGGCGATTTTGACGGCGATGCAAAAGCCGATTTTGCGGTTTTCCGTCCTTCGACCGGAACTTGGTGGATTCGCCGCACGACGAATCCGAATAATTTTCTGGCAGTTCAATTCGGTTCAAACGGCGATAAACCCGTCGCGGCGGATTATGACAGCGACGGCAAATATGATGTTGCAGTATTCCGTCCGTCAAACGGCGTTTGGTATCGTCTGAACAGTATTAATAATTCGTTTAATGCGGTAACTTTCGGTTTGGCTGAAGACATTCCGACACCGGGAGATTTTGACGGCGACGGCAGAACCGACCAAGCAGTTTTTCGTCCTTCGACCGGAATTTGGTATGTTCAGCGCAGCACGAGCGGATTTTTGGCAACGCAATGGGGCTTAAACAATGACGTTCCGACCGTTGGCGATTATGACGGTGACGGACGCGACGACATTGCCGTTTTTCGCCCGTCAACCGGCGTTTGGTATGCTTCGCAAAGCACAAGCGGAACGCTTATTAGACAATTCGGTTTAGACGGCGACTTAGCCACGCCGCGCTACGACGCGCCGTAGTTTAGAAAGTGAGAAAGCGAGAAGGGGAGAAAGTGAGATTGGTTGAATAGCTATCGGCGTTTCGGTTTTAATCGATAAATCTAATAATTATTCAACAATCTCACTTTCTCCTCTTCTCGCTTTCTCCCCTTCTCACTTTCTAAACTCTGGCAACGGTCAGCACATAAACACTCGCCGCACCTTTATTCTTTAAGGTTTTCGCGCAACTCGAAACAGTTGCGCCCGATGTAAAAACATCATCTACCAGCAAAATTTTCTTTCCTTCAATTAACTTTTGACGCTTCACATCGAAAGCGTTTTCGACGGTTTTTTCGCGTGCTTTTCTGTCCATTGCGGCACGGTGAATTGGCGTATGAACGATACGGACGAGGCTTTGTTCATCGAGATTTATGTTCGTATTTTTTGATAAAATTTGCGCTAAAACGGCGGCTTGATTGAATCCGCGTTCGAGAAAACGGCGTTTTGAAAGCGGCACGGGAACGATAAGATTTGCGTCTTGAAACGGCGATTTTTCAAAAGCGGAAATGAAGAGATTTTGCAGATTTTTTGAAACAAACGGCTCTTCCTTTAAATGCAAAATCGAAGCCGAAAGCGCATTTTCGTAAATTCCGACAGCACGCGCCGTATCGTAAAAATGTTCGTCGCATTTATGACAAAAAGTTTCAAAATTAGTAGGATTTCCGTGCAGAAATAGCGAACATTTATGACACAGCGTTTCTGCGCCCGAAAAAACTTGCGTTTTATCCCAACACGCCCGACAAACTACGCCGTCCGCGTTTATTTCAACCGATTTTTCACAAATTTGACAGGCTTGAGGATAAATTACGGAGAGAAGTGTGTCGGCAATTTTGTGAAGCATAAAAAAAAGGTAAAGGGTAAAGGGTAAAAAGTAAAGCTAATTCATAGTTGATTAGTTTTACCTTTTACCTTTTACCTTTTACCTTTTAAAAGCGATAGCTTTTAATCTTCATCTAACATACCTTGTTCGACAAGTTGTTGACAATCAATGCAATAACGCGCCCAAGGAATTGCCGCCAGACGTTTCTGGACAATATCTTTTTCGCAGTTTAGACAAACGCCGTATTCGTCGTTTTCGATTCGCACTAACGCTTCATCAATCAAAGTAAGTTGACGGCTATCGTTTTCCGAAACTGCCAACATCACGTTTTTTGAATAATTTCTGACGGCTAAATCTACCGGATCGGGAGTTTCAGCATCATCAACCGAAAGGTCATTTCCTTTCAGTTTTTCAATTAAATTATTGCGCTCGGCAATCAAGTTTTCTTTAATTTCTTTCAAGTTCAATTCACTCATTTTTGGTATGGAAACCCTTTTATAATCGTAAATGCTCGATAAATCTGTTCTAACAAGACAACACGCGCCATTTCGTGCGTCAATGTCATAAACGATAAGGATAAACTATTGTTTGCCCTTTCGACAACCTCAGAAGCGACACCTTCCGCGCCGCCAATGACAAAAACTACCTCTTTCAACCCGCGATTCTGCCATTTTTCAATCTCTGCGGCTAAATCGTGCGAAGAAATCGAGCGTCCCTTCACGTCTAATAAACAGACGAATTGGCTTTGATTCAGCTTTTCTAAAATAAGTTTGCCTTCTAATTCTTTTCCTGCGTCTTTTAATTCAATTATTTCAAATTTCACAAAATGCGAAAGACGCTGCAAATATTCATCCTGCAACGCCCGCCAATTTTTATCTTTAGTTTTGCCAATCCAAAGGAAACGGAATTTCATATCATGATTTAACCAATATTAAGAGTCTTTTCTCTTCATTATCAAAACTCAGAATTATCTTCTCTATTGGCTCTGAATGCTCTGTTTCATATTCATCTTTGACGGTAATCCAAAAGCTGTTTACGAAAAGTAGATTAACTGTTTGTTTATAATCCCAACGAGGTGAAATAAGAAGCGTTGAATTTTTTGAGTTTTTTATCATTCGATTTGTCAAAATCATTGACTCATCGCCATCAATTGATATTTTCTTTTCAATCCATTTTGCTAACTCTCGAACTTTTTGAGAGCGTAAATCAATTAAACTTTGAAACACCTCATCAGTAGCTTTCACGGTTTCAGAACCTTTTCTAACCCAAGCAATTCCGCCAAAATGAGGAGTTTCACCGCTATATTCAATTTCTACACGAACACAATATTTGCTATCTTTTTCATAAACTTTTGAACGCCAAACTATTGCAGGATAAATTTGTTTGGCTATTTTATGAAGACGCATTTGAAACTTGTCAGGGTCTATTACGCCAACAATCTTTCCATTATCACGTTCACCAATCAAAATAATTGCTGTATGTTTTGGACTAACGGAGTTTGCAAAAGCAACCATCGTTTTAAGAAAGGCTTCATCCTCATAACCTTCAGTCTTTCTTTCAAGTAGTCCATCTTCCCAAGGTAGTTCCATAATTTATCTTAAAATCGCAAACGATACGCAAATCTCAAACTTCGTCCTGCGCCGTCAATGCCCCAACTCGGATTGCGGTAAGGTCGGTCGAAGATATTTTCAAATGCCAAAAAGACGCTCGAATTTTCGCCGAAACGAAAACCGCCACGCATATTGATAATGCCGTAAGACGGTAAATATCTGAACAACGGCGCGGAATTTACGCCGACACCGAGAACGCGGTTTTGAACTTGCAAAAGCGTTTCGCCCGTCGAAAGCAAAATCGTTTCGTCGTTTGTGCCGCAGATGCCGTCGGGATTATTGGTTAAGCCTTGCACACACGCGCCGCGCCGGAAAAAGTTTTGGATTTGCGCCCGTGTGCGAGTTCCGCCCGTGCGTCTGTCCGACAAATCGAGCGTTGAAAGTCGGTCTTGTTTGGCGGCGACGGTCGAATAAAGTTCGAGCCAGAAAGGTTTGCCGATTGGTTCGTATTTGAAACTCAAAAACGCGGTTGGCGGCGGTGTTCCGCCTTCGATATTGGGCGGCAAACCTGTAAGTTTGTCTTCGGCGCGAATGTATGTGAAATTTCCGGTAAATTTGAATTCGCGGGTAATTTTCGCTTCCGTTTCAAATTCAAAACCGTAAATCCGCGCCGCCGTGTAATTGGCGCGAACAAGCACGGGATTTGTCGAAAGCCCGACAAAAACCGCGCCGTTGGCATTTTGACTGTTAATGCGTTGGTCGCCCAAAAATTGTCCGACTGCGCCCTGCGGTAAAATCAAAGTCTGCTTCGTAATCGAATCGCGGAAATCAATCAAAAACGCTGTCGCTTCGGTTTCAAATCGTTTGTTGCCGTAGCGCACACTAAAATCGTAATTATCGGTAAGTTCCGAACGCTGGCGCGAAACGGGCAAACCTGTCGAAACGGCGGTCGCGTCGGCAGTCGTGCCGATTGTGCCGCCGAAATTGTTTGCCGCCGTGTAATCAACCTCAAAACCGTCGCCCGTTAAACCAAGCGTTCCCAAATCGGTAATGCTCGGAGCGCGAAAACCGCGACTGTAATTAAACGCAAAACGCAATTCTTTATAAACTCGCAAAACCGCGCCGATGCGCCCCGAAACATCGCTGAAATCGAGCGAATCATCGTTCCATAAGCGAAAACCGCCCACAATCGGGCTGTTATAAGCGCGAACATTATATTTTGCGGAATTAACGCGAATCGCGCCGGAAATTCTCAATCTGTCGGGAATTGCCTGCCAAACATCTTGAATGTAAAGTCCGCTCGAAAGATAGCGCGTTTCATCGGGAATGCGCGGGCGCGAAAGCGTGAAAACATTCGTTCGCGGATTAAACGTATAAGCCGGAGAATTTACATCTTCGCTGTAAATATCGCCGCCGAGCAAAATTGAATTGCGAAACGGCAAAACCTTGTCGAAAAAGAAGTTAAAGCCAAGCGCGGACGTGCGTTCGTATTGGTGCGTGATTGCGCCAAACGGATCGCCTTGCCCGCCTTGATTGACTCGCTCTTCGCGTTGTGTGTTATAGGAAACCGCAAAATTTGCCGAATCAAAACCGAAAAACTTTTGTTTGATGACACGAACATAGCCGAAATCAAGCATTAAATTTCTCAAATCGGCTTGTAAATTTCCGTCGCCGCCGAGAAGTTGGTCAAAGCGTTTGCCGCCGTCTTGTTGATTGCGCGAATAGTTGAAAATAATTTGGCTGTCCGAAGTCGGCGAATAATTCAGACGAAACGTGCCGCCGTATTGCGTAAAAGCCGTGTCGGGCATTCGTTCATATAAAATCGTCGAAGGCAAACCCAAAAATCTCGTAATCGCCGAATGCGAATCAATGCCGCCCGCCGTTCGCAGTTTATCAACGCGCCGCGCCGCAAAATTGACGTAACCGCCTAATTTACTCGTGCCGTAGCTGAACAAAGTCGAGCCGCCGAAAGATTTGTCCGCGCTATTGAAATTCGTGCTGAATTCGCCGTGAAATTCGCTCTTCTTATCACCGAGCAGAGGATTTTTCGTCAAAAAACTAATTGTTCCGCCGAGTGCGTCCGAGCCGTATTGTGCGCTGTTCGAGCCGCGCAAAATTTCGATTGACTGCATCACGGTCGGTTCGTTCAAATTGAAAAAAGTGCTGACACCGCCGCGTTGTGCGCCGGTCGTGTAGCGCACGCCGTCAACGTAAACATTGACTTTTGTGCCGACAAGTCCGCGAATAAAAATTCCGCCCATCGTCGGTGAAGTTCGCTGGAGATTTACGCCGACTTCTTCTTGCGCGGCTTGCGCGATAATCGGATTTGCGCGTTCCAAAATCTGCTGACTGCCGATTAAATTTATTGCTTGCGGCACGTTTTTGGTTTCCGTTGCCTGCCCGACTTCTGCCGTAACTGTAACCGTCGGCGAGCCGATTTCCATAATGATTTCAAACGCTTTTGTGTTTGAATCAACTGAAATTTTGCGCGATTCGTCCGAGAAACCGCTTGCCGATATTTTTAATTCATAATCGCCGCCCGGAATATTTGAAAACGAGAAATTTCCGCCCGAATCCGTAACGACGGAACGCGAAATTACGCCGCGCAAATTTATTTGTGCGCCCGAAATAACTGCGCCGTTTTGATCTTTGACCGCGCCGGAAACATCAAACGAAACTTGCGCTTGTGCGATGGAGGCAAATCCGAAAGCAATTAAAACAGAAAATAACAAAAACTTAATTTTCATTAAAAACCTCGATGTTTTGAAGTAAATCGGTAAATCCTATGTATTTAAGAATTGCGTTATTCTAACATTTTGCCGACAAATAAAAAAGCGGCTTTTTATGCCGATTTGTAATAACTCGATAAAATTTTTTAGAAAGAATCTTGCCCGCGAAACACGAGAAATATGCGAAAATTAAAACCGAAATTCATTTGTTTTCTGTCTTTATTTCGCGTCTTTCGCGTGTTTCGCGGGCAAATATAAGTTTTTTTTAATTTTCGTCAAAAATCTACATATTTTCGGGGATTTCAACCTTTCGCGCATCGAGCCATAATCTTTCCAAATCGTAAAATTCACGCGCTTTTTTCTCAAAAACGTGAACGATAAAATCGCCGTAATCCATCAAAATCCATTCCGCCGAACTGTAACCTTCAACGCGCACGGCTTTTGATTTCAGTTGTTTTTTAAGTTGTTCCTGAATTTCGTCGGCAATCGCTTGTGTCTGTCGCTGATTGTTTGCGCTGGCAATAATAAAAAATTCCGTAAAAGTTGCCACTTCGCGCAAATCGAGCGCGGTTAAATTAAACGCTTTTTTCTCGGCGGCGCATTCGATTGCAAGTTTGACTTCCGCATCCAATTCCGCAAAAGGAGTTGGGATTTGTTCGATTTCAATCGAAGCCGTTTCGTGTTGTAAAGTTTTTTCCTGTGTTTGTTCCATCATTTATAAAGTTCGTATTTTTTGAGGTATTTTGCAACCCAACCAACTCCGATAAAGTCGCGTCAATCAATTCCAATCCCAAAATAAATTGGTCGCCGCGTTACTCCGCGCTAATTTTCAACTTCTTCTTCAATTAGAATGCGCGATATTTGATGAGTTTCGATGATAATTTCCGAAGTGTTTTCATCCGAACCAACGGAAAAATCGAAAATTTTAACTTTGGTCAAAGCGATTGCTTCATTGAAATTCAAACTGCGCCCCGTTTCGTAAGCGTTGGTAAAATCTTGCGGATTGAGCGCGGCGCGTGTTTCTGCGAGATATTTTTCGCGGAAAATTTCTTCGGCTAGCTCGATTCGATAGCCGATTGATTCGCGCAAACCGTCCGCCGCACCAGCTAGACGCGCCGATTGTTCGTAGTTTCCACGTTTCGCCGCAACGGCGGCAAGACCGTCCAAACAACAGGAAATATTGACTTTATTGCTCATTTCCTGCGACATCGTTAAAGATTCGGTAAAGTGGCGATATGCCGCTTCGGTATCATCGGCATAATAGGCGACTGTGCCGAGATTGATCAAATCTAGACTGACGTTAAATTTAAAACCGAGCCGTTTGGAAATTGCCAGAGATTCCTCAATCGGCATTTGCGCCGCCGATGCGTTTCCTTCGGCAAGAAACAGATTGCCCAACCCTGAAAGAGAATTGGCAATTTGCTTTTCCTCGCCCAATTTACGGCTAATTGCCAATGATTCTTCAAAAAGTTTTCGCGCTCCCGCAAAATTGCCTTCTCTGGTTTCCAATCCGGCGACCGCGTGGCAGGAAAGAATTATTTGCCGCAAATCTTTAATCGCCCGACTTGCCGCTAAACTTTCTTCTGACGCTCGCCGCGTCGCCGCATAATCGCCTTGATTTCGCGCCACCAAACCAAACGCACCGAGCAATTTAAAGCGCGTTGCACTAGGCGCGTTATCGCTTTTTTCCAACGCCGCTTCGAGCCAACTGCGGGCTTCTGTCAGATGGCTGCGATTAGTCCAAAATTGGCGTAGTGCCGCCGTCATTCGCGCCGCCGTTTCCGGCTCTTGCTCCAGCGACCATCGAAGCGCAGCGCGAAAATTATCGTGTTCGGTTTCCAGTTTTTCTAACCATTTAATTGATTTTCCGCCCGTCAAATTTGGCTCGGCTTCTTCTGCCAACGCCAGAAAAAGTTCCGAATGACCGCGCCGGACGATTTCCGCTTCGCCACTTTCTTCCAAACATTCAAGCGCAAATTCGCGCACAACCTCTAACATTCCCAAACGCACATTGCTGTCCGTCTGCTCTTTTGAAACGAGCAAATTGTTGTCAATCAACGAATCGAGAAGATTGAAAACGTCCGTTATTTGTAATTTTTCTTCAGCAACGGACACCGGGCGACTGACAACGGACTCGGCGGTTTCCGCCGTAAAACCGCCCGCAAAGACCGCCAAATGCCGAAACAAAATCTTTTCATCTTCTTCGAGGAGTTCGTAGCTCCACTGAATCGCGCCGCGCATTGTTCGTTGGCGGATGGGCAAATCTTTTGCGCCGCCCGTGAGCAAATTAAGCGAATTTTCCAAACGCGCCGAAATTGCTTGCGGCGAAAGCAATCGAACGCGCACGGCGGCGAGTTCGATGGCAAGCGGCAAACCGTCCAATTTACGGCAAATTTCCGCAACGGCGAAAGCGTTTTCCGCGCTCAAAGCAAAACTCGGTTTGGCGGTTTGCGCTCTCACGGCGAAAAGTTCGACGGCGGCAAATTCGCTCAATTCTTCGGCGGATAGATTCGATTCGGGCGGCGGAATGGCAAGCGGCAGAACAACTTTTTCTTGCTCAGATTTCAGATGCAAAAGCGTTCGGCTCGTTATTAAAATTTTCAGATTTGTGGCATCCAGCAGTTCTTTGAGCAAATTTGCGGCAGAAAGCAGTTGCTCGAAATTATCCAAAATAAGCAAAATTTCGCGTTTCCGCAAAAAATCTTTCAGCGCGTCAAGCAGAGATTTTTCGCCCGATTCTTTGACACCAAGAACTTGCGCGATTGCGCCCGCGACCGATTCCGTGCGATTAACGGCGGCGAGTTCGACAAAGAAAACACCATCGGCAAATTCCGTTTGCATTTCGGCGGCAATTGTTTGGGCAAGTTTGGTTTTGCCGCTGCCGCCCGCGCCCGTCAGCGTCAGCAAACATTTGTTTGAAGCGCGTAAAATGCTTTTGATTTCGGCGATTTCCGCATCGCGTCCGATGAGCCGTTCGCGTTTGTCAAAATCGTCTGAAATTTGCTCGCTGAGATTGGTTTTGGCAAGCGAATTTCCTGCGTCTTGGCGGACTTCGTGGATAAACGAATAACCCGTTCCCGAAATTGTCAGAATAAATTGATGCTTGCCTTTTTTCTCACCGAAAATCTTGCGAAGCGCGGAAATATGCACCGTTAAATTGTTTTCCTCGACAAATTGCCCTGCCCAAACTTTCTCTAAAAGTTCGTCTTTGTGAACGACTTGACCGTGATTTTCAACCAACACGAAAAGCATCTCAAACGCTTTTGGATTGAGCGCGAGCGGCTCGCCTTGTTTCAAAAGCTGTCGTTTCGCGCCGTTGATTTCAAATTCGCCGAAGAAAAAAGTTTTTGCCGTCAAAACGTCCATGGTGCTTTAGGAAAATTTAGGAAAATTTAGCCCTGAATTTAAGGACTTTTAGCAATCATCCCTGCCAAACTGAGTTCACTTGGAGAAAAACCAAGCGTCCGAAGCGGTTATCGGAAACGAAAAAATGATAACAGATAACCCAACGGCAAACAATAAAATTATGACGAACGGAACAAAAATAAGACGCACGGAAATCACGATTGAAACCAAAAGTTTGACGATTATCCGAATAAACGGCAAGCGACAGACGGCGTTTTGCGAATGCTGTCAAAAAGTAGTCGCGGCTTTCGCGCCCGAACAAGTTGCCGGATTTTCTCGGCTTTCGCTGGCGGAAGTTTGCCGCCGCGTCGAAGCAAAACAAATTCATTTAACCCGAACCGAACGAAGCGCGGCATTGATTTGCGGCAATTCGCTCGAAGGTAAAGAAAATTGACTAAGGAATAAAATTCAAAAGGAGAACAAAATTATGATTTACAAAATTTTTTACAATTATTTTTCAGCAGTCTTTTCATTAGCAATATTCGCCGCGCTTTTGGCAAGTAATCCAACGCATACTTTGGCTAGTGGCAGTCATCTTGACAACACTTTCGACGGGAACGGCAAATTGGTTGCAACCATATCGAGCGGCGATGACGTTGCTCACGATGTTGCCATTCAAGCAGACGGCAAAATAGTTGTTGTCGGGGGATCAGCGGGTGGTGCCGAAAATTCCGTGGCTCGCTTCAATCCCAATGGCTCGCTCGATACAACATTTGGCGTCGGTGGAAAAGTGTCTATTGCCATCGGTAACCCTTGCGGTAATACTTGTGGTGCCCAATCGGTCGCCATTCAATCTAACGGCAAGATAGTTGTGGCTGGGAGCAGCAGCGGTCTGTTCGGAGCATCGATATTTATTTTTCGCCTTAATCCAGACGGTTCGATGGACATCACTTTTGGAGTGAATGGAATACGTCAATTGCCGAACATCTACCGGGTAACTTCTGTTGTAATTCAACCCGATGGGAAGATCGTTGCCGTAGGGACAGATTCTACTTTTATCGATTGGTTTATTTGTCGGATTACTGTCAATGGCGAGCTTGATGCAACGTTCGGAGATGGAGGTGGAACAACTTACACGGATTTCGGCGGAGACCAAGAAATCGCACAAGCCGTTTCAGTTTTACCAAACGGCAAGATTTTGGTTGCGGGCATCGCCAATCCCGGCAATCAAGATTTCGCACTTGCACTTTACACCACAAACGGAACGCTCGATACCAGTTTCGACGGCGATGGAAAAGTTACTACTGATTTCATTGGCAGAAACGATTTTGTTCGCAGTATGAAATTACAGTCTGACGGCAAGATTGTTCTCGCGGGTGGAACATCAACGCTTCTTGTCGATAGCTTTGCCTTGGCTCGATACAATGCGAACGGATCGCTCGATACTACTTTCGACAATGACGGTAAGGTTGTCAAAAGTGTGGTTCAAGGCGATTCTTCGGCAAACGATGTGGCAATCCAATTGGACGGGAAGATCGTCGCGGTAGGAACTGATGGCGGAAACGATTTTGTAGCAGTTCGCTTTAATCCAAACGGAAGCACTGACAGTAGTTTTGGACGAATAGGTGTTTTACATACGGATATAAATACAGACAGCGAGGATTTTGTGAATGCGATAACCGTGCAGGCAGACGGCAAACTCGTCGTTGTCGGAACTTCCAAAAACAACGTCGCCAACGCTACTTTTGATTTCGCTGTCGCACGCTATTTGCCCAATTTCGGAAATTCCGTGTTCGATTTCGATGGCGATGGCAAAACCGACATCGGCATTTTTCGTCCCGCGCCCGCCGAATGGTGGATTTACCGCAGTTCGACGACGGCAACTTTTGCCACGCAGTTTGGACAAACTTCCGACCGCATTACGCCCGCAGATTTTACCGGCGACGGTAAAGCTGATGTCGCTTTGTGGCGACCTTCAAACGGATTTTGGTTTGTCCTGCGGAGCGAAGATTTGACGTTCTTCTCATTTCCATTCGGCGCAAGCGGCGACATTCCCGCGCCGTCTGACTACGACGGCGACGGCAAAGCTGATGCGGCAGTTTTTCGTCCGTCAAGTTCGACTTGGTTTATCTCAAAATCAAGCGGCGGCACGACGATTCAACAATTCGGACAAGCGGGTGATTTGCCGGTAACAGCTGATTATGACGGCGATGGCAAATCCGACATTGCGATTTTTCGACAAAACGGAGCAATCGGCGCGGAATGGTGGATTTTCAGAAGCTCGACAAATTCGGTTTTTGCCACGCAGTTTGGAACTTCGACCGACAAAGCCGTGCAAGGCGATTACACGGGCGACGGCAAAGCTGACATCGCCGTTTGGCGACCTGCAAACGGCAACTGGTTTGTTTTGCGTTCGGAAGATTTTTCGTTCTTTGCCTTTCCGTTCGGCGCAAACGGCGACACGCCCGTCGCGGGCGATTATGACGGCGACGGCAAATTTGACGCAAGCGTTTTCCGTCCGACAAATTCGACGTGGTATGTCCAACGCACAACCGCCGGAACGCTGATTCAACAATTCGGCATCGCGGGCGACAAACCGATTCCGAATGCTTTCGTGCCGTAAAAAGTTTTGAGTCCCGCCAAAAGGTCGGCAAAACCGCGAGCGAAGCAAAGCGGTTTTCACGTTGCCCAAACTAAATTCTGCGGTGAGCAAGAGAACGCCACGCTTCGCGGGCGTTCAGCCGCCTCAAGGCGGGACTCAAAACTTGAAATTTATTCGATAAATTCAAAAGGAAATTAAAAACTCGGAGGTTTATATGAACTATTTTTTGACAGTATTTTTGCTTTTTTTATTCGGTCTTGGAATCAATGCTCAAGACGGCGTTGTTTTAATCGCGCATAACAATTATCTGGTCGGCGCGACGCAAAACGGGAAATGGATAAAAGCAACGGACATTCCGGCGAACTTCGGAAAACCGTCGAAATTTATCGGTTTCGACTCGTTCAAAATCGGCGAAAAACCATATCAAATTTACGGCACTCTCCGTCAACTGGGGTGCAGTGCGAATGACTTTTATTTTAGCAAATCGGCGAAAGTTCCCGAAAATGATTCTTGGGACGACAGCTTAAAACCGATTCTCGCAATCGGCGCAAATTCGAATTGGAATCCGCTGCCGCGCACCGTGCAGAAAATCGCTTCGACCAATAAGACTTATCAAAAAATCGCGCTCGATTTTCTCAAAACAAAGGGCATCAATGTCAGAAACATCAAGCTCGAAAGAGTTTTTTCCATTGACCTCGAAGGCGACGGAAGCGACGAAGTTTTTCTGGAAGCAACGAATTATAAAGACAAAAAGGGCGAAATTTCTTCGACTGCCCGCGCTGGAAATTATTCGTTTGTTTTGATGAGAAAAATAGTCGGCGGCAAACCGAAAAACTTTCTGCTCGAAGGCGAATTTCATCCGCGAAAACCCGAAGTCGAAGATTACATCAGCGAGTTTAATTTGTCGGCGGTTGCCGACCTGAACGGCGACGGAAAAATGGAATTGATTATCGAAGGTTTGTATTCCTACGGCGGCTTATCAACGGAAATTTACGAATCGGATAAAACAAATCTGAATAATGTTCTGTCCATCGAATGCGGAGATTAAAGGCTTTGCCGGAAACATTGCAATCCGAAACTTGTTTCTGCGTTGCCGTCGGTAGAATTTTTTCGGTTCTAAAAGATTAAAAAATTATGAGAAAAATACACTTTCAAATGTTAATTATCGCCGCCGCGAGTTTGTTTCTCTCGGCGTGTTTTCAGACGAGCAGCACGACCGTCAGAGGTTATGTGCGCGACAGCGGCGGCAAGCCGGTGGCGGATGTCGAAATCAGTTTCGGCGGCACAGGCAGCGAGTCGAAAACGCGAACGGACGCAAAAGGTTTTTACACCATAACGGCGAAACACCGACCGATGCAGATGCTTTATCTGAACGCCGAAAAAAAGGACGTAGGAAAATACAGCGACAAATTCCCCGGTTTTGCTGCGCCAAGCGGCGATAAAAATATCGAACTGATGGCAACGCTCGGAACTATTCCGAAAACAAGATAATTTAGCAACGAACTTAAATCGTCAGCGTGCGGCACAAACAATTTGAGTTTGCCCCGCAAATCATTAATCCGGCAGACGAATTGACGGACGTGAATTTTACGCCGGAGAAAAATTAAAATCGGGAGCGAAAATCAGTAAGGCGGTGCATAATTAAATCTTTAGTTTCGTAATTTGTAATTGAAATTTCGTCTGTGACTTAAGGAGAAAAGCGTTTGATATTTTAAATCAATGACAAAATTTCAATTACGAATTACGAAATGTTTTCTAAACCGTTGAATTTAATGCTCTTTAATTACTCACAGGCTTCATATTGGTTGACGTGCGGGCTATACTGATTTTTTGTAAAGTTCGTATTTTTCGATGTATTTGGCAACTGACGATGGCACATTTTCGCGCCAATCTTTCGCGTTTTCTTTGATTTTTTGCCTGATTTCAGTTGCCGAAACATCAATAAAAACAGCATCAGTAATAAAGATTTGGGTTTTTTGATTTGGGATTTGGGATTTTTTTGCGTCTTTGCGTCCTTGCGCTTTTGCGTTAAAATTTCCCCGTAAATCGTTTATTCTACTGCGAATTTCATCTGTAACGTGCGCGAAAGAAATTTCGTAATCGGGGCGCGTTACGACAATAATATTTACAAGCGTCAAAACCTTTTCCCATTCGCGCCACGTCAGAATGTCAGCCCAAGAATCTGCGCCCATCACGAAAAAAATCTCTGCGTTTGGCAATTCGGTTTTCAATCTCGTCAAAGTTTCAACCGTATAAGGTCTTTCGGGCAATTCGAGTTCCATTTTGGAGACTTCGATGTTTGCCAAATCGTTTGTTGCCAACGCAATCATCGCAAACCGATGAAACGCCGAAGTCGGTTTTCTATCTTTTTTATGCGGCGCGTGAAAAGCGGGAATAAAAATGAATTCGTCAAGGCTGAATTGTTCGCACAAAGCCCGCGCAATCGCAAGATGTCCAATGTGAAGCGGGTCAAACGAGCCGCCGTAAAATGCAATTCGTTTCATTTTTCTACACAATTTTGAAAATGTTCAATAACTTCCATTAAAATTTCGTCCGCGCAAGTTGGGTTTTCGACAAAAAACCAATAATCGCCGTTTTGATTATTGATTGAAAACTTTTCGCCGCGATATTCAAAATCGAGCCAAACTTCCGTTACCCAATCGGTTACAAAAGCTGTTTCGGTTGCGCCTTTGAACTGCGCGGCGAATTCACGAAGTTTGTCGAAAAAGAATGTTTCGGGCAAATCCGCAAAGTTGCGCGAGCCGTCGTGCATTCTGAAATCGAACAATTTATGCGCCATTCATTTCTCTATTTTCATACGCAAGTTCGGCGGCATCGCGTTTCATTTCTTCGAGCTTTTTCCCCACGAAATTAACTAATTCTTTTGTTCCCAACTTAGTTACAGCCGAAATTTCAAGAAAATCTTTCCCGTCTTTTTTTGCACGTTTTTTCAAACTTTTTAATCTTTCCGGTTCGTCCAGCGCGTCGAGTTTTGTGGCGACGACAATCTGTGGTCGCGTTGCTAAATTTTCGTCGTAATTGGCTAATTCGTGGTTGAGAATTTCGTAATCTTCAACGGCATCTCTGCCCGAAATTGACGAAACATCAACGAGATGCAAAATCAATTTCGTGCGCTCGACGTGGCGCAAAAACCTGTCGCCAAGTCCTGCGCCCTCGCTTGCGCCTTCGATGAGTCCCGGAATATCGGCAACGACAAATGTGCTAAAATCGCCCAAATCAACTACGCCGAGATTCGGTTCGAGCGTCGTAAAAGGATAATCGGCAATCTTCGGTTTCGCGGCAGAAATTACTGAAATTAACGTAGATTTTCCCGCATTCGGAAAACCAACAAGCCCGACATCGGCAATCAATTTTAATTCAAGTTGCAATTCTTTTTCCTCGCCCGGTCGTCCGGTGTAATGAAACTTCGGAGCGCGTCGCGTCGGTGTCGCAAAATGCTGATTTCCCCAACCGCCTTTGCCGCCTTTTGCGGCTAAGAAACGCTGTCCGGCTTCGGTAAAATCGAACACGAGATCGCCCGATTCGACATCAAAAACCTGCGTCCCGACCGGAACGTGAACGGTGATGTCTTCGCCGTCCTTGCCGTGTCGGTTCGAGCCTTCGCCGTGCCGTCCGCGTTCGCCTTTGTGTTCGGGATTGTAGCGCAAGTGAAGCAGAGTATTTAAACCTTCGCCCGCTTCGAGCCAAACGCTGCCGCCAACTCCGCCGTCGCCGCCCGAAGGTCCGCCTTTCGGGATGAATTTTTCACGCCGAAAAGCCGTTACGCCGTTTCCGCCGTCGCCCGCTTTGATTCTGATTTTTACACGGTCAATAAACATAAGGTTTGATTTTAGATTTTAGATTTTGGATTAGCAAACGAGTTATTTTCTTAAAACGAATTTATTCAAAATTCGTTAGTAAAACCGCATCATTTTGAAAGCGTCCACGCGAGATTGTGAATGTTTTATTGTCCGGTGAGCGCGAAATGATAAAAAGCCTTTCTTTCGGAAATGCTTTCAAAAGCTGCGGCGGTTTTTCTTCCGTCAAACTTTGACGCATAATTTCCTCGCGGTTGTCCTTAGGCGACAGATAATCGAATGAATTACTGTCTGCCGTCCAAAAAATTCGCGGAATTGCGCCGTCAATATTAAAGAATTTGGAATTGTTCGGATTTTCCGTTTCAATGACGGCGACTTGATGAACCGTCTTTGCGTCAGTTGATTGAATTTTTTCGGTCAAATTGTGAAAACCGATAAATTTGCCGTCCGGCGAAAGCGAGAGAAAATTTGCCGGAGCGAATTTATCTATTTCCGTTACTTGTTCTTCGCGGTCTTCGGCAAGGAATTTGCGGAAAATCGCTGATGTTTTGCCGGTTTTGCGAATAAAATAAAGAGCGTTGCCATCGGACGAAATCTGCGGAAAAGCATCGTCCGAGTTTTCGCCGAAGGTAATCTGTTTCGGGTTTTCGCCGTTTTCTTCAATCTGCCAGATTGTCGTTTTTTCGCTGCGGTTAGAGGTAAAATAGATAAATTTTCCGTCGGGCGAAACAACCGGACTTTCGTTGCGTTTGCCTGTGTTTTGCGTCAATTGCCGCCGCTCGCCGCTGTTCGGATTGATGCGCCAAATGTTGTGATCGCCGCTCTCGCCTTCGTTTGATGTATAGACGATTTCACCGTTTGGAAAATAATCAATTCCGTAATATCCGTCGCGGTCTGAAACGCCGAAAGTAAGCTGCTTTTCATTATTTAAGTTTTCATTTTCAAGCGTCCAAAGATTTGTATAAAAATTGCTTTGAGTAGTCAGAAGTTTTTTGCCGTCGGCGGAAAGCATCGGCGAAAGATAACTATTTAAATCGTTCGTGATGCGGCTGATTTTTTTGTCGGAAACGGAAATTTCCCACAGTTGAAAAGTTTTCCCTTCATTTGCCGTAACAAGCAAGGTGTTTTTTTTCTTGAGCCAGAGAGCCTGCTCAACGGTATTGAAATTTTTGAACGATAAATCTTCCGTCTGTTTGGTTTTAAGGTCGTAAATAGTTATTTTTTCAAAAATCTGACTTTGGCGTTCGATAACGATAGCGATTTTCGCGCCGTCGGGCGACCACGCCGGATATGAGCCAAGTCGAATTGTGCCGGGCGATTCGGCGGTAAAAATTTCTGTTTCGACATTGGTTTCGAGATTTTTAATCGTCAAAACATTCCGGTTTTCATTCGGAAAAGACCGCGTGAAGGCGATTTGTTTTTCATCGGGCGAAATCGAAAACCAACTCCAAACATTTTCGGCAATTTTCTTTGCTTCACCGCCGTAACGCGAAACTTTCAGAATATCTGCCGGAATAAAATATGAAGCGCGGTTTTTTACATAAAGAAAATTTCCGTCGGCTGAAAACTGCATAAACCCGACTCTTTCGAGATTCGTAACATTGAGCTTGGTTTCGGCGGAAGTGTTCAAATCTTTGATGTAGATGTTTTCGCCACCTTTTTTATAAGCCACAAAATTTCCGTCGGGCGAAATAGTTGGAAAAACGATGTTCGCAGTGTCGGTAATTTTTTGAATGCGGATTTTTTCGAGCCGCGAAGTGTTGATGATAATCTCAGTTGAAAAATAACGATACGCGAAAAATCCCGCAACGACGGTCAAAATCAAAATGGCGGCAAACGCCGAAATCATTGCAAATTTATTTGACTTCGGTGCAAGTTTTTCAACAATTTGCGCCCGACCTGCGCCGTTTGAATTTTCCGTGATTTCAATCGGAACAATAATGCGATAGCCCAAACGAGTTTTGTTTTCAATAATCGTATTTCCATCCGCATCGTTGCCGATTGCTTTGCGAAGCGTGTAAATGTTTTGCGTCAAAACGCCGTCTTCAACAAACGTATCTTTCCAGACTTTTTCAAAAATTTCTTCCTTTGAAACAAACTCGCCATTTCGCTCAAGAAGCAAATTTAATAACTCCGAAGCCTTCGGCGAAAGCAAAACAAGCTCGTTATTTCGCCAAAGTTTTCCCCTTTTGCCATCAAATCGGCAATCGGCGAATTCGTATAAGTTGTTGAATCCATTCATCATAACCGCTTTGATAATTCTTTTGAGAATTTTTGAGCGAATCTTTGAGGACAAATAACGCAATTTGCAATATCCTGTCGGTCAAACACCCGAACAAGACGTAATGCAAGTTAGGTTTTGATTTTATAACAGATTGAAAAAATTAAGAAGGAGAATTGAAAATGGTAATCGTTTATTGGTCAGCTAGAAATGTTCAGCACTATTTGAATCCGGGAAATCATCACTTTGTTTTGATAACGGGCAATGCGGAAATATGTATGGATTATAACATTGCTCCGCGAACACATAAAGATATGAGTTTTTTTACTTTGGCGGCATTTAAAGATGATGCCGGAAATATGGTTTTTGGTCCGAATGATTCCATTGATGTTCGTTCCGTTCGTGAAAGACTTGATAATCCCGGTTTGTATGCGCCGGAGCCAAGTTGGGATTTTCAGGGACACGAGGTAAATCCGCCAAACGGTTGTAGCCATTTGTTTGCCAAGCAATTGTTAGAATTATCGGCAAAGTTTGACAAAAATTCGCAAACTACCTCGATTCCCTTTAGAAGTGGCGACCAGAATTGTGCGGCGTGGGTGAATACTTTATTCAAAGTTGCCGGTGTCCCATATTCCGAACGCTTAACAGCCGGAGAATTTTCGGGAATTGATATGGGCGAAGAGGAATATATTCCCCTAAAAATGTTCAAGTAACGAATCGGAGCAAATTGATATGAAACAAACGGTTATTAATGTTTTGAGGAATAGTCATACGCAAAAAGTAAATTTTATATACACCGCCGTCGGAGGTGCGAAATGGAAGATTTACGCGAATGATTTTGTAACGGTCGCGCTCAATATCGAGCAAGGAAATATTGATGTTCAAGAAGGCGGAGTTGATGCGGGAACGGCGAAATATACCATCCGCGACGACGGCGACAGCAAAGCCGATACGTTTTATATCGGCAGAAACAACTCGACGCAGAATATTTTCCATAGTTTGATTGTCCACGAATCGGTTCACGCGATTTATGACGTGAAAGGTATCGTGATGCCGTGGCTCGATAACGAAGCAATTGCGTATATTGCACAAGGATTTTACCTTTTGAGCGCGGGCAAAGACGGCGGACTTTCCGAACAAGCAATGTATGGCTACAAAGTTGCCCAAACATATCAAACCGAAGACGAATCTGCTTGGGTTTCCGCGTTGAGAAATTCCTTGCTCAACGACCCTTTGTATAAAAAATACATCAAGAAAAACTTTGTCGGCGACGGCATTGAACCGCCTCAAAATCAGCCGAATAACGAAAATAATCAGCGATTTTATATTGTTAAACCGGGCGATTGGCTTTCAAAAATCGCCATTACATACTACGGCGATGCGATGAAATACAAGGTCATTCATCAGGCAAATCTGCAAATAATCGGTCCGAATCCCGACATTATCAAACCGGGACAACGGCTGGTAATTCCTTGAAAGTTATGAAAATTATTACATTGACAATTATTGCATGGGCTATTTTGATGTTCGGTTGCAGTTCGCCGAAACCTTTTGAAATCAAAGACGTTTGCGCTCAAACCGAAGGCACGAAAGCGATTTTGCAAGGTTATCTTTCGCTGCCGAAAACGATTGATACGATTCAACTGACAAGAGGCGGAAAGATTACCGAAGTCGGTTATCAAATATTTTTGATGACCAAAGCCGATGCGACAGGCGACGCGGCAAAAGTTACGATTTGGACGACCAACAAAAACGAACCAAACAAAATAAAGCCTTTGCCAATGAGCGGCTACACTTGGAACGATTTAATTGTTTATTCGGACAAAGGCGAAGAAATCAAAGCCGGAAAAGTAATTAAAATTACGGGCGAAACAACATCGGACGCAAAAACGGGTTGTGCGGTAAGCGTTACGAAAATCGAAACGCCGTAGTTTCGGAACAAACGAAAAGTTTTATAAATTGCCCCTAGCTTCAGCCATTAGTATCTACACATCTTTGAAAGGTAGTTTTCTTCTCGCGGCTCTGCCGCCCGATGTGCGGAAAGGCTGTGCCTTTCCGAGCGCGTCTTCCCCTGATGCGCGAGGCTCTGCCTCCACATCAGATGAGGCAGAGCCTCAAAGAATTCGGGAGAAACCGTAAGGGCGAGGCACAGCCATCGCCGCACATCGGGCGGCATAGCCGCAAAAACCAAGTCTTTCGACTTGTGTAGATACTAATAGCTGAAGCTAGTGGCAATTTATAAAACAAAGATCTTTGTTACTTTTTGGAGAAAGATTTATGAAAAATATTCTACTTATTGGCATCATTTTAATTTCATCTTCGGCGGTGTTTGCTTTGCCGGGCGATTTGGATCTGAGTTTTGGTATTTCGGGCGGATATGTTGCGTCGGATTTTCTGGGACTTCAAAACCAAGAAACTGCAAATGACATTGCACTTCAGACTGATGGAAAAATCGTCGTTGCGGGTGAAGTTCTGGTGGGACCGAATTCATACGATTTTGTTGTCGCCCGTTACAACGTAGATGGCACACTGGATGCGACATTTAGCGGTGATGGGATATTTACTTTGAGTGACTCAACATTTGACTTTGTGAACAGCATCGAGATTCAATCGGACGGAAAAATCGTTGCCGTCGGTCGGACAGACAGCACCGTTGATATGTTTGTTTTTCGGCTCAATACAAATGGAACGCTCGACACGACATTTAGCGTTGATGGAAAATATGAAATTCCGAATACGGGAATCGCGTTATCGGTGGCTATCCAACCTTCAAATAGCAAGATTGTCATTGGCGGCGAAGCGAATTTGACCGGTGCCGCCGTCGTTGTTCGTTTGAATACGGACGGAACGCTCGACACAACCCTTGATACCGATGGAATTCTTACTTTGACGCAAATTGATCGGGCAAACGGAATTGCGATTCAAAGTAATTCTAGAATTGTTGTCGCCGGAACGAGTTCGATTACTGCCGGCGGAGATTTATCAGCGGTTCGATTGCTTTCCAACGGCACACTCGATACGAGTTTTGACAGCGATGGAATCGTGCAAACTGCGGTCTATGCAGGTGATAGCGAAGCGAAAGCGGTTTTGATTCAAAGCGACGGGAAAATCGTTGTCTCAGGCGGACCGGGTTTGTCGGGTTCTGAACGCGACGCGGTAATCGTTCGTTATAATTCCAACGGTTCACTCGATACAGGTTTTGACAGCGACGGCATAAAGCTCCACGAATTTATCACAAGCGGTGATAATTCTTATAACGGTCTTGCCCAACAAACGGATGGAAAAATTCTCGCCATCGGAGATACGACTTACGGCATTTCACATATCCATATTGCTGAAAGTTTCACGCTGATCCGACTCAATACCGATGGAACATTCGACACGACATTTGACGGCAACGGCGTGGCACAATCGCAATGGTGCGAAAATGGCACGGCAATCGCATTTCAAACCGATAAAATAGTTGCTGTCGGACAGCAAGATCGTCCGAGTCCTGCTACGCAAAGCGGTTTTTGCACCGAGCGATTTAATGATAACGGTTCGGTTGACACGAGTTTCAATTTCAGCCCAAGCAATGGCAAAGTTATCCAAAACTTCACGTCGGTTGAATCAATCAAAGGGCTTCCTGACGGCAAAATGCTTGTTGCCGGTTGGGAAGAACTCGTGGATATAAATACCGGAACGCGGCTCTACGACCGCCCGATTCTGATTAGATTAAACGCAAATGGAACGCTTGATACCGCATTTGCAAATGAAGGAGTTTATTCATATTTGAGCAGTAGTCTTTCAACATATTTCCACGATTTAGAGGTTTTGAGCGATGGCAAAATTCTCATCGCAGGTGAAGACGGTAATCTTGGCATTGGCGGAATTATCATCAAACTAAATCCCGACGGTAGCCCTGATACAACATTTAGCGGCGACGGCGTAGCTTCACAATTTCTCAATGGAGCAACTCGATTTTACTCGCTTACGATACAAACAGACGGAAAAATAGTCGGTTGCGGCTCAGTCGGCACGGGAGCGGCGACAAAATTTGGAAAAATCGTTCGCTTTTCTGCGATGGGAGTTTTTGACGCTTCGGCAACTGTCAATTTTGGCACGGCAACCGCAAATGAAGTTACCGAATGTGCGGTTCAAACTGACGGCAAAATCATTCTTTCCGGTTACGCAAACGATGGCACGAGCGACAATATCAATCTCGAACGCCGCCAATCCAATTTAACAAGTCTCGACACAACTTTCGGAATCGGCGGACGAGTAACAACCGATTTGGGAGCGACGCTCAATGATCATCCGACCGAAATGATTCTGCAAAACGACGGGAAAATCGTTGTTTCGTCCACGGGTTTGAACGGCGTTGGTGGCGAAGATTTCGCGGTCATTCGATACAATTCAGACGGAACTTTTGACACAAATCTCGCGGCGAATTTCGGCTCAAACGGTATTTCGCTAACTAATTTCGGATTCGGAACTTCAGATTTCGCCACATCAATTCTTGTCGAATCAGACGGAGCAATGATTGTCGGCGGAATGACAAACGCGGGAATCGGCAATAATTTTGCAATCGCAAAACTCAATCCAAACGGCTCGGAACGACTCGCATTTGGGACGCTTGGACGAGTAATCACGCCGTTTCCAAACAATGACGCACAAATAAACGCTCTCGCATTGAGCAACGACGGGAAAATTCTCGCGGCAGGAAAAACTTGGAACGGAACGGCTTACGATTTCGCCATCGCCCGCTATCAAAACGAACTTGCTCCATCCGCCGCAACCGTTTCGGTTTCCGGCAGAGTTTCATCAACAAACGGAAACGGAATTAGAAATGTCATCGTAACGCTGATTTCGCCAAACGGAAATATTTTGACAACCCGCACAAGCACTTTCGGATATTTCAGTTTTGACGAAATTCCCGTTGGCGAAACTTACGTTATTTCGGTAAATTCAAAACGATTTACGTTTAATCCGTCATCGCAAATTTTGAGCGTCAATGAAGAATTGACGAATGTTGATTTTGTCGCGCAAGAATAAGTATTTTAAATAAAAAAAACTGCCGCCGCAATGCAAAATTGCACTACGCCGACAGTTTTTGTTTATTCGTAAAATTTACGCCGCGACTGCTATTTTCGGCGCGAGTTCTGCCGCGCCTGCTGCGTAAACGCTGATGAATTTGCCTTTTTGACCTTTGTTTTCAAATTTGACGAAACCTTCAATCAGCGAAAAGAGCGTGTCGTCTTTTCCGCGTCCGACGTTTTTGCCCGGTTTCCATTTCGTGCCGCGTTGACGCGCCAAAATGTTTCCGCCGAGAACGTGTTCTCCGCCAAATTTCTTTAAACCCAATCTCTGCGAGTGTGAATCGCGTCCGTTTCTCGATGAACCTACACCTTTCTTATGTGCCATAAATACCTCGTAATAGGTAATAAGTAATTGGTAACAGGTAAAAATAACTTATTAGCTGTTACCAATTACTTATTACTAAAATTTCTCAATCTTAATTTCCGTATAACCTTGACGGTGACCTTGTTTGCGTTTGTATTGTTTGCGGCGTTTTTTCTTGAAAACAATAACTTTATCGCCGCGTCCGTGGCTGACAACGGTTGCTTGCAGCGTTGCACTGCCGAATGTTGCGTCTGCACCTTCGCCGACAACGAGAGTTTCGAGGTCAACTTTTTTGCCGGCTTCCGCTTCAATTGTCGGGACGCGCAAGACTTGACCTTCCGAAACGGGATATTGTTTTCCGCCTGTTCTGATAATTGCGTAACTCATTGTTTGATTAGCTCCTTTCGCTTTATAAAGGACAAGTTTTTGTCCTTTAGTCGAAAATCCTAGATTATAAAAGAAATAAATTCTTAAGTCAAATATTGACTAACTTTTTACGGAATCGCCGCAACCTTCCGTCCAACTCGTCAGCGAATATGAGTTTTTCAAATTGCGGTAAATGATTGCCGTTACAAACTGTTCGATTATTTTTTTACTTTTTTTGTCGTTGAAAGTTATTTGCAAACAAAGCTGATAATTAATACCGGCAACAACTTGTAATTCCGCTTTTTTGATGGTTGTTAAATTAAGATTTTTCTGCTGTTTGCTTCGTTTTTTAATCGCAAACTTCGCGGCTTTGACAACTTCCGCATCGGAAACCGAAGTTTCCGCATAACCGCCCGTAACAGGTTCGTTTTGACCGAAACCGACACACGCGCAAACTAAAATAAAAAGCACCGCAGACATTAATTTATTTTTGAATTTCATTTGATTTTATAATTCGTCGGGATTTAAAACTACGCCGATAAACGGCAGATTTCGCCAGCGTCCTGCCGCGTCCAAGCCGTAACCGACAACGAATTTATTGGGAATTTGAAAGCCGCAGTAATCAATTTTCAGTTCGGTTTTGATGCGCGGTTCGGGTTTGTCGAGCAAAGTGGCGATTTTAATCGAATTCGCGCCTTTTGACTCCAAAATTTGCGTCAAACGAAATAAAGTTAAGCCGGTATCAACAATATCTTCGCAAATTATTACGTCTTTGCCGCGAATCGGATTCGTCAAATCTTTCAAAATTTCGATGTCGCCGGTCGAAACAGTTCCGTCTTTGTAGCTCGAAACTGCCATAAAATCTATTGTCAATTTTAAATCAATTTCGCGCATCAAATCTGCCATAAAAATACACGAACCTTTCAAAACACCAATTAAAACCAAGTCTTTATCGGCATAATCCGTAGTAATTTGCTCGCCTAATTCGGCGACACGCGCCGCAATTTCGTCTGCCGAATACATAATTTCAAGATTCGGATCGGTAAATTCGCTAAATTCTTTTGCTGTTTGCGTTGACATTTTTTAACCTCTAAATTTGATTGAATGCGTATTTGCAAATACTATTTTAGCAAGTAATGTGAAAAGGTGAAAAAGTGAAAAAGTGAAAAAGTTTAATTTCAAATGTCCGACACGCTTTAGCTTGTTGACAACGTAAAGATTCGACAAACTGAAGTTTATCGGACAATTTAAGCCAATTATTTTTTCACTTTAAAATATAATATGTCAGAAAACAAAGAAACTCGTGAGCGCGTCCGCGAACTCGTGCGGCAAGTTTTGGCAAATGTGCCGACGGAAGAAGAACCGATACAAGAAAATTTTCCGCAACACATTGTCGTTAATTCGTTGAAAGAAACGGCGGAAAAAGAATTTGACCGCGACGAATCTGCAAAAAATTTGATAACGGAAGATGATTTGCGCGGACTCGATTTCGGTGCAAAACTTCGGATTGCCGAAAATGCGAAATTTACGCCGCTTGCCGATGATTTGATTCGTGAAAAGCACATCGAATTGATTCGCAAACAACCGCGTCAAAGTTCGATAAAAGTAAAATCCGTCGCGGTCGGATGCGATCACGGCGGATTTGAATTTAAGGAACAACTTATAAAATTTCTCGGCGATTTAGGCATTCACGTCCGCGATTTCGGCACAAATTCAAAAGACGCGGTTGATTATCCCGACTTTGCCCACGCCGTCGCCGTTGCCGTTTCACGCAAACAAACCGAAGTCGGAATAATCATTGACGGCGCAGGAATCGGCTCGGCAATGACCGCAAATAAAGTTCCAAACGTCCGCGCTGCCGCGTGTTATTCAGTCGCGCTTGCCCAAAATTCACGCCAACATAACGGCGCAAATGTCTTAACTTTAGGTAGCGGACAAAATTCATTCGCCGAAATCAAAGAAATCGTCGAAGCATTTCTGTCAACCGATTTGACCGAAGAACGCCATAAAAAGCGCGTCGGAAAAATTGACGCAATTCAAAGACAGTATTCGAGATAAAGTTTTGAGAAAGTAGAAAATAAGCGTAAAATAATAAAAACTTTGGAGTTAAAAAATTATGTCGCAAGCCAATCTTGAAGTTTCCAATCCAATTTCTTCCGGTTTTATCCCGCAAAAACTAACTTATGAAGAATTTTTGCGCGAATTTGACGGGCAACACGCCGAATATGTTGACGGCGAGGTAATAAAAGATATGTCAGTAACAAATAAACACGATGACTTAACAATCTTTTTGAAAGCACTCTTAGTTTTTTTTGTTCAAGCAAAAAAACTCGGTAAAATACACGGTGAACCTTATCAAATGAAAATGGATTTTGGCGACAAAGTAAAAGGACGCGAACCTGATATTTTTTTCGTCAAAACCGAAAATCTTGACCGAATCAGCGAACAATTTTTTGACGGCGCGGCTGATTTGGTAATTGAAGTAATTTCGCCCGAAAGCGTTACGCGAGATACGGTTGATAAATTTGAAGAATACGAAGCCGCCGGAGTTAAAGAATATTGGATAATTGATTATCGTCGGCGCACAGCAATTTTTTACGGTTACGACGACAACAGAAAATATAAAATGCTTCCACTTTTAGCCGATGGAATTTTTGAAAGTCGCATAATTGAAGGACTTTGGATAAAAACAGATTGGCTCTGGCAAGAAGAATTGCCGAATTTGATGGACGTTTTGAAAGATTGGGAACTTATTTAAAGATATAAATTCATTCATTTAAGGCAAACTAAGAATCAATGGAAAACTTTTTCAATTTAATGATAGCCGGTCTTTTAAGTGGAACAGTTATTTCTGCGATTTTAGGGGTTGTATTTCTTCGTAGAGCAAAACAAATAGAGGCAGAAATTAGAAGTCAATACGATAGAAATTTGGCGGTTTTTCAATCTGATCGTTTATGGAAAGAACAATCGGTTTCCGAACTTTTAGGACCTATCAATATTCAGCTTGAACGAACATCCAGAGCTTCTCGCCGTTGGAGAAACCAAAACTTATTCTTGGAAGCAAAAGTTATTATGCAAGGTAATATGGTAATTCGGGATTTACTATTGACCAAAAGCCATTTAATACCACCGGAATTACAGGAAGATGCAGGAAAATTGATTGAGCATTATGATATTTGGCTAGAAGAATTTGACAGATTGAGAAATGCCGAAAAGCCTAATTTGGAGACACGATTTGTTTTTGTAGGTCCTAAAGGATTTCCTTTCCCAAAAGATTCTGAGAACTTATTCAAGAAAAAGTATCAAGAGATGTGGTCTGATTTATATGGAAATGACAAACTTGGCTAATGGAAATTACGAAAAATTGGTCGAACAGATTACCGATTTGGTGTTGGCGAAAATTGGCGACGATGCTTATTGTCCGACGTTTTGCCGCGCTGATGTTGAGCGAATTGTTGATGCAGGCGCAGAACGCATCGGGATTGTTTTGGGCGAAACCGCCACGGCGCACGATTGGGCATCGCTCATTGACCACACGCTTTTAAAGCCCGAAGCAACCGAATCCGACATCAAAAAACTTTGCAACGAAGCGATTCAATTCGGCTTTGCGTCGGTTTGCGTCAATCCTTCTTGGGTGAAAAAAGCCAGCGAATTTTTGAGTGGTTCAAATGTTCCGGTTTGCACGGTTATCGGTTTTCCTCTGGGTGCGACTTTGCCTGATGTCAAGGCTTACGAAGCCAGACGTTCAATTTTCAACGGCGCACGCGAAGTTGATATGGTAATAAACATCGGCGCATTAAAATCCGGCGACGATTGCGCCGTCGAAGACGACATCCGCGCCGTTGCCGAAGCCGCGCACGAAAACGGAATTTTATTGAAAGTCATTATCGAAACCGCGCTTTTAACGGACGAAGAAAAAGTTCGTGCGTGTTTAGCATCAAAAAATGCGGGCGCAGATTTCGTCAAAACTTCCACCGGATTTGCCAAAGGCGGCGCAACTGCCGACGACGTTTCGCTAATGCGGCGCACAGTCGGCGCAGGTTTAGGCGTAAAGGCAAGCGGCGGTGTCAAAGGAATCGAAGACGCGAGAGCAATGTTTGAAGCCGGCGCAACGCGCATCGGCGCATCAGTCGGCGTAAAAATCGCCCAAGAAGCCAGCGGCGTAAAATCTACGATTGTTGCAGGAAGTTATTAAAATCTAATTTTGGCGGATCAGAACTTAGAGTTTATTCAAAGAAATCGAAGTCCAACTTAATGCAGATAAAACTAAACGCGCATAATTGAAAATTATGCGCGTTTAGTTTTATCTCAAGATAATTCCGTTTCCCTACTTATTTTACATTCCTTTGAAATTATAAATGATAAAACCCGTAGCTTTCACGGGTTGACCGTTGACCATTGCGGGTTTGAATTTTGATTTTCGCGCCGCGTCTTCGCTTACGCCGCGCAACAGCGTCGGACCTTCAACGGCTTTCGCTGAAATTACTTTGCCTTGTTCGTCGAGCGTAACTTGCACGGTTACTTTGCCTTGAGCATTCGATTTTTGGGCAAACGACGGGTAATTAGGAATAACCAGATTTATCGCTAAACTGTTCAATGTGCCTAAATTAACCGGCTCGGACGAACTTACTGTCGTTGGAATATTTTGTTTGTTTCCCGTTGTAGTCTGCGGTTGTTCGGCGGCTTTGGCGGCGGCGATTTGGTCTTGAAGTCGTTTCAGATTGTTTCGCGCCGATTCGTTTTCGCCGTCTAATTCGAGTGCTTTTTGATAATCAGAAATTGCCGTTTCGATTTTTCCGGTTTCTTCATTTGCTTGAGCGCGTTTGAGATACGCCGTCAATTCCTTCGGATTTATTTCGATGGCTTTGTCGTAATCGGCAATTGCAAGCTCGAAATTTTTCTTGCCGAAATGCGATGCTCCACGATTCAGATAAGTTGTCGCGTCGGCTGATTTCATCTCGATAACTTTGCTGTAATCGGTAATTGCCGAATCGAATTCGCCGTTGGCAAAACTCGCGTTCGCGCGACGTTGAAAATCAATCGCCGTCGGTGTCGGCACAGGTGTCGGCAAAACTTTGACAACAGGTGTCGGCTGAACTTTGATGACCGGATTTTTCAGGCGAATTGCGCCGACGAGTTCGCTGTCCGCGCCGGTTGTCATCAATTCTTTTTCAATCTCTTCCGTGAGCGTGAACGTAATGCCGCGCACCTTGACGGCTTCCGCCAAAATTTTGTTTTTTTCAGGCAAAGTCGCTTTTTTCGAGCGCAAAGCAATCAAAATATCGGCTAAACTGAGTTGCGCCGGCTTTTCGGTTTGCGGAAAAACCGAAAGCGAAAACGTCAGCAATAAAACGAACGTAGAAAGATAAAAACGCAGAGTTTTGTTTGCAGTAAAAGATGTGAATTTCATAACTTTATTCCTTAAAAATTATTTAATTATCGTTGATTAAGTCTTCAACCGTTACGGGTTTCTTTTGCGGCGCGGGCGTTTTTGCCGTTGCTACCGTCGGTTTTTTGACTTCGGGCGTAGATTTCGGCGTTGCGATTGCGGTCGCCGTCGGTTTGGTTTTCGCCGTTGTCGGCGCGGTCGTCGTCGAAGTTTGAATAATCTGCGACGAATCGGAAACTGTCGGCGATGAATTCGTTTGCGGCGCGGTTTGCGTTTCGGTCGGCATTACCGCAGTTTCAACTTTTATTGGCGGCGTATTTTGTTCTGTTGTCGAGCTTGCTTGATTCGTTTCGTCAGGTTTTGCCGATGTGAAAAACCAAATTGCGACGGCAACGCAAATCAAAACGACAAACGCGCCCGCC
Organism: Acidobacteriota bacterium; assembly: GCA_031409875.1. Lineage (GTDB taxonomy): Bacteria > Acidobacteriota > Blastocatellia > Pyrinomonadales > Pyrinomonadaceae > CALMEH01. Next base: position 12,419 of record JANNYB010000071.1, on the reverse strand, counting down.
GCCATCGCCATTGTTTTGGAATTTTTCTTCGGCTTTTCGGCGTAAGATTCCATAAAATCGCCCGATGAAACAACCGGCGCGATTGTTTCGACAGGCTTTTCTTCGTTGATTATTTCAGGGAAAAATTCTTCTTGCGGTTCAATTATCGGCGCGGATTCTTCGATGATTTCAAGTGTCGGCGCAGTTTCTTCGATAAATTCAGGAAAATCTTCTTCGATTTTTTGCGCTTCTTCAATTATTTGTGCTTCTTCAATTCTTTGCGCTTCAAATCTTAATTTTTCGGTTTCGGCTTCGCGGTTTTGCTGTTCGAGAAGTTCGGCTTGTCGTCTGTTTTCGGCTTCGATTCGCAATCGTTCCTGTTCGACTTTTCGGCGTTCTTCGAGTTGTTTCTGTTCGGCTTCGATTTTCAATCTTTCCTGCTCGATACGTTGGCGGTCGGCTTCCAAATTATTTTCGACAACGGCAATCGGAATATCTAAAATGTCTTCTTCCGGTTCATTCACAACTTCGCTTTTGCGTTCCTGCAAGCGCACGAAAGCCGTCCGCCAAACTTGCCGCATAATGACTGCCGAATGAAACCGATTTTCGCGGCGGATTTCCAAAGCCTTCATCAAAACATTGGAAATTTCTTGCGGAACTTGCGGATTTATTTCGTGTGGCGATTTCAGCGGGTCGGCGTTTCCTTCTAAAATTTCAATCGAACGCTCCAACGCATCAGTCGGAATTTGCGCCGTTAAAAGATGATAAAGAGTTGCGCCGAGCGCGTAAATATCGCTCGAAGCATCAGCCGCTTTTTCCAGATTTTTCTGCGCGTTTTCGTCGTAACTGTTGAGAATCAAGTTTTGTGAAGCCGTGTCCAATCCGCTCCAAATTTGTTCGAGCGGCAGATAATTCAATTTGCCCGGATTAACTTCTTCCGTCAGACTCGAAACAATCAATTTTATTTCTCCGGCAGGCGTTAATTTGAGATTTTCCGGCTTGATGTTTCGATGCACGAGCGGCGGCGCAAAATTGTGCAGATAACCGAGTGCGTCAAGCAATCTGTCCGTCCAATTTGAAACTTCCGTCAGCGGAAACGGTTTCTTCACACGCTTGAGCATTTCACTTAAGAAACTTCCGCCGGCAAATTCGGAAACCAAATAATTTGCGTCAACTTCCGAAAACCATCCGTGAATTTTCAAAATTGACGGATGTTGCACGCGCATCAGGGTTTTTGCTTCAACGGCAAACGAGTTTTTGAGCGATTCGGTTTGCGCGGCGTTCATCACTTTTTTCATTCCGAACGGAAATTGTTTGAGAATTACAGTAGTTTTATGAACGTCGTCAAAAGCCTCGAAATCTACGCCCGAAAGCGGTTGAACGACACGAAAACGTCCTTGTTGCAGTATTTGGTTTGTTGTCAGCATATTGAGAAGTCGGAGAGCGTTGCAAAGTAGCCGAATTCATTATAGCTGTTTTGTGTAAAAAATGAAAGACTTTTGTTATAAAAAATTTAACAATGTTTGTCGAATGTGGTTTTCACGTTTTAAATATAGAAACGCGCCCGAAAAACCTGTGTCTTTCGGGCGCGTTTTTTAGGTTTTAATGTTAGTCAAAAGTAAAATTCTAAACTTGCACAGCGGATGCAAAATCAATAATTTTCTACTCTTGATTCACTTTTTTAATAATTACCTTTTTGCTTTAGAACTACGCGGTCGTAATTTTCCTTTGCTTTCGTGTAATTCGGGTTTAACTGATAGGCTTTGCGGAAATCGTTTGCCGCTTGTTTCAGATTGCCCAAGGTTTCGTAGGAAAGACCGCGGGCATTAAACGGAAGATATGCCTTCGGATCGTTTTCGCCGAATAATTGAATCGCTCTCGTGTATTCCGCAATTGCCAGATTATTGCGGTCTGTATTTGAATAAATCAATCCGCGATAAACATACGAATTAATAAAATTTGCGCGAAGCGAAATTGATTTATTAAAATCCTGCAACGACGTTGTATAGTTTTCGGAATTGTAATAAATCGCGCCGCGTTTGTAATAAGCCAAACCGAAGGTCGGAAATTCATTGATTGTCGAAGTGCAAGCTCTGATTCCGGGATTCGGGTCTTCACTGCTCGAATCGAAATTCATACATTTGATGTAATCTTCTTTATTCAAAGCCGGATCCAGCCCGATTGCTGTTTCATAATCTTCATACGCTTTCGCAACTTCGCCCGTGTAATGATAGATAAAACCGCGTCGGATATAAACACGCGCATCACGCGGGTTGAGTTGAATCGCTTTGTTGTAATTTAGCAAAGCGTTGTCAAAATCGTTTTTATCGTAAAAATCATCGCCGAGTTCGCCATAATAGTCGGCATCGGTTGAATTGTTGTCGGTTGAAGTGTTGTCGTCCGAATTCATATCACCCGCGCCGCCCTCGCCGCCGCCGCCGCCGCCGTTCATATCGTATTCGTTTTCAACGCGCTCTAAATTGTTTTGCGCCAATTCATACCCCGGCTGAATTCTTATCGCCGTGCGGTAATCGTCCGCCGCGAGCTTGTAATTGCCGTTGTATTCATATGAAAGTCCGCGGTTGTTATAGGCATCTGCGCTCGGTTTGTATCGAATTGAATTGGTATAATCGGCAATCGCACCTTCATAATTTTCGATGTTTAAATAAGCCAAACCGCGATTGTAATAAGCATCTGCGGCACGCGCATTGAGCCGAATTGCCGCCGTAAAATTCGTAACCGCTTTTTGATAATCTTGATTATCTAAAGCCGTCAAACCTTGACTGAAATAATAATCGTAAGTTTTCGCCGTGCCGACGGGTTTTTTCGTGGTGGTGCGGCGCGTGGTCGTTGTCGAAGTAACCGTCGGTTTTTTCACGACAGGTTTTTTCACAACCGGCTTTTTAGTAGTCGTTGTTTTGGTCGTGGTGCGAGTGGTCGGCGTAATTCTGCCGGTTCCGCCTTGCGCCCACACCGAACTTGCCGAAAAACAAATCAACAGCGCAATTGCGCTCAAATTACCGATATTTTTTAAATTCAAACAAAACATAATATTTCTTTTCATATTTCTATCTCCTTTGTTTGGAGTCCCGCCTTTAGGCGGCTTTCGTTTGCCAATTAAGTTGCTTGATTTTCAACGAATTGCCGCCTAAAGGCGGGACTCCGAACTATTTTATTACTCAAGGTTGCTTTTGAATTACGCGGTCATAGTTTTCCTTTGCCGTCGTAAAATTCGGATTTAACTGATAGGCTTTGCCGTAATCGCTTGCCGCTTGCTTCAGATTGCCCAATCTTTCGTAGGAAATACCGCGCTCATTATACGCAGAATACGCATTCGGGTTGTTTTCGCCAAACAATTGAATGGCTTTCGTAAATTCGGTAATTGCCAGATTATCGCGGTCTGTAAGTGAATAAATCAATCCGCGATAAACATACGAATCAGCAAAATCCGGGTAGAGTGCGATTGATTTATTAAAATCTTGTAACGCAGAAGTATCGTTTTCGGAATTATAATAAATCTCGCCGCGTATGAAATACGCCAAACCAAAACCGGGAAATTCATTGATTGTCGAAGTGCAAGCTCTGATTCCGGGATTTGGATCATCGCTACCCGAATCAAAATTCACACATTTGATATAATCTTCGTTATTCAAAGCCGAATCCAGCCCGATTGCCGTTTCGTAATCTTCATACGCTTTGGCGACTTCGCCCGTGTAATGATAGATAAAACCGCGGCGAACATAAACACGCGCGTCGCGCGGATTGAGTTGAATCGCTTTGTTGTAATTTAGCAAAGCGTTGTCAAAATCGTTTTTATCGTAAAAATCATCACCAAGTTCGCCATAATAATCGCCGTTCAAATCGTATTCGCTTTCAACTCGGTCTAAATTGTTTTGATACTCTTCATCGCCCGGCTCAATTCTTACTGCCGCGCGATAATCGTCTGCCGCAAGTTGGTAATTGCCGTTGTATTCATATGAAAGTCCGCGATTGTAGTAAGCATCAGCCGCCGGATTGTATTGAATTGATTTCGTATAATCGGCAATCGCCGCTTCATAATCTCCGGTATTCAGATACGCCAAACCGCGATTGAAATAAGCATCCGCACTTTGCGTATTGAGCCGAATCGCCGCCGTAAAATTCGTAACCGCTTTTTGATAATCTTGATTATCTAAAGCCGTCAAACCTTGACTGAAATAATAATCGTAAGTTTTCGCCGTGCCGACGGGTTTTTTCGTGGTCGTGCGGCGCGTGGTCGTTGTCGAAGTAACCGTCGGTTTTTTCACGACAGGTTTTTTCACAACCGGCTTTTTAGTAGTCGTTGTTTTGGTCGCGCTGCGGGTGGTCGGCGTAATTCTGCCGGTTCCGCCTTGCGCCCAAACAGAATTTGCCGCAAAAACGAACATTACCGCTAATCCTAATAAATTTCCGATATTTTTTATCTTTTTCATCTTTCGCCTTCTAAAATTACTCTGTATCTTTGACGCATCTGAAACCGGTTTGGGCGTAAGTATCTGCACCCTGCGCGAGCCAACCCGTGCGATAAGTCGTTGTGGCGTTTTTATCAGCCGATTGGTAGCTTCCGCCGCGAATTACGCGAACATCGCCTTTCGGCACATCTGTCGGCAGTTTTCCGTTCGGATACGCGACAAACTCGCTCGAAGTCCATTCCCAAGCGTTTCCGACCATATCATAAATATTGAACGGTGAAACACCGCTAAACTTGCCGACTTCGGTAAAATCTTTTGCTTCGCCGTGCGCGTTTGCCTTGCCTTTTTCCCAAGTATTGCCCCACGGATGAATTCGTTTGTCCGTGCCGCGTGCCGCAAATTCCCATTCTGCCTCAGTCGGCAAACGCTTATTCACAAAGGTTGCGTATGTAACCGCTTGTCCGAAGTTCACGCCGACGACGGGAAATTTTTCTGTGCCTGCCGGAAATTTTCCGTCTTTCCAAATCGAAGGCGCAGTGCATTTTCCGGCAGTAACGCATTTGGCGTAATCTTCGCGCGTAACTTCATATTTATCCATAAAAAACGATTTTACAGTTACTTTATGCGCGGGCATTTCGGCAGGATCGCCTTTGTCCGTTCCCATCGTAAATTCTTCGCCTTTAACCAAAAGCATTCCTTCAGGCACGGTCGGCGATTTGTCGGAATTCGTGTTCGTATTTCCGCCCGAATTGTTTGAAGGCGAACTGCCGTTGACAACGGTGTTATTTCCGCTGCCGCCGCTGTCCGGTTGCATAAAATACATTATGCCGAACGCGCCGCCGCCGAGCAGTAAAAGCAACCCGACAATCGGAACAAGCCAAAATGCTTTGGAGGTTTTCTTGGGTTGATTGTCCGTCAGAAGCGAATTTGTAATTACTTGCGGCGGACTCGTAATCGTTTGCGTGGAAGGCGGAAAATTACTTTCCGCAGTGTTCGATGCAGGTTGGCTGAAAACGGTTTGTTGCGGAGTTTGCAAATTTTGTTGCGATGGTTGCATACTTCCGGCAAATTGCGTCGGCTGGTCAAACGGCGAAGCTGGCGGCATTTCCTGTTGCGGCGGCGTTGGCGGCAAAGAAGTTTCGGGAAAATAATTTTCCTTGATGAGCGGCAAAGTCGCGCCCATATCTCTGCCTTGACTGTCGAGCAGACGTTTTTCAACATCGGCAAATTGCTGTTCGGCGATTTTGCGTTTCGTGTCCGCTTCTTCGATCATTTTGCGGTTGATTTCCGCTTGTTTCAACTGCTGTTCTTCGATGCGCCGACGATCTTCTTCCATTCGCCGACGGTCTTCTTCCATTTTTTGCTGTTGAGCAATTAATTCGGTGCGTTGGCGTTCCTGTTGTGCGGAAACTCCGGCAAATTTTGATTCTTCTTCACGGTTGCGTTCGCTGTCGAGCGAGGTTTGCAAAGCCGCAAGCATTTGATCCGCCGTCGCAAAACGATTTTCATACTCGATTTCCATTGCCTTCATAATCCAATCGGCAACTTCTTTCGGAATTTCGGGATTAATTTTTGAAGGATATTCGAGCGGATCGGTTTTGCCGCCCCAAATTTCGAGAGCGCGTTTGAGCGCGTCAATCGGTAATTTGTTCGTCAAAAGATGATAAACCGTTGCGCCTAAAGCATATAAATCGCTTCGCGCATCAGCCGTGTGGCTCATTGCGCGGGTAGATTTTTCGTCGTGGCGTTGCGTGATAACTTCTTGAAACGTCGGATCGAGAACGCGCAAAATCTGTTCGAGCGGCGAATAATTAAGCGTCGCGGCAACAAAAGTTTGATTTGAAACGGTTTCCGATGCCGCCGCCGACTCTTTGCCTTTGGCGATGCCGAAATCGAGCAATTTAATTTTGCCGCGCGAAGTCAATTTCAAATTTTGCGGCTTAATATCGCGGTGAATCACCGGCGGATTAAGCCCGTGAAGATAATCGAGCGCATCAAGAAGTTGCGAAGTCCAATGCAGAACATTCGCCAGCGGAAAATATGATTGACGACGTTCCAAAAGCGATGCAAGGTCTTCGCCGTCAACGAGTTCCATCACGAGATATTGACAGTCGGTTTCGACAAAATAATCACGAACGTGCGGAAACGCTTCGTGTTTGACCATTGCCAAAATCTTCGCCTCGCGCTCGAACGCATTGCGAACCATCTGTTGTTGTTTCGGGGTCGTAACTTTGGTTAAATCAACCAAAATCTCTTTGAGCGCAACGGTTGTATCGAAAACATTGTCGTAAGCCTCATAAACCGCGCCCATTCCGCCGCGTCCGAGTTGACTTTTGATTTGATAACGTCCGCGTAGGACTTCATTAATTGCCAGCATATCGTAATAAAAAGTAATGAAAACAAAAAACTTTTTCGCAAATTATAACCGATTTTGCACAAAAACAGAAAAAAAATCAGCAATAATTATCGAATTTTGAAATATTATTCGCAGTTTCGGTTATAAATGATTAGCATCTGTCAGAACAGGAAGCGGTAGCGACCTGTTTAATTACGTTTTGGAGCAAGTCGCTACCACTCCTTGTTCTGACATTTTTACAAATTATGTTCGGTTTCGGAAAAAAAGCGGAAAAAGAAAATTGGGAAGATTTCGAGCAAGAGGCTTTGCCGCATCTCGAAGCGATTTTTCGCACGGCGCGATGGGTCGTGCGCGACCGTGAAGAAGCCGAAGATTTAGCGCAGGAAACCTTCGCGCAAGCCTTGAAATCGTTTCACCGATACGAACGCGGCACGAATTGTCGTGCGTGGCTGACGCAAATTATGTATCACCTGAACAGCAATCGGAAGCGCAAACTCGGACGGATGAAAGTCGTCGAAGACACCGAAGAAATGATTGCCGAAACCGTCGCTTTTGAGCCGGAAATACCGCAAAAAGTTACGGACGAAGACGTTTTGGCAGCACTCGAACGAATTCCCCAAAATTTTCGGGAAATCGTAATTTTGGCAGATGTCGAAGAATTTGCGTATCGGGAAATCGCCGAAATGCTGCAAATTCCTTCGGGAACGGTAATGTCGCGTCTGCATCGCGGGCGCAAAATGCTTCGCGTCGAGCTTGCCGGATATGCGCGAAATTATCGCTTCAAAAAGTTGGAGCAAACAGGAAGTTAAGATTTATGAACTGCAAAGATTTTAAGGAAATTGCCGATTCTTATTTGAGCAACGAACTTCTCGTGGAAACCAATCACGAGGTTTTGAAGCATCTGGAAAATTGCGCGAATTGCCGCCACGAACTCGGCGCACGGCGCGAACTGCGCGATGTTTTGCGCTCGGCAGTCAAAAATTCGCCGCACAGCCAAATCAATCCTTCGTTTGCGTTCAAACTGAAAACCAGCTTGCGCGAAAACGCTTTTGGCAAAGAAAAAACGTGGAGTTTTATCGGCGCAAGAGCAATTTTTGCGGGCGCGTTTGCCATCTTGATTTTGGCGGTTGCTTTCGGAATAATCTGGCGCAAACCGGCTACGGAAACGGCAAATGGGAAACCGAATAACACCATCAACACGAACAAAATGTTGCCCAAAGAAACTTTTAGCGTTCAGCAAGCCGATTTTACCGAAGCGCGAAAAGACGCGGTTGATGACCATCAAAACTGTGCTTTGACGCATAATTTGAAGGAAAAACCGATCTCGCTCGACGAAGCCGCCAAACTTTACGGCGCAGCAAACAAAAATTTTGATACAACAGTTATCGAAACCTTGCGCGAGGTTTTCGGCGACCAAGTGAAATTTATCAAAGCGCATAATTGCATCATCAACGGCAGACGCTTCGCGCACGTTGTCGTCGAATTTCAGAACAAAATCGTCTCGGTTTTAATGTCGAAACGCGAAAAAGATGAAGTTAAAAACGACAGCGATGCAATCTCGTGTCAATCGGCAAACGGCTTGCAAATAGCTTGTTTCGAGAACGGAAAATACAGCATCTTTGTCGTTTCGGATTTGCCCGAAAGCGATAATCTACTCATTGCGCGGACGATTTCACCATCGTTAAAAAAACATATCAACGCAAAAGAGCAAAGCATATAATTCAAAAATCAGAACAAAAAAAAGCGACTTACTTTTCGGTAAGTCGCTTTTTTTTTAAGTTTCGTAATGAGTTATTCCAACGCTTTTTCAAATGCCGCAATGTAATCTTCGCGTTTGTTGTTATTGAATGTTTTGAAAACAACTTCTTGGTTTTTCAAAATGGCAACGGCGGAAGTTTTGCCTTTGAAATCTTTGAAAAATTTGCCCAAGCCGAGCGTTTCGGCTTTTTTCATTGATTCTTTGACGGCGGCATCGTCCGTTACGTCAAAAATCACGAAATCGAATTTTTCGCCGTATTCCTTCATCAAGCTCATCATAACCGGCTCGACACGCTTACAATACGGACACCAATCGGCTTGGATGACGGCAACAATCGGTTTTTCCGTTTCTTTTTTCATCATCTCTTGCGCGGAAATGCTGACACTCGATAAAACCGCAATCGCGGCTGTAAAAATAGCTAAAGCTATAAATTTTCTGATATTCATTTTTTACTCCTGAAATTTTTAGAAATTTGTCTTGATTGACATTTAAGAGATGTGTCGCGCGGGCAAATTTATTCCCGAAAAATATTTTTTCAACATTGGGAATAAATCGGATTCCGATTGGTATTTTCGTTATAGACAGATAAAAAAAGCAAAATATAAATAGATTGCTATTACTGAAACCAAAGGTTTTAGAGGGATATTTCTGTCTTATTTTCAGAAAACAAAACTAAAAGGAGTAAGAAATCGTTCGGGCGTTCCGCCAAAAAGTCGGCAACTTCGGTTCAACAAAATTTCCCGACTTTCCGGCGGAATGTGCGAACATTCAACTAAGAAAATGTTCAAAAAATTATTACAAATTATTGTCGTAATGGCAATCGTGGCGGCAATTCCTGAGATAGCTTCGGCACAGGAAGAAAAAGAGATTTCTGTGGGTAGAAATCAAACTATTCAAATCAACCGTTCGGGAAATTATCGGCTTTCCGATGATGTTTCGGTATCGAGCGGCGATGGAATCGTCATCACGGCTTCAAATGTATCTTTAAATTTAAACGGCAATACGGTAAAAACTTCAACTGCGGGAACAGGACGCGGAGTTTTTATTAACGGCGTGAGCGGCGTTTCGGTCAGAAACGGTAAAATCAGCGGTTTTAATTCCAACGTGATGATTAACAATTCGGTAAATGTAAATGTCGAATCTCTGCAAATTGTCGGACGCGGATTAGCTCCAAATAATGGTCCGAGCGAAATCGGCGTTTTAATCGTCAATGGACGCTCGGTTTTTGTTAGCCGAAACAACATTTCTTCGGTTAATCTCGGTGTCTTCGTGCGCGGCGGAAATTCGGCGGGAAACCGTATTTTTGAAAACGTCATTGTCGGCGGCGGAAATCCGGCAAATAATCTGCTGGGAATTTGCTACAATCCCGCAACAGGCGGCGGAACAAACGGACCGCGCGGCGATAATATCTACAATAATCACATTGCCCGTTTCGGTTATGCTATTGCAATTAGCGCAGGCTCGTTGCACAACGTCTTTAACGAAAATATTTTAGCTTCTTTTATAGGCGGTTTTCGTGAACCCGGAGCATTAACCCAAAACGGTGGAACAAATGTTTCCGAAGGCAATATCGAAACGACTATTCCGGCAGATGTTTTGCCGTAAATTTCCGTGAGATTTAAACGAAAAGAGAGAGAGTTTTTCATTACTGAGCGGCATAGAATTGGCTGACGCGGGAAATATCACTTAATCGGGCAATTATCGAAGTTCTTTCCGTGTGTTTTCCGTGTGTGCTGTGGATAGAAAAAGAAATCTATCCACGAAAAACACGGAAAAAACCACCGAAAATTGAAGGCGATGATGTCGTAATCAAATTCTATGCCGCTCAGTAATGAGAGTTTTTGCAATTTTCTCTCTTTTTGTATTTTTGGCGGAATAAATTTTGGTAAAATCGGAATATATAATTTCGACACTTTGTTTTATAAACAAAAAACGCATCTAAAAAACAGGCGCAGACGAATTATAAAATAGTGAAAAAGCTAAACGAAATAAAATCCAGCGAAATCACGCCCGAAAGTGATTATCTGAATCGGCGCAATTTTATCCGTGCCGCGATTCTCGGCGGAACGACTGCTGCCACGGGTTTGGCTTACAGGTTTTTCAACGAACCGCCGCCGAAGGAAATTGTTACGACGGAAATAAACAACATCAAAAAATCTTCGGATTTTCCGCTCGAAGACAAACTGAATTCATTTGAAGACATCACGACTTACAATAATTACTATGAATTTTCGACAAGCAAAACTTCGGTCGCCCGTGCCGCGCAAGATTTTGTAACGCGCCCTTGGACGGTCGAAGTCGGCGGATTGGTGCAAAAACCGAAAGTTTTTGACATCGAAGATTTGTTGAAATTTGAACAAGAAGAAAGAATTTATCGCTTTCGATGCGTCGAAGGTTGGTCAATGGTTATTCCTTGGGTCGGTTTTCCTTTGAAAAAAATTTTAGACGCAGTTCAGCCGCTCGGCTCGGCAAAATATGTCGCTTTTCGGACTTTTTATGACGGTGGAAGTTCGAAAAATCCTGATGTAAAATTACCTTCCGGCAAAAACGGAATGCAGTCGGCGTTTTCTGCCGGAATTGATTTGCCTTACGTCGAAGGCGTGCGCTTGGACGAAGCAAATCATCCGCTAACTATTTTGGCAACAGGACTTTACGGCAAACAGATGCCGAATCAAAACGGCGCACCGATTCGCCTTATCGTGCCTTGGAAATACGGTTTCAAAAGCATTAAATCAATCGTCAAAATCACTTTGACCGACGACGAACCGCCGACAACCTGGAACATCGCAAGTTCCAAAGAATACGGATTTTATTCAAACGTCAACCCAACCGTTGCCCATCCGCGCTGGTCGCAAGCAACGGAAAGACGCATCGGCGAACTCGGTTCACGCGAAACTTTGATGTTTAACGGATATTCAAACGAGGTTGAAAGTCTTTACGGCGAAATGGATTTGAAAAAATATTTTTGACATTGCATCAAATTTGCATTAAATTTAATGCACAGGAGATTTTTGTTAAATGATAAATTTACGGGAAGAAATAGACTCGCTTTCAAATTTTAAACGCAATACAAGCGAGTTTGTCGAACAGTTAAAAGAAACGGGAAAGCCAATAGTTCTAACAATTAACGGCAAAGCAGAATTGGTCGTGCAAGATGCCGGAAGCTATCAAAAGCTGCTTGAAATTTCTGAAAAACTCGAAACAATCGAAGCCTTAAAACCTGCCATTGCCGAAATGAAAGCCGGCAAAGGAGAATTGGCGGAAAAGGTTTTCGCTGAACTTTTACGACCTGTCGGCGAGGTATCGTAGATGAAATTTCAAGTTATTATTACGCCATCGGCAAAGGCTGATATTTTTGAGATAAACACTTGGAATTTAGAAAATTATTCCGATTCGGCAGACAGTTGGCTTTGGGGTATTAGTGAAGCAATTATTTCGCTTCGCAAATTTCCCGAAAGATGTCCGGTCAGCGCGGAAAGTGAGGCTTTCGATGTTGTCGTGCGGCAATTAATTTACGGCAAAAAGCCGAAAACTTATCGGATTTTGTTTTCGATTCAAGATACAACAGTTTATATTTTGCGAGTTCGCTCGACCAAGCAACAAAGTCTTTTAGATGAATGATATAAAATTTAACAAAATACTGCTGTTCACAAATGCGCTCGTGCCGTTGGCGTTGCTCTTGTTTGATGGTTTTCGTGGAAATTTGGGCGCGAATCCGATTGAGTTTTTTCTTCGCACGACCGGCGTTTTGACTTTGATTTTTTTGCTCGTCGGTTTGGCAATAACGCCGATTCGCAAGTATTTCGGTTGGAATAATTTGATAAAATTTCGGCGAATGATCGGGCTTTACGCTTTTTTTTACGGCTTTTTGCATCTCATAACTTACAGCATTTTC